>NZ_JAGGOF010000009.1 GCF_018614775.1 Pseudomonas fluorescens
CTCCGGCATTGCTCCGTGGGCCCGCCGCGAAGGGCCATCCATGGCCCAGCGCGGCTAACCCGGCATCCATGCCGGGTTGCCCACTCCTCAATACCTGCGTTCGGCCAGCGTGGTTAACGGGGCGCCCAAGATCAAAGGCTCGCCGAGGCGGCCTTAGAGCCGACCTGTCTTTGGAGAGTTACGCGTTTCCCCTGTGGGAGCGGGCTTGCTCGCGAAAGCGGTGCAGCAGTCAACCTCATCACCCACTGCCCCACGCCATCGCGAGCAGGCTCGCTCCCACAGGGGCCATTTGTTTACATGCAAATCTGAAGTGGCCCCCGGTCAACTGTGGGAGCGAGCCTGCTCGCGATGACGACAGCACATCCACATCAATACAACCTCACACACCGCGATCGCAAGCAAGCTCAGCGCCTACAGTTTCTGCTAGCATCGACCCCGACATCGACCGTTCGACCCGGCCCATCACTCAGGTTGCCCATGCTCGAGACACCAGCACTGCAAAGGACCGCGACGCTGCCGCCGCCACTGGACACGCGGTATCAGGTTGAAACGCCCGAAGGCATCGACCTGCCGCTGCGCCCGGCGGGGTTGATGGTCCGTTCCCTGGCCTTTGCCATCGACCTGGCGATACGCGGCCTGGTGCTGGGCCTTGTGTTCCTCATTCTGGCGTTTTTCGGTGAGCTGGGGATGGGCCTGGGTTCCATCCTGCTGTTTGTCATCAGTTGGTGGTACATGGTGCTTTTTGAAGTGCTGCACCAGGGACGTTCCCCAGGCAAACAGATCATGGGCTTGCGGGTGGTGCAGGACGATGGCCGGCCCATCGGCTGGTCGGCGTCGCTGATCCGCAACCTGTTGCGCTTTGTCGACATGCTGCCCTTCGGCTATACCTTCGGCGCGATCAGTTGCCTGCAACATCCTGCCTTCAAACGTCTGGGCGACCTGGCGGCCGGTACGCTGGTGGTGTATCGCGAGCAGCCGGTCAAACGCCCCGCGCTGCCCTTGGCAGAACCGCTGCGTGCGCCGTTTGCCCTGAGTGTCGACGAGCAACGCACCGTACTGGGTTTCGCCGAGCGCCAGGCTGATTTGTCCCCCGCGCGGGTCAACGAACTGGCCGTGATCCTGGCCGCGCCATTGAACGTCCAGGCTCACCAGGCCGTTGGCCGACTCAATGGCATCGCCCGTGGCCTGCTGGGGCCCACATGAAGCAAAGCCTTTTCGAAAGCCGCCACCAAGGGGAATGGGATCAACTTTCCCGGCTGCTCGACCAGCTGGAACGCAGCCGCAACGTGCCCGAGGGCAGCGACTTTCCACCCGCCTACCGCCGGCTTTGCCATCACCTGGCACTGGCCCAGGCCCGGGGTTACAGCAGCTTGCTGGTGGACAGCCTGCAACAACTGGCGTTGCGTGGTCACCAGCAACTCTATCGGGACCGCAGCCGTCCCTCAGCCCGCCTGTCGGACTTCATCCTCGCCGGCTTTCCTCGACTGGTGCGCGAACAATGGCGCTTCGTGTTGGCCGCGAGTGTGATGTTCATGGGCAGCCTGGTGGGCATCGGGCTGTTGGTCTATCTGTTTCCCGAATTGGTCTACAGCGTGCTGGGCGCCGACGAAGTCAGCCAGATCCGCAGCATGTACGACCCCGCCGCCGGTCACCTGGGGCGCTCCATCGAACGGGCCTCCAGCGAAGACTGGGTCATGTTCGGCTACTACATCATGCATAACATCGGCATCGCTTTTCAGACGTTCGCCAGTGGCCTGATGTTTGGCCTGGGCAGCGCGTTCTTCCTGTTTTTCAACGGCCTGACCATCGGCGCGATCGCCGGCCATCTGACCCAGATCGGCTCCGGGGGGACGTTCTGGTCGTTCGTGATCGGCCACGGTGCGTTCGAACTCACGGCCATCGCCCTGGCGGGCGCCGCCGGCCTGCAATTGGGCTGGGCACTGATCGCACCGGGACGCCTCACCCGGGGCGAAGCCCTGCGGCTCGCTGCCGGCAAGAGCGTGCTGATCATCGCCGGGGTCGTCCTGTTCCTGCTCATCGCCGCCTTCATCGAGGCGTACTGGTCGTCCAGTGCGGTGACGCCCGCAACCAAATACACCGTCGGCGCCTTGCTGTGGCTGCTGGTGATCAGCTATCTGTCGCTTGCCGGACGGGTCCGCCATGCGCCTGAGTGACGCCACCGTTGTCATCCGCCCCCGCACCACCTGGGAAGCCATGGACCTTGGCGTGCTGATGAGCCAGCAACATCGGCGATTGCTGATGACCAGCTGGGCCATCATTACCTTGCCGGTGTATGCGCTGCTGACGCTGTTGCTATGGAAGTCGCCCTCCCTGGTGGTGTTCCTGTTCTGGTGGCTGAAGCCGGCCTTCGACCGCCTGCCACTGTACATTTTGTCCGAGGCGCTGTTTGGCGAAACGCCGACGTTGAAGCAAGCCTTGCGCCAGTGGCCCGCGCTGCTCAAGCCGCAGCTGTTGGCGAGCCTGACCTGGCGCCGGCTGAGCCTGAGCCGCAGCTTCCTGATGCCCGTGGTACAACTGGAAGGCCTTGCCGGCGAGGCGCGGGAGCAGCGCTTGCGAGTGCTATTGCAACGCAACGGCGGCGCGGCGCAATGGTTGACCATCATCGGCGTGCACCTGGAAACCGTCCTGTGGTTCGGCCTGATGGCCCTGTTCTATCTGTTCGTGCCGCAACAGGTCGAACTGGAATGGGACTGGCAAAAGCTGATTGCCGCGACCGAACAGGACTGGCTGTGGTTTGAACACCTGCTCAACGTGCTATATCCGCTGTTGCTGATCGTCTGGGAGCCGATCTACGTCGCCTGCGGTTTCAGCCTCTACCTGAACCGCCGCACGATCCTCGAAGCCTGGGACATCGAGCTGGTGTTCCGCCGCCTGCGCCAGCGCCTCAGCGGCGTGGCCCCGGTGTTGATGCTGCTGGCCTTGACGCTCGTGCCGCTGGCGCCTCCGGCCTGGGCCGACGAGGCCAGCATCGCCCCCGACAGCCCGCGCCTGCTCAACCAGCCGCTCACCAGCGAAGCCTCCCGGGACAGCATCAAAGCGATCCTCGAAGCGCCACCGTTCAAGAATCCGGAGACGATCACCCGTTATCGTTTTGACGATGAAACTGCCGAGTCTCCCGACACCAACACCCAGTCGAACCCGGGCTGGCTCAAGGCATTGTTCAAATGGCTGGCCGGTCAACGCTTCGACCTCGTCGCCGGGCTGATCCAGATTGTGCTCTGGGCCTGCCTGGTGGGCGCGATCGTCTGGTTGGCCTGGCGTTATCGTGAACGATTCAAGGCCCTGGTGATTCGCCGCCCAGCCCAACAACCGAGCATCGAGCGACCGGCACCGGCGCGCATGTTCGGCCTGGATATCCGCGAAGAGAGCCTGCCGGTGGACGTCGCGGCCAGCGTCGAGCAACTGTGGTCAGCCAATCCACGAGAGGCCCTGGGCCTGCTGTACCGGGCGCTGCTGAGCCGCTTGCACCACGACTTCAAGGTCCCGTTGAAAGCTGCCGACACCGAAGGCCAGGTGCTGCAACGGGTCGAACAGCTTGAACATGAAAGCCTGCTGGGGTTCAGCAAAAACCTGACCCTGCATTGGCAGAACATTGCCTATGGGCACCGGGCGCCCCCGTCTGACGTGCAACAGCAGCTGTGCGACGGTTGGCGCGGGCTGTTCGGCCCGGGGGCGCCCCAATGAGCCGGCGCACGGGATGGCTGGTCGTGGCCCTGGTGGTGGCGCTGACAGGCGCCCTGGTCATGTACCTCGGCGCCAAGGCCGTGCCGTACCAGGAAACCATCGATCACGGCCCGTCTCCTGAAGCCCAGGCGAACCCTTACCTGGCGGCCGAACACTTCCTGCGTCAACAGGGCATCAGCGTTGCACACGCCAACAACCTCGATGTCCTGCCCACCCTTGAACCGCGCCAGCACAGCCTGTTGTTGCTGGGCGAACGCACCAACATGACGCCCCGACAAGTCGAGCAGGTGCTGAACTGGACCCGCGCCGGTGGCCGCCTGTTGTTTGTCGCCGAAGCCCTGTGGGATGACAGCACCGGCAGCAGCGGCGACTTGCTGCTGGACCGCGTAAGCCTGCACCAACTCATGAGCAAGGACCTCAAGGAACCGGCACCGGACCTCATCAAGGACCCTTACCCCAAGCTGACCAAGTTGTACCTGGAGGATGAAGAGGCGCCGGCGTATGTCGACTTCGACACCGACTTCCACCTCGAAGACCCGCACAACCTGGCCCAGGCCTGGGCGAACAGCGCCCTGTCGACCCACATGATGCAAGTCAACCATGGCCTGGGCTCGATCACCGTGATCACCGACGCCGAGCTGTGGAAGAACGACCATATCAGTCAATACGACAACGCCTGGCTGCTCTGGTACCTGAGCGCCGACACCACCGTCACGCTGCTGTTCAACACCGACCACGACAGCCTGCTGACCCTGCTGCTGCGTTATTTCCCCCAGGCGCTGGTGGCGCTGGCGGCCTTGATTGCGCTGTGGCTCTGGCGTTCGGCGGTGCGCCTTGGCCCGACCCAGCAACCCGCGTCCAAGGCCCGGCGCCAACTGGAGGAACACCTGCAGGCCAGCGCCGGTTTCCACTTGCGTCACAACGGCCGGCAACACCTGCTGCACGCCCTGCAACAGGACGTACTGCGCCGCGCCCGCCAGTTGCATCCAGGCTTCGACCAATTGGCCGTGGCCGAACAATGGCAAGTCCTCGCCCGCCTGACCCGCCAGTCGACGCGAGCCATCAGCCAAGCCTTGAGCCCACGGCCGAAACAACGCCTGTCCCACGCCGAGTTCTGCCGCCAGGTCGCCCATTTGCAAACCCTCAGGAATGCCTTATGAACGGCAGCGGGTCCCGAATGACTCAATCGTGGTTTTGCGCAGAAAAATCCGCAAAACCGCTGGCTTATTTCCAACGAAAAATATCACTATACCTAGCGATTACGGGCATTAGCGGCTGTTTATTTTTCCGCATAAATTTCCGCAAATATTTTCGAATAGATGGCCGTTTTTGTTCGTTGGAAGCCAGACAATGATTACCTCGAAAACATACCTTGACCCGGTACTGCCAGAAAATCTGCCCGACTCGATCATTCAGGCCGCAGATCAGTTGCCGCGCAAGGCAGAGTTTCTTGCAGGACGGCTGGCCGATGAGACGTCCAGGCAACTGGCAGGCCTGTTGCGCATTACCAACACCTACTACTCGAACCTGATTGAAGGTCATCGAACCGAGATTGCTGATCTCCAGGCCGCCCGCACAACACCCAAACGGGAAAGAAAGCAGCTCAAAGAGCTTGCTGTGCAACACATGACCCAGCAGGAGGTGATGGAGCGAATGCTTCGCATGCGACCAGCGGACAGCTTCTCTGCCATGTTCGATCCCAAGTTGATCGCTGCCATTCATCGCCGTCTGTTCAAAGCCGCGTCCACAGAAGAACTGCCCCTTGGCGATGGCCGCTTGATGGAGCCGGGCAGACTGCGGGCCGAAGAGGATGAACAGGTCCAGGTCGGCGTTCATGTCGCTCCAGCGGCCGCAGCTGTATTGCCCATGCTTCAGCACCTGCAGTTGCACTATGGGCGAATCAGGGATCCGCGTCGCCAGTTGATCGCTGCCCTGGCAGGTCATCACCGAGTGGCGCTTGTTCACCCCTTCCTGGATGGTAATGGCCGGGTGACCCGGATGCTCACCCACCTGCAACTTATTCACCTCGGGCTCAAACCTTTCCTCTGGTCACTGTCTCGTGGCCTGGCTCGCAGGCAGGATGACTACTATCGCTTCCTGGCGTTGGCTGATCGTCCCCGTGAAGGTGATTATGACGGGCGCGGCCAACTCTCACAGCGCCACTACTTCAACTTCATCGAGTTCATGCTCGATGTCTGCCGCGACCAGATTGAATACATGACGACCTCGCTGAACCCGGCCAAGTTGCGCGAGCAGGTTGTTCATGTGTTCTCGACGGATCCTGGCCTTCATCGTGCCGGCATCCGGCCTGGCAGCGCCGCTGCTGTGTTGGCGCTTCTTACCCAAGGTGCTATGCCGCGGGCGGAGTTCAAAGTGTTCACAGGATTAAAGGATCGACTTGCAACGGAGGAGCTGGGCCGCCTGATCGAAGCGGGAATAGTGGTCAGTAGCACCCCCAGATCCCGCACGGTGGAAGCGGGTTTGCCGGCACGCTTCGCTGGATTGATCTTTCCGAACCTGCATTTCCAAATGAGTTAGATGTGCCAGATAAGTGCACGTCCTCACAAAATCGCGCGGCCCTGATGTTTTATAAAAGGGTATTAGGATTCAACCGTTATGAGAGCGCCAGAACCGATGACTGAACAAAACGAACCTGTCGACGGCCAGGCCCACGCCGTCCAGCAGCGCCAGCGCGCCAGTCAGCTGGCCCAGGCCATCCGCACCGAGTTGCACAAAGCCGTGGTCGGCCAGGTGGCGGTGATCGACGATGTGCTGACGGCCTTGATTGCCGGCGGTCATGTCTTGCTCGAAGGCGTTCCCGGGTTGGGCAAGACCTTGCTGGTGCGTGCCCTGGCCCGCTGTTTCGGTGGCGAGTTCACGCGCATCCAGTTCACCCCCGACCTGATGCCCAGCGACGTCACCGGGCACGCGGTGTACGACTTGCAGACCGAGCAGTTCAAGCTGCGCAAGGGCCCGGTGTTCACCAACCTGTTGCTGGCGGATGAGATCAACCGCGCGCCGGCCAAGACCCAGGCCGCGTTGCTCGAAGCCATGCAGGAGCGCCAGGTCACCCTCGAAGGCCGCGCCCTGCCCATCGCCCAGCCGTTCATGGTGCTCGCCACCCAGAACCCCATCGAGCAGGAAGGCACTTACCCGCTGCCGGAAGCCGAGCTCGACCGCTTCATGCTCAAGGTGCGCATGGACTACCCGGACGCGGAGCGCGAGCTGGACATGGTTCGCCAGGTCAGCCGCTCGACCCGCGCCGACATGCTCGACGTGCAGCCGCTGCGCACGGTGTTGCAAGCCAAGGACGTGCAAGCGCTGCAACGCATCGCCAGCGATCTGCCGATGGACGACCAGGTGCTCGACTACGCCGTGCGCCTGGCCCGCACCACCCGCAGTTGGCCGGGCCTGACCCTCGGCGCCGGGCCACGGGCCTCGATAGCACTGGTGCGTTGCGCGCGAGCGCGGGCGCTGTTGCGCGGTGGCGAATTCGTGGTGCCGGACGACATCAAGGGCTGCGCCCTGGCCGTGCTGCGCCACCGGGTGCGACTGGCGCCAGAGCTGGACATCGAAGGGCTCTCGGTGGACCAGGTGCTGGGGCAATTGCTCGATCAAGTGCCGGCACCGCGGTTGTGAAGCCGAATATCATGACAACGATGCCCACTGTGACAGACGCCATCGTCAGTGGAACGCGCCCATGAAACCCTCGCGCCTGCTGCTGATCTGGCTCGCGGTCCTGCTGGCCGCGAGTGTCCTGCCGGGCGCATTGCGGGCGCTGGGGATTGCCATTGCGCCGACGCTGCTGTCGATCAACTGGGGCTTGATGCTCGCCCTGCTGGCCCTGGCGCTGCTCGACGCCGTGCGCCTCAAGCGCTTGCCCTCGCCCCAGGTGCGGCGGCAGATGCCCGGCAGCCTGGCGCTGGGACGCTGGGGCGAAGTCCGGCTGGAACTCGCGCATGATTTTACCCAGCCCTTGCACATCCAGGTCTTCGACCACGTACCGGACGGACTGGACTTTGAAAACCTGCCCCTGATGGTCGAGCTTCAACCCGGCCAACGCAGCCAGGTCGGCTACCGCTTGCGGCCACTCAAGCGCGGTCACTTCCGCTTCGAACGCTGTGAAATCAGCCTGCCGAGCCCGCTGGGGTTGTGGTCTGACCGACGTCTGCTGGCCGCGCTCGACGCCACCCGCGTCTACCCGGACTTTGCCCGGCTCTACGACGGTCAACTGCTGGCGGTGGACAACTGGCTCAGCCAACTGGGCATCCGCCAGCGTCAACGGCGCGGCCAGGGCCAGGAATTCCATCAACTGCGCGAATTTCGCGAGGGCGACAGCCTGCGCCAGATCGACTGGAAGGCCACGGCCCGCCACCGCGCGCCGATTGCCCGGGAGTACGAAGACGAGCGCGACCAGCAGATCATCTTCATGCTCGATTGCGGCCGGCGCATGCGCAGCCAGGACGGCGAACTGTCGCATTTCGACCACGCCCTCAACGCCTGCCTGCTGCTCAGCTACACCGCGCTGCGCCAGGGCGATGCCGTGGGCCTGAGCACCTTCGCCAGCGACCAGGCCCGCTACCTCGCACCGGTCAAGGGCAGCGGCCAGCTCAACGTCCTGCTCAACACGGTGTACGACCTGGACAGCAGCCAACGCCCCGCCGACTACCAGGCCGCCGTGACCCAACTGCTGGCCCGACAGAAACGCCGGGCGCTGGTGGTGCTGGTGACCAACCTGAGGGATGAGGACGACGCGGATCTGCTCGGGGCCGTGAAACGGCTGGGGCAACAGCATCGGGTGCTGGTGGCCAGCCTGCGAGAAGAGGCCCTCGATCGGTTGCGCCAGGCACCGGTGCAAACCCTGCCCGAGGCCTTGGCCTATTGCGGGACAGTGGATTACTTGAATGCACGGGCCGAACTGCACAAGCAGTTGGCGGCCCACGGCGTCCCGGCTCTGGACTCGCGCCCCAGCGAGTTGGGCGCGGACCTGGTGACGTTGTACTTGGGATGGAAGAAGGCGGGGAATTTGTAGGTAATCGACAGTGAATATCAACGATCCCTACGCCGTAACCGCTTCCCTAGTTCTCTCCGATGAAAAATCTATAAGGCGGTGATTCCGTCCAGCCACCGCCAATGTCGCTAAATTTTTGAACCGCGCTCAAGTCGTGACGACCAAATACCCAGCTCTCGATTGCCTCCCATTTGCCATCGATCACTGACGCCATGATCAGCCTCGGGGAAACGGGACCGGAGAGGACTGTAATCTGAACCAATGCGCCGGTATCGCCTTCGCCTGAAAACTTGATCGTAGTGTCAGTTGGGTAGGTAACGTTGATATGGGTCAATGCGCCAGGACGAACGTTGAACGACCGGGGAACGCCAGGGGAGGTTTCTTCTGCACCATTCTTACCGATCGCGACCAATGACCGGATACCCGGACGGACCGTAACAGCACAACGCCAGTCATCGTCTATCACCAGATCGCTTACGCCGACTGGCTGGTTTTCTTCGTCGAAAATGTGAATTCTGTCGTTCAGTCGTGCGTTGGAGCCAGTCAAAGTAAACGACGTGGATTGGTAAGAACCCTCTGCGGGTTCAGTAATGACAGGATCGGCAAGGAACCTTATAGGAATAAGAACTCCCGGCGAATACACCTCGTCAATACTCTGCGAGACAGCAAACGTATATCCCCCTGTCACAGGAACGGGAAAGTACACCGTCGTACGCCAGCTCCCATCCTCCTCAACCGGCACTTTTAAAAGGTGAGTTTCAGCCCCCTTTACAAGATAGCCAATATCCACATACGCCCCGGGTACACCGGTGCCAGAAAAAATCGTCCTTCTGCGCATCTCCGAATTTGGGCGTGGGGCTTCAACGCCCGGCACGGTCACTACTGTTGCGGTGACATGGGGGGCCCAATCCGAGTATTCGACTGCTAGCCTCTGTCTGGCCGTTAGGGTGATTTCTCCCCCCACGAGCAAAGACGCATTCAAAAACGTCTCCCAAACACCATTGACGACAAAAGTCTCATCGGACAGTACTTGGCCGCCCTGCCGGAAAACCTGCACAAAAGCGTTTGACTCACCCGTGCCACGCAAAAGACTGGTCGTAGTGAAAACGCCCCCTTCTTCAGGGAATGTAATGCGCGGTGGCGGGACAACCCTCATGGCGTCTTCAGGGCGGCTGTTCTTGAAATCATCATTGGTGTCCATGATCAATGCCTCGATAGGAAGCGAGCGCCAGCAACGTGCCAGCAGACCTTGAGGCCTATTGAATAACGAGGCGGACAAACCCTACACCTGTCAAACCTGACAGGTCCGACAGACGTAGCCCCCCGGGTGCATGGAAATGTCCGGGTGGCTACAGCGTCTTGCGCAACGGACTACAGATCCGCCAGAATCCGCCGACTTGTGCGCCTTGGCCTTGCCCCGTAACTTGATTCGCGTCGCTGATCTCCAGCGATCGGGTTTAGTCGCCCGGTGGTAAAAGTGGTGCGCACAGGCTTCATCCAGTCGGGTTCCCCTATCCCCGTACTTGATGGTGGCTGTTCGCAGGGCGCCCTCGGGCGCGCCGGGCTTCGCTTTTCCACCGGTCGACTAACCTGCGTCCAGCCGCCACCCCTCGTTTAGTCGCGAATTGGGTGGCAGCCACATCATGGAAAAGTGAATCATGATCAAGCCAACACCGAATCCTCCGCACACTGATCCGCTCCTAGATCCCGAAAAACTCGAACAGGCTACCCAAAGGGCCCTGGACTATTACCTCAAGCCCCACGCCGAGCAACCCGACCCGAAAACTGCCAAGCAACTGGACTACTTCATCGTCGCCCCGGATGCCGACCCCGAAGGCATGCTCGCGCACACCTACGAAACCTTCTGCTCGGTGAGCACGCTGATCCTGGATTTATCCGAAGACCTGGAAGGCGCCCCGCGCAACCTGGCCCTGGCGATTCACCAGATGGGCGAGATGGGGGTGTTGTTGCTGGAGCGGATGCTGGATAACGAGGCGAAGGTTCAGCGCTGATACAACAGCCGGTGACGAAATGACCTGTGGGAGCGAGCCTGCTCGCGATGGCGGTGTATCAGTCGACAGCGTTGCCAACTGATCTACCGCCATCGCGAGCAGGCTCGCTCCCACAAGGGATTAGGGCTATCCCGACCATCAAGCCGAAGCCGGCAGCGTGTGGAAACTGAAATACTGTTGCAACGCGCAGACCAGTTGGCCGTACTCCGGCGGCGCCCAGTGCAGGCTGAAACCGGCGTCGAAATGTTGCGGCGTTACGTCCTCCCGGCACCACAGGCAATTGGCTCTCAACACAATGTGCTGCAGGCCATCATCGCCAGGGACTTTCAGCAACAGATCAAAATCCGCGCCCACCATCAACGGCAAATGGCTGATCAACATCAGACCATCCTGGGACACATTGCCCAGGAAACCGATGGGTTTGTCGTTGATGCCATTGAATACTTTCAGAAAACACGGCAGTTGCTGCCGCTCTATGCGCCGCTTTTTGTACATGTCTTGTATCGCTTTTTGAACGCCCCAATAAGGGGCACCCGAATACTTCGGAACGAACCCAAACGGCTCGCTCTCCCCGATCCCGGTGCCAGACGCTTGCCAGCGTTTTGGCCTTACTGCTGCCGGTCACAGGTGCCCCTTGCTCTAGAGGGTTAGCTCTAGCAACTTGTACAAATATAGCTCAAGGTTGCGACGCAACCACCCCTGAGACGAATCTTTCATCTCGGACAATGCGCCGACGCATAAGTGACCGGGAATTTTACCGGGCCGGGTTCGGAGGGGCAGTATCAAGACGCCGCAGGGCGGATGGCCGTAGCACTGCGCGTCGGGTAATGGCCCAGGCTCTGCAAGGTTTCGAGGCGGGCGCGGGCACGGAACGCGTATTCGCTGGTGGGGTATTGCATGATGATGAACTGGTAGGTCTGCGCCGCGTCGACAAACAGTTTCTGCCGTTCCAGGCACTGGCCGCGCAGCATCGAGACTTCCGGCTGCATGTAGCGCCGGGCACGGCTGGCGCGATCGACCTGGGACAGCTCGAGCATCACCTGCTCGCAATTGCCACGGTCATAGGCTTTGTAGGCCAGGTTCATGTGATGGTTCATCGACCACCGGGTGCAGCCCGTGATGCTCAGGGCCAGGGCAATAAAAAGCACGAATCGCATGGGAGGTTCTCCTGTCTTGAGCACTGTATCGACCCGTTTGCAGAAATCTTCAGTGCCGAATCCGTGGGAGCACAGGCCATCCCTCGGAACAGGCGTGAATATTTTCAGGAATGTTCATTTCGAAAAAGAAACGAATAAGTAGTGCATATGAACAATGACTACACCCTAAGAGCATAGTAGCCTTCGCTGGCGCTTGAACTTGAGGAGTCTTGCATGTCCGTCCGTCGCACCAAAATCGTCGCTACCCTTGGCCCGGCCAGTAACTCGCCGGAAGTTCTCGAACAGCTGATTCTGGCTGGCCTGGACGTTGCCCGTCTGAACTTCTCCCACGGCACCCCGGAAGAGCACAAGGCTCGTGCCAAGCTGGTGCGCGACCTCGCCGCCAAGCACGGCCGCTTCGTTGCCCTGCTGGGGGACCTGCAAGGCCCTAAGATCCGCATCGCCAAATTCGCCAACAAGCGCATCGAGCTGAAGGTCGGTGACACCTTCACCTTCTCCACCAGCCATCCGCTGACCGAAGGCAACCAGCAGGTGGTCGGTATCGACTACCCGGACCTGGTCAAGGATTGCGGCGTGGGCGACGAGCTGTTGCTCGACGACGGTCGCGTGGTGATGCGCGTCGATACCGCCACCGCCACCGAACTGATCTGCACCGTGACCATCGGCGGCCCGCTGTCGGACCACAAGGGCATCAACCGTCGTGGCGGTGGCCTGACGGCGCCGGCCCTCACTGAAAAAGACAAGGCCGACATCAAGCTGGCCGCGGAAATGGAAGTCGACTACCTCGCCGTGTCCTTTCCCCGTGACGCCGCCGACATGGAATATGCCCGTCAACTGCGCGACGAAGCCGGCGGCACCGCCTGGCTGGTGGCGAAGGTCGAACGCGCCGAAGCCGTGGCCGACGACGAAACCCTCGATGGCCTGATCAAGGCGTCCGACGCCGTGATGGTCGCCCGTGGTGACCTGGGCGTGGAAATTGGCGATGCCGAGCTGGTGGGCATCCAGAAAAAGATCATCCTGCACGCACGCCGCCACAACAAAGCGGTGATCGTGGCGACCCAGATGATGGAGTCGATGATCCAGAACCCGATGCCGACCCGTGCCGAAGTGTCCGACGTAGCCAACGCTGTGCTCGACTACACGGACGCGGTGATGCTCTCGGCCGAAAGCGCCGCCGGCCTCTACCCGCTCGAGGCAGTGCAGGCCATGGCGCGCATCTGCCTGGGTGCGGAGAAACACCCTACCAGCAAGACCTCCAGCCACCGCATCGGCAAGACCTTCGAGCGTTGCGACGAGAGCATCGCCCTGGCAACCATGTACACCGCCAACCACTTCCCCGGTGTGAAGGCGATCATCGCCCTGACCGAAAGTGGCTACACGCCGCTGATCATGTCGCGCATCCGCTCCTCGGTGCCGATCTACGCGTTCTCTCCGCACCGTGAAACCCAGGCCCGCGCGGCCATGTTCCGGGGTGTCTACACCGTGCCGTTCGACCCGGCCGCCCTGCAACCCGGCGAAGTCAGCCAAGCGGCGGTGGATGAGCTGGTCAAGCGCGGCGTCGTGCAGACCGGTGACTGGGTCATCCTGACCAAGGGCGACAGCTACCACACCATCGGCGGCACCAACGGGATGAAAATCCTCCATGTCGGCGACCCGATGGTCTGAGTGACCGGCTGACAGACAAAAGCCCCGCCAGGTAAATGGCGGGGCTTTTTGGTTTCCGGGCTGGGGGATGTGTTGCTTGGTCTACCGCTATCGCGAGCAGGCTCGCTCCCACAGGGATCTGTGTTGACCCGAATATTGCCAATCACCGCCAACCCTGTGGGAGCGGGCTTGCTCGCGAATGCGGTGGCACATTCAACATGGATGCAAGCTGACCCGGCGCTTTCGCGAGCAAGCTCGCTCCCACAGTGGTTCAGGGGTGACCTGGGGGATTGGGCAACACAAATCCCTTGTGGGAGCGAGCCTGCTCGCGATGACGCCAGCCCAAACGCTACAAAACCTAAGACCTGTTGATAAACCCCAACAACGCCGCCATCGCTTCCGGCGAGCGCAACCGCTGGATGAACAACGCCCCCTCCTCTTCAATCGCCCGACGCAGCGCTTCGCGGTCCGGTGCTTTCATCAGTTGCTTGCTGACGCGCATCGCTTCAGGCGGCAGCGACTCGAAGCGCAGCGCCACTTCCCGGGCCTTGGCCAGGGCCGCTTCACCCGACTCCAGCGCCTCGCTCGCCAGGCCCCAGGCGGCCGCCTGCTCACCACTGAAGCCCTCGCCCAGCAGCAACAATTGCGCGGCCCTGGCCTGGCCCAGCAACCGTGGCAGGATCAGGCTGGAACCGAATTCCGGGCACAGCCCCAGGTTGACGAACGGCATGCGCAGGCGCGCGTCCCGACTGACGTAAACCAGGTCGCAATGCAGCAACATCGTCGTGCCGATACCCACGGCCGGCCCGGCCACGGCGGCGATCACCGGTTTGCGGCATTCGAGCAGCTTGAGCATGAACTGGAACACCGGGTTGTCGAGGTCGTTCGGCGGCTGCTCAAGGAAATCGAGGATGTCGTTGCCAGCGGTGAAGCAGTCGATCGAGCCGGTGAGCAGCACTGCACGAATCTGCGGGTCGGCATCCGCCGTCGCCAGGGCCTGGGCCAATTGACTGTACATGGCCCGGGTCAGGGCGTTTTTCTTGTCCGGGCGATTCAGCCGCAAGGTCAGCAGGCCGCGCTCACGGTCATGTAGCAGGGTGTGTGTCATGGTCGGTCTCGCGTCTGGAAATCAGCGCTCAACCACGGGGCAGGAAGACGTCAGCCAGCAGTTGGTTACGCGGCAGGCCGGCCAAGTACAGGCGCTTGGCAAAGGCCTCGACCCGGTCGGGATGGCCGCAGAGTAAGGCTTGGGTTTGCCGGGAAACAAGCCGCAGTTGTGCCAACGCCGACGACGCCTCGGCCGCGGTGAAAAGCTCTACGCTGAGGTTTTCATGCTTGGCCGCCAGTGCCGCCAGGGGTTTGGCCAGATAATGTCCGGCAGCGTCATGGGCGACGTGAATGAGGCGGATTGCGCCTTGGTGATGCTGGCGCAGGGCTTCACGAAGCAGGCCGAACAGCGGCGCCAGGCCTGTACCGGCGGCGAGCAGCCACAGCGGCCTGGCGTTCCAGTCGGGGTCGTAATGCAGGGCGCCGCCGCGCAGTTCGCCGAGGCGGATCGGATCGCCGGCCTTCAGCAGTCGCGCCGCCTCCACGAACTGGCCGGGCTCGCGACAATCGAGGTGGAACTCCAGGAAACGGTCTTCCTCGGGCAGGCTCGCCAGGGAATACGGGCGCGCCACGTCGCCGGCCCACAGCACCAGGTGCTGCCCAGCCCGGTAACGCAATGGTCGTTCAGGGGTGACCCGCAAACGCAACACTTGGGCACCGAGCCAATCCACCGCCGCCACTTGGGCCGCCCGGCCGTCGCGGTGCGGATCGAAGGTGTGGATCTGCACATCCTCGATGACCTGGCATTGGCAGGCCAGCCGCCAGCCCTGATCGCGTTGCGTCGGGCTCAGGGCATCGGGCCGGCTGTCCCGCACGTCGCCGCCCACGCATTGCACCAGGCAGGCATGGCAACTGCCGGCACGGCAACTGTAGGGCACCGCCACACCGGCCCCATTCAACGCGTCCAACAGGTTACTGCCCGCCGCCACCGTCCATTGCCGGCCAGCGACTGTCAGTTCAGGCATCGACGCTCTCCCAGGCGGCGGCGCACCGATTGCGGCCGTCTCGCTTGGCACGGTACAAGGCCTGGTCGGCGCGTTGCAAGGCGTTGTCCAGGTCATCGCCCACTTCCAGCAGGGTCATGCCCGCCGACAAGCTGAGCGCACCGATCTGCAGGCCGACCAGCTCGACTTCGGTAAACGCCAGCCGCAAGCGCTCGCAACAGGCCGTCAAGCGCGAGGGGTCGCAGGCCGGCAGCAGCATGACGAACTCTTCGCCGCCATAACGGGCCAGCACATCGCCCTCGCGCAGGCACGCCGTAGCGACACTGGCGAACGCCTGGAGCACCTGATCGCCGGCGGCGTGGCCGTGCAAGTCGTTGATGCGTTTGAAATGATCGAGGTCGATCAGCGCCAGGCCATGGGCGACGCCGGGCCTGAGGGTGTTGAGTTCACGGGACGCCAGGCGCAAAAAGTGCCGACGGTTGAACAGCCCGGTCAACTCATCCGTGGCCACCAGATCTTCGAGTTGGCGCATCATGCCGCGCAGCGTGTCCTGGTGCGCCTGCAAGGCAAACCGCCGCTGCCGCATGCGCTGACGTGAGGTCTGGACGTAGCGGGCGTAGAACACCAGCCACACCAGCACCATGAACAGCACGCACACCTGCAACCCGGCCAGCGTAGGGTCGGGAAGCCGGAAGAAGTAACCGTCCCAGAGGGTAATGCCGGTAAAGCTGATAAACACCAGCGTCGCGCAGCGCACGAAGACCCGCCGCGTCAGATGGAACAGGCCGAACAGCAGGATCAACACGTAGAACACCAGGAACACGCCCCGGGCCTCGTCCAGGTGCGCCATCATCCAGGTCTGCCAACCCAGGCCGACCAACACCTGGATTTCGGTGAGGCTGGGGTCGGCGAACCGCAGGTTGCGTCCGGTGATAAACAGCGCGAACAACCCGGCCTGGCACAGCACCACCAACACGCTGCCGATGATGGCACCGCGCAGCGAATCGAGGTAATGACCACTGAAAAACGCCAGCCACAACAACACCAATGCCAGCGCGTAAGTCGCGGCCGCCAAAGCGAAGCGTTTCAGCAAAAGACGTTGGATGGCGTTATGGGTCAATCGTTGACTCACCATGGGAAAGGGGGGAACTGACAGAAGCGTCCTACGCTACAGGCCAGACGCCACTTTAGTGGCGTGCAGGCCAAATGACCATTCAATTCTGGCGCAGAAAAATGGCGTCAAAGCAATGGCCCAGAATGACGCAGGGTTTACCGCACAGGCATGGGACCGGCGCTCAAACTATGGGAGGGTGGCGGTGGAGGCAATGGCAGCTTCTGTGGGAGCAAGGCTTGCCCGCGATGAGGCCGCCACGGTCTTCTGGAGAATCGCAGCGCTGCATCGCGAGCAAGCTTTGCTCCCACCGGTTCGCGCCCCGCATTGCTTACACCAGGCCTCCCACAAAAACTGATCCTTTCCAGTCAGGCGCGATATACTGCCGCGCCTTTTTAGTGTCGCGCCAGCATACCCGGCGTGCCTTGACCCTGAGGGTCCGCTTCAAGCCGCAAGCTTCAAGCGGCAAGCTGAAGCAGTACGCGTACCGCCCTGAACTTGCCGCTTGAAGCTCGCTGCTTGAGGCTGCCTTATAGAATGTTCCCGTCTTTTAGAGGAGCGCGACTCATGACCGTGATCAAGCAAGACGACCTGATTCAGAGCGTTGCCGACGCCCTGCAATTCATTTCCTACTACCACCCCGTGGATTTCATCCAGGCGATGCACGAGGCCTACCTGCGCGAGGAATCGCCGGCAGCCCGTGACTCCATGGCGCAGATCCTGATCAACTCGCGCATGTGCGCCACCGGCCACCGGCCGATCTGCCAGGACACCGGCATCGTGACCGTGTTCGTGCGCGTGGGCATGGACGTGCGTTGGGATGGCGCAACCATGAGCCTGGACGACATGATCAACGAGGGCGTGCGTCGCGCCTACAACCTGCCGGAAAACGTCCTGCGTGCCTCCATCCTCGCCGACCCGGCAGGCGCACGCAAAAACACCAAGGACAACACCCCGGCGGTCATCCACTACTCCATCGTCCCGGGTAACACCGTGGAAGTGGACGTGGCGGCCAAGGGCGGCGGTTCCGAGAACAAGTCGAAGATGGCCATGCTCAACCCGTCCGACTCCATCGTCGACTGGGTGCTCAAGACCGTGCCGACCATGGGTGCCGGCTGGTGCCCACCGGGGATGCTCGGCATTGGCATCGGCGGCACCGCCGAGAAAGCCGCCGTCATGGCCAAGGAAGTGTTGATGGAATCCATCGACATCCACGAGCTCAAGGCCCGTGGCCCGCAGAACCGTATCGAAGAGATGCGCCTGGAGCTGTTCGAGAAAGTCAACCAGCTGGGCATCGGCGCCCAGGGCCTGGGTGGCCTGACCACCGTGCTCGACGTGAAGATCATGGATTACCCGACCCACGCCGCCTCCCTGCCGGTGTGCATGATCCCCAACTGCGCCGCCACCCGCCACGCCCACTTCGTGCTGGACGGCAGCGGCCCGGCGGAGCTGCAAGCGCCACCGTTGGACGCCTACCCGGAAATCGTCTGGGAAGCCGGCCCGTCGGCGCGCCGCGTCAACCTCGACAGCCTGACCCCGGAAGAAGTCCAGAGCTGGAAACCGGGCGAAACCGTGCTGCTCAACGGCAAGATGCTCACCGGTCGCGACGCGGCGCACAAGCGCATGGTGGAAATGCTCAACAAGGGTGAAACCCTGCCGGTGGACCTCAAGGGCCGCTTCATCTACTACGTCGGCCCGGTCGACCCGGTGGGTGACGAAGTCGTCGGCCCGGCCGGCCCGACCACCGCCACGCGGATGGACAAGTTCACCCGCCAGATCCTCGAGCAGACCGGCCTGTTGGGCATGATCGGCAAGTCCGAACGCGGCCCGACCGCCATCGAAGCGATCAAGGACAACAAGGCCGTGTACCTGATGGCCGTTGGTGGCGCCGCTTACCTGGTGGCCCAGGCGATCCGCAAATCCAAGGTCCTGGCGTTCGCCGAACTGGGCATGGAAGCGATCTACGAGTTCGAGGTCAAGGACATGCCGGTGACCGTTGCGGTCGATAGCCAGGGCGAGTCGGTGCACATCACCGGCCCGGCCATCTGGCAGAAGAAGATCAGCGACAGCCTGGCGGTAGAAGTGCAGTAACACACCCTTCGACGCTATGAAAAAGGCCGGTGAGCTTCATGCCCACCGGCCTTTTTTGTGTGTTTTCCCCAATAAAACCCTCTGCGGAACCCTGTGGGAGCGAGCCTGCTCGCGATAGCGGTGGGTCAGCTTGCATCCATGCCGGATGTACCGCCGTCATCGCGAGCAGGCTCGCTCCCACAGGGGGGTTTGTGGTTGCCTGGGAAAATGATGTTCACGCCATGCTATGGTGCCCGCCCGACTTGCAAACTGTTCACACCCGCATGCTGCCAACCACCCGTACCTTGCGTCTGTCGCTGTACACGTTGATGATCCTTGCTGGCGCCGCCGTCGCCGCCACCCTCGCCGTGCGCCACGCCGAGCGCGCAGCCCTGGAGGAAGACGCCCACCGGGCCAGCCAGCAACTGGCGCTGTACGCCAATTCGCTGCACACCCTGATCGAACGCTACCGGGCCTTGCCCGCGGTGCTGGCGCTCGACCCGGAGTTGCGCGCGGCCCTCAAGGGGCCGGTGGAGGGCGCGCGGCAGGACGCGTTGAATCGCAAACTGGAGCAGATCAACGGCGCCGCCCAATCCTCGACCCTGGAACTGCTCGACCACAACGGCCTGGCCGTCGCGGCCAGTAACTGGCGCCTGCCCAGCAGTTATGTGGGGCACAACTATGGCTTTCGTCCCTATTTCATCCAGACCCGCACCCAGGGCTCCGGGCGCTTCTATGCGGTGGGCGTGACCAGCGGCATCCCGGGCTACTTCCTCTCCAGTGCCGTGACCGGCGACAACGGCGAGTTCCTCGGCGCGATGGTAGTGAAACTGGAGTTTCCCGAGCTTGAACGCGAATGGCGCCAGGGCAGTGACACCCTGCTGGTCAGCGATGCCCGTGGCATCGTGTTCATCGCCAATCGTCCGGGCTGGCGCTATCGCCATTTGCAACCGTTGACCGACAGCGACCGCGCCGAACTCAAGGCTACCCGCCAGTACGACAAGCAACCGCTGCAACCCCTGACCCTCGAACCGCTGCGGCGCTTTGACGACAACAGCCACCTGGCCCGTGTCGCAGCCCCCGGCGGCAGTGCCGATTACCTGTGGGAATCCCTGCCGCTGGCGACTGAAGGCTGGACGCTGCACCTGCTGCGTCATCCACAGATCGCCTTCGAAGACCTGCGCAATGCCGGGCTCGCTGCTGCCGGATCATGGCTGGCGCTGGTGTTCCTGCTGCTGTTCCTCAACCAGCGTTGGCGCCTGGCAAAGTTGCGTCAGCGCAGCCGCGAAGAACTGGAGCGCCTGGTGGAAGAACGCACCCGAGATCTGCGCACGGCCCAGGACGGCCTGGTGCAATCGGCCAAATTGGCGGCCCTGGGGCAGATGTCCGCGGCGCTGGCCCATGAAATCAATCAACCGCTCACCGCCCAGCGCATGCAGTTGGCAACCCTGCGCCTGCTGCTGGATCACGGCCGGGTCGATGACGCCTACAAGGCCCTCAAACCGGTGGACGACATGCTGACCCGCATGGCCGCCCTCACCGGCCACTTGAAGACATTCGCCCGCAAAAGCCCCAGCGGCTTGCGCGAACGCCTGGACCTGGCAGCGGTGGTCGATCAGGCACTGCAATTGCTCGACACGCGCCTGCGGGACGAACAGGTCAGCACCGTGCTGCACCTGACGCGCCCGGCGTGGGTGCGTGGCGATGCGATCCGCTTCGAACAGGTATTGATCAACCTGCTGCGCAACGCCCTCGATGCCATGGCCGAGCAACCCCTCAAGCGCCTGGAAGTGCGCCTGGAGGCCGATGAGCAATTGTGGCGCCTGACCGTCAGCGACACCGGCAGCGGGATTGCCGAGGAGCATCTGGCCCAGGTGTTCGACCCGTTCTTCACCACCAAGCCGGTGGGCGATGGCCTGGGCCTGGGCCTGGCGGTTTCGTTTGCGATCATTCATGAATCGGGCGGGCGACTGACCGCAGACAACCATAAGAACGGCGCGGTGTTCTGCGTGACGTTGCCCATCGATCAGGAGGTGCAGTTGCATGCTTAGCCACACCCAACTGAAAAGCGTAACGGTCGTGGATGACGAAGGCAGCATCCGCAGCGCCGTCGAGCAATGGCTGAGCCTGTCGGGGTTCGAGGTGCAACTGTTCAGCCGCGCCGAAGAATGCCTGGCGCAGTTGCCGGAGCATTACCCGGGGGTGATTCTCAGCGACGTGCGCATGCCCGGGCTCAGCGGCCTGGAGCTGTTGGCCGAAGTGCGCCGCCGGGACCCGGACCTGCCAGTGATTCTGTTGACCGGCCACGGTGACGTGCCAATGGCCGTGGAAGCCATGCGTGACGGCGCCTACGACTTCCTGGAGAAGCCCTTCAGCCCCGACGCCCTGCTCGGCAGCCTGCGCCGGGCCCTCGACAAGCGCGCCCTGGTCCTGGAGAACCGCCGCCTGCATGAACTGGCCGACGCCAGGGCCCGGCTCGACGCGACACTGCTGGGTGTTTCACGGGCGCTGCAAAACCTGCGGCGTCAGGTGCTGGACCTGGCGACGCTGCCGGTCAACGTTTTGATTCGCGGTGAAACCGGCAGCGGCAAGGAACTGGTCGCTCGCTGCCTGCATGACTTCGGCCCGAGGGCGAACAAGCCCTTCGTCGCGCTGAACTGCGCGGCCATCCCCGAGCCGCTGTTCGAGGCCGAATTGTTCGGCCATGAGAGCGGTGCGTTTACCGGCGCCCAGGGCAAGCGCATCGGCAAGCTTGAATACGCCGACGGCGGTACGTTGTTCCTCGACGAAATCGAGAGCATGCCCCTGGCCCAGCAGGTCAAGTTGCTGCGGGTGCTACAGGAACAGAAGCTTGAGCGCCTGGGCTCCAACCAGAGCATCCGTGTGGACCTGCGCATCATCGCCGCGACCAAGCCCGACCTGTTGGACGAAGCCCGGGCCGGGCGTTTTCGCGAAGACCTGGCCTACCGCCTGAACATCGCCGAACTGCGCCTGCCGCCGTTGCGGGAACGGCGCGAGGACATTCCCCTGCTGTTCGAACATTTCACCCACAGCGCCGCCGAGCGCCTGGGCCGCCCCGCCGCCCCCCTGAGCGGCCCGCAGTTGAGCCATCTGCTTAGCCATGCCTGGCCGGGTAATGTGCGTGAACTGGCCAACGTCGCCGAACGCCAGGTGCTGGGATTGGATCAGCCGCACACCCTGGACACGGAGCCCGGCCAATCCCTGGCGGCCCAGCAGGAAGCCTTCGAAGCCCAGTGCCTGCGCGCCGCCCTGACGCGGCACAAGGGTGATGTGAAAGCGGTGCTCGAAGAGCTGCAACTGCCCCGACGCACCTTCAATGAAAAAATGCAGCGGCATGGGTTGAACCGGGAGATGTTTTTGCAGGACAGTTGATTTTGGGCGACTGGACTGACGTCATCGCGAGCAGGCTCGCTCCCACGGGGGGCTAGGTGCATGCAGGTAAGACACAGTAAAACCTGTGGGAGCGGGCTTGCTCGCGAAAGCGCTGGGTCAGCTTGCATCAATGCTGGATGTACCGCCGCCTTCGCGGGCAAGCCCGCTCCCACAGGGATTGTGTGTATGCAGGTCAGGATGTCCCTACCGCCGATGCGCCCAGCGCTGGCGCAACCACTCCAGGTCTTCAGGACGGGTGATCTTGATGTTATCCGCCCGCCCTTCAATCAAACGTGGCGCCAGCCCGGCCCATTCCATGGCCGAGGCTTCATCGGTGATGACCGCGTCCGCCACCAGGCTGTCGGCGAGGGCCCGATGCAGGGCGCCGAGGCGGAACATCTGGGGGGTGTAGGCCTGCCAGATCACGCTGCGATCAACGGTTTCCAGCACGCGGCCATGCTTGTCGACGCGCTTGAGGGTGTCCCGGGCCGGGATGGCCAGCAGGCCGCCGACCGGGTCGTTCACCAACTCACCGAGCAGGTTGTCCAGATCGTCCCGGGACAGGTTGGGGCGGGCGGCGTCGTGCACCAGCACCCAATCGTGGTCATCGGCACCCTGCCCGTGCAAGTGCAGCAAGGCATTGAGCACTGAATCCGAACGTTGCTCGCCACCGTCCACGCGCTGGATGCGCGGGTCGCTGGCGCAGCCCAGGGTCGGCCAGTAGGGATCATCGTGGGCAACGCTCACCACCACGCCTTTGACGGTGGGGTGATCGAGGAAACAGCCAAGGCTGTGTTCAAGAATTGTGCGTCCGCCCAGTTGCAGGTACTGCTTGGGACGGTCCGCGGCCATCCGGGCGCCAACGCCCGCGGCGGGAATCACGGCCCAGAAGGCCGGCAAACGAAGACTCATTGGGCCAACTGGTAGAGGGTTTCACCCTCCTTGACCATGCCCAATTCATGGCGAGCCCGCTCTTCAACGGTCTCCATGCCTTTTTTCAACTCGGTGACTTCGGCGTCCATCACCCGATTACGCTCCAGCAACGCCTCGTTCTCGGCATGCTGGTCGGCAATCTGCTGCGTCAGGTCGGCCACTTGCGCCAGGCTGCCATTACCCACCCACAGGCGGTACTGCAGGCCGGCCAGCAACAGGAGCAAGACTAGAAACAACCAATTGGGACTGCGCATCGAATATCAGGTATCCAGTGAAAAAAGACCGCCATGCCAAACTTTGCAGCGTCTGATAGCACGAAGCCTGGAAAACCCAGGCTTGTGCTTGATAAGGCATCAGATTAGAGGGAAAACCACCACCGGGGCGAGTTTTCCGACGCAATCCGCTGTCTTTTTACCATCTACCGCTTAACCACGAAACTCCGCACGACCGTTGTACTTGGCCTTGCCGTTCAACTGTTCTTCGATACGCAGCAGTTGGTTGTACTTGGAAACGCGGTCGGAGCGGCACAGCGAACCGGTCTTGATCTGGCCTGCCGCCGTGCCCACGGCCAGGTCGGCAATGGTCGAATCTTCGGTTTCGCCGGAGCGGTGGGAGATCACGGCGGTGTAGCCGGCGGCCTTGGCCATCTGGATGGCTTCCAGGGTTTCGGTCAGGGTGCCGATCTGGTTGAACTTGATCAGGATCGAGTTGGCGATCTTCTTGTCGATGCCTTCTTTCAGGATCTTGGTGTTGGTCACGAACAGATCGTCACCCACCAGCTGGGTTTTCTCGCCGATCTTGTCGGTGAGGATTTTCCAGCCGGCCCAATCGGACTCGTCCAGGCCGTCTTCGATGGAGATGATCGGGTAGCGCTCGGTCAGGCCCTTGAGGTAGTCGGCGAAACCTTCGGCGGTGAACACCTGACCTTCACCGGACAGGTTGTACTTGCCGTCTTCGTAGAACTCGCTGGCGGCGCAGTCCAGGGCCAGGGTCACGTCGGTGCCCAGGGTGTAGCCGGCATTGGCCACGGCTTCGGAGATCACTTTCAGCGCGTCTTCGTTGGAGGCCAGGTTCGGTGCGAAACCGCCTTCGTCGCCCACTGCGGTGCTCAGGCCACGGGCCTTCAGCACAGCCTTGAGGTGATGGAAAATCTCGGTGCCCATGCGCAGGCCTTCGGAGAAGGACTTGGCGCCTACCGGCTGGACCATGAATTCCTGGATGTCGACGTTGTTGTCGGCATGCTCGCCGCCGTTGATGATGTTCATCATCGGCACCGGCATCGAGTAGACACCCGGAGTGCCGTTGAGGTTGGCGATGTGGGCGTACAGCGGCAGGTCCTGGTCCTGGGCAGCGGCCTTGGCGGCAGCCAGGGAGACGGCGAGGATCGCGTTGGCACCCAGGGTGGCCTTGTTCTCGGTACCGTCGAGCTTGATCATCGCGTGATCGAGGGCTTTCTGGTCGGCAGGGTCCTTGCCCAGCAACAGGTCGCGGATCGGACCGTTGATGTTGGCCACGGCTTTGAGCACGCCCTTGCCCAGGTAACGGCTCTTGTCGCCATCACGCAGCTCCAGCGCTTCGCGCGAGCCAGTGGAAGCACCGGACGGCGCGCAGGCGCTGCCGATGATGCCGTTGTCGAGAAGCACGTCCGCTTCAACAGTGGGGTTGCCACGGGAGTCGAGAACTTCACGACCTTTGATGTCGACGATTTTTGCCATTGTTGTAAACACTCCAAAGTTGACGAAACGCTGTAGGCGCACGGCCGGATGGCGATGGGAGGTCAAGGGCGCCATCGCGGGCAAACCTTGCTCCCACCAAGCCATGCTCCCACAAGGAACGGTGCTTTTAATCGAGCGGTACTTTACCGGAGAAAACCGCGTTACGCGGTTTCTATCGTCGGAAAACCCTTGACCAGGTCGTCCAGCGCCTTGAGCTGAGACAGGAACGGCTCCAGCTTGTTCAAGCGCAAGGCACAAGGGCCGTCGCACTTGGCGTTGTCCGGGTCCGGGTGGGCTTCGAGGAACAGGCCTGCCAGGGACTGGCTCATACCGGCCTTGGCCAGGTCGGTGACCTGGGCGCGACGACCGCCGGCGGAATCGGAACGGCCGCCCGGCATCTGCAGCGCGTGGGTCACGTCGAAGAACACCGGGTATTGGAACTGCTTCATGATGCCGAAGCCGAGCATGTCCACCACCAGGTTGTTGTAGCCGAAGCTCGAACCACGCTCGCAGAGGATCAACTGGTCATTGCCGGCTTCTTCGCACTTGCTCAGGATGTGTTTCATTTCCTGGGGGGCGAGGAATTGGGCTTTCTTGATGTTGATCACCGCGCCGGTCCTGGCCATGGCGACCACCAGGTCGGTCTGGCGCGACAGGAAGGCCGGCAACTGGATGATGTCGCAGACCTCGGCGACGATCGCCGCCTGGTCAGGCTCATGGACGTCGGTGATGATCGGCACGCCAAAGGCTTGCTTGATGTCCTGGAAGATCCGCATGCCCTCCTCCAGGCCAGGACCACGGTAGGAGGTCACGGACGAACGGTTGGCCTTGTCGAAGCTGGCCTTGAAGACGTAGGGGATACCCAGTTTCTGGGTGACCTTCACGTACTCCTCGCAGACCTGCATCGCCATGTCGCGGCTTTCCAGCACGTTCATGCCACCGAACAGCACCATGGGCTTGTCGTTGGCAATCTCGATGTCGCCGACGCGGATGATCTTCTGGGCCATCGTCTTATGCCTTTTTCTGATGTTGAGCCAACGCGGCTTTCACGAAACCGCTGAACAGCGGATGACCGTCCCGTGGCGTCGAGGTGAACTCGGGGTGGAACTGGCAGGCGACGAACCATGGGTGGTCCTGTGCTTCCACCACTTCCACCAGCGCGCCGTCACCGGAGCGCCCGGAGATTTTCAGGCCCGCCTCGATCAGTTGCGGCAGCAGGTTGTTGTTCACTTCGTAGCGATGGCGGTGACGCTCGACGATCACGTCCTTGGCGTAGCAATCGTGCACCAGGGAGCCGGCTTCGAGCAGGCATTCCTGGGCGCCGAGGCGCATGGTGCCGCCCAGGTCGGAGCTTTCGGTGCGTACTTCCACGGCGCCGGTGGCATCTTCCCACTCGGTGATCAGGCCGACGACCGGGTGGCCGCTGGCGCGATCGAACTCGGTGGAGTTGGCGTCTTTCCAGCCCATCACGTTACGGGCGAATTCGATGACCGCCACTTGCATGCCCAGGCAGATCCCCAGGTAAGGCACCTTGTTTTCGCGGGCGTATTGCACCGCGGTGATCTTGCCTTCCACGCCCCGCAGACCGAAGCCGCCCGGCACGAGGATCGCGTCGGCGCCTTCGAGCAGGCCGGTGCCCTGGTTCTCGATGTCTTCGGAATCGATATAGCGCAGGTTGACCTTGGTGCGGTTGCTGATGCCGGCGTGACTCATCGCTTCGATCAGCGACTTGTAGGCGTCCAGCAATTCCATGTACTTACCGACCATGGCGATGGTGACTTCGTGCTCCGGGTTGAGCTTGGCATCGACCACGGCGTCCCATTCGGACAGGTCGGCGCCGGCGCATTGCAAGCCGAAGCGCTCGACGACAAAGTCATCCAGGCCCTGGGAGTGCAGGATGCCCGGGATCTTGTAGATGGTGTCGGCGTCTTCCAGGCCGATCACCGCGCGCTCTTCAACGTTGGTGAACTGGGCGATCTTGCGACGCGACGAGAGGTCGATCGGGTGATCGGAGCGGCAGATCAGCACGTCCGGTTGCAGGCCGATGGAACGCAGTTCCTTGACCGAGTGCTGGGTCGGCTTGGTCTTGGTTTCACCGGCAGTGGCGATGTACGGGACCAGGGTCAGGTGCATCAGCATCGCGCGCTTGGCGCCGATTTCGAAACGCAACTGGCGGATGGCTTCGAGGAACGGCTGGGACTCGATGTCGCCCACGGTTCCGCCGATCTCGACCATCGCCACGTCGGCGTCGCCGGCACCCTTGATGATGCGGCGCTTGATTTCGTCGGTAATGTGCGGGATGACCTGGATGGTCGCGCCCAGGTAATCACCACGACGCTCCTTGCGCAGCACGTGCTCGTAGACGCGTCCGGTGGTGAAGTTGTTGTTCTGGGTCATGGTCGTGCGGATGAACCGCTCGTAGTGGCCCAGGTCCAGGTCGGTCTCGGCGCCGTCGTGGGTGACGAACACTTCACCGTGCTGAAACGGGCTCATGGTGCCCGGGTCGACGTTGATGTACGGGTCCAGCTTGAGCATGGTGACCTTAAGTCCCCGCGCCTCCAGGATGGCCGCCAATGAAGCCGAGGCAATGCCTTTCCCCAATGAAGAAACAACACCGCCCGTGACGAATATGTAGCGCGTCATGAAAAACCCTAGAAGTCTGCGTTAAAGCGGTCCGAGCCGCCGGGGAAAGCGAAGGAAGGCCGAAGCCCCCGATCACCTGCATTAATCACAGTGCACCTTTCAAAAAAACCGCCGCGTTGGGACAGACCGGAAGTGAAATCACCGGTACGTTGCTCGCTACACATTTTTTGGAATCGCCCAGCAAAGACTGCTTGGTAATCGGCAACTGCTGCAATTCAGGCGAATCCACAGAAGTTGTATCAAGAAGGGAGCGTAGTCTACCGGAAAGCCCCTTTCAGCTCAAACCCCGATCTTGGCCTCTGGCTTCCAGATCAGTTGCCAACTGCCATCAGCCGCAGCGTCGAGCCCGGGCAGATTGGCCACTGCCAGCAATTGCTCGCCCCGATACAGCAGCGGCAATCGGCCGCGAGCGAACGCCGGCACCGCGCGTTCATTGAGTAAACGCTTGATATCCCGATGACCACGGCCCGGCAGCTCCAGCACTTCGCCGCCTTGACGATAGCGCACGCAAAGTGGGCCCGCCGGGCGCCTGCCGTTGAGGATGACCCGACCGTTGTCCGGCAACTGCAAGGGTACCGCCGGATCCGCCCATTCGACGGGGCCCGCAGCCGAACGTAGCCAGTGGTCGGATAACCACCAGGCGCGCCCGTCCCCCCGGTGCAGTTCACCGCCGGCCAGCCGCCAGATGGGCCGGGCATCTTCAGCCGCATCGCGCAACGAATCCCAACCGGACCAATGATCACTGTCCGGCAGCGTCGTCATTGACGCCAACCAATGGCTCAAGGCATTGCGCTGACGAGCCGGCGACAAGGCTTTCAACGCTGCCAATTCAAGCGAGGGCAAGCCCAGCCAATCGAACGCACCCGGGGTGGTGGCGCCAGCCAGGTCGAGCCGTGCCAGGTCATCCAGCAAGCCTTGGGCCTCTGTCATGTGCGCAGCGCTGCGAGCCAGGCTCATCGACACTTGGGGCCATTGCTCGGCAAGCAACGGGAACACCCGCTGGCGCAGGTAATTGCGCGAATAACGGTGATCGTCGTTGGACGGGTCGTCGATCCAGCTCAGCCCCTGCTGCGTTGCATAGGCCTGCAGCTCCGCGCGGGACACGTCGAGCAGCGGGCGCAGCAAGTGCCCGGGGCCCAGAGGACGTTGCCGCGGCATCGCCGATAACCCCCTCACCCCCGCCCCCCGCAACAAACGAAACAGCAGCGTTTCGGCCTGATCGTCACGGTGCTGGCCGGTGAGCAGCACTTCGTTGTCGTGGATGGCCGCGACAAAGGCGCCATAACGTGCGTCCCGGGCGGCGCGTTCGATGCTCGCTCCGGGACGGACCTGGACGCTAACCACGCGCAGCGGTACACCCAAGGCCCTACACACCGCGCGGCAATGGTCCGGCCAGGCATCGGCCGCCGCCTGGAGGCCATGATGAATATGGAGGGCGCTGAGTGCGGGCAGGGTGTGGTGTTTCGAGAGAGATGCGAGCAGGTGCAGCAGGACGGTGGAGTCGAGGCCGCCGGAGAAGGCGATGCGCCAAGTGGCGGCGTTGCGCCAGGGGGACAGTTGGGTGAGGAGCCGGGCGGGTAGATCAATCCTGGACTGATTCATAGGAACTGGCCTTCACACCAATCAAATGTGGGAGCGGGCTTGCTCGCGAATGCGGTGTCTCAGTTAACGATTATGTCGACTGACACTGCGCTTTCGCGAGCAAGCCCGCTCCCACAGAGGTACAGCAGTCAGATCAGAGACCGTAGCTCATCAACCGCTCGTAGCGGCGGGTCAGCAGCGCGTCGTTGTCGAACTTCTTCAGCATCGACAGTTGCGAACTCAGCTCGGCACGGATCAGCGCAGCAGCCGCAGCCGGGTCGCGATGGGCACCGCCCACGGGCTCGTTGATCACTTTATCGACGATGCCCAGGCCTTTGAGACGCTCGGCGGTGATGCCCATGGCTTCAGCGGCGTCCGGGGCCTTCTCGGCGGTTTTCCACAGGATCGAAGCGCAGCCTTCCGGCGAGATCACCGCGTAGGTGGAGTATTGCAGCATGTTCAACTGGTCGCAGACACCAATGGCCAATGCGCCGCCGGAACCACCCTCGCCAATCACGGTGGCAATGATCGGGGTTTTCAGGCGGGCCATGACGCGCAGGTTCCAGGCAATCGCTTCGCTCTGGTTGCGCTCTTCGGCGTCGATCCCCGGGTAGGCGCCCGGCGTGTCGATGAAGGTCAGGATCGGCATCTTGAAGCGCTCGGCCATTTCCATCAGGCGGCAAGCCTTGCGGTAGCCTTCGGGACGCGGCATGCCGAAGTTGCGACGGACCTTCTCGCGCACTTCGCGGCCTTTCTGATGGCCGATGACCATGACCGGCTGGTCGTCGAGACGGGCGACACCGCCAACGATCGCGGCGTCGTCGGAGAAGTGACGGTCACCGTGCAGTTCGTCGAACTCGGTAAAGATGTGGTCGATGTAGTCCAGGGTGTACGGACGACGCGGATGACGCGCCAGGCGCGCGATCTGCCAGCTGGTCAGCTTGCCGAAGATATCTTCGGTCAGCGTGCGGCTCTTGTCCTGCAGACGAGAGATTTCATCGCCGATATTCAGCGAATTGTCATTACCGACCAAGCGCAACTCTTCGATCTTGGCTTGCAGGTCGGCGATCGGCTGTTCGAAATCTAGAAAATTCGGGTTCATAGGCGTCCGTCTTGGGTCGACGTCCAAGAGAGCTTGGGCCGGCCGGTTGTCTATTCGCGCCTACCTTAAGGGAGAGGCGCGTTCAGGTCGAGATTAAAAATTCGGGTCGAGATCAGGGGCGTTCCAGTTTCAGGAGTGGCCCCTGGCCGTCAACGGTATTGGAGGAAGACGTTGTCTTTGCCGAACTGGTCACGCAAGGCTTGAATCAACGCATCCGCCGGATCGATCCGCCAGCCTTCGCCAAACTGCAACACGGCCTTGGCGTCGGGGCGCACGTACTCCATGGTGATCGGGCAGGCACCGCGATGGCGCTTGAACAACTCGCCCAACCAGCGGAGCTGATCGCCCTTGAGGTCCTGGGTCTGCAGCTTGAGGCGCAGGCTCTCGGCCAGGTTGGTCCTGGCATCTTCCATGCTCATCACCCGCTTGACCCGCAGCCGCAGGCCACCGGAAAAGTCATCGTTGCTGACCTCGCCTTCCACCACCACCATCGCGTCGGTCTGCAACAGCGATTGCGCCGAGTGGAACGCATCGGCAAACAACGACGCCTCGATGCGCCCGGAGCGGTCATCGAGGGTGATGAAGCCCATCTTGTCGCCCTTTTTGTTCTTCATCACCCGCAGGGCGATGATCATGCCGGCGACGGTTTGCGTGTCGCGCGCCGGCTTCAGGTCAATGATGCGCTGACGGGCGAAGCGGCGGATCTCGCCTTCGTATTCGTCGATCGGGTGCCCGGTGAGGTACAGGCCCAAGGTGTCTTTCTCACCCTTGAGGCGTTCCTTGAGGGTCAGCTCCTTGGCCTTGCGGTGGTTGCCGTAGACGTCGGCATCTTCCTCGACGAACAGCCCGCCAAACAGGTCGGCGTGACCGCTGTCGTGGGTGCGGGCGGTCTGCTCGGCCGCCTTGATCGCTTCTTCCATGGCCGCCAGCAACACCGCACGGTTGCGGTCGATGTTGGCCTGGTAGGCCTTGGACTCGTCGTGGAAGTACGGACCGAGCCGGTCCAGCGCGCCACTGCGGATCAAGCCGTCGAGGGTGCGCTTGTTGATGCGTTTGAGGTCAACCCGGGCGCAGAAGTCGAAGAGGTCCTTGAACGGACCGTCCTGGCGCGCTTCGGTGATGGCTTCCACCGGCCCTTCGCCGACGCCCTTGATCGCGCCGAGGCCATAGATGATGCGGCCCTCGTCGTTCACGGTGAACTTGAACTCCGAGGCGTTCACGTCCGGCGCGTCGAGACGCAGCTTCATGGTCCGCACTTCTTCGATCAAGGTCACGACCTTGTCGGTGTTGTGCATGTCCGCCGACAGTACCGCGGCCATGAACGGCGCTGGGTAATGGGCTTTCAGCCAGGCGGTCTGGTACGACACCAGACCATAAGCGGCAGAGTGGGATTTGTTGAAGCCGTAGCCGGCGAATTTTTCCACCAGATCGAAGATGTTGCCCGCCAGGTCCCCGTCGATGCCGTTGTTCGCACAGCCTTCGATAAAGCCGCCGCGCTGCTTGGCCATCTCCTCGGGCTTTTTCTTACCCATCGCCCGGCGCAGCATGTCTGCACCGCCGAGGGTGTAGCCGGCCATGACCTGGGCAATCTGCATCACCTGTTCCTGGTACAGGATGATGCCGTAGGTCGGCGCCAGTACCGGCTTGAGGCCGTCGTACTGGTAGTCCGGGTGCGGATACGCCAGCTCGGCGCGGCCGTGCTTACGGTTGATGAAGTCGTCGACCATGCCCGATTGCAGCGGGCCCGGACGGAACAGGGCCACCAGTGCGATCAGGTCTTCCAGGCAGTCGGGCTTGAGCTTCTTGATCAGCTCCTTCATGCCCCGGGATTCCAGCTGGAACACTGCCGTGGTTTCGGCTTTCTGCAACAGGCTGTAGGTCGGCTTGTCGTCCAGCGGGATGAAGGCGATGTCCAGCGGCGCTTCGCCAACCTTGGCCCGGTCACGGTTGATGGTCTTCAGCGCCCAGTCGATGATGGTCAGGGTCCGCAGGCCGAGGAAGTCGAACTTCACCAGCCCTGCCGCCTCGACGTCATCCTTGTCGAACTGGGTGACCAGGCCGTCGCCCTCTTCATCGCAATAGATCGGCGAGAAGTCGGTCAGCTTGGTCGGCGCGATTACCACGCCACCGGCGTGCTTGCCGACGTTACGCACCACGCCTTCAAGCTTGCGGGCCATCTCCCAGATTTCCGCAGCTTCTTCGTCGACCTTGATGAAATCGCGCAGGATTTCTTCCTGCTCGTAGGCCTTTTCCAGGGTCATGCCGACTTCGAACGGGATCATCTTCGACAGACGATCCGCCAGGCCGTAGGACTTGCCCTGCACCCGCGCCACGTCACGCACCACTGCCTTGGCGGCCATGGAACCGAAGGTAATGATCTGGCTCACCGCGTTGCGGCCGTACTTCTCGGCCACGTAATCGATCACCCGGTCGCGACCGTCCATGCAGAAGTCGACGTCGAAGTCGGGCATGGAGACCCGTTCCGGGTTGAGGAAACGTTCGAACAGCAGGTCATATTCCAGCGGGTCGAGGTCGGTGATCTTCTGCACATAGGCCACCAGCGACCCGGCGCCCGAGCCCCGGCCCGGCCCCACCGGCACGCCATTGCTCTTGGCCCACTGGATAAAGTCCATCACGATCAGGAAGTAACCGGGGAACCCCATCTGGATGATGATATCCAGTTCGAAATTCAGCCGGTCGACATAGACCTGGCGCCTGGCTTCGTAATCTTCGGTGGTCTCCTTGGGCAACAGGACGCTGAGGCGCTCTTCCAGGCCGTCGAAGGACACTTTGCGAAAGTACTCGTCGATGGTCATGCCATCGGGGATCGGGAAGTTGGGCAGGAAGTGCTTGCCCAGCTTTACTTCGATGTTGCAGCGCTTGGCGATCTCGACGGTGTTCTCCAGCGCCTCGGGCAGGTCGCTGAACAACTCGGCCATTTCCTCGGCGTTCTTGAGGTATTGCTGGTCGCTGTAATTCTTCGAACGACGCGGGTCGTCGAGGGCGCGGCCTTCACCGATGCAGACACGGGTTTCGTGGGCCTCGAAGTCTTCCTGCTTGATAAAGCGCACGTCGTTGGTGGCCACCAGCGGCGCCCCGAGCTTGTCGGCCAGGGCCACGGCGGCGTGCAGGTGCTCTTCGTCGTTTGGACGGTGGGTGCGCTGCACCTCGATATAGAAGCGGTCGGGAAACACCGCCATCCAGTCACGGGCCAGTGCTTCGGCTTCTTCGGGGTTGCCACTGAGCAGGGCCTGACCGACTTCACCTTCCTTGGCGGCCGACAACATGATCAGGCCTTCGCTGGCCTCGGCCACCCACTGGCGCTCGATGATGATCGAGCCATTGCGCTGACCATCGATAAAGCCACGGGAGATCAGCTCGGTGAGGTTGCGGTAACCGACGGCATTCATGACCAGCAGGCTGATTCGGCTCAGCGGCGCGTCCGGGTCCTTGTTCGCCAGCCACAGGTCGGCGCCACAGATCGGCTTGATCCCGGCACCCATGGCAGTCTTGTAGAACTTGACCAGCGAGCACATGTTGTTCTGGTCGGTGACCGCCACGGCAGGCATGTTCATGCCCACCAGGGTCTTGACCAGTGGCTTGATCCGCACCAGACCGTCGACCAGGGAGTATTCAGTGTGCAGGCGTAGATGGACGAATGAAGCCGGCATAGTGATCCTGCGTTAAGTCATGAAAACAACAAGGCCCGGATTGTACCGGGCCTTGGGTATGAGTGGCGAATGCCCGTCAGTCGGAATACCGACCTTGTGGGAGCGAGCCTGCTCGCGATAGCGCTGGTTCAATCGACAAATGATGTGAGTGATCGATTGCTATCGCGAGCAGGCTCGCTCCCACAGGGGGCAGCACTTGGCTGGATCGGGCCGATGGTTACCAGGCCCTCGCGCGCTTCATAAGCCAGCCGCACCGGCGCAAACGAACGCCGGTGGATCGGCGTGGGTCCGAGGCGAGCCAAGGCTTCCAGATGAACGGGGGTCGGGTAGCCCTTGTGGCCGCCGATGCCGTAGCCCGGGTAGATCAGCTCGAAAGCGCTCATTTCCCGGTCGCGGCTGACCTTCGCCAGGATCGAGGCCGCAGCGATGGCTGGCACCTTGCTATCGCCCTGGATGACCGCTTCGGCGCGCATCGACAGTTTCGGGCAGCGATTGCCATCGATCATCGCCAGCTTCGGCGTGATGTGCAGGCCCTCCACGGCACGTTGCATGGCGAGCATGGTGGCGTGGAGGATGTTCAGCTCGTCGATCTCTTCGACCTCGGCCCGGGCAATGCACCAGCTCAGAGCTTTCTCGCAGATTTCGTCGTAGAGCTTCTCGCGACGGGCCTCGGTGAGCTTCTTGGAGTCATTGAGACCGAGTATCGGCCGGTTCGGGTCGAGAATCACCGCCGCCGTCACCACCGCGCCGCACAAGGGCCCGCGGCCCACTTCATCGACACCGGCCACCAGCGCTTCCGCTTCGGCGACCAGGTTGAAGTCCAGGCCCAACTGCAGCTTCGATTGGCTCATGGTTTTGCGCCAATCAGGGTCAGCACCGCGTCAGCCGCCTGGTTGGAGGCGTCGCGGCGCAAGGTCCGGTGGATTTCATCAAAGCCGCGAGTCTGCTCCTGCCCGCCGTCGATCAGCGGCGCCAGAGTGTCGGCCAGGGCGTCAGCCGTTGCAGCGTCCTGCAACAACTCCGGCACCAGCAGGCGCTGGGCCAGCAGGTTCGGCAAGGAAACGTAAGGGCTCTTGACCATGCGCTTGAGTATCCAGAATGTCAGCGGCGCCAGGCGATAGGCGACCACCATCGGGCGTTTGTACAGCAACGCCTCAAGGGTAGCAGTGCCCGAGGCAATCAACACGGCATCACACGCTGCCAGCGCGTCATGGGAGCGGCCGTCGAGCAGCGTGACCGGCAGATCACGCCCCGCCAGCAGCGTTTCAAGCTGCTCACGACGTTGCGGGCTCGCGCAGGGCAGGACAAACCGCACGTCGGGACGCATCGCCCGCAGGCGTTCGGCGGCGTCGAAAAACAAACCGCCCAGGCGACTGACTTCGCCGCCCCGGCTGCCGGGCATCAACGCCACCAGCGGCCCGCCGACCAGACCCAACGCCTGGCGAGCGGCGTCACGGTCGGCTTCCAGGGGAATGGTGTCGGCCAGGGTATGTCCGACAAACCGCACCGGCACACCCTTTTCCTCGTAGAACCGGGCTTCGAACGGCAGCAGCGTCAGCATCAGGTCGCAGCCTTCGCGGATCTTCAGCACCCGCTTCTGGCGCCAGGCCCAGACCGACGGGCTGACATAGTGCACGGTCTTGATCCCGGCCTGACGCAGCTTCAATTCAATGTTGAGGGTGAAATCCGGCGCATCGATGCCGATGAACACATCCGGTTTTTCCTCGATCAGGGTCGCGATCAGCTTCTTGCGCCGGGCCAGTAGCTCGCGCAAACGACCGAGCACTTCCACCAAACCCATTACCGAGAGGCGTTCCATCGGAAAATAGGACGTCAGCCCTTCGGCTTGCATCAACGGACCGCCGACACCTATGAATTCGACGGCAGGATGCTGCGCCTTGAGCGCGCGCATCAGACCGGCGCCCAGAATGTCGCCGGAAGCCTCGCCCGCCACCAGCGCAATACGCAGACTGGCCATGATTAACGGGTGATGCCGCGGGTCGAAGACTGGATGGAATCGCGGAAGGTCGCAACTTCCGGGTACTGCGCCGAAGACTCGGCCAGCTCGGCGAGCGCCTGCTCGACGGTAAGGCCCTGGCGATAAACGACCTTATAGGCGCGACGCAACGCGGTGATCGCCTCTTCGCTGAAGCCGCGACGGCGCATGCCTTCGAAGTTCATGCTGCGGGCTTCGGCGGGGTTGCCGAACACCGTGACGTAAGCCGGAACGTCCTTGCCGATGGCGGTGCCCATGCCGGAAAAGCTGTGGGCGCCGATATGGCAATACTGGTGCACCAGCGTGAAGCCGGACAGGATCGCCCAGTCATCCACGTGCACGTGGCCGGCCAACGCGGTGTTGTTGACCAGGATGCAATGGTTGCCGATCACGCTGTCATGACCGATGTGCGCATACGCCATGATCAGGTTGTGGTCGCCCAAGGTCGTTTCGGCACGATCCTGAACGGTGCCACGGTGAATCGTCACGCCTTCGCGGATCACGTTGTGATCGCCGATGACCAGGCGGGTTTCTTCACCTTTGTACTTGAGATCGGGCGTGTCCTCGCCTACCGAAGAAAACTGGTAGATGCGATTGTGACGGCCGATCCGGGTCGGTCCCTTGAGAACTACGTGGGGACCGATCACCGTACCCTCGCCGATTTCCACACCTGCGCCGACGATCGACCACGGGCCGACCTCGACATCGGCGGCCAGGACGGCCGTCGGATCGATGATTGCGCGAGGGTCAATCAAACTCATAGTTTGCGTTCCGCACAGATGATTTCAGCGGAGCAGACTGGCTTGCCATCGACCGAAGCCTGGCACTCGAACTTCCAGATCTGGCGCTTGCAACTGATGAACTTGGCTTCGAGGATCAACTGATCGCCCGGAGTGACCGGCTGGCGAAAACGCAGCTTGTCGGAGCCGACGAAGTAATACAGCGTGCCGTCGGCAGGCTTGACGTCGAGCATTTTGAAACCAAGGATCCCGGCAGCCTGGGCCATCGCTTCGATGATCAGCACACCCGGCATGATTGGATGCGCGGGGAAGTGACCATTGAAGAACGGCTCGTTGATGCTGACATTCTTGTAGGCGCGAATGCGCTTGCCTTCAACATCCAGATCCACCACCCGGTCCACCAGCAGGAACGGGTAACGGTGAGGCAGGTATTCGCGAATCTCGTTGATGTCCATCATTTCGGGGGGAAGCCTATGTAAAGATTGGGAGCGCACGAGTGACGCGCACTCCGCTAGCAAATCAAGGAGCCCTAACGGCTGTGCACACTTGATATGGAAATGGTATCAGCCATCTGATGAAGCATTACCGCCAGGGGTCACGTCCCCTACACGCTTTTCCACCTGTCGCAGACGTCGCGCGATGTCGTCGAGCTGACGGATACGGGCCGCGCTCTTGCGCCATTCGGCCGCCGGCTGCATCGCCGTACCGGAAGAATAGGCTCCCGGCTCGGTAATCGAGTGGGTCACCATGGTCATCCCGGTCAGGAACACGTTGTCACAGATATCGATATGCCCCACCAGTCCCACGCCACCGGCGAGCATGCAATGCTTGCCGATTTTGGTGCTGCCGGAGATGCCCACGCAGGCTGCCATGGCGGTATGGTCACCGACCTGGACGTTGTGGGCGATCTGGATCTGGTTGTCGAGCTTGACGCCGTTGCCGATGACGGTGTCAGCCAAGGCGCCACGGTCAATCGCGGTGTTGACGCCGATCTCGACGTCGTCGCCAATGGTGACGCCACCGATCTGGGCAATCTTTTGCCAGACACCCTTTTCGTTGGCAAAGCCGAACCCTTCACCGCCCAGCACTGCGCCGGACTGAATCACCACGCGCTTGCCGATGCGCACGTCGTGGTACAGGGTGACGCGCGGAGCCAGCCAGCCGCCTTCGCCAACTTCGCTGCGCGCACCAATGAAGCAATGGGCGCCCAGGGTGACACCGGCACCGATTCGCGCGGCGCTTTCGACCACCACGAAAGGACCGATGCAGGCCGTGGGGTCAACCACCGCATCCGCGGCGATCACCGCGCTGGGATGAACACCTGCGGTCGCTTTGGGCTTGGGATCGAACAGGTGGGAAATGCGCGCATACGCCAGGTACGGATCGGGCACGATCAGGGCGGCGCCGGCAAACCCTTCGGCGTCAGCCGCCTTGAGCAACAGCGCGGCGGCCCGGCTGTCGGCCAGGTACTTGCGGTACTGGGGATTTGCCAGGAAGCTCAACTGAGCTGGGCCAGCCTCTTGCAAAGTGGCTAGCCCAGTGATTGCCTTCTCCGGGTCGCCACGCAGGGTGGCGCCGAGGAACTCGGCCAGCTGGCCGAGCTTGATAGTCGCTGTCATGGATTACTTCAGCTGATTCATGCGCTCGATCACCTGGCGCGTGATGTCGTACTGTGGCTTGACATCGATCACTGCACCACGCTCGAACACCAGGTCAAAACCACCTTTCTTGATGACTTCTTCCACGGCACTGTCGAGTTTCGGCTTGAGCTGCTTGAGCATTTCACGGTCGGCCACGGCCTTGGCTTCGTTCAGTTCCTTGGACTGGAACTGGAAGTCACGGGCTTTTTGCTTGAATTCAAGCTCCAGGCGCTCGCGCTCACCCTGGGCCATCTTGTCACCACCGGCAACCAGACGGTCCTGAATACCCTTGGCGCTGCTTTCCAGGCCTTTGAGCTTGGTCAGTTGCGGGCCGAATTTTTTCTCGGCATCCACGGCGTATTTCTTCGCCGCGTCGGACTCCAGCAAAGCCATCTGATAGTTCAGCACGGCAATCTTCATGTCGGCGAACGCCGGGCCTGCAACCAGTACGGTCGCCAGGAGAACCAATTGAGTCAACTTACGCACGATGTACTCCTACAAAATCCATTGTCGTTGTCTTGGGTCAGACGCTTAGAACGTCTGGCCGAGGGAGAATTGGAACACTTGGGTTTCAGCGTCATCCGGTTTCTTGATCGGCATTGCCAACGCGAAGCTCAAAGGACCCAGCGCAGTGACCCAGGTCACGCCCACGCCGACGGAACTGGCCATGTTGCTCAGGCTGATGTCGTTGCACTGGGTATTGGACTTGGTACCATTCGCGTTGGTGGTGTCACTGCACTTGGAGTCGAATACGTTACCCACGTCCCAGAATACCGAAGTACGCAGGGAACGTTGATCCTTCACGAATGGCATCGGGAACAGGACCTCGACGCCGCCTTGAATCAATACGTTGCCACCGAACGGCAGTGGGTCTTGGTCCGGGTCCTCAACCGTACCCGGATTGGTACCCTTGCTCGGCGTACTGCGCGGGCCAAGGGTACTGTCCTTGAAGCCACGCACCGAGTTGAAACCACCTGCATAGTAGTTCTCATAGAACGGCAGGCCGTCGGTCGAACCGTAGCCATCACCATAGCCGAGCTCGGTGTGCAGGCGCATCGTGTAGTTATCGGTCAACGGCTGGAACAGCTGGCCGCGGTAGTCGAGCTTGAAGAACGACAGGTCGCTGCCAGGCGTAGTGGTTTCCAGCACCAGGCTCTGGGAATGACCACGGGTCGCCAGGACGCCCTTGTTCAGGGTCGATTCGGACCAACCGGCAGACGCCTTGAAGTTCAGGTAGCTGTCGCCTTCTTTTTTGACGAAGTCGAAGATCTCGTCAACGGTGTACTTGCCAGTGTTGATCTTGTCCTGCTGGGCAGTAAGTCCGAAGGTCAGGCGCGAGGTCTCGCTGATCGGGTAGCCGATGTTGGCGCCCACACCGTAGCTGTCCACGGCATAACTGGAGATGTCAGCATCGAGCTCTTTGTAGTCGGTGGTGCGGTAGAAGGCGTTGTAGCCCAGGCTCACGCCATCAGCGGTCCAGTAGGGGTCTACGTAACCGAAGTTGTAGCGGGTCTGGTACTCACTGCGGGTCAGGCCGATGCTGACCTTGTTACCGGTACCCAGGAAGTTGTTCTGGGTGATCGAACCGCCGAGGATCAGGCCGGCGCTCTGGGCGAAGCCGACGCTGGCGGTGATCGAGCCGGAAGCCTGCTCTTCGACGCTGTAGTTCACATCGACCTGGTCATCGACGCCCGGCACGGCCGGTGTCTCGACGTTGACCTCCTTGAAGAAGCCCAGGCGCTCCAGGCGGGTCTTGGACTGGTCGATCAGGTAGGTCGAGGCCCAGCCACCTTCCATCTGGCGCATTTCACGGCGCAGCACTTCGTCCTCGGACTTGGTGTTGCCACGGAAGTTGATGCGGTTGACGTAGGCACGCTTGCCCGGGTCCACGGCGAAGGTGATGTCGACGGTGTGGTCTTCGTCATGCGGTTGCGGCACGCCGTTGACGTTGGCGAAGGTGTAGCCCTCGTTACCCAGGCGACGGGTGATCAGCTCGGACGTGGTGGTCATCAGCTTGCGCGAGAACACCTGGCCCTTCTGCACCAGCAACAACGACTTGACCTGGTCTTCAGGTACCTTCAGGTCACCGCTGAGCTTGACGTCACGAACGGTGTATTTCTCGCCTTCGTTGACGTTGACGGTGATGTAGACGTGCTTCTTGTCCGGGGTGATGGACACCTGGGTCGAAGCGATGTCCATGTTGATGTAGCCGCGGTCCAGGTAATAGGAACGTAGGCGCTCCAGGTCACCGGAGAGTTTTTCACGGGCGTACTTGTCGTCGTTCTTGAAGAACGACAGCCAGTTGGTGGTCTTGAGCTCGAACAGGTCGATCAGGTCTTCATCCGGGAAAACCGTGTTGCCCACCACGTTGATGTGCTGGATGGCCGCCACGGTGCCTTCGTTAATGTTGACCTTCAGGCCGACGCGGTTGCGCGGCTGCGGCACCACTTCGGTGTCGACGGTGGCCGAGTAGCGGCCCTGGGCAACGTACTGGCGTTGCAGTTCGTTACGCACACCTTCGAGGGTGGCACGCTGGAAGATCTCGCCTTCGGCCAGGCCGGATTGCTTGAGCCCCTTCATCAGGTCTTCAGTGGAGATCGCCTTGTTGCCTTCGATCTCGATGCTGGCGACCGACGGGCGCTCAACGACCGTGATGACCAGGACGTTGCCGTCACGGCCCAGTTGGATATCCTGAAAGAAGCCGGTCTTGAACAGCGCACGCGTGGATTCCACCAGGCGCCGATCATCCGCCTGCTCGCCGACGTTCAACGGCAAGGCACCAAAGACGCTACCCGCGGAGACCCGCTGGAGGCCGTTGACGCGAATATCAGAGATAGTGAAGGACTCGGCGTGAACTTCGGCGATCATCAGTACGGTGAGAACCGCAGTTAGCAGCAGACGTTTCATGAAGTCCTTTCTTATTCCAACTGGCAATAAACAAACTGCCGCAAAATGCGGCAGATTCGCAATTCGGCGAAGCGTTACAAACGACCCAGATCGTTGACGAGGGCAAGCAGCATGACCCCGACCACCAAACTGATACCGATCTGTATCCCCCAACCTTGCACCCGATCCGACAAGGGACGACCACGCGCCCACTCGATCAGATAAAACAGCAGATGCCCCCCATCCAGTACCGGAATGGGCAGCAAATTCAGAACCCCCAGGCTAATGCTCAGATAAGCAAGGAAATTCAGGAAATCAGCAACGCCCGACTGGGCAGAAGCGCCCGCCACTTTAGCAATGGTTATCGGTCCACTCAAGTTTTTTACCGAGAGCTCGCCGAACAACATTTTCTTCAGTGAGTCGAGGGTCAGGACACTCATGGTCCAGGTGCGCCGCGCACCCTCGCCAATCGCCGCCACCGGACCGAAACTGACTTCGCGGATCATTTCCGGCGGCCACTCGACTGCCTTGACGCCAGCCCCCAGGTAGCCGGTCGGCGCCTTGCTCTCGCCACGGGCGGCCAAGGTGACCGGGACGTCGATTGGAGCACCGTCGCGCTCGATGCGCAGCACAATTTTGGTATCGGGACGTACACGAACCGAATCGACCACCTGCTGCCAGTCGCTGACCGGCTGGCCATCGAGTGCCAGCAACCGGTCGCCGGTCTTCAGGCCGGCGGCCTGGGCCGGGCCTTTCGGATCAAGCTCGGCGAGTACCGGTGGCAACGCAGGGCGCCATGGGCGGATACCCAGCGAGCGAATCGGATCCGGCTCGTCGGCGCCCTTGAGCCAGTTATCCAGCAGCAGTTCCCGGGGCGAGTCCACCGTGGAGCCCTGCTCGCGTACCTGCACTTGCAACGAACCGCTCTCGCCCAGGCGCCGCACCAGTTGCAGGTTGACCGCGGCCCAGCCCGACGTCGGCTCACCGTCGATCGCAACGATTTCCTGCCCGGCGCTCAAACCGGCCCGAGCGGCCACACTGCCGGCTTCCACGGCCCCGATGACGGGGCGCACCTGCTCGCTGCCGAGCATGGCCAGGACCCAGAAAAAAACCATCGCCAGCAGAAAGTTGGCGATCGGCCCCGCCGCTACGATGGCGATGCGCTGACGGACGGTCTTGCGGTTGAAGGATTGATCGAGCTGATCGGCGGGAACTTCGCCTTCGCGCTCATCGAGCATTTTCACGTAGCCGCCCAACGGGATGGCTGCTACCACGAACTCGGTGCCCCGCTTGTCGTGCCAGCGCAGCAAGGGCATGCCAAAGCCCACGGAAAAACGCAGGACCTTGACGCCACAGCGACGCGCGACCCAGAAATGACCGAATTCGTGAAAGGTGACCAACACCCCTAGCGCAACCAGGGTGCCGACAATCATATAGAGCGCGCTCATCTGTTTTCTCCGCAATCCTGCCCAGGGCAAGCCTGGTTAACGTAGCGCAGCTTCAACGCCCGTGGCGTCTGAGCCATTGGCCCGCCAAGTCACGGGCCCTGGCATCCGCCGTGAATACTGCGTCGAGATCATCGAGCGAAACCACCGCTTCGAGATTCAAGACTTCTTCGATGATACTCGCGATCTCCAGGTAACGGACACGTCCATCGAGAAACGCCGCAACCGCCACTTCATTGGCCGCGTTCAGCATGGCCGGGGCACTGTCGCCCGCCTCGGCCGCCTGTCGCGCCAGGCGCAGGCAGGGGAAGCGCTGTTCGTCAGGCGCCTGGAAATCCAGGCGGGCGATGGCGAACAGGTCCAGCGGCGCCACGCCCGAATCGATCCGCTCCGGCCAGGCCAGTGCATGGGCGATCGGGGTGCGCATGTCCGGGTTGCCCAACTGGGCCAACACCGAGCCGTCTACATAGTCCACCAGGGAGTGAATCACGCTCTGTGGATGAATGACCACTTCGACCTGGGAAGGTTTGGCGTCGAACAGCCAGCAGGCTTCGATCAGTTCCAGTCCCTTGTTCATCATGCTCGCCGAGTCCACGGAAATCTTGCGCCCCATGGACCAGTTCGGATGAGCGCAGGCCTGCTCAGGTGAAACATGCACCAATTCTTCCAGCGGCGTCTGCCGGAAAGGGCCACCAGAAGCTGTCAGCAGAATCCGCCGAACCCCCACCGCCCCCAGGCCTCGGGAAAAATCCCGCGGCATGCATTGGAAAATCGCATTGTGTTCGCTGTCGATGGGCAGCAGCACCGAGCCGCTTTTGCGCACCGCCTGCATGAACAGCGCGCCAGACATCACCAGCGCTTCTTTATTGGCCAGCAGGATCTTCTTGCCGGCCTCCACCGCTGCCAGCGTCGGCCGCAAGCCCGCCGCGCCGACGATCGCCGCCATCACCGCGTCGACTTCCGGGTCGCAAGCCACCTGGCATAGACCCGCCTCTCCCACCAACACCCGCGTGGACAAGCCGGCCGCCCGCAGGTCATCCTGCAACGCGCGCGCGGCACCCGTCTCGGGCACCACGGCAAACTGCGGCGCGTGGCGAATGCACAGGGCCAACAACTCACTCAGACGGGTAAAGCCGCTGAGGGCAAAGGCCTGGTAGCGCTCCGGGTGTCGACCGATGACATCCAGCGTACTGAGGCCGATCGAACCGGTCGCCCCCAGGACGGTAATCTGCTGGGGACGGCTCACGAAGCGGCCATCCACAGCAGCACGGCGAAGATCGGGATCGCGGCGGTCAGGCTGTCGATGCGGTCCAACACGCCGCCGTGACCGGGTAGCAGGTTGCTGCTGTCCTTGATCCCGGATTGACGCTTGAACATGCTTTCAGTCAGGTCGCCGACCACCGACACAAAGACAATGAGGGAGGCGCCAAATAGTCCCATCAGCAGTTGCGCGACGGTCCAGTCGCGAACGAAGCCGACCACGGTCGTGATCACCAGGCTCAAGGCCAGGCCGCCATAGACGCCCTCCCAGCTCTTGCCTGGGCTGACTTTCGGCGCCAGCTTGCGCTTGCCAAAGGCCCGACCGGAGAAATAGGCACCCACGTCGGCGCCCCAGACCAGCACCATCACGGCCATGATCTGCCAGTTGCCCAGCGCACCTTGCTTGATCCAGATCAGCCCTTGCCAGGCCGGCAGGAGGATCAACAGGCCGATCATCAGCTTGGTGGCCGTGTTGGCCCAGTGATGCGAGGTCCGTGGATAGGTCAATACCAGGAACGTTGCCGTCGCCCACCACAGCACCGCCGCACCCAGCACCCACGGCGCAAGGCCAGGCACCACGTACATGATGAACAGCATGACGGCCACGGCCACGGCGTAGGCCACGCGCGCCGACTGCGCAGGGAAACCTGCCAGCCGCGCCCATTCCCAAGCCCCAAGCGTCACGACCAGCCCGATGAACAGGGCAAAATTCGCACCCTCGAGCAGAAAAAACCCACCCAAGGCGATAGGCAACAGGATCAGGGCAGTGATGATTCGTTGTTTAAGCATTAAACCCGGGCTCCAGCTTCGATCTGCTCGCTCGTTTTACCGAAGCGACGCTGACGGGAAGCGAAATCGGCCAGTGCAGTGCGCATGGCTTCGTGTTTGAAGTCCGGCCAGAACAGGTCGGAGAAGTACAACTCGGCATACGCCAACTGCCAGAGCAGAAAGTTGCTGATGCGGTGCTCGCCACCGGTACGGATACACAGGTCCGGCAACGGCAGCTCGCCGGTAGCGAGGCAAGTCTGCAGCAGTTCGGGGGTGATGTCTTCCGGCCGCAAGTGGCCGGCCTGGACTTCCCGCGCCAGCCGCTGGGCAGCCTGGGCGATGTCCCACTGGCCGCCGTAGTTGGCGGCAATCTGCAGGACAAACCGATCAGCACCCGCCGTCGCGGTTTCGGCTTCGCGCATCGCGGCCTGCAACTCCGGATGAAAGCGCGAGCGATCACCGATGATGCGCAGGCTGATCTTGTTCTCGTTGAGGCGCCTGGCCTCGCGGCGCAGGGCCTTGAGGAACAGATCCATCAAGGCACTGACTTCATCGGCCGGGCGCTGCCAGTTCTCGCTGGAGAACGCGAACAGGGTCAACACCTCGACGCCGGCCTCGGCACACACCTCGATGACCGCGCGAACCGCATCGACCCCAGCCTTATGCCCGGCTACGCCAGGCATGAAGCGTTTCTTGGCCCAACGGTTATTGCCGTCCATGATGATCGCCACGTGGCGGGGCACCGCGAACGGCAAGGCCTGCTTGGTCTTTTCCATGAAAACGAGACCCTTATACGGCCATCAGGTCCGCTTCTTTTTGCTTGGTGGCCGCATCGATATCAGCTTCTGCCTTGTCGGTCAGTTTCTGGATATCGGCCGCTGCACGACGCTCTTCGTCTTCGCTGATTTCCTTATCCTTGACCAGCTTCTTCAGCTCGCCCAAGGCATCGCGACGAATGTTGCGCACGGCAACGCGAGCGTCCTCGGCGGCGGCACGCGCCTGCTTGGTGAAGCCCTTGCGGGTTTCTTCGGTCAGGGCAGGCATGGAGATCAGCAGCAACTCGCCCAGGTTGGTCGGGTTGAGGTTCAGGCCGGCGCTCTGGATCGCCTTGTCGACCGCCGCGAGCATGTTGCGCTCAAAGGCCACGACCTGCAGGGTCCGCGAGTCCTTGACGGTGACGTTGGCGACGCTGCTGATGGGCGTGTCGGTACCATAGTAAGGCACCATCACACTGCCCAGGATGCTCGGGTGTGCCTTGCCAGTACGAATCTGGCCAAACGCATGGCTCAGAGACTCCAGGGATTTCTGCATACGCGCTTGGGCGTCTTTCTTGATTTCGTTGATCATTGTTGGCCTTCCTCGATCAGAGTCCCTTCCGCGCCGCCGTGTACGATATTCAGCAGGGCGCCGGGCTTGTTCATGTTAAAGACGCGCAACGGCATCTTGTGGTCGCGGCACAGACAGATGGCCGTCAGATCCATTACACCCAGCTTGCGATCCAGCACTTCATCGTAGGTCAGATGATCGAACTTCTCGGCATGCGGGTCTTTGAACGGGTCGGCGGTGTAGACACCATCGACCTTGGTTGCCTTGAGCACGACATCGGCATCGATTTCGATCGCTCGCAGGCAGGCCGCCGAATCCGTGGTGAAGAACGGATTACCGGTACCAGCGGCAAAAATCACCACTTCCTTGGCATTGAGGTGACGCATGGCTTTGCGGCGGTCGTAATGGTCGGTCACGCCCACCATGGAAATGGCCGACATCACGATGGCCGAGATATTGGCACGCTCCAGGGCGTCGCGCATAGCCAGGGCGTTCATCACAGTAGCCAGCATGCCCATGTGGTCGCCCGTGACCCGGTCCATGCCGGCCGCGCTCAGCGCAGCGCCACGGAACAGGTTGCCACCGCCGATGACCAGGCCGACCTGAACGCCGATGCCGACCAACTGACCGACTTCCAGGGCCATGCGATCCAGCACCTTCGGATCGATCCCGAACTCTTCCGAGCCCATCAGGGCCTCGCCGCTAAGCTTGAGTAGAATGCGTTTATAGCGAGCCTGATAACCACTGCCCTGCTGAGCCATTGCGAATCTCTCCTGCGGCGTATTTACGAAAATTCTCGGCAAACTGTTTGCAGCCTGCACTCACTCTAAGTGACGCTGAGACAGCGCCATCGGAACACGGCTTTGTAAGCCAGTTCCGACAGGAAACCAATAGAAATCGGCATCCTCATCCAAAAAGAGGCTGCGCGCGTGAGCGGGCAGCCTCTTCTGGGCGACAGTTGTAAAAACCTGTCTTATTGCTTGCTGGCAGCAGCTACCTGGGCGGCAACTTCTTCAGCGAAGTTGTCGACCGGCTTCTCGATACCATCGCCTACCTTGAAGTAGGTGAAGGAAACGATTTCAGCACCGGCTTTCTTCGCCAGGTCACCGACCTTGACTTCAGGGTTCTTGACGAACGCCTGCTCAACCAGGCTGGCTTCAGCCAGGAACTTGGAGATACGGCCAGCCACCATCTTCTCGGCGATGTCTGCAGGCTTACCCTTGAGCTTCTCTTCGTTCAACTGCAGGAAAACGCCTTTTTCGCGCTCGATCGCGTCGGCCGAAACGTCCGAAGGCAGCAGGAACTCAGGGTTGGTCGCGGCTACGTGCATGGCGATGTCTTTCGCCAGCTCGGTGTCGCCGCCCTTGAGGACAACAGCCACGCCGATCTTGTTACCGTGCAGGTAAGTACCGACCACGTCACCTTCAACGCGAACCAGGCGACGGATGTTGACGTTTTCGCCGGTCTTGCCGACGAGGACCAGGCGCGCTTCTTCCTGAGCCGCGATCAGCGGAGCTGCGTCGGTCAGTTTGTCAGCGAATGCCTTTTCGACGCTGGCAGCAACGAATGCCTTGAAGTCGTCTTGCAGAGCCAGGAAGTCGGTCTGGGAGTTGACTTCCAGCAGAACGGCGGCTTTGCCGTCGTCCTTGATGGCGATGGCGCCTTCAGCGGCAACGTTGCCGGCTTTCTTGGCGGCCTTGATGGCGCCCGAAGCACGCATGTCATCAATGGCTTTCTCGATGTCGCCGCCAGCCTTGGTCAAGGCTTTCTTGCAGTCCATCATGCCTTCGCCGGTACGCTCGCGCAGTTCTTTGACCAACGCTGCAGTAATCTCTGCCATTTCAAAATCCTCTTGGATAGGTTTTCAACCATTCCACCCGATCGAACGGGCGATCAATTCTTCCTGGAAAACCATCGTTATAGGCCGCGACACGTTACAAACAGGTAGCTGCGCTGGCGACAATTGGTTTTCGAGGTGGCAAAAAGGGGGCCAAGCCCCCTTTTTGCTTACTGAGTCAACGCCAGGGCGTCGATTACTCAGCGGCTGCTACCGGAGCTTCTTCAGCGAAGACTTCGGTGCCGCCATTTACATTGTTGCGACCACGGATAACAGCGTCAGCCATCGAACCCATGTACAGCTGGATGGCGCGGATGGCGTCATCGTTGCCTGGGATGATGTAGTCAACGCCTTCCGGGCTGCTGTTGGTATCGACAACGCCGATGACCGGGATGCCCAGCTTGTTGGCTTCGGTGATCGCGATGCGCTCGTGATCAACGTCGATCACGAACAGTGCGTCAGGCAGACCGCCCATGTCCTTGATACCACCCAGGGAGCGGTCCAGCTTCTCAAGATCGCGAGTGCGCATCAGCGCTTCTTTCTTGGTCAGCTTGGCGAAAGTGCCGTCTTCGGCCTGGACTTCAAGATCACGCAGACGCTTGATGGAAGCGCGGATGGTCTTGAAGTTGGTCAGCATGCCGCCCAACCAGCGGTGATCGACGTACGGCGAACCGCAACGGGCTGCTTCTTCAGCAACGATCTTGCCAGCGGAACGCTTGGTGCCGACGAACAGAATCTTGTTTTTGCCCTGGGCCAGGCGCTCTACGAAGGTCAGTGCTTCGTTGAACATCGGCAGGGTTTTTTCAAGGTTGATGATGTGGATCTTGTTGCGCGCGCCGAAAATGTACTTGCCCATTTTCGGGTTCCAGTAACGGGTCTGGTGACCGAAGTGCACACCGGCCTTCAGCATATCGCGCATGTTGACTTGGGACATGATAGTTCCTTGATAAGTCGGGTTTGGCCTCCACGTATCCCAATGACCAACCAGCGGCTATAGAAGCCAAAGGCACCCAGGTCATCGTGTCGACACGTGTGTGGATTTAAGCTTACGGGGTCATCCCCGGAAAGCGGCGCATTTTATACCACAGCAAGGGCGAAAACGGAACACGGATTCTGCCGAGCAGATAAAACACCTCAACCGGACATAAACCCGGACGCGGATTTGCCCCGATCGTCTGTTAGAATCGCCTCTTTCAGGGCCGCCCGGAACATCATCCGCCGCCCATTTCGTTTTGGACAGCGCCGTCGGGCGCAGAGAGAGCCTGTATGACCGTTACCCTCAAGACGCCCGAGGACATCGCCAAAATGCGTGTCGCCGGAAAACTCGCCGCCGATGTACTGGAAATGATCGCCGACTACGTCAAGCCGGGCGTGACCACCGATGAGCTGGACCGCATCTGCCACGACTTCATCGTCAACGAGCAGAAGGCCATCCCGGCGCCGCTCAATTACAAGGGTTTCCCGAAGTCGATCTGCACGTCGATCAACCACGTGGTCTGCCACGGCATCCCCAATGAAAAACCGTTGAAGGATGGCGACACCCTGAACATCGACGTCACCGTCATCAAGGACGGCTACCACGGCGACACCAGCCGCATGTTCCATGTCGGCAATGTGCCGGAGTGGGCCCAGCGCCTGTCGAAAGTCACCCAGGAATGCATGTACATGGCCATTGAACTGGTGAAACCGGGCTGCCGCCTCGGGGACATCGGCGAAGTGATCCAGAAGCACGCCCAGAAGAACGGCTTCTCGGTGGTGCGCGAATTCTGCGGCCACGGCATCGGCAAGGTGTTCCACGAAGAGCCTCAGATCCTGCACTACGGCCGGGCCGGTACCGGCATGGAGCTTCAGGCAGGCATGACCTTCACCATCGAGCCGATGATCAACCAGGGGCGCGCCGACACCAAGGTGCTGGGTGACGGCTGGACTGCCATCACCAAGGACCGCAAGCTGTCGGCCCAGTGGGAGCACACCTTGCTGGTGACCGAGACCGGCTATGAGATCTTCACCCTGCGCAGCGATGACACCATCCCACGCGTTTCCGCCTGATCCGAAACCAGCCTATAGCTACAGATAGAAAGGAAAGCCATTCAATGCCGCAGGTGGATCCCGAACTCTTCGACCGCGGCCAGTTCCAGGCTGAACTGGCCCTGAAGGCAAGCCCCATCTCGGCGTTCAAGAAAGCGATCCGCCAGGCCCGCGAAGTGCTCGACCAGCGCTTTCGCGCTGGCCGGGATATCCGTCGGCTGATCGAGGACCGCGCCTGGTTCGTCGACAACCTCCTGCAAAAGGCCTGGGACCAGTTCGACTGGAGCGAGGACGCCGACATCGCCCTGGTAGCGGTAGGAGGCTACGGGCGCGGCGAACTGCACCCGTACTCCGACATCGATTTGCTGATCCTGCTGGACAGCGCCGACCATGAGGTTTTCCGCGATTCCATCGAGCGCTTCCTGACGCTGCTCTGGGACATTGGCCTGGAAGTCGGCCAGAGCGTGCGTTCGGTGCAGGAATGCGCCGACGAAGCCCGCGCCGACCTGACGGTGATCACCAACCTGATGGAAAGCCGCACCATCGCCGGCCCCGAACGCCTGCGCCAGCGCATGCTTGATGTCACCAGCACGGCGCACATGTGGCCGAGCAAGGACTTTTTCCTCGCCAAGCATGCCGAGCAGAAGGCCCGCCACCACAAGTACAACGACACCGAGTACAACCTGGAGCCCAACGTCAAGGGCTCGCCGGGCGGCCTGCGGGACATCCAGACGATCCTCTGGGTTGCTCGCCGCCAGTATGGCACGCTGAACCTGCGCGCCCTGGCCGGCGAGGGTTTCCTGGTGGAAAGCGAAAACGCCTTGCTGGCCTCCTCCCAGGAGTTCCTGTGGAAGGTTCGCTACGCCCTGCACATGCTCGCCGGGCGTTCCGAAGACCGCCTGCTGTTCGATCACCAGCGCTCCATTGCCGGGCTGCTGGGTTTCGAGGGGCAGGATGCCAAGCAATCGATCGAAAACTTCATGCAGCAATACTACCGGGTGGTGATGAGCATCGCCCAGCTCAGCGAACTGATCATTCAGCACTTCGAGGAAGTCATCCTCGCCCCCGAGGACGAAGAGCCGCCGCAGCCGATCAACTCGCGCTTCCAGTTGCACGACGGCTACATCGAGGCGCGCAGCGCCAATATGTTTCGTCGCACGCCATTCGCCATGCTGGAAATCTTCGTGCTGATGGCCCAGCGACCGGAGATCAAGGGTGTGCGCGCCGACACCATTCGCCTGCTGCGGGAAAACCGGCACCTGATCGATGAAGACTTCCGCCACGACATCCGCAACACCAGCCTGTTCATCGAGTTGTTCAAGTGCAGGATCGGCGTGCACCGCAACCTGCGGCGCATGAACCGCTACGGGATCCTCGGGCGCTACCTGCCGGAGTTCGGCTTCATCGTCGGGCAGATGCAGCACGACCTGTTCCACATCTATACGGTCGATGCCCACACCCTGAACCTGATCAAGCACCTGCGTAAGCTGCAGTACACCCAGGCGTCCGAAAAATTCCCGCTGGCCAGCAAGCTCATGGGCAAGCTGCCCAAGCCCGAACTGATCTACATGGCCGGCCTGTACCACGACATCGGCAAGGGCCGTCAGGGCGATCATTCCGAAATCGGCGCGGTGGATGCCGAGGCGTTCTGCCAGCGGCATAAACTGCCCGTGTGGGACAGCCGGCTGATCGTCTGGCTGGTACAGAACCACCTGGTGATGTCGACCACCGCCCAGCGCAAGGATTTGTCCGACCCGCAGGTGATCCACGACTTCGCCCAGATCGTTGGCGACGAAACCCGCCTGGACTACCTCTACGTGCTCACCGTGGCCGACATCAACGCCACCAACCCGAGCCTGTGGAATTCCTGGCGCGCCAGCCTGTTGCGCCAACTCTACACCGAGACCAAGCGCGCCTTGCGCCGCGGCCTGGAAAACCCGGTGGACCGCGAAGAGCAGATCCGCCGCACGCAAAGCGCGGCCCTGGACATCCTGGTACGCGGTGGCACCGATCCGGACGACGTCGAACAACTCTGGTCGCAACTGGGCGATGACTATTTCCTGCGTCACACCGCGGGCGACGTGGCCTGGCACAGCGATGCGATCCTGCAACAACCGGCCGACGGCGGGCCGCTGGTATTGATCAAGGAAACCACCCACCGCGAGTTCGAAGGCGGCACGCAGATTTTCATCTACGCGCCGGACCAGCACGATTTCTTCGCCGTGACCGTGGCCGCGATGGACCAGCTCAACCTGAACATCCATGACGCCCGGGTCATCACCTCCAGCAGCCAGTTCACCCTCGACACCTACATCGTGCTCGACACCGACGGCGACTCGATTGGCGACAACCCGGCGCGGATCAAGCAGATCCGCGATGGCCTCACCGAAGCCCTGCGCAACCCGGCGGATTACCCAACCATCATCCAGCGCCGGGTGCCGCGCCAGCTCAAGCACTTCGCGTTTGCCCCGCAGGTGACAATCCACAACGACGCCCTGCGCCAGGTCACGGTGCTGGAACTCAGCGCCCCGGACCGCCCGGGCCTGCTGGCGCGGGTCGGCCATATCTTCCTGGAGTTCGACCTGTCCCTGCAGAACGCCAAGATCGCCACGCTCGGCGAACGGGTGGAAGACGTGTTCTTCATCACCGACGCCGACAACCAACCGTTGTCCGATCCACAACTGTGCAGCCGCTTGCAGGAAGAGATGGTCCGGCACTTGAGCGTCAACCAGGAACCCGATGCTCACCTGACACGTATCAACATCTGAACCAATATATGTCCCCTGTGGGAGCGGGCTNNCAAGCCCGCTCCCACAAGGACAGCGCCCACATTGAACGAGGCCCCCGATGAACAACGCCCTGAACCAGTTGCAGCCCTACCCGTTCGAAAAGCTTCGCGCCCTGCTGGGCGGCGTCACGCCGAACCCGGACAAGCGGCCGATTGCCCTGTCCATCGGCGAACCCAAGCATCGTTCGCCAAGCTTTGTCGCCGAGGCCCTGGCTGGCAACCTGGATCAGATGGCCGTTTACCCGACCACCCTGGGCATTCCCGCCCTGCGTGAAGCCATCAGCGGCTGGTGCGAGCGACGCTTCAACGTGCCGAACGGCTGGCTGGACCCGGCGCGCCACGTGTTGCCAGTCAATGGCACCCGTGAGGCGCTGTTCGCCTTCACCCAGACCGTGGTCGACCGTGGCGACGATGCGCTGGTGGTCAGCCCGAACCCCTTCTATCAGATCTATGAAGGCGCGGCTTTCCTCGCCGGCGCCAAGCCGCATTACCTGCCGTGCCTGGACGAAAACGGCTTCAATCCGGATTTCGATGCCGTTTCGGCCGACATCTGGAAACGTTGCCAGATCCTGTTCCTGTGCTCCCCCGGCAACCCGACCGGCGCGTTGATTCCGGTGGACATGCTGAAGAAACTCATCGCCCTGGCAGATGAGCACGACTTCGTGATCGCCGCCGACGAGTGCTACAGCGAACTGTACTTCGACGAACAGACCCCGCCACCGGGCCTGCTCAGCGCCTGCGTCGAACTCGGTCGCCAGGACTTCAAGCGCTGCGTGGTTTTCCACAGCCTGTCCAAACGCTCCAACCTGCCGGGCCTGCGCTCCGGTTTCGTGGCCGGCGACGCGGACATCCTCAAGGGCTTCCTGCTGTATCGCACCTACCATGGCTGCGCGATGCCGGTGCAGACCCAACGGGCGAGCATCGCTGCCTGGAACGACGAAGAGCACGTACGAGCCAACCGGACGCTGTACCGGGAAAAATTCGACGCCGTACTGGACATCCTCAGCCCGGTGCTGGACGTGCAACGCCCTGACGGCAGCTTCTACCTGTGGCCAAACGTGGCAGGCGATGATGCAGCGTTCTGCCGCGACCTGTTCGAACAGGAACACGTGACCGTGGTGCCAGGCTCCTACCTGTCCCGCGACGTCGATGGCGTCAACCCGGGCGCCGGCCGCGTGCGCATGGCCCTGGTCGCACCATTGGCGGAATGCGTGGAAGCGGCGGAGCGGATTCGGGCGTTCATCCAGCGTCGGGGTTGAGGGCGGTATCGAGCTGAAGAGGACCGCTATTGTGGGAGTCGAGCTTGCTCGCGATGACGGAGGCACAGACAACATCATCGCAGGCTGGCCCACCGCATTCGCGAGCAAGCCCGCTCCCACACTGAATAGCGAGCAGCCACAGATTTCTGGAACTCACTGAACAAAATTCATCAACGCGCTGGTTGAGCGATGCACCTATTTCGGTACACTCCACTAATGACTGAGGTACCGCAAATGAACAAGCATATTGGATCTGATTTTGACGATTTCCTCGCCGAGCAAGGCATCGCCGAAGAAGTTTCCGCTGCTGCGCTCAAACGCGTTATTGCCTGGCAGATTGCCGAAGCAATGAAGCTTCAGAAAGTGACCAAAAAGGCCTTGGCACAACGGATGCACACCAGTCGCACGGCCATTGATCGTGCGCTCGACCAAAACGATGCGGGCATGACGCTGGCAACACTTGCCAGCGCGGCGCGTGCGCTGGGCCAGCGAGTGGAAGTGAAATTGGTACCGGAGCGCGAAGAAGCACACGTATAGCGCCCCGACGCTGGATCACTGGTGCTCACAACCTCCGGTAGCGACACTAAAACCCCTGTGGGAGCGGGCTTGCTCGCGAAGGCGTCAGTTCAGTCGCCTTCACAACAACTGACATACCGCAATCGCGAGCAGGCTCGCTCCCACAGGGTCTGGTGTCGACCACAAGTCTTGTGAACCACCAAAATCCACTGTGGGAGCGAGCCTGCTCGCGATGAGGCCGGCACTTATTGCATCAGGCCCGAACCTCTACCCGGTCCAAAGCCTTGTCCGCCAGCAGTGCCCCCAATTCGATCATCTGCACCACCCCCAGCGCCACATGCCGCCGCGAACCGTCCAGATCGAACGCCAAGTCACTCAGCATGGCGTTGGCGGAGGCCAGGGTTTCGCTGAAATTTGCTAATAAAACCTCGGTGTCGACACTGTCCACGACCGTGAACAACTGCGACGAGGGTGGGGGTTCTGACTCGCTGTCTTCAGGCTTGAGGTAATGATCCAGCGCACGATCAGCGGCTTCTTGCAGCTTTTCAGGGGCGTAGTCGCCGTAGGGGAACGTGGAGGCTGGTTTGGGTGAGGTTTGAGATTCTTTGGTCATTAAACTGCTACCTAGAGCTGAAGTATGGGAAACCCTGCACTTAATAGCGCAGAGGTATGTGCTCCTAGGGAAGTTCGGATTCTCACGTCCGGTCACTGAATTGGCAGCGACACCCAGAGGCTAGAGTGCTCGCTTCCGACGGGCAACCTTAAAAACTTGTCGCAAACTTCGGCGCGTCTGTCAGACCACGATCGCCTGCTCAGACAAGAAAAGAAATAAAACGTACTGCGATAAGCGAAACCATTGATTTCGTTGGCTTAGTACGTCGACACATCCCAGGCAACGCTGTTTAGAGCGTGCAAGCTGGCTTGAATTCGCTAATACCAGTAGCCATGATCGCCCCGTCCCCAGCGAAGCTGGCAGGAGTCTGGGCCCCTCTCGGGGTTGACCCAGCGGCGCAGAAGGGCAAATCAAGCTCAACTGCGTGTCGATTGAAGCCGCCTTCGGGCGGCTTTGCTTTTTATGAGGGTAAGGATTTGTCCCGTGTGACAAGCAAGGCTAATGCCCCCAATACGGCACACTAACCATCATTTTTAGGCTTAATGGCCTAAATTGGCACATTAAGTGGAGCGAATAACGGGGAACTATTCATGAAACTTCTCAAGGAGACAGAGCGATTGGAGCTGGCCGCGCTGTTACTCCAAAAGATCCTAGACCCTCCTGGCGATCTATTTGCTGTTCGAGGTCTACAAAGCTTTCTGTTAAGACAGGTGAGCAATGTTGAGCGCAGAGTCAACGACTGAAGAGCGCTAGGAACAGACTGGTTTCTTCAAAGCGGAAAGGCTCGACAAAGCGAGATCTGCCATGCTCAAGACACTCGCTTCGGGGGTCGAAGATCCTATCCAAGATCCGCAAGCTGCAAGCTTTTGCTTGTGAAAGCTTGCGCAAGTCCCACCACGGGACTATATTCTCACCCATGAGAATTATCGCCATCAGCCATCTGAAAGCCTTCTGGGAGAAATACCCGGACTCCGAGCAGCAGTTTAAAGCTTGGCTTGACGATGCCAAGCAGGCCGCATGGACCAACCCAAGCGACATCAAGGCACAATACGGTAACGCAAGCATTCTCAAGAGTCGCCGCGTGGTATTCAACATCAAGGGTAACGACTACCGTCTCGTGGTCGCCATCGCCTACCGCTTCGGCGCTGTGTACATCAAGTTTGTCGGGACTCACCAGCAGTACGACAAAATCGACGCAAACACCGTGGAAATGGAGTAATCATTATGAACATTCGCCCAATACGCACCGATGAAGAATACCGGGTAGCTCTCAAAGAGATTTCTCCTCTGTTCGAGAATGAGCCTGAGCTTGGTACCCCAGAAGGCGATGCTTTTGAAGTCATGATCACTCTGATCGAGGCCTACGAAACCAAGCACTTCCCGGTGGATCTGCCCGACCCAATTGAAGCCATCAAGTTTCGCATGGAGCAATCCGGACTCACCGCGGCCGATCTGGCTCCCGCTATCGGAAAAACGAACCGCGTATACGAGGTGCTCAACCGTAAACGCTCGTTAACTCTACCCATGATCTGGAAGCTTCACGATATGTTCGGCATCCCAGCAGAAAGCCTGATAAAGCCAGTAAAAGCTGCCTGATACTAGCCCGGCCCGCCGGGCTTTTTCAAACCAGCAAGGACAAGAAATGACCTCAACCGAAGAGAAAGACATACCAGAGGTCGACCTGGGTGAGTGCGTAAAGCACATCGGGCTTGAGAAATCGGTTCCTGGGCGTTACAGCCTGTTGCTGGCTGCAAATTTTTACGGAGGCACCCTCTCCGGCGCACAAAACCCCGCTAAGATTGTTCGCGAAATTGAAACTCCTTGAGCAGGGAGAGCTAGGGCAGTTAAAGCAGCCGACCCAGAATCGCTATCCCCTCTGAAAGGGCTTTGGTATAAGCATTACATGCAAGATGGCTTGCCCTCTTTGGCGATGAATGTTCGCAAGGGGCTTGATAGACATCGAATCCCAGTCTTTCAGCAGATGATCGATGAAGCCGAAAAAGGTGGTGAAGAGCGATTTGTTGAGCTAACCGATGTACCAGCAATAGTTGAAGACATTGCGAGGGGGAACCGACTTAACAACCGCTGTATTAACAGCTCATCAACCTCGTGCGTTTTAGCCATACTCACCCAGAGCGCGATCCTTTCTTTCGCTAATTCGCTGATTGCCAGCCTTGGCTTTGCCTGCATGGTCGTTGCTCTGCGCTAATTCCGGACGCCAAGAGTAATTCAAAGACAGCAGAAACTGGTACTGGACGAAAAAGCAGATCATTTGTCTGCCCGGTCATACTGGTTGTGCATCTTTGTGCCTAAGGATGAGGCGTGTTCGTTAAAGCCAAGACCCACCGAAGACAATGATCTCTGATGGCCTTCCGTATAGGTGGTGCAGCAAGAATGCCCCAGGGCCGAAGGTCTCGGCATCCTCACCGGGCAACGATGGATCGCGCCCAGAAAAATCCCCGCGTGGTTCGGGTGAACCGTCCGGCCCAACTCCATCACGATCATGTCGCCGCGCTGCGGCTGGTCGACCCGGTAGAAGCCGGCGGCTTCGTAGTTCGCCTCGTACAGGCCGGCGCTGTCCTTGCTCTCCCACCAGCCGTCGGCGCGCTTGCTGTCAGCACCTAGCCCGTCTAGCCGTTGCACTTGTATAGCCCAAGCTCGCCCAGCGGCGGCGTCCACAAGAAGGCCTTTGTGCATGACAGTTTTCTGCACGTCGTCCAGTCGAAGACAAGCGCCAGGATTCGTATCAGCACAGAGCTCAAGCTTGAATCCATCAGCCTGGACCTGGCTGGAGTGATCAAACAATGCCGAGACCGCGTTCTGTCACAGCACCTGGTGCATCATGCCCAGGCCCCTGAACGTTCCAAAGCTGGGCAGCCTATGGCGCTCGATACGCTGAGTTCTGCGTTCCCCGAGGCTCGGGATAAGGCTACAAAGAAGCTGGGCATCAAGTTCGGTGACCCGCCGCCGAGCTTCCACGAGCAGCGCTTCTTGGCTGCTCGTCTGCATGAGGCAGAAGGCCGCGATGCGCAAAAACTGCTCGGTCACCGTTCGGCCAGCATGACCGATCTGAATCGCGACAGTCGAGGCGCCGAGTGGATCGACGTGGCATAATCTCCGGCTGAATTTTGGGGCGATATTGGGGAAGTTTTGGGGAGGATTTTATGCCCAATGAAAACAAGCACTTACAGATTTTCGGCATCAAAGCCTGCGACACCATGAAAAAGGCGCGCACCTGGCTCGATGAACACGCGGTGCGCTACGATTTTCACGACTACAAGAGCGCCGGCATCGACCGTGAGCACCTGACCCAATGGTGCGACGAGCATGGCTGGCAAGTGGTGTTGAACCGGGCCGGTACGACCTTTCGCAAGCTCGACGACGAACGCAAAGCCGATCTCGACCAGACGAAAGCCATCGAACTGATGCTCGCTCAACCCTCGATGATCAAGCGCCCGGTGCTTGATCTCGGTGATCGAACCCTGATTGGCTTCAAGCCAGATATTTATGCGGCAGCGATCAAGTAACTCTGCCCAGTCCATTTTGTTGAGGTAATGTCCATGTCCACTACCCTGTTCAGCCTGGCCTTCGGCGTCGGCACTCAAAACCGCGAAGGCGCCTGGCTGGAAGTGTTCTACGCACAGCCGCTGCTCAACCCTTCGGCTGACATCATCGCTGCCGTGGCACCGATTCTGGGTTACAGCGAAGGCAACCAGGCCATCACCTTCACCACCACCCAGGCCTCGCAGCTGGCTGACGCCCTCAAGGGCGTCGATTCCGTGCAAGCCGCACTGCTGACCCGCCTGGCCGAAAGCCACAAGCCGCTGGTCGCCACCCTACTGGCTGAAGATGCACAACTGACCTCGACCCCAGAGGCCTACCTCAAGCTGCACCTGCTGTCCCACCGCCTGGTCAAGCCCCACGGCCTGAACCTGGCGGGCATTTTCCCGTTGCTGCCGAACGTGGCCTGGACCAGCCAGGGCGCGATCGACCTGAGCGAACTGGCCGAGCGCCAGCTCGAAGCCCGCCTGCGCGGCGAGTTGCTGGAAGTCTTCTCGGTGGACAAGTTCCCGAAAATGACCGACTACGTGGTGCCGGCCGGCGTGCGCATCGCCGACGCCGCGCGGATCCGCCTGGGCGCCTACGTCGGCGAAGGCACTACCGTGATGCACGAAGGTTTTGTCAACTTCAACGCCGGCACCGAAGGCCCGGGCATGATCGAAGGCCGTGTTTCGGCTGGCGTGTTCGTCGGCAAGGGCTCGGACCTGGGCGGCGGTTGCTCCACCATGGGCACCCTGTCGGGCGGCGGTAACATCGTGATCAAGGTGGGTGAAGGTTGCCTGATCGGCGCCAACGCCGGTATTGGTATTCCGTTGGGCGACCGCAACACCGTGGAGTCGGGCCTGTACGTGACCGCCGGCACCAAAGTCGCGCTGCTGGACGAGCACAACCAACTGGTCAAGGTGGTCAAGGCCCGCGACCTGGCTGGCCAGCCCGACCTGCTGTTCCGTCGCAACTCCGAAACCGGCGCCGTGGAATGCAAGACCCACAAGTCGGCCATCGAGCTGAACGAAGCACTGCACGCGCACAACTAGCCGCTTCACCGTCACCTGTGGGAGCAAGCTTTTGTGGGAGCCGCGCGTGCTCGCGATGAACGATGACGCGGTCTTGCAGTTAAACCGTGTCGCTGCCATCGCGAGCAAGCTCGGCTCCCACAAAAAAGCCCGCTCCCACAAGGTTCGGCGTATATCCAGCAGGGCCCGAAAGCATGTTGATTCCCTCTCCCTGGCGCGACGACTTCCCGGCCATCGCCGCCCTCCACCGGCAAGGCCAGACCTACCTGGACAACGCCGCCACCACACAAAAGCCCCAAGCCCTGCTCGATGCCCTGGCGCATTACTACGCCAATGGGGCGGCCAACGTGCACCGGGCGCAACATCTGCCGGGTGCTCACGCCACCCAGGCCTTCGAGGACAGCCGCCTGAAGGCAGCGCAATGGCTCAACGCAGGCGACAGCGGGCAAATTGTCTTCACCCACGGTGCGACCTCTGCACTGAATCTGCTGGCCTATGGGCTGGAGCACCTGTTCACACCCGGCGATGAAATCGTCATCAGCGCCCTGGAACACCACGCCAACCTGCTGCCCTGGCAACAATTGGCTGAACGCCGTTCACTGACGCTGGTGGTATTGCCACTGGACGCTGACGGGGTCATCGATGTGGGTGCTGCGGCAGAGCTGATCGGACCGCGTACACGGCTGCTGGCGGTGAGCCAGTTGTCCAACGTGTTGGGCGCCTGGCAGCCTTTGCCGGCGCTGCTGGCGTTAGCCAAGGCCCACCACGGTGCATGGACGGTGATCGATGGCGCGCAGGGCGTGGTCCACGGCCGCCATGACGTGCAGGCCTTGGGGTGCGATTTTTACGTGTTTTCCAGCCACAAGCTCTACGGCCCCGACGGGCTGGGCGTGTTGTACGGCCGCAACGAAGCGCTTGGCGAACTGCGTCATTGGCAGTTTGGCGGCGAAATGGTGCAGCAAGCCGATTACCACAGCGCCACGTTCCGCCCGGCGCCGCTGGGCTTTGAAGCCGGCACGCCGCCGATCGCCAGCGTGATCGGCCTGGGGGCGACCCTGGATTACCTGTCCGGGCTCGACGCCCAAGCAGTCATCGACCATGAAGCGGCGCTGCACGATTACCTGCTCCACGGCCTACTGGCGCGCAACGGTGTGCGGCTGGTGGGCAATCCACGCTTGGCACTGGTCAGCTTCGGGGTCGACGGCGTGCACAACGCCGACCTGGCCCACCTGCTGACCGAGCAAGGCATCGCCGTGCGCGCCGGACATCACTGTGCCATGCCTTTGTTCAAGCATTTGCAGTTGTCAGGAGCGATCAGGGTATCGCTGGCGCTGTACAACGACTCAGCCGACATCGAACGTTTCTTCGAAGCCCTGGATCAGGCCTTGGAGATGCTCCGATGAGTCTGCCGGCCGATGCCGCAGCGGCGCTGCAAATCTTCCAGGACGCCTCGGGCTGGGAACAACGCGCCCGGCTGCTGATGCAATGGGGCGAGCGCCTGCCGCCCTTGAAAGAGGCGGACAAATGCGAGGCCAATCTGGTCAGCGGTTGTGAAAGCCAGGTGTGGTTGGTGGGCCAGTTGCAGGATGGGCGCTGGCAGTTTTCCGCCAGCAGCGATGCGCGGTTGATTCGCGGGCTGGTGGCGTTGCTGTTGGCGCGGGTCAACGGCTTATCGGCGGCCGAGTTGCAGCAGGTGGACTTGCCGGGGTGGTTCAATCAGTTGGGACTGTCGCGGCAGCTGTCGCCGTCGCGCAGTAATGGGTTGAATGCGGTGTTGAAGCGGATGCGTGAACTGACTCAGCAGTGATCGTGCCCACGCTCCGCGTCCCAAAGAGCCGAACGCGGAGCGTCCGTAGAGGCATTCCCACGCGGAGCGTGGGAACGATCTCACACTCTATCAGCCGGCCGCCGCACGCCCGCCACAATCTTATCCACAGCCTTCGTCGCCGCAACCATGCCGAACGTTGCCGTCACCATCATCACCGCGCCAAACCCGCCGGCGCAGTCGAGCTTCACGCCATCGCCGACGAAACTCTTCTGCAAGCAAATGCTGCCGTCCGGTTTCGGGTAGCGCAGTTGTTCGGTGGAGAACACGCAGGGCACGCTGTAGTGGCGGGTCACGGTGCGGGAGAATCCATAGTCGCGGCGCAACGTGGAGCGCACTTTCGAAGCCAGTGGGTCGTTGAAGGTCCGGTTCAGGTCGCAGACCTGGATCAGCGTCGGGTCGATCTGCCCGCCCGCGCCACCGGTGGTGATGATCTGGATCTTGCGACGCTTGCACCAGGCGATCAGGGCTGCCTTGGCGTTGACGCTGTCGATGCAGTCGATCACGCAGTCGATGTTCGGCGTGATGTATTCGGCCATGGTGTCGCGGGTGACGAAATCCGCCACGGCGTGCACCGTGCAGTCAGGGTTGATCCCGCGCAGCCGTTCGGCCATCACCTCGACCTTGGCTTTGCCGACGGTACTGTCCAGGGCGTGCAACTGGCGGTTGGCGTTGCTGACGCAGACATCGTCCAGGTCGAACAGCGAGATTTCGCCCACGCCGCAACGGGCGATGGCTTCCGCCGCCCAGGAACCGACACCACCGACCCCGACAATCGCCACATGGGCTGCCCGCAGGCGCTCCAGGCCTTCGATGCCATACAAACGGGCGATGCCGGCAAACCGTGGATCTTCTGTACTCATGACCATTACCCCAAAAACCGGCGCGCATTATAGGGCAGCCAAAAACCATTGTGGGAGCGAGCTTGCTCGCGATATCGGTGTGCCAGTCAATATGAATGCTGCTAATCCACCGTTATCGCGAGCAAGCTCGCTCCCACAGAGATTTTCATTTTGCTATAAGATAACCGCCATTTTGCGAGCCTTGGCCGAACACCATCCAACGGCCGAACCCAGACCCTGTGGGAGCGGGCTTGCTCGCGAAGGCGGCGTTCCAGGCAATATCTTCCTGACTGACGCACCGTCTTCGCGAGCAAGCCCGCTCCCACAGGGTCCGAGTCCATATCCCCTATCCCCGGAGTTTTTCATGACGGCCCACGCCGACCTCTCGCCGACCCTGCAACTCGCCTGCGACCTGATCCGCCGTCCGTCCGTAACGCCGGTGGATGCCGACTGCCAGAAACTGATGATGCAGCGCCTGGGCACCGCGGGCTTCGCGCTTGAGCCGATGCGCATTGAGGATGTGGATAACTTCTGGGCCAGCCATGGCAGGCATGACGGCCCGGTGCTGTGCTTCGCCGGGCACACCGACGTGGTGCCGACCGGTCCGGTGCAGGCCTGGCAACTCGACCCGTTCGATGCCGTCATCGATGACCAGGGCATGCTCTGTGGCCGTGGCGCGGCCGACATGAAAGGCAGCCTCGCAGCGATGGTGGTGGCAGCCGAGCGGTTCGTCGCCGATTACCCGGACCACAAGGGCTCCGTCACTTTCCTGATCACCAGTGATGAAGAAGGCCCCGCCCACCACGGTACAAAGGCGGTGGTCGAACGCCTCAAGGCCCGCCAGGAACGACTGGACTGGTGCATCGTCGGCGAGCCGTCGAGCACCACCCTGGTGGGTGACGTGGTCAAGAATGGCCGGCGCGGCTCCCTTGGCGCGACACTGACCGTGCGCGGCAAGCAGGGCCACGTGGCCTACCCGCACCTGGCGAAGAACCCGATCCACCTGGCGGCGCCCGCGCTGGCGGAATTGACCGCCGAGCATTGGGACCACGGCAACGATTTCTTCCCGCCCACCAGTTTCCAGATCTCCAACCTCAACGCCGGCACCGGCGCAACCAACGTCATCCCGGGTGATCTGGTGGCGGTGTTCAACTTCCGTTTCTCCACCGAGTCCACCGTCGAGGGCCTGCAACAACGCGTTGCCGATATCCTCGACAAGCATCAGTTGGACTGGCACATCGACTGGGCGCTGTCCGGCCTGCCGTTCCTGACCGAACCCGGCGCGCTGCTGGACGCTGTGTCGTCGAGCATCAAGGACATCACCGGCCGCGAGACCCAGGCCTCTACCAGCGGCGGCACGTCCGACGGCCGTTTCATCGCGACCATGGGCACGCAAGTGGTGGAACTGGGTCCGGTCAACGCGACCATCCACCAGGTCAACGAACGCGTGCTGGCGGCCGATCTCGACGTGCTGACCGAGATCTACTACCAGACGCTGATCAAGTTGCTCGCCTGATGCTCGCCTGTCCGATCTGCAATGAACCGCTGAATGCGGTGGACAACGGCGTAGCCTGCCCGGCCGGGCATCGGTTCGACCGCGCGCGCCAGGGTTACCTGAACCTGCTGCCGGTGCAGCACAAGAACAGCCGCGACCCCGGCGACAACCTGGCCATGGTTGAAGCCCGTCGTGACTTTCTCAACGCCGGACACTACGCCCCTGTTGCCCGCCGCCTGGCCCAACTGGCGGCTGAGCGCGCACCTGGGCGCTGGCTGGACATCGGCTGTGGCGAGGGCTATTACACCGCGCAGATTGCCGACGCGCTGCCCGATGCCGACGGCTACGCCTTGGACATTTCCCGCGAGGCGGTCAAGCGCGCCTGCAAACGCAACCCGCAACTGACCTGGTTGATCGCCAGCATGGCCCGGGTGCCGCTGGCGGACGGCTGCTGCCGTTTCCTTGCCAGCGTGTTCAGCCCGTTGGACTGGCAGGAGGCCAAGCGCCTGCTCAGCCCTGGCGGCGGCCTGATGAAAGTCGGCCCCACCCGCGGCCACCTGATGGAACTGCGCGAACGCCTGTACGACGAAGTGCGCGAGTACACCGACGACAAGCACCTGGCGTTGGTGCCGCCGGGCATGGCGCTGGCGCACAGCGAAACCGTCGAATTCAAGCTCGTGCTCGACAGCGGCCAGGACCGCGCCAACCTGCTGGCGATGACGCCCCATGGCTGGCGGGCCAGTGCCGAGCGCCGCGCCAGCGTGATCGAGCAGGCCGACCCGTTCGAAGTCACGGTGTCGATGCGCTACGATTATTTCGTTCTTCAATAAACCTTATGATTCCCGGCCCCGGACACGCGTACGGGGCCCGTTAAATCCGCGAATGGATTTTTCAAGACCGCAGTGAGGACATCCATGCGCCAACCCGATATCGAGATTTACCTCAAGGACGCCGACGTCGACCACAAGGCCATTGCCACGTGGCTCGGCCAGGCTTTGGGGCCATGCAGCGACTGGGTCCAGAAAGGCCAGACCTACAAGTGCAAGGCCGGCAACGTCCCGGTGACCTGGTTGCCCAAGGCTGTAGGCAAATGGAACAGCTTGTACCTGGAAAGTGACCAGACCCCGTGGGAAGACGACATCGCCTGCGCCCGCGCCGCCTACGCCGCACTGAATGTAGAAGTGCGCTGCGCGCCCGGCTCCTGGGTGGAAGAGGAAGGTGAGGAATCGGCGGACCGCTGGATTCGCATCAGCGCCGACGGGGAAAAAGAGATTACCTGGAAGACGGCTTGAGGCGGCCTGTTCCAATGTGAAAGCGATCCATTGTGGGAGCGAGCCTGCTCGCGATAGCGGTGTGCCAGTCGATGATGCATTGCCTGACACACCGCTATCGCGAGCAGGCTCGCTCCCACAGTGGGTTTTGTGTAGCCAGTGACGTCGGTTACAACCCCACCACATCCTCAGCCTGCAACCCCTTCTGCCCTTGCACGACCGCGTATTCGACCTGCTGGCCTTCGGTCAGAGAGCGGTGGCCCTCGCCGCGGATCGCGCGGTAATGCACGAACACATCCACTCCGTCTTCGCGCTGGATGAAGCCGTAGCCCTTGGCATCGTTGAACCACTTCACATTGCCGGTTTCGCGTGCAGCCATGATGTTCACTCCCATTTTTCTTATTTTTAGGCCGAATTTTCGCTGAAAAAATCTCAAATACCACCCCGACGTCCGACGTTATCGACGGACCAGACGGTAGGCGAGGCAGTATATTACAGCCAGGAAAACACTCAACAAGGGTACAAATTTCACGCTTCTTCTCGATCGTGTCCCAGGAAGTGG
>NZ_JAGGOF010000099.1 GCF_018614775.1 Pseudomonas fluorescens
ATCATTAGGCCAGTTCAGCTTGCTCGCGAAGGCGGTGGTGTATCAGCTTGAAAAGGTTGGCCGATCCGACGCTTTCGCGAGCAAGCCCACTCCCACATGGGTTTTTGGACACCCGCGCCTCCTGGCCTGACCATGGCCAAACCAGTCAAGCAACTTGAAAGCTTTGACCATTGCCGCCCAAGCCCATCGGCGCGAGTATTTCCCTGCTGTCTACGGTTCCCACCAATAACAAGTACAGAGGGATGCTGCCCATGCGCGATTATTCGTCTGCCGTTTCGCAGTTCGATTACCTGCACACCGTCAACGCCGCACTGCACGGCTCGCTTGATGCGCTCAATGCCTGTGTCGAATGTTGCGACCGGCACGCGTTGCCGGGGCGCATCGCGTTGTTCTGGGAGGGGCGTGAGGGTAGCGAGGCGACATGGACCTATCGCGACTTGCAGGAAAACGCTGCGCGTTTCGCCAATTTCCTGCTCGGCCAAGGCGTCGGCAAGGGCGACAAGGTCGCCGGCCTGCTGCCGCGCACCGCCGAACTGCTGATCGTGGTCCTCGCCACCTGGCGCATCGGGGCGGTGTATCAGCCCTTGTTCACCGCGTTCGGGCCCAAGGCTATCGAACACCGGGTCACCAGCTCCGGCGCACGCCTCGTCGTCACTGATGCCATCAACCGTTCAAAACTCGACGAAGTCGTCGGTTGCCCTACCGTGGTCACGGTGGGCGGTGAAAAAGGCCGGGGGATCGTGCGCGGCGACTACAGTTTCTGGGCCGAACTGGCGAATCATTCCAACCAGTGCGAACCGCTTATGCTGACGGGCGAAGACCCGTTCCTGCTGATGTTCACCTCTGGCACTACGGGGCCTGCGAAAGCACTGTCGGTGCCGCTCAAGGCACTCGTCGCATTCCAGAGCTATACCCGCGACGCCGTGGACCTGCGCCCGGAAGATGCGTTCTGGAACCTCGCCGACCCGGGCTGGGCCTACGGCATCTATTTTGGCGTGACCGGGCCGCTGGCGATGGGGCATCCGATCACCTTCTACGATGGCCCGTTCACCCTGGAAAGCACTTGCCGGGTCATCAACAAGTACGGCATCACCAACCTCACGGGCTCACCCACGGCCTATCGTCTGTTGATTGCCGGGGGCGAGCAGTTCGCCCGGTCGATCAGCGGCAAGCTACGCATCGTCAGCAGCGCTGGCGAGCCATTGAACCCGGAAGTGATCCGCTGGTTCGCCGACAACCTGAACGTCGTCATTCACGACCATTACGGCCAGACCGAACTGGGCATGGTGCTGTGCAACCACCACGGGCTGGAGCACCCGGTGCACCTGGGCGCCGCCGGTTTCGCTTCGCCAGGCCACCGGATCGTCGTGCTGGACGAGAATAACCAGGAGCTGGGCGTGGGCCAGCCAGGGATTCTTGCCGTGGATCGCGGCCAATCGCCAATGTGCTGGTTCGCCGGTTACCAGGGCGGACCGACCAAGTCCTTCGTCGGCAACTACTACTTGAGTGGCGACACTGTGGAGCTGAACCCGGACGGCAGCATCAGCTTTGTCGGCCGCAGCGATGACGTGATCACCACCTCCGGCTACCGCGTCGGCCCGTTCGACGTGGAAAGTGCCCTGATCGAACACCCGGCGGTGGTCGAGGCGGCGGTGGTCGGCAAGCCAGACCCGGAGCGGACCGAGCTGGTGAAGGCCTTCGTCGTGCTCAGCGCCCAATACCGCGCCGCGCCGGAGCTGGCCGAAGAGCTGCGCCAGCACGTGCGCAAACGCCTGGCCGCCCATGCGTATCCCCGTGAAATCGAATTTGTCAGCGACTTGCCGAAAACCCCAAGCGGTAAAGTGCAGCGCTTTATCTTGCGCAACCAGGAAATCGCCAAGGCCCAAGAGGCTATGGCAGCTAACGCTTGAGCTTGAACCCAAGGAAACCACATGCAGATCGACAACAAGATATTCCTCGTCAGCGGCGGCGCCTCTGGCCTCGGCGCAGCCACCGGTGAGTTGCTGGTGAAGGCCGGCGCCAAGGTGATGCTGGTAGACCTCAACGCCGAAGCGGTGGCCGCCCAGGCGCAGAAACTGGGTTGCCAGAGCGTGGTCGCGGACATCAGCAACGAGGCGGCGGCTGAGGCGGCGGTCAAGGCGACGGTCGATGCCTTTGGTGGCCTCAATGGCCTGGTGAACTGCGCCGGCATCGTGCGTGGCGAGAGGATTCTCGGCAAGAATGGCCCGCATGCCTTGGCCAACTTCAGCCAAGTGATCAATGTCAACCTGATCGGCAGCTTCAACCTGTTGCGCCTGGCGGCGGCGGCCATCAGCGAGACCGAGGCTGATGCCGACGGCGAGCGCGGCGTGATCATCAATACCGCGTCGGTGGCGGCCTTTGACGGCCAGATCGGCCAGGCCGCCTATGCGGCGTCCAAGGGCGCCATCGCCAGCCTGACCCTGCCGGCGGCCCGGGAACTGGCACGTTACGGCATCCGCGTGATGACCATAGCCCCCGGCATTTTCGAAACTCCGATGATGGCCGGGATGACCCCGGAAGTCCGCAATTCCCTGGCCGCCGGTGTGCCGTTCCCAGCGCGCCTGGGCAAACCCGCCGAGTACGCGGCGCTGGTCAGGCATATCATTGAGAACAGCATGCTCAACGGCGAGGTGATCCGTCTCGACGGTGCCTTGCGCATGGCCGCCAAATAGGAGAATTGATTATGTCCAACGATCCGATTGTCATCGTCAGCGCCGTCCGCACCCCGATGGGCGGCTTCCAGGGTGAACTCAAGAGCCTCAGCGCCCCGCAACTGGGCGCGGCGGCCATCAAGGCCGCAGTAGACCGCGCCGGTATTGCTCCGGGTTCGGTCGAAGAAGTGCTGTTTGGCTGCGTGCTGGCGGCGGGTCTTGGCCAGGCCCCGGCGCGCCAGGCGGCGCTGGGTGCCGGGCTCGACAAGTCGACCCGCTGCACCACGCTCAACAAAATGTGCGGCTCGGGCATGGAAGCGACGATTCTCGCCCATGACATGCTCGTGGCCGGCAGCGCCGAGGTGGTGGTGGCCGGCGGCATGGAAAGCATGTCCAACGCCCCTTATCTACTTGATCGCGCCCGCAGCGGTTTGCGCATGGGCCATGGCAAGGTCCTCGACCACATGTTCCTCGACGGCCTGGAAGACGCCTATGACAAGGGTCGCCTGATGGGCACCTTCGCCGAGGATTGCGCCGAGGCCAACGGCTTCAGCCGCGAAGCCCAGGACGCCTTCGCCATTGCTTCCACCACCCGCGCCCAGCAGGCGATCAAGGACGGCAGTTTCGACGCCGAGATCGTGCCCGTGCAGGTCATGGTCGGCAAGGAGCAGGTGATGGTGAGCCACGACGAGCAACCGCCCAAGGCGCGGATCGACAAGATCGCCTCGCTCAAGCCGGCGTTCCGTGAGGGCGGGACGGTGACGGCGGCCAACGCCAGTTCGATTTCCGACGGTGCCGCCGCGCTGGTGCTGATGCGCCAGAGTCAGGCCACGCAGCGCGGCTTGAAACCCTTGGCGGTGATTCATGGCCACGCGGCGTTTGCCGACACCCCGAGCCTGTTTCCCACCGCCCCCATCGGCGCGGTGAAAAAACTCATGCAAAAGACCGGTTGGGCCCTGGATGACGTCGATCTGTTCGAGGTCAACGAAGCCTTTGCCGTGGTGGGGCTGGTGACCATGGGCAAACTGGAAATTTCCCATGACAAGGTCAACGTCCACGGCGGTGCCTGCGCGTTGGGTCATCCGATTGGCGCGTCCGGCGCGCGGATTCTGGTGACACTGCTGTCGGCCCTGCGCCAGAAGGGTCTCAAGCGCGGCGTTGCGGCGATTTGTATCGGCGGCGGCGAAGCCACGGCCATGGCCGTCGAATGCCTGTATTAAGGAACCACCATGCTTCCTACTGAAGAACAGACACAGATCAGCGATCTCGCCAGGCAATTCGCCCAGGAGCGCTTGAAACCGTTCGCGGCCGAGTGGGACCGTGAGCACCGCTTCCCGAAGGAAGCCATCGGCGAAATGGCCGAGCTGGGCTTCTTCGGCATGCTCGTGCCGGAGCAATGGGGCGGCTGCGACACCGGCTACCTGAGCTACGCCATGGCTCTTGAGGAAATCGCCGCCGGTGACGGGGCCTGCTCGACCATCATGAGTGTGCACAACTCGGTGGGCTGTGTGCCGATCCTCAAGTTCGGCAACGACGAGCAGAAAGCCCGGTTCCTCACGCCGCTAGCCAGCGGCGCGATGCTTGGCGCATTCGCCCTGACCGAGCCCCAGGCCGGTTCGGACGCCAGCAGCCTGAAGACCCGGGCACGGCTGGAGGGTGATCACTACGTGCTCAACGGTTGCAAGCAGTTCATCACCTCGGGCCAGAACGCCGGGGTGGTGATTGTGTTTGCAGTGACCGACCCGAGTGCCGGCAAGCGCGGCATCAGTGCGTTCATCGTGCCGACCGATTCGCCGGGCTATACCGTGGCGCGGGTCGAAGACAAGCTTGGCCAGCACGCCTCGGACACCTGCCAGATTCTCTTCGAAGACGTGAAAGTGCCGGTGGCCAATCGCCTGGGTGAGGAGGGCGAGGGCTACCGGATTGCCCTGGCGAACCTGGAAGGCGGGCGCGTCGGCATCGCCGCGCAATCGGTGGGCATGGCCCGCGCTGCGTTCGAAGCGGCCCGGGACTATGCGCGGGAACGGGAGAGTTTCGGCAAGGCCCTGATCGAGCATCAGGCCGTGGCATTCCGCCTGGCGGACATGGCGACCCAGATCGCCGTGGCCCGGCAAATGGTGCATTACGCCGCCGCCCTGCGCGACAACGGCCAGCCGGCGCTGGTGCAAGCGTCGATGGCCAAGCTGTTCGCCTCGGAAATGGCCGAAAAAGTCTGTTCGATGGCGTTGCAAACCCTGGGCGGTTACGGTTACCTCAGTGACTTCCCGCTGGAGCGCATCTACCGCGACGTACGGGTCTGCCAGATCTACGAAGGCACCAGCGACATTCAGCGCATGGTCATTTCGCGCAATCTTTGAACAGGAGTGCTGCATGAGCTACGAAACGATTCTATTGGAGATCAAGGACCGCGTCGGCCTGATCACCCTCAACCGCCCCCAGGCCTTGAATGCCCTTAACGCGCAGATCGTCAGCGAGTTGAACCAGGCGTTGGACAGCCTGGAGGCAGACCCGAAGATCGGCTGCATCGTGCTGACCGGGTCGAAAAAGGCGTTCGCAGCGGGTGCCGATATCAAGGAAATGGCGGAACTGACCTACCCGCAGATCTATCTCGATGACTTGTTCAGCGACAGTGATCGGGTGGCTAACCGGCGCAAGCCGATCATCGCGGCCGTGAACGGTTTCGCCCTGGGCGGTGGTTGTGAGCTGGCGTTGATGTGCGACTTCATCCTGGCCGGCGACAATGCCAAGTTCGGCCAGCCGGAAATCAACCTCGGCGTCTTGCCCGGAATGGGCGGCACCCAGCGCCTGACCCGCGCGGTGGGCAAGGCCAAGGCCATGGAAATGTGCCTGACCGGGCGCTTTATCGATGCGGTAGAAGCCGAGCGTTGCGGCATCGTGGCGCGGATCGTGCCGGCCGATGAACTGCTGGAGGACGCGCTGAAAACGGCGGCACTGATTGCGTCCAAGTCGGTGCCGATCAGCATGATGGTCAAGGAAAGCGTCAACCGCGCCTTTGAAGTCAGCCTGTCCGAGGGGGTGCGTTTCGAGCGCCGGGTCTTCCACGCAGCCTTTGCCACCCAGGACCAGAAGGAAGGCATGGCGGCATTCGTGGCGAAGCGATCGGCGGAGTTCCAGGACAAGTAAGGCAGCGCGCCTGCTGACGTCATCGCGAGCA
>NZ_JAGGOF010000100.1 GCF_018614775.1 Pseudomonas fluorescens
CAAGACAGTTGCTCCCACATTGGATGCGTGATGGCTTCTTCGAGGGTTCGTGTCAGCCCGCCGCCCCCGTCCGCAGGATCGATGCATCCTCGCCCCGATACAGCGCCTCGACTTTCTCTGCCCGCCATTGCAACACCGAACGCTGGTTGATCGAGCCTTTGTCGGTGATTTCCCCGCGGTCGATGGACGCCGGTTCATCGAGCAAGGCAATCCATTCAACGCGACTGGCGTTGCCGCTGGCTTGGCGATTCAGGCGTTGTAGCCAGTCGGCGAACCATTGGCGTACCCCCGGGCTGGCGAGCACTTGGGCATCGCTGGCGTCCGCGCCCAGCCCCGACAGGCGTCGGCACTCGACGAGCCGTGGAAATATCAAGGCCCCCAGGCACTCCCGATCCGGCGCGGTGATCACCAGGTCCTGGACGTAAGGCGTCCCCTCCAGCACCGCGCGGTTGCGCAGCGGCCCGACACTGACAAACACCCCGGATGACAGCTTGAAATCCTCGGCGATCCGCCCGTCGAACATCAGCCCCAGTTGCGGGTTGCTGATGTCGGCCAGCTTGATCGCATCACCCGAGCAATAGAAACCCTCTTCGTCGAACACTTCGGCGGTCTGCTGCGGTGAGCGCCAGTAGCCGGGCATGATATGCGGCCCGCGAAAGCGCCCTTCGAACTTGCCATCCACCGGGACCAGTCGCACTTCGCAACCGGGGGCCGGCAGGCCGATGTAGCCGGCCATCGACAGCGGCCCGGTGGTAAAGGTGCAGGACGGCGCCGCCTCGGTCATGCCCAGGCCCGCCATCATGCGGATCCGTTCGCCACAATGCTGCTCGGCGATCCTGTCGAGGCGATCCCAAGTGCTTTGGGACAGGCCCGCCGCGGCAAAGAAGAACAGGCTGATGCGCTTGAAAAAACGTTCGCGCAATTCAGCGTCCTGCTCCAGGGCGCTGACCAGCTCTTCCCAGCCCTTGGGGACCGTCAGGTAGGCGGTCGGCGAAATCTCCTTGAGATTGCGCAGGGTCTCGGCAAAACCCTGGGCCGTGGGTTTGCCGTCGTCCAGGTAGAACGTGCCGCCGTTGTACAGCACGATGCCAACGTTATGGCTGCCACCGAACGTGTGGTTCCACGGCAGCCAGTCCACCAGCACCGGCGGTTCTTCGCCGAACACCGGAAAGGTCTGCAACAGCATTTGCTGGTTGGCGCACAGCATGCGCTGGGTGGTAACCACCGCCTTGGGCAACTGGGTGGAGCCGGAGGTAAACAGGAACTTGGCGATGCTGTCCGGGCCGGTGGCGGCGAATGCCTGCTCAGCCTCGGCGCCGCCGGGTTGCGCCAGCAGCGTGGCGAAGCTTGTCCTGGACCGACCCGCGATCTCGCCGCGCACCGTGATCAAGGGCACATTCGTTGGTAACACGGCATTGATCGCCCGCTCGAACGGCGCCGCCTCGCTGACAAACACCAGTCCCGGCTGCAACAGCTCACAGACGTGTCGTAGCTTGGCGAAATCCTGGGACAGCAATGAATAGGCCGGCGACACCGGGCAATAAGGAATACCGGCATACATCGCCCCCAGGGCCATCTGCAGGTGTTCGATGTCATTGCCTGAAAGCAGCGCCAGCGGTTTTTCCGCCGACAAGCCAAAGCCCAGCAGGCTTTGGGCGATGGCGCGAACGCTGTCGAGCATCTGCGCGTAGCTGATCCGGCGCCAATCCCCGCCGGCCTCGCGGGCCGCGATGAAGGTGTGTTGCGGGCGCACGTCGGCCCAGTGCACCAGGCGATCGAGCAGGCGCGCCGGCAAGGGCGCCAAGGGCTCCAGGGAGCGCATGTGCAGAATGCCGCGCTCTTCCCTGACTTCCACGGCAGGGTGACCAATCGATACCTGGCGATAACGCCCGGCGTCAGGTCGGGAGGATGATCTGGACTCGGAACTCACGTGCATTTTCCTCCACCAAGGCACGCTCGGATCGCTTGCAGCGAGCGGAGCGTGGCAGCGTCTGGCTGCGGTCTTGTAATTATTATGTCTGGTCCGCATCGGGGCTGCGCTTTTGAGGCTCAGCCACCGACGATGCAACGGGTTTCAGATTGGGTAATGTCGAGCGCCGTGCTGCAAGGTCACCCAGCGTAACTGGGTGAAATGCTCGATGGACGCCTTGCCGCCAAAGCTGCCGTAACCGCTGGACTTGACCCCGCCGAAGGGCATCTGCGCCTCGTCATGCACGGTCGGGCCGTTGATGTGGCAAATGCCTGACTCGACGCGTTGGGCCAAGGCCAGCGCACGCGTGGTATCGCGGCTGAAAATAGCAGCCGACAAGCCGAACTCGGAGTCGTTGGCCAGGTGCAGCAGCTCTTCGTCGCCGTCACCGCGCAGCAGCACCGCCACCGGGCCGAAGGATTCTTCGCGGTACAGGCGCATGTCCGGGGTGATGCCATCGAGCAAGGTCGGCTGCAGGATGCTGCCGTCCAACTGCCCGCCGGCTACCAGCCTGGCGCCTTTGCCCAGAGCGTCATCGATCAAGCCTTTGATGCGCTGGGCGGCACTGACATCCACCAGCGAGCCCAGTACCGAATCACCGGCACTCGGATCGCCGGCGCGCAACGTGGCGATCTTCGCGGTCAACCGTGCGACGAAGGCATCGGCGACGCTGGCGTCGACGATCAGCCGCTCGGTGGACATGCAGATCTGTCCCTGGTTGAAGTACGCCCCAAACGCAGCGGCTTCGACGGCGGCATCCAGGTCGGCATCGGCCAGCACCAGCAACGGCGCCTTGCCGCCCAGCTCAAGCAAGGCCGGCTTGAGATGACGCGCCGACAGTTCGCCGACAATACGCCCGACGTGGGTCGAGCCGGTGAAATTGACCCGCCGCACCGCCGGGTTGGCGATCAGGCGCTCGACAATCGCCGGCGCATCGCTCGGTGCATTGCAGATGACATTGACCACCCCATCGCCCAAGCCAGCGTCCTGCAGCACCTGGCCGATCAGCCGATGCACCGCCGGGCTGATCTCGGACGCCTTGAGCACCACGGTGTTGCCGCAGGCCAGGGGCATGGCAATGGCGCGGGTGGCGAGAATCACCGGGGCGTTCCACGGCGCAATGCCCAGCACCACGCCACAAGGCTGACGCAGGGCCATGGCGAAACTGCCGGGCACGTCCGAAGGAATGATTTCGCCGTTGATCTGGGTGGTCATGGATGCGGCTTCGCGCAGCATGTTGGCCGCCAGGTGCACGTTGAAACCGTACCAGTTGGCCATCGCCCCGGTTTCGCCGGCGGCAGCGATGAACTCGGCGCTGCGGGCCTGCAACTGCTCGGCCGCACGCAGCAGCCGGCTGCGGCGTTCGTTGGGCGCCAGCGCGGCCCAGGCGGGAAACGCGGCCTGGGCGGCAGCCACGGCGGCGTCGGCATCTTCCAGGGTGGCGGCGGCGACGCGGGACACCACTTCACCGGTCACCGGGTTGCAGCGCTCGAAGGTCCGGCCGTCACGGGCCGGGCACGACTGGCCGCCGATCAACAGGGGCACGTCCAGCATAGGAATTTCCTCAGTAGTAAGCTGCAAGCTTCAAGTAAAAGCGGTTCGTGCTTGCAGCTTGTAGCTCGGCACTTGCCGCTCGTTAGCGCTTATAGGTCTGCAAGCCAGGCTTGATGCTCTTGTCGTCGAGGAACTGCTTCATGCCCTGCTCGCGTCCGCCTTCGGTGTCGAGCAGGCGCGACTGGTCAAGTTTGGCGTACAGGTAATCTTCGTTTTGCTCCCAGGTCAGTTCACGGCAGCGTTTGAAGCCATGCTTGGCTGCCCGCAGCACCACCGGGTTTTTCTCCAGCAGGTTGCGCGCCAGTTCCACGGTGACTTCACGCAGCTGCGCCAGGGGCACGCTCTCATTGACCAGGCCCATTTCAGCGGCTTTCTGCCCACCGAAAGTCTTGCCGGTCATGATGTAGTAGAGCGACTGGCGGTGGCCCACGGTATCGGCCATGGCCTTGCTGACCAGATTGCCCGGCGGGATGCCCCAGTTGATTTCCGAGAGACCGAAGGTCGCTTCGTCGGCGCAGATCGCCAGGTCGCACGCCACCAGCGGGCTGAAACCACCGCCGAAGCACCAGCCATTGACCATGGCGATGGTCGGTTTGGCGTACATGCGCAGCAGTTTCCACTGCCATTGCGAGGCCTCGCGGCGGATCTTTTCCTGGAGGATCTCCGGCCCGGCGTCCACTTCGCGGAAATACTCCTTGAGGTCCATGCCGGCGGTCCAGGCATCCCCTGCTCCGGTCAGCACCAGCACGCCGGCGGCCGGATCCTGTTCCAGGGTCTCGAGCACGTCGATCATTTCGCGGTTGAGAGTCGGGCTCATGGCGTTGCGTTTTTCCGGGCGATTGAGCGTGACCCAGGCGATGCCTTCTTCGATATCGACCTTGACCGTTTTCCAGCGACCTTCGTAATTGCTCATGATGCGGGCTCTCTTGTTCTTGGCTGAAGATGAGCAAAAACTAAACCTGAAATTTAGTTATGTCAATTAACCATTAATCCATTTATCTATGTTTTTTCAACGATCGCGCCGAAACCGAAGATCTTGAATGTGCGCGTGGTCATAGCCAGGGCGGCGGAACCCCGGCAAAATGCATACCCTTATTAATCACTCACCTTGAGGATGCTCTTTTCGATGGCGAAGTCTTCCAAGCTTGCCGAACCTGCCGAGCCCCTGTCCGCCGGGACCGACGCGCAGGCACCGCTGGACACTGCACTGGACGACCTGATCGGTTACGCCCTGCGTCGCGCCCAGTTGAAGTTGTTCCAGAACCTGATCGGCCGGCTCGCCGTCCACGATCTGCGGCCGGCGCAGTTCTCGGCCCTGGCGATCATCGACCAGAATCCCGGCCTGATGCAGGCCGACCTGGCCAAGGCCCTGGCGATCGAACCGCCGCAGGTGGTGCCGCTGTTGAACAAACTGGAAAGCCGGGCCCTGGCCGTGCGCGTGCGCTGCAAGCCGGACAAGCGCTCCTACGGAATTTTCCTGAGCAAGACCGGCGAAACCCTGCTCAAGGAACTCAAGCAGATCGCGACACAGAGCGACCTGGATTCCACGGCGGCGCTGTCGGCTGGCGAGCGGGAGGAGTTGTTGCGGTTGTTGAAGAAGGTTTACCGGTAATAGCGCAATCGGAGGCTGCACCCGTGACGAGGGAGCAAGCTCCCTCGCCACCACAGCATCACCATCACCGGTGACCCATCACCAGATCGGCACGCTATAGGTCACCAGGAAGCGGGTCTGGTTTTCATCGCGAAACGCCGCGCTGCCCGGGAAGTCATTGCGGTAGATCGACTTGCGCGCCAGCAGCCCGACGTTCTTCAGCGGGCCGCCCTGGATCACGTAACCCAGCTCCATCTGGAACTCACGCTCCTTGCGATCCTCGGCGTTGAGGGCGGCCAACTCGATATGATCGCCTCGCAAATAGCGCAACCGGCTCCTCAGCCCCGGCACGCCCACTGCGGCATAGTCATAGTCATGGATCGCCTGCCAGGTGCGCTCGCGGGCGTTGAGGAAATCCGAGCTCATGGTCATTTCGCTCAAGCCCATCAACTCGGTGCCGGACACATAGGGCGTGGCCGTATCGCCGCTGGCATGCATGTAGCCCAGGCTGACGCTATGTCCGCCCAGACGATAGCCGACCAACGCCGATAGATTGCGGTTATCCACCTCGCCGGCCTTGGCTGCGCCGTCTTCGCCACTGAAGAAACTGCGCAGGTCGGTGGTCAACACGCCATCGCCCAGGGACAGCTTGTGCAACAGCGCCAGGGTGTCCTGCCGGTACAGGTCCGCCACTTCGGCGTGATAGACCCGCAGGCTGAGGCCCTTGTTGACCTGATAATCGCCGCCCACATAAGCCATGTGAGATGACGTCGCCGCGCCGTTGAAACGGCGGTTGGGCGCGGCGATGCTCATCGGTTGGTAGTCGGTGGAGTCGCGTCGGTTGATGCGGTCGATGTAACCGGTGTTCAAGGTCAGTCCGTCGATGTCCTTGGAGCTGAGGGTCGTCCCGCGAAAGGTCTGTGGCAGCAACCGTGACGGACTGGCGAAGGCAAACGGCAGGAAGATCGACACATCGCCGGTCTTCACCGTGGTCTGGCCCCAGCGCAGCTTGCCGGTCAATGCCAGGCGCGAAAACTCGTCGGCGGCGCGCTTGTCGCTGCTGGACACTGGCAGTAACTCGGTGCCGCTGCGATCCGGCGAGGAATCGAGCTTGATGCCCATCAGTCCCCGGGCATCCAGGCCCAAACCGACGGCGCCCGGGGTAAACCCGGACTCCATATTCATGATCACGCCTTGCGCCCACTCCCGGGCCGCAGTCTTGGCGCCGCCGTCCTTGTAGTCGCGGTCCATGTAGTAGTTGCGCAGGGTCAGGGTGGCGTGGCTGTCGTCAATCAACCCCTCGGCCAACAAGGCGCTGGAAGCCAGGCTCAATCCGAGCCAGGTCAGCAGGTGAGCAACAGGTGAAACAGGCAGGGCCGCACGGGCGTTCCGGGCTCGGTTGGGCATGTTCGATGTCCGCTTATTGTTGTTGTTTTTCAGTCGCCCCACGTTGGATAGAAGGGGCTGTGCGGACACAGAATGGAAACCGTGGAGGCCGTTCGTCAATCCAGAACGTCCGATAATCGAACATTAATATGCTTAACTTATTTCGAACAAAGGCTCCGTTCCAGCCCCAACCGCCCGTTTTTCCTAGCGATCCGGCTCCTCACACCGCCGCTCATCACAGCCTCGTTTTTTTAGTTATATTTGTTAATCTTAATTCCAGCTACTGGCAGGTTTTCGAGCCGGTGCCCTGACAAAAACAATAAGAGGATTTTCCATGAACCATCCGGCGCGTCGTGCGACGCTGACCATCGCCTTGTGTTTTATTGTCGCCCTGATCGAGGGTTTCGATCTCCAGTCCGCCGGCACCGCTGCCGCAGGATTGCGCCAGACCTTTGCCCTGGACCCGAAAATGATGGGCTGGGTCTTCAGTGCCGGCATCATCGGTTTGCTGCCGGGGGCATTCTTCGGTGGCTGGATCGCCGATCGCATCGGTCGCAAGAAAATCCTCATTGCCGCCGTCCTGCTGTTCGGCGTGTTCTCTCTCAGCACCGCTTATGTCGAACACTACTCCAGCCTGCTGCTGGTGCGCTTCATGACCGGCCTGGGCCTGGGCGCGGCCCTGCCCAACCTGATTGCCTTGTGTGCCGAAGCCGTGGGCGAACAGCGCCGGGGCACCGCCATCAGCGTCATGTACGCGGGCGTTCCCCTCGGCGGCGCGCTGGCGGCGGTGGTTGCCATGTTGTTCGGCGAGCACTGGCAGATGACGTTTTTCATCGGCGGGCTGGTGCCCTTGCTGGTGGTGCCGCTGATGTTGCTCTGGCTTCCCGAGTCCAGCGCCTTTCGCCAGAACCGGGACGGTGCGAGCCCACTGCGCAGCTCCACCGGCCAGGCGTTGTTCGGTGAAGGTCGCGGCCGCACCACCCTGGCGCTCTGGCTGGGTTATTTCTTCACCTTGACGGTGATGTACATGTTGCTCAATTGGCTGCCGTCATTGTTGCTCGAGCAAGGCTTCAGCAAGCCGCAGGCGGGTCTGGTGCAGATGCTGTTCAACATTGGCGGGACCCTCGGCTCGTTACTCGGCGGCCTGCTGCTGGACCGCTGCAACGGCATCAAGGTGGTGCTGTTCGTCTATGCCGGGCTGCTCGGGGCCCTGGCCGGCGTCGGCTTGTCGGTGGGCATCGTGCCGATGGCCAGCGCCGGGTTTGCCGCCGGGCTGTTCGTCATGGCCGCGCAACTGGTGCTGTATGCCCTGGCTCCGCCCGCCTACCCTACAGCGGTGCGCGCAACGGGTGTCGGCGCAGCGGTCGCCATCGGGCGCCTGGGCTCGGTCGCCGGCCCCCTGGCCGCAGGGCAGATTCTGGCGGCGGGAGCGGGAACGACCGGGGTGCTGTTGGCGACCTCGCCAGGACTGCTGATTGCGGCAGTGGCGGCGATCAGCGTGATGAGCCGCACGGTGTCGGTGGGTGCAGCGCAGGCGGCGCGCTGAACAGGCAATGCTCGGGCGCGAAGGTGCTCAGGTCGTGGTGACAGCGCTCCGGCGATACTCGCTGGGCGTCTGGTGCATCTCGATGCGGAAATGCCGATTGAAGTTGGACAGGTTGTTGTACCCCACTTCAAAGCAGATGTCGGTCACCGGCAGTTCGCTCTGCGCCAACAACCGGCACGCGCGCTGGACCCGAAGCTTGCGCATCAGGTCGACGAAGCCGTGCCCGGTAATCCGTTTGAAGAAGCGCGAGAAGCCCGGCTCGCTCATGTTCAACTGCCGGGCGATCACCGACAGGCGCAGGTCACCGGTGAGTTCGGTGTGCAGGTACTCGAAGGCTTTATGAATGCGCGCGCAACTGCGGGCATCCAGGGTTGGCGCGTAGCAGGGGCTCGCCAGGCTCTGGGCCTCGGCTTCCGGCGCCAGGCCCAGCGTATCGAGCAGTTCGAGAAACAGCGCCAATCGCGTCAGCCCCCGGGCCGGGCCGATCGCCTCCAGCAGGTGCGCGGCGCGCCGCGCGGTGTCGCCGCTGAAGACCAGGCCACGACGGGCACGCTCGAACAGCCCCGGCAACCCACCCAGCTCGGGCAGGGTTCGGCGCAAATTCAGTAACGTGGCACCGTCGAACTGCAACACCACGTCGCGCCGATCCAGGTACTCATCGGGCGCCAGGTCACCCATCCAATCGTGGGGCAAGTCTGGACCGATCATCGCCACATGGCCGGGGCCGAACGGGCCGATGTAGTCACCCGCCAGGAGTTTTCCGCTGCCCTGGCGGATCAGGTGGATTTCAAACTCAGGATGATGGTTCCAGCGCGCCAGGGGGTACGGATAGCCGTGCTCGTACCAGCGAAAACTGTGCTCGGGTTCGGGCAGGATGACTTCCAGCTCGGCCGGTCGTTGCTCGAATACGGGCGTACGGTGATCAGGCATGTCTCACCCCTTTATTGTTATGGCAGGCACCTTACGCCGGATGAGCGGCGCTTCGCCAGCCGCGGCTTGATCACCCACCGATACTTTTTTAACCGCCACTTGCTCGGTTGGCGGACGTTAAAAAAGTATCACCTCGCGATTCATCCTGCGTTTGCCGGCCTCCAGGGGCGCTGCTGTAATCGGCTGACGCCCCCGGCGATACCACTCCCCCTTTTGTGCAATCGAAACAGGACCGTCCCATGAAACGACTGGAAGGAAAAAGTGCCCTGATCACAGGCGCCGCCCGTGGCATTGGCAAGACGTTTGCCCAGGCCTACCTCGACGAAGGCGCCACGGTTGCGATCGCCGACATCGACCTGGAGCGGGGCCAGGCCACCGCTGCGGAACTGGGCGACAGCGCCTATGCGGTAAAAATCGACGTAACCGACCAGGCGTCGATCGACGCGGCCATCAAGGCAGTCGTGGACCGGGTGGGCAAGCTGGACATCCTGATCAATAACGCGGCGCTGTTCGACCTGGCGCCGATCATAGAGATTACCCGCCAAAGCTATGAGCGGCTGTTTTCGATCAATGTCGCCGGCACACTGTTCACGCTCCAGGCTGCGGCCCGGCAGATGATCCGCCAGGGCCATGGCGGCAAGATCATCAACATGGCGAGCCAGGCCGGCCGACGTGGCGAAGCGCTGGTGGGCGTGTATTGCGCCTCCAAGGCGGCGGTGATCAGCCTGACCCAGTCCGCCGGGCTAGACTTGATCAAGCACCGGATCAACGTCAATGCCATCGCCCCCGGCGTGGTGGACGGCGAGCATTGGGACGGCGTGGATGCGCTGTTCGCCCGCCATGAAAACCTGCCCCTTGGGGAAAAGAAACGCCAGGTCGGCCAGCAGGTTCCCTATGGCCGGATGGGCACGGCGCAGGACCTGACCGGCATGGCGATATTCCTGGCCTCGGCGGAGAGCGAGTACGTGGTGGCGCAGACGTACAACGTCGATGGCGGCAACTGGATGAGCTGAAGATCGACGGATTTCCACCTTGAAACGACGGAAATGGACTTATTTGCCTGAAAATTGATCCCACTACTTGAGGATTGTCCCGAACGGTGCCCAATGGTGCCGTTCCAAGGGATTTCAAGAGAGCGTGAATACCGTTGCCCCAGCGGGGCAAAAATTGCGCATCATAGGCGCCGTCCGCTCAAGGGAGATTTACATGCGTGCCATTTCATCCGTCATGCGTTTTGTCCTGCTGTCGCTGGGGCTGGTGTTTGCCGCCAGTGCCATCGCCACCGAAGAGACGCAACTGGTCGAGTCCATCAACCTTTACCGCAGCCAATCCCAAAGCTGCTCCGGCCAGGCTTCGCTGGAGCTGCCGCCGCTGGCGATGGATTCCCGGCTGATCCTGTCGGCCAATGGCATCGGCGACTTGCAGCAAGCGCTGGCGCGGGCGGCCTATCCAATGGTCAACGTGCAGGCCATCAGCCTGTCCGGACCGCGCGATGCACAATCGGCGATGAAAGCCGTCCAGGAAAGCTTCTGCCAGGTCGTGCTGGACCCGCAATTCGTCGACATCGGCGTCAGCCGCCTGGACCGCGAATGGCGCATCGTGTTGGCGCGCCCTTTGCTGTCGGCCCGCCTGGGTGACTGGCAAGCCGAAGGCCAGAAGCTGCTGAAGCTGATCAACAGCGCCCGGGCACAACCACGCCGCTGCGGCACCGAGGCGTTCGCCGCCACCACGCCCCTGACCTGGAACGCCACCCTGGCCCTGGCCGCCGTGACCCACACCCGGGCCATGGCCAACAACAATTTCTTCGACCACAAGGACCGCGACAACCGCATGCCCGGCGACCGCGCGGAGCTGGCCGGTTACCTGGGCCAGTTGATCGGCGAAAACATCGCCGCCGGCCAGGACACCGCACTCAAGGTGGTGGACGGCTGGCTCGCAAGCCCCGGGCACTGCGCCAACCTGATGAACCCACAGTTCCACGAGCTCGGCGCCGGTTATGCGACCGACCCGAAGAGCGATGCGGGGATCTATTGGACGGCGATGTTTGGTACACAATGATCGCTGGCCTGTGAAGCAAGAGCGGACTGCGGTGGGCCGCTTGTCGGCCCACCGATCACGTCTTCGCGAAGATCAACGATCGATGCACCCCTGACCCTGCACGGACCCCGTCACCAACGGCCAGCGCCAAGGAGCCGAACGGCATGGCCGCATCGCCGCAGGCAAACACCCCAGGCACACTGGTTTCACGGGTCATCGCCTCGGTCTGGATAAAGGCACCGAGCGGTCCGTCTTCAAAGGCACAGTCCAAGGACGCCGCCAGTGGAGTGGACACCCGGGTGTGCGGCAGGACAAACAGGCCGTCAATTTTCACCACGCGTCCATTCGCCAACACCACATTCGCCCCCTCGCCTTCGATGCGCACGACCGGTTCGGCCTCCAGCGTCACACCGCGCTGCGTCAGGCCGATCCGTTGTTCAGGATCGGGCTCGAAAACCCCTCGGGTGAAAAACGTGGTCGGGCCCCAGTCGGGGAGCATCAAGGCGTGGTGCAGCGACATTTCCGAAGTTGCCAGCACGCCAATCGGTCCTTGCTCCAGTTCATAACCGTGGCAGTAAGGGCAATGAAAAACGCTTTTACCCCAACGCTCAGCCAGCCCTTCCACCTGCGGTAGATCATCGGTTACGCCGGTGGCCAGCAGCAGGCGCCGAGCGCTGTGATGCTGGCCATCGTCGGTTTCAACGCTGAAACCGCCCGCCTCCTGGCCGGCCCGGATCGCGCTGCCCGATAACCATTGCACGGTCGGATAGGCCATGAGCTGGCGGCGCGCATCGTCGGCAATAGCCTCGGGAGCACGTCCGTCCTGGCCGAGAAACCCGTGGGAGCTGGCGGCGAAGCGGTTGCGTCGCTGGCCGGCATCGATCACCAGCACATTGCGCCGGGCCCTTGCCAGTTGCAGGGCAGCAGACATGCCGGCATAGCTGCCGCCTGCGATGATGACGTCGTAGTGCATGATCAATCTCCCACGGTGAATGGCCGAATCGCAATCTCGACACATCGTAAGTTTCTTGAAAAGCCACTGTCAACGATCTCGTAACTTTTACAATTACAGGCGATACTTTCCGCGTCTTGACCAAAGAATGCCGCGCCGATCATGAGAACCGACACCCGCCTGTCCCGCATGCTTCATGTACTGATCCACATGGACCGTCACCAACAATCCGCGACCTCCGACACCATTGCCCAGATGCTCGGTACCAATCCGGTGGTGGTGCGGCGGACCATGGCCTTGCTCAAGGAACAGGGTTACGTCACCTCGGAGAAAGGCCATCGGGGCGGCTGGACCCTGACCCAATCCCTGTCGGACATGACCTTGCTGGACATCCACCAAGCCTTGGGCAGCACATCGATTTTCTCCATCGGCCTGTCCACCGACCATCCGCAATGCCTGGTCGAACAAGCAGTGAATGCGGTGCTTACGGAGGCGTTCGATGAAGCCCAGGCGCTGCTGCTCAAGCGGTTGGGCAGCATTACCCTGGCGCAGTTGGCGGAGGATTTTGACCAGCGGTTTCGAGAACTTCCAACGACTGGAACGCACCACTGAACCCGTTGAGCGCGCACCCAAAGGCCTGGTTGACCACGACCTCTGATCCCGCAGATCCAATGTGGGAGCGAGCCTGCTCGCGATAGCGGTGGGCCTGCCAGCGGAGATGTGGAATGTGCCGCCGCCATCGCGAGCAGGCTCGCTCCCACAGGGGGTTTGGTTGGCCGCAGATATCAAACACAATCGAAAAAAAAACGCCGCTCAATGAGCGGCGTTCTTGTACCTCACCCGACAGCGTCTGTTTACAGCGCCATGTCAGCCGCTGGATTGGCTTGGCTGGCAGGGGCCGGCTTGGCCGGTGCTGCTGGGGTACCAGGCTTGGCGATCACCGGCGGGGTGTCCAGTTGCAGGACGTCGCTGGTGTAGGCCCATTCCTGAGCAACGCGCTCGGGGCTGTCGTTGAGCTTGGTGCCGTAGCTCGGCACGATCTGGTGCAGTTTTTCCTGCCAGGCCGGGCTGGCGACCTTGTCCTTGAAGACCTTTTCCAGCACGGTCAACATGATCGGCGCAGCGGTCGAGGCGCCTGGCGAGGCACCCAACAGGCCGGCGATGCTGCCGTCCTGGGAAGCAACCACTTCGGTGCCGAGTTTCAGGACGCCGCCCTTCTCTTCGTCACGCTTGATGATCTGCACGCGCTGGCCGGCCTGCCACAGGCGCCAGTCTTCCTGCTTGGCTTCCGGGAAGTATTCCTTCAGGGCGTTGAAGCGATCTTCATCCGATAGCATCAACTGACCGGCCAGGTACTCGACCAGCGGGTACTGTTCGATACCGACCTTGGTCATTGGCCACACATTGTGGGTGGTGGTGCTGGTCAGCAGGTCAAAGTACGAACCGTTCTTCAGGAACTTGGTGGAGAAGGTGGCGAACGGGCCAAACAGGATCACGCGCTTGCCATCCAGCACGCGGGTGTCCAGGTGCGGAACCGACATCGGCGGTGCGCCGACCGAAGCCTTGCCGTAGGCCTTCGCCAGGTGCAGTTGGGCGACGGTTGGGTTGTCGGTGACCAGGAACGAACCACCGACCGGGAAGCCTGCGTATTCACGGGCTTCCGGAATGTCGGACTTCTGCAGCAGGTGCAGGGCACCGCCGCCGGCGCCGATGAACACGAACTTGGCGTCGGTCTCGGTTTCGGTACCGTCCTTCAGGTTCTTGTACGAAACGCGCCAGCTGCCGTCTTCGTTGCGGGTGATGTTCTCCACTTCGCTGGACAGTTTCAGCGAGAAGTTCGGCTTGGTTTGCAGGTAAGCGGCGAACTGGCGGGTGATTTCGCCGAAATTCACGTCGGTACCCAGAGGACTCCAGGTGGCCGCGACCTTCTGGCTCGGGTCACGCCCTTGCATCATCAGCGGAACCCACTTGCTGATCTGCGCAGGGTCTTCGGAGTACTGCATGCCGGCGAACAACGGGCTGGCCTGGAGGGCTTCGTAGCGCTTCTTCAGGAACGCGATGTTGTCGTCGCCCCACAGGAAGCTCATGTGCGGCGTGGAGTTGATGAACGAGCGCGGGTTCTTCAGCACGCCGCTCTTGACCTGCCAGGACCAGAACTGACGGGAGATCTGGAAGGCTTCGTTGATTTCGATGGCCTTGGCGATATCGACCTTGCCGTTCTTGTCTTCCGGCGTGTAGTTCAGCTCGGCCAGAGCGGAGTGACCGGTACCGGCGTTGTTCCAACCGTTGGAACTCTCTTCGGCAACACCGTCCAGGCGCTCGACCATTTCCATGGTCCAGCCCGGCTCCAGCTCATTGAGCCAGACGCCGAGTGTCGAGCTCATGATGCCCCCACCGATGAGCAGGACGTCCACTTTCTTTGCCTCGGCGGCGTGCGTGGTCGCAAGACCCATCGCCATCGCCAGGCCCAGTAGCGCCGTGTGTGTTTTCTTCAACATGTGTGTATCCCCAGGATGGAACGCCATTCCGTCCACCTGCCCTGATCAAGGATAGACCGCGCCCATGGCTGCAACGCCAGCGTGACGGGTTCGATAGGACAGGAGGAAGGACCTACAGGGCCGCGCAATACGCCGGCCTCAGATTTATGTCTCTCCGGCGCTGACTTCTTGTAGGTCTTGGCTTCAGCTGAGTGAGGGACACTGCAAAACGGTTGTGTTCGGGCCCGGCGTGGCCGTGCCCGATTGTCGCAGCGGGGGAGTTTACATAATGAAATAACCAGACCGAAGCGTCTTTTTACATTCCGGGCGAAAACGCCGACCAAATGACGGCGTTTTGATGGCGGTTATTGACCCTGCAGCTAACGATCAAGCCCCCTTGTGGGAGCGAGCTTGCTCGCTCCCACAAGGATTCGCATTGAATTGTTACCCGAGCAACTGACTCAACACCGCCCGCAACTTACCCGGCTTGACCGGTTTATTGAGCAGCGGTGCTTCAAGTTTGCGCAGGGCGCGGCGGCACTGGTCGCTGCGGTCGGCGGTGATGATCACGGCCGGGATCGCCTGGCGGAAATGCTCGCGCAGGTGCTTGACCACTTCGCAACCCACCACCCCGTGGTCGAGGTGGAAGTCCGCCAGGATCAGTTCCGGCGCATGGCCTTGCAGTACCTCGAAGGCGCCCGCTTCGTCGGTGGCGGTCAACACTTCGCACCCCCACTGCTCCAGCAGCGCCGACATGCTTTGCAAAATGCTCAGTTCATTGTCGATCACCAGCAATCGACGGCCCGGCAGCGGATTGCCCGCCACCGCCTGGGCGGGTAGTTGCGACATGGGCAGCGGTTTTTCAGCGGACAACGGCACCTCGATGCTGAACACCGAACCCCGTCCCGGTCGGGAGCGCACCTGAACCCGATAACCGAGAATATGGGCGATACGTTCGACAATCGCCAGGCCCAGGCCCACGCCTTTGCGGTCTGCCGCACGGCCGACGTCCAACTGGTTGAACTCGAGGAAAATCGATTCCAGGCAATCGGCGGCGATGCCGCGTCCCGTGTCCCAGACTTCCAGGCTCAACCGCCCTCCCCGACGCCGGGCTGCCAGGAGGATGCCACCCTGCTCGGTGTAGCGGCACGCATTGCTGAGCAGGTTGCGCAGGATGCGGGTCAGCAGCCGCAAGTCGGTCATGACCGCCTCATCGGCGAACCGCACCCGCAGCTCCAGCCCCGTCGCACCGGCCACCGATTGAAACTCCGACGCCAGCGGCGCCAGCAATTCATCCAGCCGGTAAGCCGCCAGGTCGGGCCTGACGGCAGCCTGGTCCAACCGGGAAATGTCCAGCAGGTCGGTGAGCAGGTCCTCGGCACCTTCCAGGGCTTGATGGGTCCGCTCCACCAGCACTTTTTCGGTGGCGGGCAGTTGCCGTTCGCGCAACGTGGCAATCAACAGGCGCGCGGCGTTGAGCGGTTGCAGCAGGTCATGGCTGGCGGCGGCCAGGTACTTGTCCTTGCTGCGGTTGGCAGCCTGGGCCGCGTCCCGGGCGTCGCGCAACTGCTGTTCGACCAACTCGCGCTGGGCAATCTGCTGTTGCAGATTATGGTTGGCTTCCAGCAGCGCATCGGTGCGTTCGGCCACCCGCTGTTCCAATTGGTCGTTGAGTTGTTGCAGGCGTTGCCGGGCCTGCTCCAGCTCATCGAGGCGCGCCGCCAGCTCAGGGTAATGGCTCTTGCGCGTCGAGTGATTGCCCAGGCCCAGCAATCCGGCCAGGGCTTTCTGCTGCTCGTCAGAGGGCTTCGCCATAGACAACCTCGACATCCCTCTGACTCGACTCCCGAGGATTGGTGAGGATGCATGGGTCGTGCATCGCGTGTTGCGACAGGAACGGAATATCCGAGGTGCTCACGCCGTGCAGGCCCAGGGTCTCGTGAAAACCGATGGTGCGCTTGAGGGCAATCAGGTGCTCCACCAGCCGGTTGCGGATCTGCCGGTGATTGAGCCCCCGGCAATCGATGCCCAGCGTCTCGGCGATCACCTTGAAGCGTTCCGGCGCCGAGTTGTAGTTGAACGCCACGACGTGTTCGACCAGCACCGCGTTGCACAGGCCGTGGGGCAAGTCGAGGAAACCGCCCAGGCTATGGGACATTGCATGCACCGCACCGAGGATCGCGTTGGAAAACGCCAGCCCGGCCTGCATGCTGCCAAGCATGATCTTTTCCCGCAGGGCAACATCCGCCGGATTGGCGATCATCTGCACCAGGTTGCCGTTGATCAGACGCATCGCCTCCAGCGCGTGGGGGTCGGTCAACGGCCCGTGACCGGTGGACACGAACGCCTCGATGGCATGCACCAGCGCGTCGATGCCGGTACAGGCCGACAGGAACGGGTCCATGCTCAGGGTGGTTTCTGGGTCGATCAGCGAGACGTCCGGCACCGCCGCCTTGCTGACGATGGAAAACTTCATGCGCTCTTGCTGGTTGGAGATGATCACGAACTGCGACACATCCGCCGACGTGCCGGCGGTGGTCGGAATCAGGATCAACGGCGGGCTGGGCACCTGCAGGGTGTCGACGCCCTCGAACTCGAGAATGCTGCGGCCGTGGGCGACGACGATGCCGATGGCCTTGCCACAGTCCATCGGGCTGCCGCCACCGACCGCGACGATGACGTCGCAATGGTTGTCGCGGTACAGCTCGGCACCGAGCATCACTTCTTCGACCCGAGGGTTGGGCGAGACTGCGCTGTAGATCGCGTAATCGATGGCCTGGACCTGGAGGCTGGCCTCGACATCGGCCACCCATCCGGCGGCGATGACGCCGGGGTCGGTGACGATCAAGACCTTGCGCGCGCCGAAGGTCTTGGCGTAGTTGCCGACGTTGTGCCGGCACCCGGCGCCGAACATGATTTCAGGAGAAACGAATTTACGCAGCGGGCTGAGGCTCATCTTTGCAGGGGCATGGCTCATCGGGAAGCCTGTTCTTATTGTCTGGGGATACCCTGAGCCTAAAGCATCCCGCCGTGAATGCAATCAGACCAATGGGTAGCCCGGCCTTGATGCGCCAGGCCGGGCCGACACTCATCGGTTGGCGAAGTACATCGTCACTTCAAAGCCGATACGCAGGTCGGTGTACGCGGGCTTAGTCCACATGGGTCTTTCCTCTTCTTGTGCCGGACGATTCCGGCCATTCATTAATGCACGGGGCGCCGAGAGTTCGAATGCTACTTTCGAAGCGGTGGGCGGGGTGCGTTGGTAGCGGGTCGGGT
>NZ_JAGGOF010000101.1 GCF_018614775.1 Pseudomonas fluorescens
GGCGGGACCTCCCACAGGGATTATGTGTAAATCGGGCGATCTTCACCCGGCACACAACTTGCTCCATTTACAGCCTCCCCTGGCTGGAAACGGACATGCTTCATTCCCACCTCACCACCCTCAACGCCGTCTCCCTGGTGCTCGATGCCTTCAAGCATGAAGGGCTGCCCAGTGATGCACTGCTCGCCGGCAGCGGCATCTGCACGCAGGACCTGAGCCGGGCCGACACACGCATCACCACCAACCAGGAAATGCAGGTCTGCGCCAACGCCGTGGCCCTCAAGCGCGACATTGGCCTGGAACTGGGGCACAACATGCACGTGTCGTCCTACGGCATGCTCGGCTACGCGCTGCTCACCAGTGCCACCTTAGGTGACGCTCTGCGCCTGGCGCTGCGCTATCCGGCGCTATTGGGAACACTCTTCGAGCTGAACCTGGAAGACGCGGGCGAGTGCATCTGGCTCAGCGCCAGCGATTATCGGGAGAACCCGGCCCTGGCGGTGTTCAACGCCGAGTTCTGCATGGTTTCGCTGAAAGTCATCTGCAACGACCTGCTCGGCCATGCCCTGCCCTTGCGTGCAGCGCGCTTCGAGCATTGCGCGCCCGATTACCAGGCACGTTATGGCGCGCACTTCGATTGCCCGGTGCGCTTCGACAGCATCGACAATGCCTTCGCCTTCGACCGCCACTGGCTCGATCAACCGCTACCGCTGGCCGACCCCATCACCCACCACGCCATGGCCGAGCGCTGCCGTCGGCAGAACACCGAGTTCACCGGGCGCCAGGCCTGGCTGGGACGGATTCGCCAGTTGCTCAGCGCACAGCTTGACACCGCCCCCGGGCTGGAAAACCTGGCCGAGCAGATGAACTGCTCGGCGCGGACCTTGCGTCGGCACCTCAAGGAGCTGGGTTGCAGCTACCAGGAGCTGCTGGACGAACTGCGCTTCGAACGGGCCAAGCAGATGCTGTGCGAAGACCAACTGCCGATCTATCGGATCGCCGAAATACTCGGCTTCAGCGAAACCGCCAGCTTCCGCCACGCCTTCGTGCGCTGGAGCGGCGTGGCGCCGAGTCAGTTCCGGCCATGACCCCTTCACCATAGCCACCACGGATCGCCTACCTGTTCCAGTCTGGGACGCCTTGGAGATCCAAGGCACTCAGACCTACCCCCGCAGAAATGCCCGGTGCAGCTCCTCCACCGTCTGGAAGTGATACGCCGGGCTCTCGGAGTCGAGTTCCTCGTAGCTGCCAAACCCATACCCCACCGCTGCTGCATCCAGCCCATTGCTGCGGGCGCCGATCAGGTCGTGCTTGCGGTCGCCGATCATCAGGGTGCTGGCCGGGTCGAGGCCTTCTTCGGCCAGCAGGTGGGCGATCAGTTCGACTTTGTTGGTGCGGGTGCCGTCCAGTTCGCTGCCGTAGATCACCTTGAAATGACGGGCGAAGTCGAAGTGGCGGGCGATTTCCCGGGCGAAGACCCAGGGCTTGGAGGTGGCGATGTACAGCTGTCGACCTTGAGCGCCCAGGGTTTCCAGCAACGGCATCACCCCCTCGAAGACCCGGTTTTCGTACAGCCCGGTGACTTTGAAACGTTCGCGGTAGAAATTCACCGCTTCCCAGGCCTTCGCTTCGTCGAAGTCATAGAACTGCATGAACGCCTGCAGCAGCGGCGGGCCGATGAAATGTTCGAGACGGGTCAGGTCGGGCTCGTCGATGCCCAATCGACCCAGGGCGAACTGGATCGAACGGGTGATGCCCTCACGCGGGTCGGTGAGGGTGCCGTCGAGGTCGAACAGGATGGTTTGGTAGCGCATGAAAGCTCCTGGGTGGTCATGCAGTTCACTCAACGGTCCGGCGCCCTTAAGCAGACGTTTCAGACCTGGTCATACCCTTCAGCCAGGTGCAGATCCTTGAGCTTCACGTAGTTCGCCGCGCTGTAGGTGAAGAACGCGCGTTCCTTGTCGGTCAGTGGCCGGGCCTGTTTCACCGGGCTGCCGACATACAGGAAGCCGCTCTCCAGCCGCTTGCCCGGCGGTACCAGGCTGCCGGCGCCGATGATCACGTCGTCCTCGACCACCGCGCCGTCCATGACGATGCTGCCCATGCCGATCAGCACCCGGCTGCCCACGGCGCAGCCATGGAGCATGACCTTGTGGGCGATGGTCACGTCGTCGCCGATCAGCAACGGGAAGCCATCGGGGTTGAATGGCCCGGCGTGGGTGATGTGCAGCACGCAGCCGTCCTGCACGCTGGTGCGGGCGCCGATGCGGATGCGGTGCATGTCGCCGCGAATGACCGTCAGCGGCCAGACGGAGCTGTCTTCACCGATCTCGACGTCGCCGATCACCACCGCAGTGCTGTCGACGAAAGCGCCCGGGGCCAGCTGTGGGCGGTGATTCTGGTACGTGCGAAGGGTCACGATAGGCTCTCTCTTTTTGGCTGATAGTCGCTGCTAGCTGCGGTGGACGTCGATTGTAATTAAGATGGGCCGATGTTTCTTCCAGCCAAGGTACCAACCGTGAGCGTGAACAACCCTCTTTTGCAATCCTATGACCTGCCGCCATTCTCGGCGATTCGTGCCGAGCATGTGCAACCGGCCATCGAGCAGATCCTGGCTGACAACCGCGCTGCCATTGCGCAAATCCTCAAAAGCCAAGGGCAACAGCCGACCTGGGCTGGCCTGGTGCTGGCGATGGACGAACTCAATGATCGCCTGGGCGCCGCCTGGAGCCCGGTCAGCCATTTGAATGCCGTGCGTAACAGCCCGGAACTGCGCGAGGCCTACGAGGCCTGCCTGCCGGCATTGAGTGCCTATTCCACCGAGCTGGGGCAGAACCGCGAACTGTTCCAGGCGTTCGAAGCCTTGGCGAACAGCCCCGAGGCCGCCGGTTTCGACGTCGCGCAAAAAACCATCCTCGAACATTCCCTGCGCGACTTCCGCCTGTCGGGCATCGATCTACCGCCCGAGCAGCAAAAGCGCTACGCCGAGGTGCAAAGCAAGTTATCCGAGCTGGGCAGCCGCTTCTCCAACCAATTGCTCGACGCCACCCAGGCCTGGACCAAGCACGTCACCTTTGATGCCGCCCTCGCCGGCCTGACCGATTCGGCCAAGGCGCAAATGGCCGCTTCGGCCCAGGCCAAAGAGTTGGACGGCTGGCTGATCAACCTGGAATTCCCCAGCTACTACGCGGTGATGACCTACGCCGAGGACCGCGCCCTGCGTGAAGAAGTCTACGCCGCCTACTGCACGCGAGCGTCGGACCAGGGCCCGAATGCCGGCCAGAACGACAACGGCCCGGTCATGGAACAAATCCTCGACCTGCGCCAGGAACTGGCCCAGTTGCTCGGTTTCGCCAATTTCGCCGAGTTGAGCCTGGCGACCAAGATGGCTGAGTCCAGTGATCAGGTGCTCGGTTTCCTGCGGGACCTGGCCAAGCGCAGCAAACCGTTCGCGGCGCTGGACCTGGAACAGCTCAAAGCCTTCGCCGCCGAACAGGGCTGCCCCGACCTGCAAAGCTGGGACAGCGGCTTCTACGGCGAAAAACTGCGCCAGCAGCGCTACAGCGTCGCCCAGGAAGCCCTGCGCGCGTACTTCCCGATCGACAAAGTGCTGGGTGGCCTGTTCGCCATCGTGCAACGCCTCTACGGCATCGAGATCGCCGAGCTGAAAGGCTTCGACGCCTGGCACCCGGACGTGCGCCTGTTCGAGATCAAGGAGAACGGCCAGCACGTCGGGCGTTTCTTCTTCGACCTCTATGCCCGCGCCAACAAGCGCGGCGGCGCCTGGATGGACGGTGCCCGTGACCGTCGGCGCACCGTTGACGGCGTGCTGCAAAGCCCGGTGGCGAACCTGGTGTGCAACTTCACCCCAGCCGACAGCGGCAAGCCGGCGCTGCTGACCCACGACGAAGTCACCACCCTGTTCCACGAATTCGGCCACGGCCTGCACCACTTGCTGACCCGTGTCGAACATGCCGGCGTGTCCGGCATCAACGGCGTGGCCTGGGATGCCGTGGAGCTGCCGAGCCAGTTCATGGAGAACTGGTGCTGGGAACCCGAAGGCCTGGCGCTGATCTCCGGCCACTACGAAACCGGCGAACCGCTGCCCCAGGACCTGCTGGAAAAAATGCTCGCGGCGAAAAACTTCCAGTCCGGCCTGATGATGGTCCGCCAGCTGGAGTTCTCGCTGTTCGACTTCGAACTGCATGCCACCCACGGCGACGGCCGCAGCGTGCTGCAAGTGCTTGAAGGCGTGCGCGACGAGGTGTCGGTCATGCGTCCACCGGCCTACAACCGCTTCCCGAACAGCTTTGCGCACATCTTCGCCGGCGGCTATGCGGCGGGCTACTACAGCTACAAATGGGCGGAAGTGCTGTCGGCCGATGCGTTCTCCAGGTTCGAAGAAGATGGCGTGCTCAACGCCGACACCGGCCGCGCGTTCCGCGAAGCGATTTTGGCCCGTGGCGGCTCCCAGGAGCCGATGGTGCTGTTCGTCGACTTCCGTGGCCGCGAGCCATCGATTGACGCACTCTTGCGCCACAGCGGCCTGACCGAGGACGCAGCAGCATGAGCGAGGGGCCTGTGATCACCAAGCGACGCTTCATCGCCGGAGCGGTCTGCCCGGCGTGCAGTGAACCGGACAAGTTGATGATGTGGAACGAAGATGGCGTGCCGCACCGTGAGTGCGTAGCCTGCGGTTATTGCGACACGCTCAACGAGCAAGGCCTGTCGGTGCCCAAGGAACTGGGCACCCGGGTCAACACGTCGGCGCCCAAAGTGCCGGACGCCAAGGTTCAGGCCGTGCAGTTTTTCCCCAACCCGAAGTTGAAGAAGAAAACCGACTGAAATCTTTGGCATCACCTTCCGGGCCGCCCGGCCCGGAAGCGATACCCCGCAGGCGATACATATTTACCGCCCGGCATGAGCCTTACCTTCGCAGACTGGTCATCACGTCCAGACTGACAGGAAGGCCCCCATGCCCGACGCTGACAACCCGCTGCTGCAGGCCTATGACCTGCCCCCGTTTCCACAGATCAAGGCCCGGCATTTCTCACCGGCCCTCGACCGGATCCTTGCTGAAAGCCGCGACCAAGTGACCGCAATCATCAAGACCCAGACGCCTTTTCCCACCTGGGACGACCTCGTGTTGGCCATGGATGAAGTCCATACACGCCTGGAGGGTTTCGGGTATCTGCTGCACCTTCTGACCACGACCCGGAGCGGGGACGCCTGGGCACAGGCTTCACTGGATTGCAGTGAACGGCTGCATGATTTCCAGGCGTCGCTGAAACAACACCCCACCCTGTTCACGCTTTACCAGCGCTTGGCAGACAGCCCGATCGCCGAGCATTTCGCACCGGTGCGCAGACGGACCCTGAAGAAGATCCTGCGCGAGTTCCACCAGAACGGCGCGACGCAAGGCCTGTCGGCAGACCTTAGCCTGCTGAAGTTGCGCATCCAGGAGGTCCAGGGGTTATTCCTGGAAAACCTGCGAATGGCCAACCAGGCCTGGCGCAAGGTGTTTGATGATGAAGCCCGGTTGAGCGGCCTGCCTGCGCGGTTCAAGCAACAGATGGCCCGCCAGGCGCGCGCCGCCGGGCGCTCGGGATGGCTACTGACGCTCAGCGAGGAAGCGTTTGGCATCGTCACTCAATGCGCTGACGACCGTCTCCTGCGCCAGCAAATGTATGAGGCCTACAGCACGCGAGCATCGGATAAGGGCCCGCACGCAGGGCAATTCGACAACGGCGACCTGCTCAGGCAATTGCTCGATGACCGTCATCAGTACGCCACCTCCCTGGGCTATGCGGACTTTGCCCAACTGGCGATCGAGCCAGAGCAAGCCGCTTCTACCGGGGAGGTCCTGGCCTTCCTGCAGACACAGCTCGACCGACAGCGCGGCGTTTTCAAGCGGGACACCGATCAGCTCAAGGCCTTTGCCGCGCAGCAAGGTTTCAGCGAACTCCAGCCCTGGGACTACCCGTACCTGGCCAATCAACTGCGCCAGCAGGCGGCCGGTGCTTCCAGGGAAGCGCTGAGCGTCTGGTTTGAACTGGAATCAACCTTTTCACAGCTGTTGCAAATGGCGACCGAGCTGTTCGGGGTGAGCTTTGTCGAGCGCCCGGATCCAGCGACCTGGCACCCGGACGTGCGACTTTTTGAGGTCCGCGAGTGGGGAGCAGTCATTGGCTATATTTATTTCGACCCGTTCGCCGATGCCAACCGGGACGGTTATCCCCATACCACCACCCTGCGCAACCGTCACATCACGGCTGAAGGACGCCCCCGGCACCCCGTCGCCACGCTGCATGCCTGGTTGCCACGCAGCGCGGGGCCAGACCCGGTCTTGCTCGATCACCTGCAACTGCGCGTCCTGTTCCATGAATTTGGCCATTGTTTGCAGCATGTCCTGACCCACGCGGAGTATCGCGACGTTTCCGGCATCAGCGGCCTGTCCCGCGACACCGCCGAGTTTGCCGGGGTGTTGTTCGAGCAATGGTGCTTCTCCAGGCAATGCCTGGTGCGGGTATCAAGGCATTACCAGACGGGGGAGACGATGCCTGACAAGGTTGCCGCTCAATTGCTGACCTTTGCCAAGACCCAGGCGAGTTGGGAGAGCGCCGTGCTGCTGCGCAATGCGCTGTTCGATCTTGAACTGCACCGTACCCGCGGCGACGGACGGAGCGTCCAGCAGGTCTTTGATCAGGCCAGCGAACAGGTGGGCCATCTGCCGGTGGCCGGGAACGAACGCTGGCCCAACGGGCTGGATTACCTGGTGACCGGTTATGACGCGAGGATCTACGCCTATCTCTGGTCAAGGGCATTGGCCATCAGGGTATTTCAGCGTTTCAGGCGCGACGGGCTGTTCAACCCGGCAACAGGCCGCGCGTTGCGCGACAGCGTTTTTGCGCCGGGTGACGGGCGACCGTTGGCCGAATCCATCGCGGCCTTTTCAGGCACGCCACCGATCAGTGCGCTGGCAGGGCAGCCTTCGGATCCAGGTGAGTGGCCGTAGTGGTCGAATTGACCCAGCTTTCCAGGGAGCAAAGCGCGAACACACTGGTGCTGCAATCGCCATTCGCCAATGCCTGGCGGAGTTTCTCGACGTTGGCCTGCATCATGTAGCGAACCCCGTCCTTGAAGTGATGGCTGTCACCGAAGCCGCCTTCGGTCATTTCGTTCAAGGCGTCCTCTTTGCTCCAGCCCTGCACGACCACCCGGTACATGGCGGCCACCAGCCCGGTGCGGTCCGAACCGTGCTTGCAGTGCATCAGCACCGGGCCCTTGGCTTCGGCGGCCTGGACCGCACGCAAGGCCCGGAGGATGTCGCTGTCGTCGACATGGTTGGTGCGATAAGGCAGGCGTACTTGCTCGATGTCGGGGGCGGAGAGCCACGGGGCATCCGACTGCGGCAGGAAGGTAATGACCGTGCCGATCTTGAGCTTTGTCAGCAAGGGCAAGGCGCCGCTGTCTGGCAAGGAGCTGCGGTAAAGCGTGGGCGACATCTGGTAAAGGTTGTAGTCCTTTTCCACGGGCTGGGCCCATTCAGTGGGCCTCGTCGGCTCGGCATCAGCCGCCTGGGCGGGTGACTCGGCCAGCCCGATCAGCAAGGCCAGGCAACACAGGGAACGAGAGCAGAGCTTGAGCATGCACGGACGACCGGGAAAAAAGAGAGTTCGAGCTGGTCAGTTTCGGCTCGTGTCGGTTAAAAACCTGTAACAAGGACGTCAAAGTGTTGTGAATTGCGCTGCGCTTTCATCCAGTGCCGCTCGGGCTGCTGAACGGCACTGGTTGTCATTGAGTGCAGGCTATACTGTATGCACATACAGCATCGGAGTATTCCTCATGTCAGCTTCCCTTCCGCCGCGCGGCCGTGGCACCGCTGCCAACCCGCACAACCGCTTCGCGCCGAGTCGCTCGGTGGTCGAAGATGACGGTTGGTACCAGGAAGTACCGCCGTCCCAAGGCACTGAAGTGCGCTTCGAGACGGCAAAGAGCATCATCACCCGCAACACCTCGCCGGACATCCCTTTCGATCGCTCGATCAACCCTTATCGGGGCTGTGAACACGGCTGCATCTACTGCTATGCAAGGCCCAGCCATGCGTATTGGGACATGTCGCCGGGGCTGGATTTCGAAACCCGGCTGATCGCCAAGAGCAACGCCGCCGATGTGCTGGAGCAACAGCTGTCCAAGCGCGGCTATCAATGCGCACCGATCAACCTGGGCTCCAATACCGACCCTTACCAGCCGATCGAACGCGAACAACGCATCACCCGCCGGATTCTGGAAGTGCTGCTGCGTTACCGTCACCCGGTCACCATCGTGACCAAGGGCTCGCTGATCCTGCGGGACCTGGACCTGCTGACCGAACTGGCCCGGCAACGCCTGGTGGCGGTGATGATCAGCCTCACCACCCTGGACGACGAACTCAAGCGTATTCTCGAACCGCGGGCGGCGGCGCCCAAGGCGCGCTTGCGGGCGATCAAGGTGATGCGCGAGGCGGGGATCCCGGTGGGCGTGTTGTGTGCACCGATGATCCCGATGATCAACGACAGCGAGATCGAGGCCCTGCTGGCCGAGGCCCATGCCGCTGGCGCCCAGACCGCTTCCTACATCATGTTGCGCCTGCCCTTGGAAGTGGCGCCGCTGTTCGAAGAATGGTTGCAGGCGCACTACCCGCAACGCGCTGCCCATGTGCTGAGCCTGGTCCGCCAGAGCCGCGGCGGCGAGTTGTACGACAGCCAGTTCGGCAAACGCATGCGCGGCGAAGGCCCCTTCGCCGACCTGCTGGCCCAGCGCTTCACCAAGGCGATCAAGCGCCTGGGACTGGATCGGCGCGAAGGTTACACGCTCGATTGCGACGCCTTTTGTCCGCCGGGGCGACAGATGTCTTTGATTTAACTACGGTTGACCTTAGATTGGTGTGTGAACAGCGATGGGCGCAAGCGCTTGGACCCCTTTGTTTATGCTTCGTAATCTACGTCCTAGAGCCTTCGATTCAGTTTGAGTTAAGTTTCGGCCGCTACCTTGTTCATCGAGTGACTGACGGGGCGGACACATCGACCTGGACGTTTTTTAACCAGCCACTGGCGTAACAGCAAAGAGGATGAATCATGAGTGACAAGGATAAACAGCCGTTGGCTGCGTCGGCTTCAGCCCAACCCGAGGCGGAAACCGCCGATGCAGCGCTGCGGCATATTGTTGACGGCTTTTTGCATTTCCATCATGAGATCTTTCCTCAGCAGGAAGAGCTCTTCAAGAAACTCGCCACCGCCCAATCACCCCGGGCGATGTTCATCACCTGCGCCGATTCGCGCATCGTGCCCGAACTGATCACCCACAGCTCCCCCGGCGACCTGTTCGTCACCCGCAACGTCGGCAACGTCGTGCCGCCCTACGGGCAGATGAACGGCGGTGTTTCCACCGCCATCGAATATGCCGTGCTGGCCCTCGGCGTGCAGCACATCATTGTCTGCGGCCATTCCGATTGCGGCGCCATGCGTGCGGTGCTCAACCCGGACACCCTGGAAAAAATGCCCACGGTCAAAGCCTGGCTGCGCCACGCCGAAGTGGCCAAGACCATGGTCCACGACAACTGCCCGTGCGGCGACGAAAAACAAACCATGCCCATCCTCACCGAAGAGAACGTGATCGCGCAGTTGCAGCATTTGCGCACGCACCCTTCGGTGGCCTCGCGCATGGCCAGCGGTCAGTTGTTCATCCACGGCTGGGTGTACAACATCGAGACCAGCGAGATCAAAGCCTTCGACGCGGACCGGGGTTGTTTCCTGCCGCTCGATGGCAGCCATCCGATTCCGGTCGCAACGCCCAAAGCGCGCTTCTAACCGCTCCTAAATACATCCTTGCGTGGACAAGCCCTGCCTGCTCTTCGAGCGGTCGGGCCTTGCCATGCCTGAAGAAAACTTCGGGAGAGTCACCATGCGTGCTGCTCAATTAAAAGCTGTTCTGCCACGGGAGCTGCTGGCTTCGGTGGTTGTGTTCCTGGTGGCGCTGCCCTTGTGCATGGGCATTGCCATCGCGTCGGGCCTGCCGCCCGCCAAAGGCCTGGTCACCGGCATCATCGGTGGCCTGGTGGTGGGGTTCCTCGCTGGCTCGAAATTGCAAGTCAGTGGCCCCGCCGCCGGATTGGCTGTGCTGGTCTTCGAACTGGTGCGCCAACATGGCGTGGCAATGCTCGGGCCGATCCTGCTGCTGGCGGGGCTGTTGCAGTTGCTGGCCGGGCGCTTTCGCCTGGGCTGCTGGTTCCGGGTGACGGCGCCGGCGGTGGTCTACGGGATGCTGGCGGGCATTGGCGTGCTGATCGTGCTGTCCCAGGTCCATGTGATGCTCGACGCGGCGCCCAAGCCATCCGGGCTGGATAATCTCGCGGCGTTCCCGGCGGCGGTGGCCCAGGCCTTGCCGTCCTTCGGCTGGCAGGCCGGCCTGCTCGGCCTGTCGACGATTGCGGTGATGTGGTTGTGGGAAAAGTTTCGCCCTCACAGCCTGCGCTTCGTACCCGGCGCGCTGCTCGGCGTCGGCCTGGCGACCGTCGCCAGCCTGCTGTTGGCGTTGCAGGTCAAACGCGTGGACGTGCCGGACAACCTTGCCGACGCCATCGACTGGCTGAGCCCGGCAGACTTGCTGAACCTGGCTGACCCCATGTTGCTGGTCGCGGCCTTGACGGTCGCCTTCATCGCCAGCGCCGAAACCCTGCTGTCGGCAGCGGCCGTGGATCGCATGCACAGCGGCGAACGTGCGGACTTCGACCGCGAACTGTCGGCCCAAGGGATCGGCAACATGCTCTGCGGCCTGCTCGGCGCCTTGCCGATGACCGGCGTGATCGTGCGCAGCTCGGCCAACGTCCAGGCCGGCGCCACCACGCGGATGTCGACGATTTTCCATGGCCTGTGGCTGTTGCTGTTCGTGTTGGTGCTGTCCAGCGTGCTGCAGAGCATTCCGGTGGCGAGCCTGGCGGGTGCCTTGGTGTACACCGGTTTCAAACTGGTGGACCTCAAGGCCTTTCGAGGCCTGGGCCGTTATGGCCGGATGCCGATGTTCACCTACGCCGCGACGGCCTTGGCGATCATCTTCACTGACCTGCTGACCGGCGTGCTGATCGGTTTCGGCCTGACCCTGGCGAAACTGGCCTGGAAAGCCTCACGACTGAAAATCAGCCTGGTCGACCTTCCTCAGGACGGTGAGATGGAACTGCGCCTGGTGGGAGCGGCCACCTTCCTCAAGGTGCCGGCGCTGACCCAGGTGCTGGGCACCATCCCCGCAGGCACAACGGTGCATGTGCCGCTCAATAACCTGAGCTACATCGACCACTCGTGCCTGGAGTTGCTGGAAGAATGGGGCCGGGCGAATGCCAGCAAGGGCTCGAAGCTGGTGATCGAATCCCACGGGCTCAAGCGTCGGTTGGAGGGGCGGTTGCGCACGACGGTCGGGGTGGGTGCAGCGACTTCCTGATCCCCTGGTGAACAAATGTGGGAGCGAGCCAGTGTGGGAGCGAGCCTGCTCGCGATAGCGGTGTATCAGACAACATTTTCGTTTGCTGATTTACCGCATCGCGAGCAGGCTCGCTCCCACAGGGTTTTGTGGTGGACGTGGGGTTTGTGAACTGCCGATCACGCCACCGGTTGATCCAGCTCCAACCCCACGCCCAGGCGGCGTGACATGCACGGCCAGCGCTTCCAGGCGGCGCCGGTCTGCGGGCTGCTGAGCTTCTCGCGGTAGGTTTCTACCGACTCCAGGGCGAACGTCTCGTCGTTGAGCATCTCGTCGAAGGCGTGATGCACCACCTCGTCGAGCTGGTTGGCAAAGGCTTCGCCGATCAGCTGGTGGGCAATCAGATTGGCGACCGTCATGTCCAAGGGGATCAGTGGCTGGCCGAAATGCTTGATGTACAGGTCATTGACCTCTTCGACGAATCGGTGGGCCAGATAGGCTTCGTCCAGCAAGCTGTCGAGCCCGACATGGCCGGCCATGATCGTCGGCGGCTGGAGGAAATAGTGCTCGGCGATTTTCAACACCGGCTTGATCTGCGGCTCGATGCCCGCTTCCCTGGCGACCTCATTGGCTGCATCCAGCAGGTCGGGCAATTCATCGATATAGGCGGCAACAAAACGCGCCAGGACGTCGTTGGCGTTCGCCTCTGGCAATTGGATAGCGCGGTGCAAATGCGGTAACTGGGCTTCCAACTGACGGGCCAACTGGCCGGTCTCGGCTTCGTGCTGTTGGGCTTTTTGGATCTGCTCGCGCAATGCGGCGGTGTTCATGGAAACTCCAGGAAAACTAAAGGCAATGAAATAGGGAAGACATAACTTAGCTGGCTAATAAACACTCCTAAGACCTATTTTTCATAATTGGCTCTTCCTTGATACGCCGCAGCTATATCGGTTTGCCATCATCTGGTCATGCATCCTTTTCCATTCGCAGGCTCTGGCGCAAGCCCAATGTGTTTCAAGAACGATTTTCGCCATCGCGTTGCGAGGTTCCCCTCGCTGTCTATACTCGGTTTGGAATGGAGTTAGCTGATGACACCCGATGCATAGGCAGCAAGGCACGGCGGTCGAGTTCGCAGTCTGATGTAGCCGCTCTCCCTTGCCGAAGGCGTTACGCCTACGGGATAACAAGAACGATAAGGGGAACCCGCAATGACGCGACATCCACACGTATGGATGGGCCTCCTGTTGTGGTCGATTTTCAGTCAGGCGCAAGCTGCCTGGACTGTGAATATGGCGCCTGGAGCGACACAGATCAGCAACGCAGTGTTCGACTTGCACATGACGATCTTCTGGATCTGTGTAGTCATCGGCATCATCGTCTTCGGTGCCATGTTCTGGTCGATGATGATGCACCGCCGCTCCACCGGCCAGAACGCCGCCCACTTCCACGAGAACACCCGGGTCGAGATCCTCTGGACCATCGTGCCCTTCGTGATCCTGGTGGCCATGGCCATTCCCGCCACTGCCACGCTGATCAAGATGTACGACTCCAGCGAGTCGGACATCGATATCCAGATCACCGGCTACCAATGGAAGTGGCACTACAAGTACCTGGGCCAGGACGTCGAGTTCTTCAGCAACCTGGCCACCCCCGCCGAACAGATCCATAACCAGAGCGCCAAGGGCGAACACTACCTGCTGGAAGTCGACAAGCCGCTGGTGCTGCCGGTCGATGCCAAGGTGCGCTTTCTGGTGACCTCTGCCGACGTGATCCATTCCTGGTGGGTGCCGGCCTTCGCGGTCAAGCGCGATGCGATTCCCGGGTTCGTCAACGAGGCCTGGACGCGGGTCGACAAGCCGGGCATCTATCGCGGCCAGTGCGCCGAGCTGTGTGGCAAGGACCACGGGTTCATGCCGATCGTGGTCGAGGTCAAGAGCAAGCCCGACTACGAAAAATGGCTGGGCGAGCGCAAGGCCGAAGCCGCGCAGCTCAAAGAACTGACCAGCAAGGAATGGACCCTCGACGAGCTCAAGGAACGGGGCGACAAGATCTACCACACCACATGCGTGGCCTGTCACCAGGCCGAAGGCCAGGGCTTGCCACCGATGTTCCCGGCGCTCAAAGGCTCGAAAATCGCCACCGGACCCAAGGCTGATCACCTGAGCCTGGTCTTCCACGGCAAGCCCGGCACCGCCATGGCCGCGTTCGGCAAGCAGTTGTCGGAAGTCGATATCGCCGCCGTCGTGACCTATGAACGTAACGCCTGGGGCAACAACAAAGGCGACATGGTCACGCCAAAAGAAGTGCTGGAACTCAAACAGGCGGAAAGCAAATGAGCCGGCCTGACGTGTATTTGCGCAACCGGTCGGGGCTTGTTGCCCCGCGCCGTCCAGCCCATTCGCTCGAAGGAGACAGGACATGAGTGCTGTGATCGATGACCACGGTCATGCCGGCGCCGACCACGCCCACGGCCCCGCCAAGGGCCTGATGCGTTGGGTACTGACCACCAACCACAAGGATATCGGCACGCTGTACCTGTGGTTCGCGTTCTGTATGTTCCTGCTCGGCGGCTCGTTCGCCATGGTGATCCGCGCCGAACTGTTCCAGCCGGGCCTGCAGATCGTGGAGCCGGCGTTCTTCAACCAGATGACCACCATGCATGGCCTGGTGATGGTGTTCGGCGCGGTGATGCCGGCCTTCGTCGGCCTCGCCAACTGGATGATCCCGCTGATGATCGGCGCGCCGGACATGGCCCTGCCGCGCATGAACAACTTCAGCTTCTGGCTGTTGCCGGCGGCGTTCCTGCTGCTGGTGTCGACGTTGTTCACCGCCGGCGGCGGACCGAACTTCGGCTGGACCTTCTACGCGCCGCTGTCCACCACCTATGCGCCGGAAAGCGTGACGTTCTTCATCTTTGCCATCCACCTGATGGGCATCAGTTCGATCATGGGCGCGATCAACGTGATCGCCACCATCCTCAACCTGCGCGCCCCCGGCATGACGCTGATGAAAATGCCGCTGTTCGTCTGGACCTGGCTGATCACCGCGTTCCTGTTGATCGCGGTGATGCCGGTGCTGGCCGGCTGCGTGACGATGATGCTGATGGACATCCACTTCGGCACCAGCTTCTTCAGCGCCGCCGGCGGCGGTGACCCGGTGCTGTTCCAGCACGTGTTCTGGTTCTTCGGCCACCCCGAGGTGTACATCATGATCCTGCCGGCCTTCGGTGCCGTCAGCTCGATCATCCCGGCCTTCTCGCGCAAGCCGTTGTTCGGCTACACCTCGATGGTCTATGCCACCGCCGCCATCGCGTTCCTGTCGTTCATCGTCTGGGCGCACCACATGTTCGTGGTCGGCATTCCGCTGGTGGGCGAGCTGTTCTTCATGTACGCGACCCTGCTGATCGCCGTGCCCACCGGGGTGAAGGTGTTCAACTGGGCGAGCACCATGTGGCAAGGCTCGCTGACCTTCGAGACGCCGATGCTGTTTGCCGTGGCGTTCGTGATCCTGTTCTCCATCGGTGGTTTCTCCGGGTTGATGCTCGCCATCGCCCCGGCGGACTTCCAGTACCAGGACACCTACTTCGTGGTCGCGCACTTCCACTACGTGCTGGTGCCCGGCGCCATCTTCGGGATCTTCGCCTCGGCGTACTACTGGATGCCGAAATGGACCGGCCACATGTACGACGAAACCCTTGGCAAGCTGCACTTCTGGCTGTCGTTCATCGGGATGAACATGGCGTTCTTCCCGATGCACTTCGTCGGCCTGGCGGGCATGCCCCGGCGGATTCCCGACTACAACCTGCAGTTCGCCGACTTCAACATGGTCTCGTCCATCGGCGCGTTCATGTTCGGCACCACGCAGCTGTTCTTCCTGTTCATCGTGATCAAGACCATCCGCGGCGGCCCGCCCGCACCGGCCAAGCCGTGGGATGGCGCCGAAGGGTTGGAGTGGAGCGTGCCGTCGCCGGCGCCGTATCACACCTTCACGACGCCGCCGGAAGTGAAATGAGATGACTGATGGAACCCTTGTGGGAGCGAGCCTGCTCGCGATAGACGCGACTCGGTGTGTCAGGCACACCGCTATCGCGAGCAGGCTCGCTCCCACAGGGGTCCGTGGAGAGGTCGAGAGCCATGGCTGATTCAATCTCGATGAAAAAACTGGTCACCCGGCTGTTGCTGGTGGTGGTGGCCATGTTCATCTTCGGCTTTGCCCTGGTGCCGATCTACGACGTGATGTGCAAGGCGTTCGGCATCAATGGCAAGACCGCCGGGCAGTACGAAGGCGAGCAGGTCACCGATGCGTCGCGGCAGGTTCGCGTGCAGTTCCTGTCGACCAATGCGGTGGACATGCCGTGGGACTTCTACCCCAAGGGCGAGCAATTGGTGGTCCAGCCCGGGGCGGTGAATGAAATGGTCTTCGTCGCCCACAACCCCACCAACCGGCCGATGAGCGCCCAGGCCGTGCCAAGCATCGCGCCGAGCACCGCGGCGGCTTACTTCCACAAGACCGAATGTTTTTGTTTTACCCAGCAAGTGCTGCAACCCGGCGAACGGATCGAAATGCCCATGCGCTTCATCGTCGACCGGGACATGCCCAAGGATGTGAAGCACCTGACGCTGTCCTACACGCTGTTCGATATCACCGCCCGTCATCCACCGGTGGCTCTAAACACTGACCGATAGCGTGCCCGATAAGGAGAACAATAAATGGCAACTCACGAACACTATTACGTACCGGCCCAGAGCAAATGGCCGATCATCGCCACGGTCGGGATGTTCGTCACGGTGTACGGCCTGGCGACCTGGTTCAACGACCTGAAGGCCGCGCGACCGGAATCCCACGGCCCGTTGATTTTCTTCGTCGGCGGCCTGCTGGTGGCCTATATGCTGTTCGGCTGGTTCGGCGCGGTGATCAAGGAAAGCCGCGCCGGGCTCTACAGCCCACAGCTCGACCGTTCGTTTCGCTGGGGCATGAGCTGGTTCATCTTTTCCGAAGTGATGTTCTTCATCGCGTTCTTCGGCGCGCTGTTCTATGTCCGCCACGTATCGGTGCCGGGCCTGGCGGGCGAAGGCACCAAGGGCCTGTCGCACATGCTCTGGCCCAATTTTGAATACGCCTGGCCGTTGCTGCACAACCCCGACCCGAAACTGTTCCCGGCACCCAAGGAGGTCATCAGCCCCTGGGGCCTGCCGTTGCTCAACACCGTGTTACTGGTCAGCTCCAGCGTCACCGTCACCATCGCCCACCACGCCTTGAAAAAAGGCCATCGCGGTGCGCTGAAACTCTGGTTGGCGATCACCGTGCTGTTGGGCTGCGCGTTCCTCGGCTTCCAGGCCGAAGAATACATCCACGCCTACAAGGAACTGGGCCTGACCCTGGGCTCCGGCGTGTACGGCGCGACGTTCTTCATGCTCACGGGGTTCCACGGCGCCCACGTCACCATCGGCACGCTCATCCTGTTCGTCATGCTGATGCGGATCATGCGCGGGCATTTCGACAACGAGCACCAGTTCGGCTTCGAAGCGGCGAGCTGGTATTGGCACTTCGTCGACGTGGTGTGGATCGGCTTGTTCATCTTCGTCTACGTGCTCTGAGACACCGCTACCAGGGCGCGTGAGAAACCAACTGGCCGCTGAAAAAACCCCAGGCGATCAAGCCGACGGTGAGGGCGGCCAGGCAGACCCGAATCGCCAGGGCGATGACCAGGCGATTGGAATCGCTGCCGTCCTTGACCAGAAAAAACAGGCCGCTGAACAGGCTAGCAACCGTGGCAATCAGCATCAGGACGATGGCTGCTTTTAGCATCAGGCACACTCCGGGGGGACGCGATGCAGGTGAGTATAGCTATCCCGTTCGAGCACTTTCGGACGGCGCCATGAAAGGCTTCCGGCCAGGCCTCGTGCCGTCGCTGGTGGTGGCCGTGCTGATGCCGGTCATGGTGTGCCTGGGGTTCTGGCAACTGAGCCGGGGCGAACAGAAGCGCGTGCTCATGCAGACCTACGCCGAACGCCGCGTGGCGCCAGCGATGGACAGCGCCGAACTGGCGCAGACCACCGACCCGGCGTTTCGCGCGGTCAAGCTGCAAGGTCAGTTCGACGTCGAGCACAGCGTCCTGCTGGACAACCGCCAGCACGACGGCAAGGTCGGCGTCGAACTGCTCCAGCCGTTTCTCGACCACGCCACCGGGCTGTGGCTGTTGGTCAATCGCGGCTGGCTGCCCTGGCCTGATCGTCGCACCCCGCCGCTGTTCAGCACCCCCGAGCAGCCCGTAAGCCTGCAAGCCTGGGTCTATGTCGCACCGGGCGCGACCTTCCAGCTCCACGCCGATCCAACCGCCGCCCCCTGGCCACGGCTGGTCACGGCCGTCGAGCCGGACAAGCTCTGGGCGGAGCTGGGCCGCAGTGGCTTCACCTATGAACTGCGCCAGCAAAACGGCCCGGGCGCCTATCGCACCGACTGGCCGGTGGTGAGCATGGGCCCGGAAAAACACCTCGGTTACGCCGTGCAGTGGTTTGCCATGGCGGCGGCACTGTTCGGCCTTTTCCTTTATCTCGGATGGCACAACGCAAGGAGACCGCATGGGAACCACCATGAATCCAACCAACACGTCTGAGGCACCCAGCCCACACAGCCGACGCAAAGGACGGCTGCAACTGCTGCTGATCGTGCTCGGCGTGGTCGGCCCGATGATCCTCGCCACCGGCATGTACAAGTTCCAGTTCTGGGTGCCGGACAGCCGCAGCTACCACGGCGAACTGATCGGCAACGGCCAGACCCGCGCCGAGATCGGCGTGCAGGCCGATGAACAGCGCTGGCAGATCCTGGTCACCGCGCCAAAGGAATGCTCGGTGGACTGCCGGCAACTGGTGTACCTGGCCCGCCAGGTGCAGATCGGCCTCGGTCGCGACGCCTCCCGCGCCAGTCATGCCCTGGCCATCGCCCAGCCGCTGGACGCCGAGTACGACGCACAACTGCAGCGCGAGTATCCCCAACTGCAACGCTACCCGCTGGACCTGCCGGCCTATCAAAAAGGCGCCCAGGACGCTGGCGGCGCGCAACTGTGGATCATCGATCCCCACAGCAACCTGGTGCTGCGCTACGACGCCCGGGTCAAGGGCAAGGACCTGCTCAACGACCTGCGCCACCTGCTGAAACTGTCGAACATCGGATGAGGGCATCGACATGGCCAAACCTGGATTTCGCCTCGCGCTGTTCGCCACGTTGCTGGCACTGATCGTCGTATTGCTGGGCGCCTACACCCGGCTCACCCACGCCGGCCTCGGCTGCCCGGACTGGCCCGGTTGCTACGGTTTTATCAGCGTGCCCAAGAGCGAAGCCCAACTGGCCCATGCCGAGCTGCATTTTCCCGACGCCCCGGTGGAAGCCCACAAGGGCTGGAACGAGATGGTCCATCGCTACTTTGCCGGGACCCTGGGCTTGATGATCGTGGCATTGGCAGCCCGAACCTGGATGAACCGTCACCGCCCGGGCCAGCCGGTGAAGTTGCCGCTGTTCCTGTTGGCCGTGGTCTTCGCCCAAGCCGCGTTCGGCATGTGGACCGTGACCCTCAAGCTCTGGCCGCAGGTGGTCACCGGGCACCTGCTGGGCGGCTTCGCGACCTTGAGCCTGTTGTTCCTGCTGACTCTGCGACTGTCCGGCGTATTGCCGGCGCTGACCGTGCCCAGGCGCCTGCAACATTGGGCCACCGCCGGGCTGCTGCTGGTGATCGGCCAGATCGTCCTGGGCGGCTGGGTCAGCTCCAACTACGCCGCCGTGGCGTGTATCGATTTCCCCACCTGCCACGGCCAATGGCTGCCACCGGCGGACTTCGCCAACGGCTTTCACCTGACCCAGCACATCGGCCCCAACTACCTGGGCGGCCAACTCGACAGCGACGCCCGCACGGCCATCCACCTGACCCACCGCATCGGCGCCCTGTTGGTGACGCTGGTGCTGCTGGGGCTGGCCTGGCAGTTGAAGGCAGTGGGCATGACCCGCTTAGCCGGGCTGGTGCTGACCGCGTTGGCGGCGCAAATCACCCTGGGCATCAGCAACGTGCTGTTCCACCTGCCGCTGCCGGTGGCCGTCGCCCACAACGCCGGGGGCGCCGCGCTGCTGCTGACCTTGGTGCTGGTGAATTATCACGCCCGCACCAGCCTGGTCCGGGTGCGGCATCAGATTCCGCTGCGCTGGCGATTCAACCCGCATAAACACGGCGTCAGCCCCATCACGATAAAAGGAGAGATGCCATGGCAACCCTGACCGGTGAACGTCACAGCCAGGCGATCTGGCGCGATTACCTGGAGCTGACCAAGCCCAAAGTGGTGGTGCTGATGCTGATCACCTCGCTGGTCGGCATGTTCCTCGCCACCCGCGCCGGCGTGCCGTGGACAGTGCTGGTGTTCGGCAACCTGGGCATCGCCCTGTGCGCCGGTGGCGCGGCGGCGGTCAACCACGTGGTGGACCGGCGCATCGACGCAGTGATGGCCCGCACCCACAAACGCCCCCTGGCCGAAGGCCGCGTCTCCCCCGCCGCCGCCCTGACCTTCGCCCTGGCCCTGGCCGTGTCCGGGCAAGCGCTGCTGCTGGCCTTCACCAACCCGCTGACCGCCTGGCTGACCCTGGCCTCGTTGCTGGGTTACGCGGTGGTCTACACGGGCTTTCTCAAACGCGCCACGCCACAGAACATCGTCATCGGCGGCCTCGCTGGCGCCGCACCACCGCTGTTGGGTTGGGTAGCCGCCACCGGCCACGTCAGCGCCGAACCGCTGTTGCTGGTGCTGATCATCTTCGCCTGGACCCCGCCGCACTTCTGGGCCCTGGCCATCCACCGCAAGGAAGAATATGCCAAGGCCGACATCCCGATGCTGCCGGTGACCCACGGCGAGCACTACACCAAGGTGCATATCCTGCTCTACACCCTGGTGCTGCTGGCGGTGAGCCTGATGCCGTTCGTGATCCAGATGAGCGGCATGCTCTACCTGGTGTGCGCACTCGCGCTCGGCGCGCGGTTCCTGCAATGGGCCGTGGTGTTGTACCGTGGCAGTCGGCCGCACGCGGCGATCAACACCTTCAAGTACTCTATCTACTACTTGTTCCTGCTGTTCATCGCCCTGCTTGTCGATCATTACTTATTGTTGAGCCTATGACCCGAACCCAGAAAACCGTCTTCATCCTCGTGGCCGTGATCGCGTTGATCCTCGGCCTCACCGTCAACAAAGTGCTGTCCGGCAAGGGCCAGGGCGACCCGACGGCCCTGATCGACGCCGGCATCATCCTGCTGCCGCAAAGCCGCCACCTGCCGGACGTGAAAATGACCGACCAGGACGGCCAGCCGGTGACCATGAACGAGCTGAAAGACAAATGGAGCCTGCTGTTCTTCGGCTACACCTTCTGCCCGGACATCTGCCCGACCACCCTCGCCCAACTGCGCCAGATCAAAAGCGAACTGCCGCCCGAAGCTGTGGATAAGCTACAAGTCGTCCTGGTCAGCGTCGACCCGAACCGCGACACGCCCAAGCAACTCAAGCAGTACCTGGGCTACTTCGATCCCCAGTTCAAAGGCCTCACCGCCTCCTCGATCGAAGACCTGCAAAAACTCGCCAACGCCGTCAGCATCCCCTTCATCCCGGCCGACACCAGCAAACCCAACTACACCGTCGACCACAGCGGCAACCTCGCCGTCATCGGACCGGACGGCACCCAGCGCGGGTTCATCCGGGCGCCGTTGAATAACCAGAAACTGGTCGCGCAACTGCCAGAAATGCTGAAGCGAAAATAGCCCACCACCGCCATCCCTGTGGGAGCGGGCTTGCTCGCGAAAGCGGTATATCAGCCTGCATCAGTGCTGAATGTGCCGACGCCTTCGCGAGCAAGCCCGCTCCCACATTCAGCCTGGCTCGTTCACAAACCCCGCATCCGACCCAAAACCCCCTGTGGGAGCGAGCCTGCTCGCGATGAAATCACTGCGGTCCCAAGCAAAAACGCCCCCCAGCACCACCAAAAATCCCTTCTCCTACAGCCCCTCCCTACAAACCCCCATCAAGCTACGCATCCTTGCGCCTTTGCCTACAACTACGCCAGAATCCGCCGGCTTGTGCGCCTTGTCCCTGGGTTCTATTGTCGTTCCTGCCACTGCCCATCGGTGGTCGGGTTTAGTAGCCCGGATGACATATCGGTCGCATGAGTCTCATCAGTCAGGCATTCGCCTGCACTCGATGGTGGCTGTGCGCATGGCGCCTTCGGGCGCGCCGGTTTTAGGTATGTCACCGGTCTACTAACCTGCGCACAGCCGCCACCCTATCGTTTAGTAGCGAAAAGGTTGCGGCCTAACTGAGAGACATACCTATGTTCAAAGCAACTCCAAATCCCCCAGATGCAGACCCCACCCCGCAATCCGCAAAATCCAAGGCCAAGCAGCAAGACGAAACCACCAAGCGCGTGCTTGATCACTACTTGCAGCCCAAGCCTGATAAATCCACAGACGAACCGAAACCGGGGCAGATATTCACCGTTGTGAAGGGTCTCGATAACGAGTGCTTGCTCGCCAACCTCACTGAAACGCTGGCGTCAGCCGATGCCATGGTGGCTGACCTGGCGTTCGACCTGAAAGGCTCGCGGCGTCATTTGGCGATGGGGATTCAACAGTTGATTGAGCTGAGTTCGTTGTTGGCGAATCAGGTGTTGGATAACGTAGAACCGCGTCAATAGTATTTATTCGCTAACGTAAAACCCGACGTTTTGCGTCGGGTTTTTGGTTCTTACATCCGAAATGTCTACGGCGATTATGCCCAGCCGCTTATCAAGCTGATATCAAAGTCGTATTATGGAAGCAATTGGCCACAAAGTGCTGGCCCGCCTAGGTGCAAGGGACTGATGAACAACCTGAACTTCCAAAACGAAAGCCCGTCGGACGTTGATGCTTTCAAAGGTGAGAGCCATGATCGAGTCGCTCAAGCGATGCACGATTACCTCAAGAAAATGGGTAACCACAGAGTCATTGGCCTGGATGGCGAATTCGGCTCCGGCAAAAGCTCAATCCTCCAGATGCTTGAAAAAAAGATTGCGAAGGAGAACTCGAAGACGAAGCTCTGGGTTTTTGACTGCGAGCAAAATTACCAAGGTTCAATCAAGAGCAATTTCATCGAGGTACTTTCCGAAAATGTCACCTCCCTTCTCAAAGAGCAGGGTCGCGATAAAGAAATTTCCGATGTAGAAACAAATCGCGACATCGCACTTGGTCGACACTACAGCTACACGAAGGACACCCGAAGCCACATCAGCATCTGGGCGGTGCTGCTGATCACGAGCGGTGTTCTCGCTCCAACCTTCATTCGTGATTATTTAATTCGGCTTCATAGCGATAGCCCACTAGCATATTGGCTCCACGGTTTGTACCTGCTAGCGTGCACAGCGCCTGGCTTTATTTTATTTCTAGCGTACCTAGCCAGCCGGAAAGAAAAAAATCCCAAAAAACGATGGAATCTTACCAGCCTTCTCAAAGGTAACTCCGACGACCGAATCACTGAAACTGTTGAAGTCAGCAAGGAGGTCAGCCCTCACGATTTGAAGCGGGCACTACAAAACCATTTGCATGCGGTTAAAGATCACCACATCATCATCGTGATCGACAACTTGGACAGACTGCCACGGGACGTCCTGCGGTCTGTGTGGAGCGATTTGGAAATTTTCACCTCCGTTACAGGTCAAGAAAATCTGAGTGTCATCGTTCCCTTCTGCTCCACAAAAGTATCTAAGTACCTGAACGGAGATAGTGAGCAGACGTACGACTCTAAGGACTTCATCGCTAAGAAATTTCCAGTCGTCTTCAGAACTCCCCCGATTATTACATCCGGCTGGAAAGATGCGTTCAGAAGGCTGTGGACTCAGAGCTTTGGTACTTCCGATCTGTCAGAAGCCGATGTATGTAGCGTCATCCTGCAGCGCCATAGCCCAATGGCTGGCGGGCTTGTGACCCCTCGGCTACAGAAGAGATTCATCAACGACATCGCTACCACGCTGCTGGTCACTGCGGACAACCCAAGCGTGGTTTGTATTGCGGCATACTTGGCGATCTGCAAATACAACGGTGTGGCTATTGAAACCATGCTTAAAGATTCGGATGTCCAAAATGTTGTACAAGAAGTAGCGAGCGCCATTGAGGCTGCAGATGCCGCCGTCCAAGCTGTGACCCTCAATATCGACAAGACCAAGCGCACGCTGAAGGCGTTGTTGGGCGAAGACATGAAGACAGGCTGGCCAATCCAGATCCTTCAAATCCACTTCCAGACATCTAGGGATATCGCCATCGCGGAACTGATCGACCAGCCGCTTGAGGATGCTATCGACTCCCAAGATGGTAAGAAACTCGCCACGCTCATTTCTTACTTCGGATTCAAGGACTCCTTCATCCGGAATTTGGAGGGTGCGACTTCCGCCTCCAGTCTTTTCAAAACGCTCTATCAAGCGTCCAAGATTGAGGGTTGCAGTGTCGACGACCTGTTGCCTCAAGTAAGTGCCAAATTCATTACTGGCAACCAGCTAAATGCCGAGAAGGTCGACGCCGCATACTTTGAGTCGATCAAAGGATTGATTGCCCTCGGATTACGAAAAGAGATTTTCACGAGCGCATTATCAACAGCTAAAACTGTATTCGAAGAAATGATAGAGGAGGCGTACGAATTAGACTCCGTTGAAGCCTACCGAGAAATCATATCGACGTACGACAGCTACTTGGACTCAATGAATGAAGACTTCAAGCCCTTGGTCATTAGCAGCGCGGAACTGTTATTTCAGATGATCATGCCCGATCCAGACTTTAAGAAAATTGATGCGAGTAAAATCACTCTCGACGACAGCGGCCAAAAAGACGCCGTACTGCAATTGGCATCATCAGAGCATGAAAATCTGGATAGAATCCCGCTTGATGAAGACGACTGGCTACCTTGCTTCACAGCTTATTTCGCGCAGAAGAAGTTGAGCACTGCTGTTAGACCGTATTTCATGGACAAGGAGCAGCTTGCTTCAGTTACGACGGCAATCGATTTAAATCCTGCGGAACATAGGGTTTGGTTCGCAACAGCGCTGCTCGGTAACCTTTCTAGCGCGATTCCACAACTGATCCAACAACATCTACCCGCCGTAAAATCCAATCGGATCAAGATATCGATGGCGGTTATATACATGAGACTTAAAACAGGAGCGCCCCTAGCCGAAATTCCGGGAATCGACGAAGCGTTCGAGGCCGAACAAGTGTACTTGGACACCTTGGTACGGGCAGCAAGCACTTCCGAACATCTCTTCAAACTGGCATTAGAGGATGAGTGCTCACAACTTGTAGCACCAATTTTGGCGAGATTGATCAAGGGCAAAGCCATCGCCACAGTACAACCAGATTATCTATACGAATTTTATTCAACGCTAGCCGACACTCTGAGTGAATACGATCTGACAGATACTGAGTTGCTGGAATGGTTTACATCGTTCGAGCTTAAGGCCGAGCGGTTACCGGCGCTATCGGACATCGATACGATGTTTTTGAACCATATCCTTGGAGGATCAAACGCTAGTTTACTGGAGCTACGTGCTGCCTTACTTGAACGGAGTTTTGGCGGGGAAATTGATATTGTGGCTTGGACAAAGCTCATCGAAGGTGCTGACACCAACGAGCGAACCGCCTTGACTTACATGCTTAATCACAAGATTGATTTTTCGGGTGAAGCATTAGCCCACCAAGCCGTTTCGGCGTTGTTGACGGCAGCGGTAAAACAGACCCCATTCGTCAAGCCATCCGCAGCGAATATTTTCAACACTAAATTACTACTTAACCTCTTTGAAAAAGACAGACAAGCCATCATCGGCACGGTGCTTCGTCCATTTCTATATGATCAAAAGGTTACCGTGGAAGCGTCCCTTTTTATTCTTAGCGAGTATGGTGCGCTGCTAGCAAGTATCACGCCTAGAACACCGGAGGAAGAGGAGCGCCTTCTTCAGATACTCCTACTGATGCATAGCGACCCTATGGGGACTACTGCCGCTACGAATTTCTTGGATTCAAGGGCCTTACAGTTAACTGAATGGAAAATCTCGAAAGAGCACAAGGATACTTACACCTCTCTCATGACCAAATTGAAGACTAGTCTTCCAACTATTTATGCCAATTTGTCAGAACAACACGGATACAGGACGCGGATGAAAGAGCTGGCAAAATCCTTATTTGGCAAGGAATAGTGCAAGACACCAAAACCCAGCTGCGTGCCGGTTTATCCCGACCGGCACGCGTGTCCATTTTCCTGGCCTTGGTTTGGCTGCTTAACCCAATGACCCCGCAACCGGCGTAGTCCCCCGGCCAATCAACCGCCCCAACACCCCACTCTCATCAAACAATGCCCCTTTCGCCGCCGCATCCGAATCCGCCAGCAACGCCGCCAACCCCGCCGGCAACCCGATACTTATCAACACCGCCTCAAACTCAGCCTGCGGCAGGTTCTGATAAGCCACTGGCTTACCGGTTTTCTCGCTGAGCGGAAATGGGGACAGACCACGATTATGAGGCAGTCCGATTACAGGTGAGCCCTAGTCGTGGTCTGTCCCGGGCTTTTCGGTCTATATTCAAGGGGCCCCCTTCAGTAACATTCGCGTGGATGCTTGCTCCTGCTTCTCCGTCTTATGAGAGTCAAACCAGTGCCTGACCACGCACCTCCGAGCCACGTATCCTTGCGTCTTTGCCTACAACCGCATCAGAATCCGCCGGCTTTTCAGCCTTATCCTCGGGCTCTATCGTTTCCTTATCACTGGCCGAGCCGGCATCGATGACTCTCAGGCATGCTAGCTCCCCTCGGGAAAGTCATAGGCCCGGCCGCATCAAGCTTCAGGCAGCTAGCTTTGGTGGCTCATGTTCACCGGTACACACCGTCTATATACTCAAATCATGGAACGTATCCAATCAATCAATCTCGCGCGGATAGACTGGTGTTGTACCGATCACGGTATGACGCGGGACGAGCTCGCCCGTGAGATCGGTATAGCACCTGCCAGCTTTGAAAAAGTGATGGCCGGCGAGACGGGACTGACCTTCAACCAGTTGCGTAAGCTGGCGGCCTTTTTCGGGCGAGGCACCTTATTTTTCGTGGAGCCAGGGCCGGTCAACGAGGCGAAGGTGCACTCGCCGCAATTCCGCACCTTGAGCAATCAGAAACCGGAGCTTTCGCACCGCCTGAAGCTGTTGGTTGAGCGAGTGGAGCACCATCGCACCGTGTACCTTGCACTACGTGAGGAGCTTGATCCGACGGAGGTCGTGCGTTTCTCGCCGCCCGACCTGGCAGGCCTGAGTATTCCTGATGCCGCCAGCCGTGTGCGTGAATGGCTGGGGCTGGCGAACCATAACAATTTCGACAGTTATCGTAAGGCCATCGAAGCGCGCGGCCTGTTGGTCTTCCGCAGCAATGGCTACAACGGTAAATGGCAGATTGCGAAGGAAAGCCCAATCCTCGGCTTTTCACTCTACGACCCTGAATGCCCGGTAATCGTCATCAAGAAGCAGGATGCAGATACCCGCCAGAGCTTCACGTTGATGCATGAGTTGGGGCACCTACTTATCCATCGTGCAAGCTCGATTGACGATGAAGAGGATTTGTATTCGACGGACGATGAAGAGCAAGAAGCGAACGCTTTCGCCGGCCATCTATTGGTCCCCGATCGGTTTCTGTTGAACATTCATGATAATGAGCGCCCTGTTGAGGCGGCCGAGTTTGATGGCTGGCTGGAACCACAACGCAGGGCGTGGGGTGTAAGCGGCGAGATGATCCTAAGGCGTCTGATGGATGCCGGACGTTTGCCAAGCGAAGCCTATGCCGCATACCGGCGGTGGAGCAAGCAACGAGCGATGCCTGAAAAAGAGGGTGGCAGCCGAGAGCACCGCAATCGCGAACCCCGGCGCATTTTTGGCGATGGGTACGTGCGCACAGTGCTGGAAGCCATGAACGCTCGTCGTATCACTCTCGCCAAGGCAAGCAGCTATCTCGACAACCTTAAGATCTCGGACCTGCACAAGCTGGAACGCTTCTATGCAGGTGTTTGATGCCTCATCCATGCTTTACGCATGGGATAACTACCCTATCGCCCAGTTTCCGGGGGCTTTGGGCATGGACGGCGGATCGAGTGATGCAGGGGGGGATTCGGATGTCCGAGGTTGCCGCCGAAGAAGTTGGACACAAAGCACCGGAGTGCGTGACCTGGCTGAAGGATGCAGGTCTGCAAAAGATGCCCGTGACCGAGGCGATCCTGTTGGAAGCCTTTCGTATCAAAGGATTGCTCGAGATCGAAGAAGACAAATATGGTGCTGGGGTCGATGAAAACGATCTATATATCATTGCCACCGCGAAGCTCTATGTTTGCGAGTTGGTCACGGATGAGGCGTTTCAGCCTTCTGCGAACAAGCTCAAACGCAATTGGAAGATTCCTGCGGTTTGCAATATGGAAAGTGTGCAAACCCCTTGGATCAACTTCCTCGACTACATCAAGCGATCACAAGCAGTTTTCGGGTGATCATCACTAGGAAAAACGTGCAATTCCGCCCGAGGTACCAGTCCAGCAAGGCGCTGACCGAATAGAAATTATGCAGGTCGTAGGCGCGGCCTTTGACCTGGACCTCAATGTGGCCAACGTAAAACCTCGAAAGTGCATGGCGGGCTCCTCATAGCGGCGGGTAGCCAAGAACAGGAATAAAAGGGCTCAAGCAATTGAAAATGAGACGGGGGCAAATCTGTCCATTCCCCTTTAGCCAACCTCCTCAAACCGCCGTCGCTTCATGAACAACCCCATCCCTATCGCCACGGCAAAAGCCGACAGCAACCCCAGATCAAACCCCAACAAGCGGTTCTGACCTGCCATGAAGCAGCCAACCGCACCCGCCGCCACCAACGCCACGCCTAGCCACTTGCGTAGCAGATAGGGTTTGAGGAATCGATCGAGCAGAAAGGACAACGCCAAGGCAATGACCAATTGAGTAATTACGGACATGTACGTCTCCAGTCAGGCCTTGATGATCAATGTCGAGAGAGTGCGTTGCGGGCCGATGCCGCCGTTGACCTGCGCCTCGATACTGACCAGGACGTCGCCCGCATGGTAGGTGGGCAGGATTTCATTGGCATATGTGCGCACACCGGCCCCTACAGATGCCGCCACGTAATAGGGGGCCACGGCCTTGGCGGCGGCAGTGAAGGCCGTGGTTGCAAGGTTGGCGATCGTGGTGCGCTGGGCGTTGAGGGCATCGCCCTGTTGTCGGGTCAGCGGCTTGGAGATGCCGATCATCATCACGCAAGGCAGGCCCCTGGCCTGCATCTTGTCGTACACCTCGACGACCTTGCTGTTGACTTCATAGTGAGCGCTTTTCGCTTCGCCAAAATACAGCCCACGCAAACATCCGCGATCGTTGTCCGTGAGGGTGATCTGCGAGACGTTGAAGACGATCCCGTAAGTGCCAATGTATTGGAAATTCCTTTCGAACTTCATCCCGCGCATCCTTTCGAGACAAAGATGGCGATCTTTCCACAAGGCGCGCATCGAATTCAAACTTTTTCAGCTTCGTGTAAGTGCCACCCCCCTGCATTGTGATCAGCTAGCAAGTAATCCCTTTGTATGTTTCCGCTGATTCTCACAGGGCTTGAGTGAGTGTTTTTAAGAACTATCTGTAGGAAAACTTAACGATCGCCTGTATAGAAACTTGATGTAACAACTAACCCCTCACAATCGGAATTGCCCTTTTGCAACTCTTCGCTGCTGATGGAAACTCCATGTTCATCCACCCGCGGGCGGAAATGGGGACAGACCACGATTATGAGGCAGTCCGATTACAGGTGAGCCCTAATCGTGGTCTGTCCCCGGCTCTTCCTCTTTAACTATCTTTAGCTATCTATTGCTAGGAATCACTACGCTCCCCACCAAGCGACGACTTACGGTCAACCTTTTTGGCATTTCCATAATTACGAAACGTATAAGACGCGACCGCCAGGCAGCCACAAAAAATCAGTGTTGCACCTAACGCCTGGAAATAGCCGACAGCCAACATCCCCATGCCGATCAAAAAGTAATACATCAATCCAAATACAGCGCCGGCAGTCCCAAGCCGATCACCATAGGCGACAAGTGCCGTCCCCAGGACGTTAGGAATCGCAATGCCAAATGCGACCACTACGAGCAGCATGGGGAGCAAGAACCAAACCGTACCCTGAAGCAGCTGGACGCCCACTCCGCCGACGAGAACCGAGACAGCGGCGACAGCAATCAGTCGCTCCCCGTCGGCGCCATTTTTTAGCAACTGTCGATTCAGCCAGGCACCCAGTGACGCTCCCATTGCCAGGACCACGCCGCTATAGCCGTAAAGTTCGGGGCTGGCATCCATGCGCTGGAACTCGAACGGGGCGACCGCGTAGTAGCTCATCATCGCGACATTGAAAACGGTCACCAGTGAGGCCGAAAACCAGATGGAGCGGTCGCTGAACATAGTCCGAAAGGTCGACGCCAAGGGCGCTTGGCTGCATAGCACTGGCCTGGTTTCCGGAAGCGTCAAAGCGGACCATACCCACAACAAGGTCGACAGTGCCAGCAAGCCGAGTAGCACGCCTTTGTACCCAGATATCTGCACAAGCTCTGCACCAAGGAACAGGCCAATGGCTGGGCTGACCGCCAGGGCCATGCCAATCAAAGAGAATGCCTTGGCCAGTTCTGCCCCACTGAATCGGTCGCGCAACATGGTTTGTGTGACAACGGAACCGACCGCCGCGCCCAACGCTGCGAGCGCCAGGGCCACCAGCAGGCCTGTAAACGTCTCGACGAACAGCGCACTGACCGTGGCTGCGACATACAGTGCGAGGCCCGACAACATGGCAGGCCGTCGCCCGATCCGATCGCACACGTAGCCCCAGCCCATGACGCCGAACGCGAATGCCACGAGGTACACCGTAAGGGCCTGTGACGCCTTCTCAGGCCGAACGGAAAAAGCCGCCGCGAAATCGGTCAACGCTGGGCTGTACAGCGTTTGCGCCAACTGCGGGAATATCAGCAGAACGATGGCTAACGGTAGCCTTAACTTCCCTTGCACTCTTCACACCCACGCTACTCAATAAAGTGGGCCTATTATTCAGCGTGCCGAAATGGCAGAGTCTCGATATAAAGACAAGATATGAATAAAATCGGACGACCTTATGGCGTGGCTTCAAGCAGCAGATTCATTTGACCCCGATGGTTTCGATGCTCCTGTCGTCGGGATTGCCGCGACTTTGGTTGGGCACGACTCGAACCTCCATCAGCACAAACGTGGACAATTGCTTTATGCGCGCCAGGGTTGCATTCGCATCACGCTGGCAGAGCAACTCTGCCTTCTTCCTCCTTCCCGCGCCGCATGGATACCGCCGCAAACGGCTCACGGTGCCGCGATGCGCAACGTCGTGAATTACCGGTCGCTGTATTTCACCCCTGAGCTTTGCGCCAAGCTACCAAGCCAAGCGCGGGTCATTGACGTCAGTCCACTGCTTCAAGCCGTGCTGGAACCCATGGCCATCGCAGATTTTGAGCAGGACTGGAGTGAGCAGCGCTACTTACACCTGCTGGGTCTGTGCATTCATGAGATAGGGGCGGCACCCAGCCAACCCATGCTGCTGCCGCTCCCTTCTGACAGGCGCTTGGCGATGCTGATCGCTCGGCCTGAAAATCTGCCGCCGACACTGAAGGTTCTGGAGGGTGAGATCGGAGCCAGTGGCAAAACCATTGGCCGTATCTTTCAGAGGGAGACAGGCATGGGCTATCAGCAGTGGCGCCAACAATGGCGTCTCATGCGAGCCATCGAGTTAATGACTACGGGGTGCAGCCTTGCCCATACGGCCACCGAATTGGAGTTCTCGACTGACACTGCCTTTATCGTGTTCTTCAAAAACATGACAGGACGTACGCCGAAAGGGTTTTTCAAATGAACAGGTGAAGTGTCGTTTGGCAGCATGGGACCGGATTTGTTTTCAGAAAAAACACATCTCGAACTCGCAACAAGTATCCCAATCACCCACCGGCCAGATGTCTCTCGATTAACCCCGCTACCTCAACCGCATGTGTGAACCCCAAACTGTGATCAGCGCCAGGAAAAACGTGCAGTTCCGCCCGAGGTAACAGTTCAGCAAGACGCTGCCCGACACGAACGGGACTGATCGGATCCGCATCACCCCAGAGGAGCAACACTGGCATACGCAACTCAGCCAACCGCAACGTGAGATCAGTGCGGTCGTCGAGAAACCACCTCGGCAGCATCGGGTTGGCGGCAGCAAAATCCGGGCGCCAGTCCTGCGCGTCCAGATCAGACATATCCACCCCACCAGAGGTGACAGTCAGCACCAGGTGCGTGATCAACTCAGGGCGTTCAAGCGCCGCAAGCACCGCGACGATACCGCCCATGGATTGAGCCACCAGTGCGGCGGGCTGGTCGACCTCGGCCAGCACGCGAGTCGCCAGGTCTTCCATGCCGGTTATGCCAGGCACGGGCGGCGTGTCTCCAAAGCCGGGCCAGCTGATATGGACCTGCTGCGCGGGGCCAGGCGCTCGGCAACCGGGTGCCAGAACTGGGTGTTGCCTGAGGCGCCGGGCAGGAAGAGGAGTTTGGCGGGGGGTGTGGCCATGGGTTCGGTCCTTGAAGGTGGGATTGAAAAAGTCAGTGATCCCTTCGGCAGAAGGTCCGTTGGTAGAGAGAGACCAGTCGCAGTGATAACCTGCGAGTTCTTCTATAAATGACACTGGATACAGTTATGGAAAGCGGTTTGAGGACGCTCGGAGCTAGCCTCGCCAACCGTATAGTGATCCCCGCCGCCTGGTTATCGGGGCTCGCGACGATAGGACTCGTGTGGGGCGTGATGGCCTATTGGCCCGATAAACTTACAGTCGAAGGACGTCAGCTCTTCCTGGCTTCTGTTTCTATTTTTTGCCTCTCCATATGGCACCTGATACGGCGCAAGAGACGAGCCAAAGCACTTGTAGCCTCCATCAACCTGAAAGAAGGTCTGAGTCTCGACGATACTCAGCTGCTTGGCTATCCAAGTCCCCTATTTGTTGCCTTTGATCTCTCCAATCAGAAACTCGCTCAATGCCAAAGCGTCACCGGTGATTATCAAATTCAAGACTTCACGTGGGTCACCGGCTGGCACTGTGAGTGGCGACGGATTGACAGCAGGGTGTCGGGCGGGGTTCTTCGAATAGTCGATGGGGCAGGCAAGGGCATTCCAGCCGACGAGATTCGGCGTAATTTCATAGGGTTCTCACTGGTTTTGACGGTTGCCGATACACGTCATCCTCCCTTCCGTTTCCCAATGAACCGGAGCGCAGCTGAAAGGTGGTGTACCCGGTGCGATGTACTTTTCAAGGGCTGAACAGGAACAACAGACGTATTGGACTCAAATCATTTCAGCATGCTGGATAACGTCGACCCACGTTAACCGCACCGTTCGTGGCGAGGGAGCTTGCTCCCGCTGGCCTACAACTCAACCAGAATCCGCCGACTTGTCCGCGTTGCCCTCTAGCTCTATCGTCCTCTCCACCACTGGCCGAGCCGTATCGGTGACCCTGGAAGCTGTCGATGTACCCAGGATCGGGAAGTGCTGCCATCCCCTCCCGCACACTACGAACTGCGGCCTCTATATCTGTAGCAAAGGAAGGTCTACATCGCATGGACACTCAAGAAATCAAGCAACGCCTTGCCCGCCCCGCCGTGAAGTTTGTTGCCGGCGGCTTTCGTCCTGCCGGCACTGATGAAGAAAGCTGGCTGGGCAACGTCTTTCTGTTCCGGCCTGATGAAGAGGTACCCACCAACCAGGCCGGCCAACCGTTACTGCCCTACGCGCAGTTTTACCTGCCCGCCCTGCCCTTCAAAAGCCCGTTGCTGGCCGGGGTTCGGGTGTTGACGGTGTTCATTCAAACCCGTTTCCCGAGTGCTTGGAGCCGATGGGGAATAACTGGGTCGTCCGTGAATATGGGTCCGATGATGTGTTGGTGCGCAAAATGCTGCCGGTGGCCGGTGCATTTCTAAAACCGTTTCCGCTGAATGCACAAGCGGTAGCGGAAGACTTTCCACTGTGGGATGGCGGCGGTGTCCCGGAAGACCTTGAGCAAGAAATTCTCGCGCTAGAGCGCGCGGGCGAGATACAGAGCTATTACGATTTGACCACCCACACTTACGAACACAAGATCGGCGGTTACCCCTCGTTCTGCCAATCGGGTATTGATCCAGGTGAAGGCTTCGAGTTTGTGTTCCAGATCTCATCGGACGCGAAGATCAATCTGAACGTGGTCGACAGTGGAAGCCTGATGTTCTGGAAGCACAACCAAACTGGGGAGTGGGCGCTTTATTATGATTTTTACTGAGGTTTGCGAACCATCCTCTTCCCACCCGGATCGTTCCCACGCTCTGC
>NZ_JAGGOF010000102.1:0-3308 GCF_018614775.1 Pseudomonas fluorescens
GGGCGGGACCTCCCACAGGGTTTGACGATGTGCTCAAAAAACAACCAAGCCTCTGAACGCCATACGAGGCAAAGGCTGTAGGTCGTTTCGCTCAGGTTATCCACAGGCCGCTCCACAGGCATTGTGGGTAACGCACCCTGACTTCAATGACAGCCTGATGACGTCCAGACCTTTTCTGCGCTGTGGTGCAGGATCCCGTGGCGGCGGGCCAGGGCCTTGCGGTCCTTGCTGTAGCCGCCGCCGATCACGCCGACCACCGGGATGTCGCGCCCCAGGCAGTGGCGCAGGACGCTTTCGTCCCGGGCGGCGAGCCCTTCGTCGGTCAGCTTCAGGTAGCCGAGGGCGTCGTCCTTGTGCACATCGACGCCGGCGTCGTACAAAACCAGGTCCGGCTGGTACAGCGGCAGCAGGTAATTGAGGGCATCGTCCACCACCTTCAGGTAAGCGGCATCCTCCATGCCCATCGGCAATGGGATGTCCCAGTCGCTTTGTGCCTTGCGTGCCGGAAAATTCTTTTCGCAATGCAAGGAAACTGTCACGGCGTCGGGGGTGTCATGAAGTATTCGCGCGGTGCCGTCGCCCTGGTGCACGTCGCAGTCGAAAATCAGCACCCGCGAGACCCGGCCGCTGGCCAGGAAGTAGCGGCTGATCACGGCCAGGTCGTTGAAAATGCAAAAGCCGGCGGGTGGTCGTAATGGGCGTGATGGGTGCCTCCGGCCAGGTGGCAGGCCAGGCCGTGCTCAAGGGCCTGTTCGGCCGCCAGCAGGGAACCGCCGACGGCGCGAACCGTTCGGCGGGCCAGGGCATCGCTCCATGGCAGGCCAAGGCGCCGTTGGTCTTCACGGGACAACTCGCCCCCCATATAGCGTTCGATATAGGCACGGTCATGGGCCAGGGCGAGGATCTCCGGCGGACACAACGAGGGGCGCAGCAGGTCGGCGTCCCGGGTCAGTCCACTGTCCACGAGGTGATCGCGCAACAGGCGGAACTTGTCCATGGGGAAACGGTGTTCCGCCGGGAATTCGGGGCTGTAGTCTTCGTGGTAGATCAAAGGCAGCGGCATGGTGTTTTTCAGGAGTGATCAAGTGACGGATCCTACCAGCGATGTAGACTCAGGGCATGGAGAGGGAGTGAAGATGGAGCCGATACTGGAACTGGAAAGCGCGCGGTTGGTTTTGCGCCAATGGCGCGATGGCGATTTGCCGGAGTTTGCCGTCATGTGCGCAGACCCCCAGGTGATGCGTTATTTTCCCGCGCCGCTGAGTCGTCTGGAAAGCGCCGCGTTGATCGGACGCGTGCGCGGGCATTTTGCCGAGCACGGTTTCGGTTTGTGGGCGCTGGAGCGCAAGGACACCGGCGCCTTCATCGGTTTTACCGGGTTGGGCGTGGTCGGTTTCGAGGCGCCTTTCACGCCCGCGATCGAGATCGGCTGGCGCCTGGCCCGGGAGCATTGGGGTCTGGGCTATGCCAGCGAAGCGGCGTGGACTGCGCTGCGCTGCGCTTTCGACGTGCTGGGGCTGGACGAGGTGGTGGCGTTCACCGCCGTCGATAACCTGCCGTCGCAAAAAGTCATGCAGGCCATCGGCATGCAGCATGACCCGGCAGACGACTTCGAGCACCCAAAACTCGCAGTCGGTCACCCATTGCGTCACCATGTGCTCTATCGCATCAATCGTGAGCAGTGGCTACAGACCCTGCACGGTTAGCCGACACGGACGTTTACAATGCCCGCCCAATGTGGCCCGGGCCAAAATCGATCCACCGCCGCAGCACAGACTGCGCGGTATTGCGCTGTGTGAGGAAAGTCTGAATGAGCCACGTGTTGGAAGATCTGGTCGACCTGCTGACCCTGGAACCGATCGAAGAAAACCTGTTTCGCGGTCGCAGCCAGGACCTGGGGTTTCGCCAGTTGTTCGGCGGCCAGGTATTGGGCCAGTCGTTGTCGGCGGCCAGCCAGACCGTGGAAGAGGCCCGTCATGTTCATTCGATGCACGGTTATTTCCTGCGCCCGGGAGACGCGGCATTGCCGGTGGTCTATCAGGTTGACCGGGTGCGTGACGGTGGCAGCTTCAGCACCCGCCGGGTCACGGCGATCCAGAAGGGCCACCCGATCTTCACGTGCAGTGCCTCGTTCCAGTACGACGAGCAGGGCTTCGAGCACCAGAACAGCATGCCGCAGGTCGTTGGGCCGGAAAACCTGCCGTCCGAGCTGGAACTGACCCAGCAGCGGGCGCACCTGTTGCCTGAGCACATGCGCGAAAAGCTGCTGTGCCCCAAGCCGATCGAGGTGCGCCCGGTCACCGAAAAGGACCCTTACAATCCACAGCCGGCCGATCCGGTCAAATACGTCTGGTTCCGCGCCGATGGCGCCCTGGCGGATTCACCGGCCCTGCATAAGTACCTGCTGGCCTACGCCTCGGACTTCGGCCTGTTGACTACCTCGATGCTGCCCCATGGCAAGTCGGTGTGGCAGAAGGACATGCAGGTCGCCAGCCTCGACCATGCGCTGTGGTTCCACGCCGATCTGCGTGCCGATGACTGGCTGCTCTACGCCATGGACAGCCCGTGGGCCGGCAATTCCCGCGGATTTTCCCGGGGCAGCGTATTCAATCGCGCCGGGCAACTGGTGGCATCGGTCACCCAGGAAGGCCTGATTCGCCATCGCAAGGACTGGGCATGAGCCTGGCCGAGGTCCGTCACTGGGTCTTCGACATGGATGGCACGCTGACCGTTGCCGTGCATGATTTTGCGGCGATTCGCGTGGCCCTGGCGATTCCGGCCGACGCTGACATCCTCACCCATCTGGCGGCATTGCCGGCCGATGAAGCGGCGGCCAAGCATGCCTGGCTGCTGGAGCACGAGCGTGACCTGGCGCTGGGCTCCAGGCCCGCGCCGGGGGCGGTTGAGTTGGTGCGGGAATTGGCCGGGCGCGGTGATCGCCTGGGCATCCTGACCCGCAACGCCCGCGAGCTGGCCCACGTGACCCTCGAGGCCATCGGCCTGGCGGATTGTTTCGCCGTGGAGGATGTACTGGGCCGCGACGAAGCACCGCCCAAGCCGCACCCGGGCGGTCTGTTGAAGCTGGCGCAGGCCTGGGACGTGGCGCCCGAGACGATGGTGATGGTCGGCGATTACCGCTTTGACCTGGACTGTGGCCGCGCGGCAGGCGCCCGCACGGTGCTGGTGAACCTGCCGGACAATCCGTGGCCGGAGCTGACGGATTGGCACGCGCGTGATTGTGTTGAATTGCGGCGGATGTTGGTGGGTTGAGGGTGTCGTCGACTTCAAGGGCCCCATCGCGAGCAGGC
>NZ_JAGGOF010000102.1:3328-33805 GCF_018614775.1 Pseudomonas fluorescens
CCTGCTCGCGATGGGGCCAGTTCAATCCACTCAAAACTCACTGCCCAAACAAAGCCTTCAACCCCTGCGGCGAATTGAACATCCCACTCCCGTCATGCCCCACCCCGGGCACTTCGATCAGCCGCTGGTTCAGCCCCCCGGGATGGCGCCGGGTCAGGTAGTCGAAGAACAAATGCCCACGGAGTAACCGGTACGGCCCCTGGGTTTGCGCTTCGCAGCTTTTATCCAGCGCCGGGTGCTGCGGGTCGACATCCTGTTGCCCCAGCAGATAGACGATGTCGCGCTTGATGTAGCTCTCCTCCCGTTGGGCAGCCGTCTGCGCGGCGGCATAGGCCGGCAGGTTCTTCAGGCCATATTTCCACTGATCGAAACCAGGGCAACTGGCAGCGTCGAACGCCATCGGCCGTTGCTCATCGAAGTAGGCATAGGACGACGGGTTGGCGATGACGAATCGCGGGGTGATCCGGTACTGGCCGTGGGCAAGCAGGGCATAGCGCTGCACCACTTGGGCGCCGCCGGAATGCCCGGCGATGACGATCTCCCTCACTTCAGGGAACTGTTGCCGGTCGCTGACCCGCGCGACGATGTCGTCGAGGACCTGGAACGAGCTGACCGGGTTCGGCCCTGTGGATAAACCGCCGGCCATCCAATCGTTGCCCTGCCAGCGCAAGAGGTCGTTGGGCAGCTGATGGCGCGCCACGTCCTGCTCGTTGAGAAACTCCGGGGCGATGATCAGGGTAGTGCCTTGCTGTCCGGCTTGCCCGGCGGCTTTTTCGGCGCTGTGCAGGTAGGTGTCGGCGTTGCGCAGCCGACCATGGAGGATGATCAGCACACGCTGGATCGACGCCGGAGGCGGGCTGACGGCGACGGCCATGGCGCCGCCCTTGAGTTGCAGGCGCCCCTGGGCGACCACGGTGACGCCCTGTTCATCGGCCTGGGCCAGGGTGCAGCCCAGTGCCAGAGCGATCCACGCGGCCCATTTCATCATCTACAGGGTTTTCGCCGCGAAGGTGTCGCACTGGCTGACCTGGCCCTGGGCGAACCCGGTCTTGAACCAGCGCACCCGCTGCGCCGAGGTGCCGTGGGTAAACGAGTCCGGCACCACGCGGCCCTGGCCTTGTTGCTGCAAACGGTCATCGCCGATGGCGTTGGCGGCGTTCAGAGCCTCTTCAATATCGCCTGGCTCAAGCCAGTTCAGGCGTTTTTGCGCATGGTTGGCCCAGACACCGGCCAGGCAATCGGCCTGCAGTTCCTGACGGACCAGCAAACCGCCGTCACCCTCCATCTGCCGACCTTGTTGGCGGGCCTCCTGGATTTTCGCCGACACCCCGAGCAGCGTCTGCACGTGGTGTCCGACTTCGTGGGCAATGACGTAGGCCTGGGCGAAGTCCCCGGCGGCGGCGAAGCGTTGGGACATTTCCTTGAAGAAACTCATGTCCAGGTAGACCTGCCGGTCCGCCGGGCAGTAGAACGGCCCGGTGGCCGAGGAGGCGAGGCCGCAGGCCGAATTGACCCGGCCGCTGAACAGCACCAGTTTCGGTTGCTGATACTGGCGCCCGGCCTGCTGGAAGACCTGGCCCCAGGTGTCTTCGGTATCGCCGAGGATCGAGCGCACGAACTCGGCCTGCTCATCGTTGGCCGGCGGCGCCTGGCGGGGCTGCGAAGGTGCAGGTGCGGACGAGTCCATCTGCCCGGTCAGTTGCCCGAGAATCTGCATCGGGTCCTGGCCCGTGATCCAGCCGATACCGACAATCAGCACGATGGCGGTCAGGCTCAAGCCCTTGCCGCCACCGAACCGCATCCCGCCACCGCCCCCACCATCACTGCGGGCGTCCACCACGTTGTCACTGCGGCGACCTTTTTTCCATAACATGTGGGCAGTCCTCTGGTTAGCCGGTGTGATGAGTCTTGTTCTGTCGTGTGAGTCTAGCTTTCGCAGGCCCGAGGTGCGCGCCGTGCCTGTGCTTTCAGGCAATCAACATGGGTTTTGGTTCAGCGGCCGAGAAATGCGCAGCGATTGCGGGTTTTGTTTTACGCTTCGCATATTTTTTGAATTGTCTGTCTTTATCTGGATCTTTCAGGGGCGGCAGGCAAGTTGAAGCTGCATGAGCGATGCCGAGGCGCTAGCGCTTATTCGAGACTGGCACGCAGTGTTCCCTCTACGTACGCGCCACAGGATTCCTACATGACCGTCAGCACTCCGCTCTCCGGCGTCAACCAGGCCTTCAAGGGCATCTTGCTGATCCTCTGCGCGACGTTCCTGTTCTCCAGCCATGATGCCTTGTCGAAATATCTCTCGGGTTTTTACCCGATCATCATGGTGGTGTGGGCTCGTTACGTCGTGCACACCTTGTTGATGGCCGGGATTTTCCTGCCCCGCTCGGGGTTGCGGGTGCTGCGGACCAAGCGGCCGTTATGGCAGTTGGCCCGGGCGCTGTGCCTGTTGGGCACCAGCCTGTTCTTCACCACGGCGCTGTTGTACATCCCGTTGGCGGAAGCGACCGCGGTCAACTTCCTGGCACCCGTGCTGGTCACGGCGCTGTCGGTGCCCTTGCTGGGCGAGCGGGTAACCCGCGGCCAGTGGATCGCGGTGATCTTCGGTTTCATCGGGGTGTTGATCATCGTCCATCCCGGTGGGGACCTGTTCACGCCGGCCGTGCTGCTGCCGTTCTGTTCGGCGCTGTTTTTCTGTTTCTACCAACTGCTCACGCGCAAGCTCAGCGAGATCGACAGCCCCACCACCAGCAATTTCTTCGCCGGCCTGTGCAATACGTTAGTGATGAGTGCGCTGGTGCCGCTCTTCTGGCAAGTGCCAAGCGTGGTGCATGGCCTGATGATGCTGGCGCTGGGGGCTTGTGGGATGACGGCGCACCTGATGCTGACCCAGGCCTTCCGCTTTGCCGCCCCGGCGTTGCTCGCGCCGTTCGGGTATTGCCAGATCGTGTTCGCCGGCCTGCTGGGCTGGTTGTTGTTCAACCATACGCCGACGTTGACCACGGTGGTCGGTATTGTGCTGATCTGCCTGAGTGGCCTGGCGGCGGCGTGGCAGCAGCGGCGCAAGTGATGGGTCTTGCACGGAACCCTGTGGCGAGGGAGCTTGCTCCCGCTGGGGCGCGAAGCGGCCCCGGCTTCTGGCGATTGCTGCGCAATCGAGCGGGAGCAAGCTCCCTCGCCACAGGTTACAGCCGTTTCAGCTTTCCAGCGTTGGAACCTTGCGCGGCGCCATGAAATACAGCCAGGTCAGGGCGATGAAGTACATCGCCGGGATCAGCGTGAACAACACGGTGTAGTTGTTGTGGGTGACCGTGAGGATATGGCCCACCAGCTGCGTCATGAACATCCCGCCGATGGCCGCGCACATGCCGCCGAAGCCGAATACCGTACTCATCATGTGTTTAGGCGTGTAGTCCATCACCAGGCTCCAGATGTTGGCGGTCCAGGCCTGGTGCGCGCCGATGGCCAGGGAAATGGCGAACACCGCCATCCACAGGCTGCTGGTGCCGGCGGCCATGATCACGCCGATGATGCAGCAGGCGAACAGCAGCATGGACACCAGGCGCGCCTTGATCGGGTTGAGCCCGCGGCCGATCAGGAACGAAGACAGGATCCCGCCGCCCACGCTGCCGAAATCGGCGGTGAGGTAGATGATGATCAGCGGAATGCCCATCTGCGTGACGTTGATGCCCAGGTTGTATTGCTGGTTCAGGAACGGCGGCAACCAATAGAGGTAGAACCAGAACACCGGCGCGGTGATCGAGTAGGCCAGGGCGAACGCCCAGGTGCCGCGCATGCGCAGGATACGGGAGAAGGGCACGCGGACCTGCTCCGGCTCGTCCTGGGCCTGGATGTAATCCAGTTCCGATTGTTTGACGCTGGGGTGGTCTTCGGGGTTGAAGTATTTCAGGCCCCAGAACAGCAGCCAGATTCCGCCCAGCGCGGCCATGCACAGGAACGCCGCCTGCCAGCCCCACACCTGCAGGACCAAAGGCAGCAGCATCGGCGTGAACATCGCGCCAACGTTGGTCCCGGCATTGAAGATGCCGGTAGCCACGGCCCGCTCGCCAGCCGGGAACCACAGGCGCGTGGTCTTCACGCACGCCGGGTAGTTGGCGGCTTCGGTCAGGCCGAGGATCAAGCGGCAGACCATGAAGCCGACCGCTGAAGTCGCCAGGCCATGGGCGCCGGTCGCCAGGCTCCAGAGGAGCACGGCGCAGAAGAACACGCGCTTGACGCCGATCCGGTCGATCAGCCGGCCCTGCAGGACGAAGCCGACGGCGTAGCCGACCTGGAACCAGAAGTTGATGTTGGCGTAGTCCATCGCCGTCCAGCTCATTTCCTTGGCCAGGATGGGTTGCATGACACCCAGGGCAGCGCGGTCGATGTAGTTCAGTGTGGTGGCGAAGAACACCAGCGCGAGCATGCCCCAACGGGTCTTGCCCACGGCCAGGGCGCCGCGGATCTTGTCGCCGATGCCGCCGGTCGTGACGCCCATGCCCGGGGTCAAGGGGGAACTTTGGGAAGGATTCATAGCGTGTACCCGTTTTTGAAATTCTTATGGGGTGGTCAGGGTATTGCACTGGCGCCGGCCATTCTGGGCTGCGTCAATGTGGGCTGATGGTGCGCAGCGGACGAAAAATCGTCAATTCGCGCCAAGGCATTTTGTTCGATAATCGCCCAAAAAACTAACTGGGTGGTACATATTAAATTGCTGAAAGGTAATGGCGCCTCAATAATCGAATCATTCGTTCAAAAGCGCTTTCGAAAGCGCGCCCCTCTGTAGCCGATGCTTGTCCCGGGAGCCGAAGTCATGCAGCGTTCCATTGCCACCGTATCCTTGAGCGGCACTCTGCCGGAAAAACTCGAGGCCATTGCTGCCGCCGGTTTCGATGGGGTGGAGATCTTCGAGAACGACCTGCTCTATTACGACGGCAGCCCGCGGGAAATCAGGCAGATGTGCGCCGACCTGGGCATTGCCATCACCTTGTTCCAGCCGTTTCGTGACTTCGAAGGCTGTCGCCGTGATCGGCTGGCGCGCAACCTGGAGCGCGCCGAGCGCAAGTTCGACCTGATGCAGGAACTGGGCACCGACCTGGTGCTGGTGTGCAGCAATGCCTCGCCCGACAGCCTCGGCGATGAACAGATTTTGATCGATGACTTGCGCTTGCTGGCCGAACGGGCCGGTGCGCGGGGCTTGCGCATCGGCTACGAAGCGTTGGCCTGGGGCCGGCACGTCAATACGTATCAACAGGTCTGGAGTATCGTGCGCCAGGCCGATCACCCTAGCCTTGGCGTGTTGCTCGACAGCTTCCACACCTTGTCCCTCAAGGGCGATCCGAGCGCGATTGCCCGGATCCCGGGTGACAAGATCTTCTTCGTGCAGATGGCCGACGCACCGATCCTGGCGATGGATGTCCTGGAATGGAGCCGGCATTTCCGCTGCTTCCCGGGACAGGGCGAGTTCGACCTGCCGGGGTTCCTTGCACCGATCATCAAGAGTGGCTACAGCGGGCCGCTGTCGCTGGAGATCTTCAACGACGGTTTCCGCGCCGCGCCGCCACGGGCCAATGCCGCCGATGGTTTGCGCTCGCTGTTGTACCTGGAAGAAAAGACCCGCCAGCGCCTGGCCGAAGAGGCCGCGCCAACCAGTAACCTCGACATCCTGTTCGCGACGCCGCCGGCCAGCGAATACAACGGCATCGAGTTCCTGGAGTTTGCCGTGGACGACAACCTCGGCGCCAGGCTGTGCCACTGGCTGGAACGGCTGGGGTTCGTCAAGGCCGGCCAGCATCGCTCCAAGAACGTGAGCCTGCTGCGCCAGGGCGATATCAACCTGATCCTCAACAGTGAGCCGTACTCCTTCGCCCACAGCTTTTTCGAAGCCCATGGGCCGTCGTTGTGCGCTACCGCCGTGCGGGTGAAGGACAGCGCCAGCGCCCTGGAGCGGGCCGTGGCCTATAAGGGCCAGCCCTATCGCGGGTTGGTGGGGCCCAATGAACTGGAACTGGCGGCGGTGCGCGCACCGGATGGCAGCCTGATCTACCTGGTGGACCAGGACGCCGACGTCTATGGCACCGATTTCAACCTGCAACCGGGTGCTGCTGTTGGGGCCGGACTCAAGCGTATCGATCACATGGCCATGGCGCTGCCGGCTGACAGCCTCGACAGTTGGGTGCTGTTCTACAAGAGCCTGCTGGATTTCGAGGCCGACGACGAAGTGGTGTTGCCCGACCCTTATGGCCTGGTGAAAAGCCGTGCCTTGCGCAGCCGCTGCAGTTCGATCCGGTTGCCGCTGAACATTTCCGAGAACCGCAACACCGCGATCTCACACGCACTGTCGAGTTATCGCGGCTCCGGCGTGCATCACATCGCTTTCGATTGCGATGATATTTTCGCCCAGGTCAGCCGGGCCAAGGACGCCGGCGTGCCGTTGTTGGACATACCGCTCAATTACTACGATGACCTGGCCGCACGCTTCGACTTCGACGAGGAGTATCTCAGCGAGCTGGCCTATTTCAACGTGCTGTACGACCGTGATGCCCAGGGCGGCGAATTGTTTCACGTCTATACCGAGCCGTTCGAAGGGCGGTTTTTCTTCGAGATCATCCAGCGCAAGAACGGTTATGCCGGCTACGGCGCCGCCAATGTGGCGGTGCGTTTGGCGGCCATGGCGAAGTCCCGCAGCGGTGGCTTGCGACACGCCAAGTTGTAGGGAAATCGTAAACGTGGCGGTAATGGGCAACCCCGTGGCTTCCTTCGCCGCACGGTGCGGCCCATAATTGCCAGCCTGTGCAGTGACGGCCGTGAGCCCCGCAATGACTATGAATCCAGAGCTTGGCGCAGACCTCGACGAGCCCATCGTCGTGCCGCGCAAGAGTCGCAAGAACAACCCGGAGAAAACCCGGGAAAACATTCTTCAGGAAGCCATCGTCGAGTTCGTCCAGCAGGGCCTGGCCGGCGCCCGGGTCGACGCCATCGCCGAGCGGATCCACACCTCAAAGCGCATGATCTATTACTACTTCGGTAGCAAGGAACAGTTGTACATCGAGGTGCTGGAGAAACTCTACGGCGATATCCGCAGCACCGAGAGTCGCCTGCACCTGGCGGAGCTGGCCCCGGTTCACGCGATCCGGCGGCTGGTGGAGTTCACCTTCGACCACCATGATCGCAACGTGGATTTCGTGCGGATCGTCTGTATCGAGAACATTCATAATGCCGAGTACGTCAAACAATCCGGCGCGCTCAAGGCAATGACCAACACCATTCTCGATGCGTTGGCCGTTATCCTGCATCGAGGCGCCGAAGAGGGCGTGTTCCGCGCTGGCCTGGAGCCCTTGGATGTGCATCTGCTGATCAATTCGTTCTGTTTCTACCGGGTGTCCAACCGCCAGACGTTCGGTGAGATTTTTCAGATCGACCTGTCGGACGCAGCGATCAAGCAGCGTCATCGCGAGATGATCTGCGAGTCGGTGTTGCGCTATCTGAAGGCCTGAATCAGCGAAGTTTCCAGTGGGAATCTCCTGTGGGGAATCTCCTGTGTGGGAGCGAGCCTGCTCGCGATAGCGTTGGATCAGCCTGCATTGACGTCGCTGACAGACCGCTATCGCGAGCAGGCTCGCTCCCACAGGGTCTCTGTTCAGAACTGTCGAGGTATCAGTGATTCATGCTTTGGAAATGCCCCAGCATCCGCTGCGCATCCGGCGCCACGCCGCTGAACAACTCAAACGCCTTCACCGCCTGGAACACCGCCATGTTGCCGCCATCCAGCGTGCGGCAGCCCAAGGCGCGGGCGCTGCGCAGCAGCTCGGTTTCCAGTGGGAAGTAAACGATTTCCGCGACCCACAATTCACCCCGCAGCAGCTCGACCGGCACTGGCATGCCGGGCAATTTCGCCATGCCCATCGGTGTGGTGTTGACCAGTCCGTCTGCCTCGGCCATGGCGGCGGCCAAGTCATGCCCGGCCCGGGCACGACCCGCGCCGAAGTGTTGGTTGAGGTGGTTTGCCAACGCCTCGGCCCGGCTGATCTCAACGTCAAAAATGCTCAACGCTTGTACGCCTTCAGCCAATAGCGCGTGGGCTACGGCTGCACCCGCACCGCCGGCGCCCATCTGGACGACATGCCCGCGTGAAACATCCACCAGGCCGCGGCGAAAACCTTCGGCGAACCCCAGGCAATCGGTGTTGTGACCCACGCGCTTGCCGTCCTTGAGCACCACGGTATTCACCGCGCCGATGCCGCGGGCCTCGGGGGACAGTTCGTCCAGTAGCGGGATGATCGCCTGCTTGCATGGAAAGGTGATGTTCAGGCCAGTGAAATTCATCCGTTCGGCGGCGGTCAACAGGTCGGGCAGGGCGCTGCTGTCGAGTTTCAACGCATCGAGGTCGATCAACCGATAGAGGTAGCGCATGCCTTGGGCATCGCCTTCGCGCTCATGAAGCGCAGGTGTACGGGAAGCCTGGATGCCGGCGCCGATCAGCCCGGCCAGCACAGTGATATTCGACATGTGCATCAACCCTTCAACCGCTGACTGAAATGTTCCAGGGCCAGGCGATAACCATGGCTGCCGAACCCGCACATCACGCCGATGGCGATGGACGAGACGAACGAGTGATGGCGGAAGGTTTCCCGCGCATGGACGTTGGACAGGTGAACTTCGATCACCGGGATCTCGCTGGCCACCAGCGCGTCGCGGATCGCCACCGAGGTGTGGGTCCACGCGGCCGGATTGATGACGATACCGGCACAACGGCCCCGGGCGGCGTGAATCCAGTCGAGCAGTTCGCCTTCCCGGTTGGTCTGGCGAAACTCCACCGCCAAGCCGAATTCTTCAGCGGCGCGGCCGCACAGCGCGGAGATGTCCGCCAGGGTTTCGTGGCCGTAGGTGGCTGGCTCACGGGTACCGAGCAGGTTCAGGTTCGGGCCGTTAAGCACCAGAACGATCGGAGGCATCGCAATTCTCTCCACAGTTTTTATTGTTGGCGTTGGCCAGGTTTCAGCCGCTGGAGATAAATTGTACTAGATGGTTACTTTGGTCAAACGAAGCCGTTCTTCAGGGCTAATAAGTGTTCGATGATCGAACAGCGCCTGTTTGAGTCGAGGGGGGATTGTGGAGGGATTCATCTGGTGGCGAGGGGGAAATCCCCTCGCCACAGGGCTTGGCTCAACGCCGGGTCAGCAGCACCCCGGACTCCATGTGATGGGTCCAGGGGAATTGATCGAACAACGCGCAACGGGTGATGCGATGGGTGTCGTTCAGTTGCGCGATGTTGGCGGCAAGGGTTTCGGGGTTGCAAGAGATGTACAGGATGTTCTCGAAGCGCCGGGTCAGCTCGCAGGTGTCCGGGTCCATGCCCGCGCGAGGAGGGTCGACGAAGACGCTGCCGAATTCGTAGCTTTTCAGGTCGATACCGTGCAGGCGACGGAACGGCCGGACTTCGTTCAAGGCTTCAGTCAGTTCTTCGGCCGACAGGCGCACCAGCGTCACGTTAGCCACTGCGTTTTCGCTGAGGTTGCTCAGCGCCGCGTTCACCGAAGTCTTGCTGATTTCGGTGGCGAGCACTTTGCGTACACGGGTCGCCAAGGGCAGGGTGAAGTTGCCGTTGCCGCAGTACAGCTCCAGCAGATCATCGCTGCGCTCGCCCAAGGCTTCATAAGCCCAGTTGAGCATCTTCTGGTTCACCGTGCCGTTGGGCTGGGTGAAGGCGCCTTCCGGCTGGCGATAGCTGAAGGTGCGACCGCCGACGTCGAGTTTCTCCACCACGTAGTCATGGCCGATCACTTCGCGCTTGCCCTTGGAGCGACCGATGATGCTGACGCCCAGGTCGCTCGCCAGTTTTGTCGCTGCCGCCTGCCAGTGCTCATCCAGCGGACGGTGATAGCACAGGGTGATCATCGCGTCGCCGGCCAGGGTGGTCAGGAACTCCACCTGGAACAGCTTGTGGCTGAGGGGCGCGCTGGCCTGCCAGGCGGCCTTGAGTTGTGGCATCAACTGGTTGATGCGCAGGCTGGCGATGGGAAACGTTTCGATGAGGATCGGCGTGCGCTTGTCATCCTGGGAGAACATCGCGTAGTGCCGTTCACCGGCCTCGCGCCACAGGCGGAATTCGGCGCGCAGGCGGAAGTTCTGCAGCGGCGAGTCGAACACCGCCGGTTCCGGTGCACCGAACGGCGCGAGCAGGTCACGCAGGCGCGTGACCTTGTCCTGGAGTTGCGTGGCGTAGGCCTGGGAATCAAAAGTCATGCGTTGAACCAACCCAACTTGATCACGAACAGAATCGACAGGATGACCAGCGCCGGGTTCAGCTCACGGCCACGGCCCGACACCAGTTTGATGGCGGTCCAGGCGATGAAACCAAAAGCGATGCCGTTGGCGATGGAGTAGGTGAACGGCATGGCTAACGCAGTGATCACCACCGGAGCGGCGACCGTGATGTCGTCCCAGTCGATTTCCGCCAGGCCCGAGGTCATCAGCACCGCAACGAACAGCAGCGCCGGTGCGGTGGCGAACGCCGGGACGCTGGCAGCCAGTGGCGAGAAGAACAGCGCCAGCAGAAACAGGATCGCCACGACGATAGCGGTCAGGCCGGTGCGGCCGCCGGCACTGACACCCGCCGCCGACTCGATGTAGCTGGTGGTGGTGGAGGTGCCCAGCAGCGAACCGGCCATGGCGGCGGTGCTGTCGGCGATCAGCGCACGGCCCATCTTCGGCATGTGGCCGTCCTTGCCCATCAGCCCGGCGCGCTTGGCGACGCCGATCAGGGTGCCGGAGTTGTCGAACAGGTCGACGAACAGGAAGGCGAAGATCACGCTCGCCAGGCCGATGTCCAGGGCGCCCTTGATGTCCAGTTGCAGGAAGGTCGGGGCCAGGGAAGGCGGCATCGACATCACGCCGCCGAACGGGGTGAAGCCCATCACGATCGAGACGATGGTCACCGCGAGGATGCCAATCAGAACCGCGCCGCGCACTTTCAGTGCTTCGAGGGCGACGATCAGCACGAAGCCGAGCGTGGCGAGAATCGGCGCCGGTTGTTTCAGGTCGCCGAGGCCGACCATGGTCGCCGGGTTCTTCACCACGATGCCGGCATTGTTCAGGGCGATCAGCGCCAGGAACAGGCCGATACCGGCGGCGATGGCCGAACGCAGCGGCAGCGGGATGCTGTTGATGATCCACTCGCGGATGCGAAAGATCGACAGCAGAAAGAACAGCACCGCAGACACGAACACCGCGCCCAGCGCCACTTGCCAGGTATGGCCCATGTGCAGGACCACGGTGTAGGTGAAGAAGGCGTTCAGGCCCATGCCCGGCGCGAGGGCGATCGGGTAGTTGGCGATCAGCCCCATGACCGTGGAACCGATGGCCGCCGCCAGGCACGTGGCGACGAACACCGCGCCCTTGTCCATGCCGGTCTCGCCGAGGATGCTCGGGTTGACGAACAGAATGTAGGCCATGGCCAGGAAGGTCGTGACGCCCGCCAGGATCTCGGTCCGCACGTTGGTGTTGTGTGCCTTGAGTTGAAACAGCCTTTCCAGCATGTCTGCTCCCCGTGGCGCGCCGGGCGCCGTGAATGTATCGACCTCAACAGCAAAGCACAGGCTGCCAGTGGCGCCTGGGAATTTTCTGCGGGTCGTAAAAAGCCGCGCATCATACCAGCAGCGTGGCGATGTGGTTGCGATCGTCGTCGATGTTTTACCGAAGCAAAAAGAGGGCCATACTGCGCGCGGTTCCGGGAGGTCGATATGTATTGCACGAAAAAAAGCGTGATGGCGGCATTGGGCTGCGTGTTGGGCCTGTGGTTGCCCGGGCAGGCCGTCAATGCCGCGTCGGCGCCACCGTTGAGCGAGGTCAAGGTGCTCAAGGTCGAGTCGCCGGCCTGTGGCTTCGAGGACATCACCGCCGGGCAGGCGCAGACCCGTTGCGACCACGGTGGCCCGGACATCAAGGTCTACGTGCTGGAAGTCGGCTATGGCCGCGAACCCCATGTCACGCTGGACGGCTTCGAAGTCGACGGCACCCGCTCGCCGGTGTGCGCGTTCAGCAACGGCAATCTCAACGATTGTTCCGCCCGGACCAAAATCGTCGGCTATCTGTACGTCTTCGATTTGAAGGGCAAGCAGGAGGGCACCTTCAGCTACAGCAACGTTTCGATCAACGCACCGGGCAATCGGATGTCGACGCAGTTGTACATCAAGTGATTTGCACGGTGACAAGCTGAACGGGGTTCGGCAAACCTGACTAGTCTTCAGCAATACCCCTGCGGAGAACGCCCATGATTGCTGGAACCCCGATTCCCCGAGCCCTGATCGCCGCCGCCGAAGGCATCGATGACTTGCAGACCGTTACCCTGATCGACGTGCTGCGCCGAGCCCGGGTCGAAGTGGTAGTGGCGAGTATCGAGGGCCGCCGAATGCTCACCTGCGCCCGGGGGACGCGGCTCACTGCCGATGGCATGCTGGTGGACATGCTGGTGCAGGACTTCGACCTGATCGTGCTCCCAGGCGGTCTCATCGGCGCACAGCACCTGGCCGCCCATCAACCCCTGCAACAACTGATCAAGGACCAGGCCGCCGCCGGCCGTTTCTTCGCCGCCATCGCCGAAGCCCCGGCCCTGGCGCTCCAGGCATTTGGCGTGCTGCGTCAGCGCCGCATGACCTGCCTGCCCGCCGTCAGCCAGCAACTGTCCGGCTGCAGCTTCGTCGACCAGCCCGTGGTGGTGGATGGCAACTGCATCACCGGCCAGGGCTCGGCCGCTGCCCTGGGGTTTGCCTTGACGTTGGTGGAGCAACTCTGCGGCAAGGGCGTGCGGGGTGTGGTGGCGGCGGAGTTGCTGGCCTGACGGATATCAGGCGTGCTGGACGAACGGAACAATAAAGGGCTGTTCGCGGTGTTCGGCTTGCCACAGGTCATAGTCGGCCTGGATCCCCATCCAGACCCTGGCCTTGCCGATCCCGGCGCGTTCCAGGCGCACCGCCAGGTCCGGGCTGACAGGCGCATGACCATTCAGGACCCTGGAGAGATGAGGCCGGGCGAAGCCCAGGTGTCGCGCCAGTTCGGTAACCGTGATGCCCAGCTCGGGCAATACATCCATCAGCAATGTTTCGCCAGGATGTGGCGGATTGTGCATGGGCATGTTCCAGCCTCCTGATCAGTGGTAATCCCGATAATCGACCCGTTCGATATCGGATCCGGTGAAGCGAAAGATGATTCGCCAGTTTCCCGAAACGCTCAGCGACAAGTGTAAGGCGATACATTACACCTGGTGCGGTATTTATATACCGCACGTGTCCGGCAAATGTGTGCGTCCTGAACGACCGCGGCTTTTGCAGACCCACGCAATCACCTTGAACGCTCACCCCACCCCGAAGTCGTACCCCTTATGACGGCGGTTTGCGAAAACGCCGCGAGTGTATGACCAACCGTGAGGTGTTTATGAGCGCGACCCTGTCCGAAGCGACGCAGGCGTCCTTCGTCCGTCATCCGATCCGCCTGACACTCAATGGTCAGGTGCGCGAGTTGCACGTGTTGCCCTGGACCACATTGCTGGACCTGCTTCGCGAACAGTTGGACCTGGTGGGCAGCAAGAAAGGCTGCGACCACGGCCAGTGCGGTGCCTGCACGGTCTTGCGCGATGGCAAGCGCACCAATGCCTGCCTGACGCTGGCGGTGATGTGCGACGGTGCCGAACTGACCACCATCGAAGGCCTGGCCGGCGATGGCGCTTTGCACCCCATGCAACAGGCCTTCATCAAGCACGACGCCTTCCAGTGCGGTTATTGCACGCCGGGGCAGATCTGCTCTGCGGTGGGGCTGGCCAACGAGGGCAGGGCGCAGACCGCTGCACAGATCAGCGAACTGATGAGCGGCAACCTCTGCCGGTGCGGTGCCTACAACAACATTCGCGCTGCCATCGAAGAGGCGCTGCCCCTTTGCCCGCAGCGCCAGGCAGAGGAGGGTGAGCAATGAATCCCTTCCAATACAGCAAACCCGACACCGTGCAGGCCGCCATCGACTTGTCGAGCCCGGTATCGCGCTTCATCGCCGGCGGTACCAACCTGCTGGACCTGATGAAGGAAAATCTTGCCCGCCCGGCACATCTGATCGACATCACCGGGCTGCCCTTGGCGGACCTCAGCGAAACACCGTCCGGCGGGGTGATGATCGGTGCATTGGTGAGCAATGCCGACCTGGCCTGGCATCCGTGGATCGAGCGCCGTTACCCGTTGTTGTCCCAGGCGATCCTGGCCGGTGCCTCGCCGCAACTGCGCAACATGGCCAGCACCGGCGGCAATCTGCTGCAACGCACCCGCTGCTATTACTTCTATGACGCCAGCGTGCCGTGTAACAAACGCCAGCCGGGCAGCGGTTGCCCGGCGCTGAGCGGATTGAACCGTATCCACGCGATTTTCGGTGCCAGCGATCAGTGTGTCGCCACCCATCCCTCCGACATGTGCGTGGCCCTGGCCGCCCTGGAAGCCGTGGTCCATGTTCTGGGTCGGGGCGGCGCGCGGACCATCGAGTTCGCCGATTTCCATCGCCTGCCCGGCGATGCGCCGGAGCGGGATAACCAATTGGCCGATGATGAATTGATCACCGGCATCGAATTGCCAGCCGCCGGTTTCGCCGAACATAGCCACTACCTGAAGATCCGTGACCGCGCCTCCTACGCCTTTGCGCTGGTCTCGGTGGCGGCGGCGCTGGAACTGGATGGGCCGGTGATCCGCCAGGCGCGCCTGGCCCTCGGCGGCGTGGCGCACAAGCCGTGGCGCGACCGGGCCGTGGAAAGCTGGCTGAGGGGCCAGACCGTCAGCCGCGAAACCTTTGCCACCGCTGCCGATGCGCTGCTGCAAAACGCTGAGCCGCTGGAACACAACGGCTTCAAAGTCAGACTGGCGCGCCGGGCAATTGTCCGCGCCTTGAGCGACGCCGCACTGGGAGGGCAGTCCTGATGAATGCTCCGAGCAAATCCATAGGGCAGCCGCTGGACCGGGTCGACGGCCTGCTCAAAGTGACGGGCCAGGCCCGTTATGCCGGCGAATACCCCGAGGACGGCTTGCTGCATGGCAGCGTCGTATCCGGCACTGTGGCCCGTGGCCGCGTTTTGCGTATCGATGCTTCCCGAGCCTTGGCCCTGCCCGGCGTAGTGGCGGTGATCGACCACACCAACCGGCCCCGGATCGCCAGTTACGATGAGCCCTATCAAGACGCCGACGCAGCGGACGGTTCGCCGTTCCGGCCGCTGTACAACGACGAGGTGCTCTACAGTGGCCAGCCGCTGGCCCTGGTGGTCGCGGACAATCTTGAGCTGGCGCGCTACGCCGGTTCGCTGATTGAAATCGAATACGAAGCCCAAGACCATCAGACCGATCTGACGATCCTGCAAAGCGAAGCCCATCCGGCACCGGCTGAATTGCCCAAGCCCCGTGGGAATTTTCAGGGCGAATACGCCAGCGCGGCGCTTGGCGTGGATGTGTCCTACAGCACACCTATCGAACATCACAACCCGATGGAGCCCCATGCCTCCACCGTGCTGTATCAGCCTGATGGCAGCCTGCACATTCACGACAAGACCCAAGGCACGCAGAACTGCCAGGCCTATGTGCAAAAGGTGTTCGGGCTTGAGAAAGAACAGGTGCGCGTGTTTGCTGCATTTGTCGGCGGTGCCTTCGGTTCCGGGCTGCGACCGCAGTACCAACTGCCGTTGGCGGTGATGGCGGCGCTGACCCTCAAGCGTTCGGTGCGGGTCAGCCTGACCCGTCAGCAGATGTTCACCTTTGGCTACCGGCCCCGCACGTTCCAACGTTTGCAATTGGGCGCTGCAGCCAATGGGCGCTTGTTGGCGGTGGCGCACAGCGCGGTCGGCCAGACCTCGCGTTTCGAAGATTTTACCGAACACGTGGTGGAGTGGAGCGGCATGCTCTACCACTGCGACAACGTTGAGCTGACCTACAAACTGGTGCCCCTGGACGTCTATACCCCCTTGGACATGCGTGCTCCTGGCGCCGCCCTCGGGTTGATTGGCCTGGAGTGCGCCATGGACGAACTCGCCTGCGCCCTGGCAATCGATCCTGTCCAACTGCGATTGATCAACTACGCCGAACGCAACGAGAACGAAGGCAAGCCTTATTCCAGCAAGGAATTGCGTGAATGCTACGCTCAAGGCGCCCGCCGTTTTGGTTGGGACAAGCGCAACCCCGAGCCACGCAGCATGCGTGAAGGCCGGCAACTGGTGGGCTGGGGCATGGCGGGCGGCGTGTGGGAAGCCATGCAACAGAAGGCCAGCGCCAAAGCCTCGCTGGACGCCAGCGGCAAGCTGACGGTCAGCAGCGCCACCACGGACATCGGCACCGGCACCTACACGGTCATGACCCAGATTGCTGCGCAGACGGCAGGCGTTAGCGTCGAAGACGTCACCTTTGTCCTGGGGGATTCGTCACTGCCGACCGCACCACTGCAGGGCGGTTCGTTCACCGTTTCGTCGGTCGGCACCGCCGTGCAGCAAGCCTGCGAGGCGCTGAAGGAAAAACTCCTGGCCGTGGCCTGGCAGACCTGTCCGGACTTCAGCGGCGCTACCCTGGAGCAAGTCACGTTTGCCGACGGGCAGCTGCGTTTTGGCGAGGCCAGTGTGGCCTTGGCAGAGCTGGCACAGAACAGCGCCGAGACGCCGGTGCAGGCGCAAGTCACCGCCGAGCCGGACGAGAAGCGCAACGCGTACGCCACCGCGACGCACTCGGCAGTATTTGTCGAGGTGTGGGTGGATGAAGACCTGGGCACGGTGAAGGTCAACCGGGTGGTCAGCGCCATCGCCGCCGGGCGGGTGATCAACCCGAAAACCGCGCGCAGCCAGATCCTCGGTGGCGTGGTCTGGGGGATCGGCATGGCCCTGCATGAAGAAACCCTGACGGACCACGCCCTGGGCCGCCACATGAATCACAACCTGGCCGAGTATCACGTGCCGGTTAACGCCGACATCGGCGAGATTGATGTGGTCTTCGTCGAGGAATACGACGAGATCGTCAACGCGTTGGGGTCCAAGGGCGTCGGCGAGATCGGTATCGTCGGCGTCGCGGCGGCCGTGGCGAATGCGATCTACCACGCCACTGGGAAGCGGGTGCGGGACTTCCCCATCACCCTCGACAAGTTGCTCTAGACCGGTTCGTGCATCCGGTCGCGGTTGGCCAGGGTCGGGAACAGCTTGATCCAGACCCCGGTCACCAGCAGCGTGCCGACGCCGCCCATGATCACCGCCGGCACCGTGCCGAACCAGTGGGCGGTGAGACCGGATTCGAACTCGCCCAGCTGGTTCGAGGCGCCGATGAACAGCCCGTTCACCGCGCTGACCCGGCCGCGCATTTCATCCGGCGTTTCCAACTGCACGAAGGAGGCACGGATCACCATGCTGATCATGTCCGCCGCGCCCAGCACCACCAGCACCGCCAGGGAAAACCAGAACGAGGTGGAGAGGCCGAACGCAATGGTGGCGACGCCGAATACACCGACGGCCGTGAACATCACCCGCCCCACCTTGCGCTCCACGGCAAACCGCGCCAACCACAGCGACATCAGCAACGCGCCGACCGCCGGCGCCGAGCGCAGCAGGCCCAGGCCCCAGGGGCCGGTCAGCAGGATGTCCTTGGCGAACACCGGCAGCAGCGCCGTCGCGCCGCCGAGCAACACCGCAAACAGGTCCAGGGAAATGGCCCCGAGAATGTCCGGGCGGCTGCGAATGAAGCGGATCCCGGCCAGCAGCGAGTCCATCGTTGCCTTGCCTTTGTTCAGTGGTGTTTGCCGGGCCGGGAGGTTGAGCATCAGGCAACAGGCGATGAGGTAGAGCACCACCGTGGGCCCATAGACCCAGACGCTGCCGAAGGCATAAAGCAAACCGCCGAGCGCCGGGGCGACGATGGTGGCTGATTGCTGGGCCGATTGCGCGGCGGCCACGGCCCGGGGAAACAACGCCGCCGGTACGATGCTCGGCAGCAAGGCCTGGGTGGTCGGCATTTCGAAGGAGCGGGCGGCGCCGAGCAGGAAAGCGAGGATGAAGATCATCTCCCGCGTGACGTGGTCGGTCGCACTGCCAATTGCCAGCGCCAGGCCGATCATCGCCTGCAACGACTGGCAGATGGCTGCGACCTTGCGCCGGTCATAGCGATCAGCCACGTGTCCGGTGTGGAGCATGAACAGCACGCGCGGGGCGAACTCCACCAATCCTACGAGACCAAGGTCCAGGACGTTACCGGTCAGTTGATAGAGGTTCCAGCCGATGGCGACGGTGAGCATCTGGAAGCCGCTGGCGGTAAAGATCCGGGCCAGCCAGAAGGCGATGAAGGGACGATGGTGACGGAGCAGCAGCGGTGCTTGGCTGGGCATCTATGACGGGTCCGGTGATGAAGGCCACGAGATTATCACCGAGCTGTAACTGGAAGTTGCGGTTGTCGGAAAAATAGTTAGCCAAACATCGATCTAGGTGTGGAGCACCGAAATCTGTGGGAGCAAGGCTTGCCCGCGATGCAGCCACCTCGGTTGGCAGCCCCAGCCAAGCTGCCACGGCGTTGCAGCCACTGAGTCAACCTGTCACGCGACAAAAGACCACGCCGTCCATCGGCAATAATGCGACTACTCTTTGAACATTGCTTGATCCAGGTCAATGCCCTGTCGGGGTGCTGGGCTGGTGGCCATTCGGCCAGAATCCTGCGTTGTGACGGTTTAAAAAAGAACGATTTGAAAAGCAGCGTACTCCATATCCCTGGAGGCTGTGATGCAAGCCCCGCCCGCAGCCGGTTTTACCTGACAGAGGAAGACTTATGTTCGGTTTGGAGGCGCTCGATCTCGCCCGAATCCAGTTCGCGTTCACGATCTCGTTCCACATCCTGTTCCCGGCCATCACCATCGGCCTGGCGAGTTACCTGGCGGTGCTCGAAGGCCTGTGGCTCAAGACCCGCGACGACACCTACCGAGACCTGTACCACTTCTGGTCGAAGATCTTCGCCGTCAACTTCGGCATGGGCGTGGTGTCCGGGTTGGTCATGGCCTATCAGTTCGGCACCAACTGGAGCCGATTCTCGGACTTCGCCGGTGCGGTGACCGGTCCACTGCTGACTTACGAGGTGCTCACGGCGTTTTTCCTCGAGGCGGGTTTCCTCGGCGTAATGCTGTTCGGCTGGAACCGCGTCGGCCGTGGCCTGCACTTCTTTTCCACGGTCATGGTGGCGATCGGCACGCTGATCTCGACATTCTGGATCCTGGCTTCCAACAGTTGGATGCAAACCCCGCAGGGCTACGAGATTGTCGATGGCCGGGTGATACCGGTGGACTGGCTGGCGGTGGTGTTCAACCCGTCGTTTCCCTATCGCCTGATGCACATGTCGATTGCGGCGTTTGTCGCCACGGCGTTCTTCGTCGGCTCGTCGGCGGCCTGGCATCTGCTGCGCGGTCGCGACAACCCGGCCATCCGCCGCATGCTGTCGATGGCGATGTGGATGGCCCTGGTGGTGGCGCCGATTCAGGCGGTCGTTGGTGACTTCCATGGCCTCAATACCCTCAAGCATCAACCGGCGAAGATCGCGGCCATTGAAGGCCACTGGGAAAACGTCGGCAACGAGCCCACGCCGCTGATTCTGTTCGGCCTGCCGGACATGAAGGCGGAGAAGACCCGCTTCGCTGTGGAAATTCCTTACCTGGGCAGCCTGATCCTGACCCACAGCCTGGACAAACAGGTGCCGGCGCTCAAGGAGTTCCCGCCAGAAGACCGACCCAACTCGACCATCGTGTTCTGGTCCTTCCGGGTCATGGTGGGCCTGGGCCTGCTGATGATCTTCACCGGCCTGTGCAGCTTGTGGCTGCGCCGCAACGACCGGCTCTACCAGTCCCGACCGTTCCTGCACATGGTGCTGTGGATGGGGCCGTCCGGGCTGATCGCGATCCTGGCGGGCTGGTTCACCACCGAGATCGGCCGCCAGCCATGGGTGGTCTACGGGCTGATGCGCACGGCCGACGCGTCCTCCGGCCACAGCTTTGCGCAGATGAGCATCACCCTGGTGCTGTTTGTGGTGGTGTATTTCGCACTGTTCGGCGCGGGGCTGAGCTACATGATGCGCCTGGTACGCAAGGGGCCGGAGGCCCACGAAGCCGAACCGACCGATGGTGGCCCAGGGCAGAAACGCACCCCGGCCCGTCCATTGTCGGCCGCCAACGAAGGCGACGACGTGGACCACAACGACCGCTCGAACAAGGGGAATTGAGTCATGGGTATTGATCTTCCGCTGATCTGGGCCGTGATCATCATCTTCGGCATCATGATGTACGTGATCATGGACGGCTTCGACCTGGGGATCGGCATTCTCTTCCCCTTCATCAAGGCCGAGCGCGACCGCGACGTGATGATGAACACCGTGGCACCGGTCTGGGACGGCAACGAAACCTGGCTGGTGCTGGGCGGCGCCGGTCTGTTCGGGGCGTTTCCGCTGGCTTATTCGGTGGTGCTATCGGCGCTGTACCTGCCGCTGATCCTGATGCTCATCGGCCTGATCTTCCGCGGCGTGGCGTTCGAGTTCCGTTTCAAGGCCAAGGCTGAAAAGCGGCACCTGTGGGACAAGGCCTTCATCGGCGGCTCGCTGACGGCGACTTTCTTCCAGGGCGTGGCGCTGGGGGCGTTCATTGACGGCTTCGAGGTGGTCAACCGCCAGTACGCCGGTGGATCACTGGCCTGGTTCACACCGTTCACGGTGTTCTGCGGCCTGGCGTTGATTGCTGCCTATGCCTTGCTCGGCTGTACCTGGCTGATCATGAAGACCGAAGGCGAGTTGCAGGAGCGGATGCATCACCTCGCCAGGCCGCTGGCGTTCGTGGTGTTGGCGGTGATCGGTATCGTCAGCCTCTGGACACCGCTGGCCCATGCCGACATCGCCGCGCGCTGGTTCACCTTGCCGAACCTGTTCTGGTTCCTGCCGGTCCCGATCCTGGTGCTGGTGACCATGTACGGCTTGTTCCGTGCGGTGGCCCGCAACGCCAACTACACACCGTTCATCCTGACCCTGGTGCTGATCTTCCTCGGTTACAGCGGGCTGGGCATCAGCCTTTGGCCGAACATCGTGCCGCCGTCCATCTCGATCTGGGACGCCGCATCGCCGCCCCAGAGCCAGGGCTTCATGCTGGTGGGTACGTTGTTCATCATTCCGCTGATCCTGGTATACACCTTCTGGAGCTACTACGTGTTCCGCGGCAAGGTGACCCACGACGACGGTTACCATTGATCGACCTGCGAGGCGTTGGACATGGCCAAACCTGACTTGAAAGACATCGAGGCCGCCGAACGCAAGCCGCTGTGGCAGCGGCTGGGCTGGTTGGCGATGATCTGGGCCGGCAGTGTGCTGGCGCTGTTTATCGTTGCCAGCCTGATGCGGATGTTCATGAACGCCGCCGGCCTGACCACCCACTGATTCCCATCCCATCCCATCCCATCCCGTCGCTTTGCAGCGCGGCTTATAACCCTCCTGACGGAGGGTTTTTTTTCGCGGTGGAGAGGTTATTTACGGGCCTTGAGAATGACGAATTTCGGCGTGGCGGCCACCTGTTCGACGCCGCGGAACAGCCGCGCCAGTTTGCTGTGGTAGCCCAGGTGCCGGTTGCCGACGATGTACAGGGCGCCGCCGACGACCAACGCTTCGCGCGCTTGCTGGAACATCCGCCAGGCGAGGAAATCCCCCACGACCTGCTGCTGGTGGAAGGGCGGATTGCACAGCACCACGTCCAGCGACTGCGCGGGTTGTCCGGCAAGCCCGTCGCCGGCCCGCAGCGTTACCTCACGCTCACCCAGCGCGGCGCTCCAGTTCTCGGCTGCCGATTGCACGGCCATGTACGACTCGTCCACCAAGGTATAACGGGCCTCGGGGTTTTGCAGGGCGCTGGCGATGGCCAGCACACCGTTGCCACACCCCAGGTCCGCGACCTCGGCCGTGCCAAGGTGTTTCGGCAGGTGCGGCAGGAATGCCCGGGTGCCAATGTCCAGGCCTTCGCGGCAGAACACGTTGGCGTGGTTGCGCAGTTCGATCTTCGGCTCGTCCAGCCAGTATCGAGTCGGGTAGGGGGATAGGGCCGGCGTCTTGGCTTCGGGTGTGGCGACCAGCAGGCGGGCCTTTTTCACCGCCAGGGAAGCCTGCACCGGGCCGACGTAACGCTCCAGCAAGTCGCCGGCGGCGCGAGGCAGGTGCTTGACCATTGCTGCGGCAATCACTTGGGCGCCGGGGGCCAGTTGGCCCTGCAGGCGGATCAGTTGTTCTTCCAGCAGGGCGAGGGTTTTCGGCACCTTGATCAGGACGCGGTCGAAGGGCCCGGTCAACGGTTCGCTGGCGGGCAACGTTGGCACCGCATCGAAGGGTCGGCCGTTGCGCACCAGGTTTTTCTCCAGCGCCTGCATTGCCAGGAATGAATCGCCGCTGCTGGTCACCTCGACCTTGCCGGTCAGGCTGGCGGCCAGGGCGCCGAAGCCGTCATTGAGCACCAACACCCGGGTCTGCGCGGCCGGTTGTTGTTCGGCCAGGTAGGCGAGCAGGTATTCGTCGGCCGCATCAAAGGCTTGCAGCGGTTCGTTCTGCTGTTCAGGTTGGCGGATCAGGTCAAGTTGGGCGAAGGGGCTGTCAAGCAGGGGCATGGCTGGGGACTCTGGAGATCGACGGATGTCCCGCTGCCTGGAGTCAGGTGTCTGTGCGGGACTGCTTGAATGAAATGCGCCGCGTGCAAGAAACGACATCATTCAAGTGGAGCCGCAGATGGTACTTTTTTTTGCCTGTTATTACCCGTGGGTTTTTCAAGTCGGTCGTGCCGTCCCGTGCGTCAGATCACGTGGATATGGGCTGCCTTGGCAACGGCTGAGATCTTGTTGCTGACGTTCAGCTTTCGCATGCAACTGCACACATGAAAGTTCACGGTGCGTTCGGAAAGGCACAGGATCCGACCCACCTCAGACGCTGTCTTGCCCTGGGCCGACCACTTCAACACTTCGATTTCCCTGGGTGACAAATGGTGTTTTTGCGGGACTGCGACCGCATCGGATAACTTTTTGCTGGCCAGGGCATGCAACCTTTGGCTGGCGAAGATGGCGTAGCCGAGATTGGCATAATGCTCGTCGATATCGATGGGGCAGTGAGTCCTTGCAAGACTGAACAGGCTGCAATGTGTCCCCTGTTCATCGTGAACGGCTTGGGTCCAGCCGTATTTGAGTCCCTGTCGGTTAAGGTCACGCCACAACTTCGGTGCCTGGGCATAAACGTTTTCATTCCACAAAATGGGAAGTGGAGATTGATTGCAGTGTGCTACTACCGGATCATTCGCCACATAACCATTTTGCTCATAAAGCCTGTCCCAGCCATAAGGGTAGTTATTGAGGTTCACCTTGCTCGCATGGTTGTCGGGCCTACCTTGGTACGCTGTAAAAGCGCAATACTCAAAGCCTTGATTATTAAAGAAATTCAGAATCAGGCGGTAAGCTGTCTGCAGGTCTTTTTCACAGGATAATTTCCTCAGTTGCAAGTCCTTCCACTTGTCCATCGCTCTCTCCTGGGTTGTTCGTCCATGCGGATCCAATCCCTGATGCGAAAAATCAGTGTAGGACTATTCCTAACTAGCGGTGAGGTTTTTTTTACTTTTAGTTACATTTTGCCGCTGTAAGCAACTAACTTTAATCAATCCTGCTACAGCGATTTAACTTTGTATAAGTTCGGTAGAAGTTATAAAAGCAAGAAGATGGCCAGTTATAATTAAATTGCCATCATTTTCCGCCAGTGGTGAAGAGGCATTCTTTGCGGGACACTGTAGCCCTTGTCTCACTGGAGCGGCTCATGACCGACAGCAACGAGAAGTTCACCCGCCAGACCCTGCTCGATGTCCAGCCATTGACGCCTCACCTGTTTACGTTACGGACCAGCCGCGATCGTGGCTTTCGCTTTCGTGCCGGTCAGTTTGCCCGCCTGGGCGTCACCAAAGCCGATGGCAGTACCGTCTGGCGGGCATACTCCATGGTGTCTTCACCGTTCGACGAGTTCCTCGAGTTTTTTTCCATCGTTGTTCCTGGCGGTGAGTTCACCAGCGAGCTCAGCCGATTGCTGCCGGGCGACAGTCTGTTGGTGGATCGCCAGGCGTTTGGCTACCTGACCCTGGACCGCTTCGTTGATGGGCGGGATTTGTGGCTGCTGTCCACGGGAACTGGTGTAGCGCCGTTTCTTTCGATCCTTCAGGATTTTGAAGTCTGGGAGCGCTTCGAGCGAATCATCCTGGTGTACAGCGTGCGCGAAGCGCGGGAGCTGGCGTACCAGGCGTTGATCAAGGATTTGACCCGGCGTGATTACCTGGCCGAGTACGCGCACAAATTTCATTTCATCGCGACCGTCACCCGTGAGCCGTATCCGGGCGCGCTCAACGGGCGGATAACCACGCTGATCGAAAACGGCGAACTGGAACGGGCGGCAGGGGTGGCGCTGACGCCGGAGCATTCGCGCGTGATGCTGTGCGGCAACCCGCAGATGATCGACGACACACGCCAGCTGCTCAAGGCCAGGGGGCTGCAATTGAGCCTAACCCGTCGACCGGGTCAGGTGGCGGTGGAAAACTATTGGTAGGGACCAGACGCAAAACCGGTGGGAACGGGCTTGCTCGCGAAGACGTCGGCACAGTCGACATCACCGCAATCTGACCCACCGCTTTCGCGAGCAAGCCCGCTCCCACATGAGTCAATCGCTGTAATAACAGACCGCTCAGGGCCGTTCGTTCTGCGCCTTGAGCAGGTCGCGGATCTCGCTCAGCAGCAGTTCTTCCTTGCTCGGAACCGGTGGTGCGCTCGGGGCTACGGCCTCTTGGCGCTTGAGACGGTTGATGGCCTGCACGCCCATGAAGATGGCGAATGCCACGATGATGAAATCGATCATGCTCTGGATGAATTTGCCGTAGGCCAACACCACCGCTGGCGCATCACCCTGGGCAGCCTTGAGGGTAATGGCCAGGTCACTGAAATCCACACCGCCAATCAACAGGCCGATCGGGGGCATGACCACATCGCCAACGAAGGACGAAACGATTTTGCCGAACGCGGCACCTATGATGATCCCGACGGCCATGTCGACGACATTGCCCTTGACCGCGAAGGCCTTGAATTCGCTTAGCACGCCCATGTGTTATTCCTTGTGACAGATGAAGGAGAGAGTGGCAGTGTAAATCAGCCTGGCGTGTGTCGCTGGAAACGCCTGCTTACAAAGCTTGGTTATCGACCCGGCCTTGGCTGAAAAGTTTACAAAGTGCCATCAATCGCGCGTGATACGCGGTTGGAAACCGATCCCCCACAACGTTTTTTCTATCGAAGCGGTACGGGATTTCTATTTAGGATTTGGTTTTCCGGGCACTAGCCTCTGACAGGCGCACATGGATGCGCTCTACAACATCAGAGGATCACGCCTATGAACACTTCCCCTGGCTACGGGGCCTTTCCCCGGCGCCGTGCGCTTTTTGTGCTGACCGCCAGCTTGTTGTCCTTGTCCGTCAACGCCGCCACCCTGACCCGCGATAACGGTGCCGCGGTGGGTGACAACCAGAACTCACAAACGGCGGGACCCAACGGCCCGACCCTTCTGCAAGACGTGCAGTTGATCCAGAAGCTCCAGCGCTTCGACCGCGAACGCATCCCCGAACGCGTGGTGCATGCCCGTGGCACCGGCGCCCATGGCACCTTCACGGTTTCCGACGATCTCAGTGACCTGACCAAGGCCAAGGTCTTCGCCGCCGGCCAGGTCACGCCGGTGTTCGTGCGTTTTTCTGCCGTGGTGCACGGCAATCATTCGCCGGAAACCCTGCGCGATCCCCGTGGTTTCGCCACGAAGTTCTATACGGCCGACGGTAACTGGGATTTGGTCGGCAACAACTTCCCGACCTTCTTCATTCGCGATGCCATCAAGTTTCCCGACATGGTCCATGCCTTCAAACCCGACCCGCGGACCAACCTGGACGATGATTCCCGCCGTTTCGATTTCTTCTCTCATGTTCCCGAATCGACCCGCACCCTGACCGAGTTGTATTCCAACTCGGGGACACCGGCCAGTTATCGGGAAATGGACGGTAACGGTGTGCATGCTTACAAGCTGGTCAATGCCAAAGGTGAAGTTCACTACGTGAAGTTTCATTGGAAAAGCCTGCAGGGGCTGAAAAACCTTGATCCGAAAGACGTCGTGAAAGTTCAGGGCCAGGATTACAGCCATATGACCAATGACTTGGTCAGTCACATCAATAAAGGCGAGTTTCCGAAGTGGGACTTGTATGTCCAGGTGCTGAATCCCCAGGACCTGGCCAAGTTTGACTTCGACCCGTTGGACGCCACCAAAATCTGGCCAGGCGTGCCTGAGCGCAAGGTCGGGCAGATGGTCTTGAACCGCAACCCGGCGAATGTCTTCCAGGAGACCGAGCAGGTGGCAATGGCGCCGGCCAACCTTGTGCCAGGTATCGAGCCTTCGGAGGATCGCCTGCTCCAGGGGCGGGTGTTCTCTTATGCCGATACGCAAATGTATCGATTGGGGTCTAACGCGCTGCAGCTGCCGATCAACGCGCCCAAGGTGGCCGTGAACAATGGCAACCAGGACGGTGCGATGAACCCGGGCAACACCAGCACCGGCGTGAACTATCAGCCGAGCCGCCTGATGCCCCGTGATGAACAGCAGGCGGCGCGCTACAGCCAGACCGCACTGACCGGTAGCACCCAGCAGGCGAAGATCCAGCGCGAGCAGAACTTCAAGCAGGCCGGTGACCTGTACCGCTCGTTCAACCAGAAAGAGCGCAGCGACCTGATCGATAGCTTCGGCGGGTCGTTGGCGACCACCGATGACGAGAGCAAGCACATCATCCTGTCGTTTCTCTACAAGGCCGATCCGGAGTACGGCACCGGCGTGGCCCGCGTCGCCAAGGGCGATCTGGCCCGGGTCAAGGCACTGGCGCAAAAGCTGACTGACTGAGCCACACGTCTGACAGCTTCAGGGCTGTGTGAGCAGGTTTGCTCCCGCAGTCCTGTGGCAAAAGGAGCACGATGATGCGTTATTTCCTGTGTACGCTACTCGCCACCTGCGCACTGTCCGCGCTGGCCGATCAGCCCCTGCCGACCGACCCTGCAGCCGTACAAGAAGAGTTGCAAAGCTATTATTTCGACGCCGCCCGTCGGGGTGACGTGGCCATGCTCGATGCCTTTATCGATGCTCATTACTCACTCGATACCCAGGATGAAAAGGGCTACACCGCGCTGATCCTCGCGGCTTATCACGGCCATGGCTCCGCAGTGGAGCGGCTGCTGGCCGCCGGCGCGGATGCCTGCGCCCAGGACAAACGCGGCAATACCGCATTGATGGGCGCCATTTTCAAGGGCGAAGTGCAGATCGCCCGGCGCTTGCTCTCCACCGATTGCAGCCCCGATCAACGCAACGGCGCCGGGCAGACTGCGGCGATGTACGCCGGCTTGTTCAAGCGTACGGAGTTGCTCGATGCCTTGAAGGCCAAGGGCGCCGATCTGCAGGCCCAGGATCCGTTGGGCAACACCGCGACGGATCTGGCCAGGGGTGAAATCAGAATGCCGGCCCCGCGCTGAACCGTAGCTGGGCTATCATCGCGGTTTTTCTCCCGGAGTTCAGATGGCCAAGGCAAAGCGCATGTACGGCTGCACCGAGTGCGGCTCGACCTTTCCCAAATGGGCCGGCCAGTGCAGTGAGTGCGGGGCCTGGAACACGCTGACCGAAACCATGGTGGAAAGCGGCGGGGCGGCGGCGCCGACCGGGCGCACGGGCTGGGCCGGCCAGCAGGCACAGATCAAGACCCTGGCCGAAGTCAGCGTCGAGGAAATCCCGCGCTTTTCCACCGCTTCCGGAGAGTTGGACCGGGTGCTGGGCGGCGGCCTGGTGGACGGCTCGGTGGTGCTGATCGGGGGCGACCCGGGTATCGGCAAATCGACCATCCTGCTGCAAACCCTGTGCAACCTTGCCACGCGCATGCCGGCGCTTTATGTCACCGGCGAAGAGTCCCAGCAACAGGTCGCCATGCGCGCCCGGCGCCTGGGCCTGCCCCAGGACCAGTTGCGGGTCATGACCGAGACCTGCATCGAAACCATCATCGCCACGGCACGCCTGGAAAAACCCAAGGTGATGGTGATCGACTCGATCCAGACGATTTTTACCGAACAACTGCAATCGGCGCCCGGCGGCGTGTCCCAGGTGCGCGAAAGCGCGGCGTTGCTGGTGCGTTATGCCAAGCAGAGCGGCACGGCGATTTTCCTGGTGGGGCATGTCACCAAGGAGGGCGCACTGGCGGGGCCGCGTGTACTGGAGCACATGGTCGACACGGTGTTGTATTTCGAGGGCGAATCCGATGGCCGCTTGCGTTTGCTGCGGGCCGTGAAGAACCGTTTTGGCGCGGTCAACGAGCTGGGTGTGTTCGGCATGACCGACCGGGGGCTGAAAGAAGTCTCGAACCCGTCGGCGATCTTTCTGACGCGGGCTCAGGAAGAAGTACCCGGCAGTGTGGTCATGGCGACCTGGGAAGGTACCCGTCCGATGTTGGTCGAAGTGCAAGCGCTGGTGGACGACAGCCACCTGGCAAACCCGCGCCGTGTGACCCTCGGCCTGGATCAGAACCGGCTGGCGATGCTGTTGGCCGTCCTGCATCGACACGGCGGGATTCCTACCCACGACCAGGATGTTTTCCTCAATGTGGTGGGCGGGGTCAAGGTGCTGGAAACCGCGTCGGACCTGGCCTTGATGGCAGCGGTCATGTCGAGCCTGCGCAACCGACCGCTCCCCCATGACCTGCTGGTGTTTGGTGAGGTGGGGTTGTCGGGCGAAGTCCGGCCGGTGCCCAGTGGGCAGGAACGGCTCAAGGAAGCGGCCAAGCACGGCTTCAAACGCGCAATCGTGCCCAAGGGCAACGCGCCGAAGGAAGCACCGGCGGGGTTGCAGATCATTGCCGTGACACGCCTGGAGCAGGCGCTGGATGCGTTGTTCGAGTAGCCATTCCCTGTGGCGACGGAGCAAGCTCCCTCGCCACAGGGGCTTTTCAGACCTGGATCAACGCCGCCAATTCCCGCTCCAGCTCGGCATGATCGGCCAGGTTCAACTCCACCAGCCGACGCAAATGCGCGATGGAGTCCAGGTCGATATGCTCGCAGACGAAGCCCAGGTGGCCATGGTCGTCGTGGGTCAGTCGCACCTCCATGCGCACTTCCACTTCATTGCTCAGGTGGATGTCGGCCACGAAGGGCTCCTCGGGGTTGCCGAGCCAGGGTTCGGGCTTCTTGATCAGCAGGCCCTTGAGGGACAGGTCCAGCAATTCCACTGGCCATCTGTAGGGCCCCTGGCTCAGCTCGGTCCTGGCATGAAACTCGATTCGTACGAAGCGGCGGCGTTCGCTCATTACGCATTTCCTCTGAAGATGCACTGACTATAGACCCAACTCGCGTGTCTTCATCACCGTTCAGCCGGCGACAGACGAATGTCGGGTATGGCCTTTGTCCGGGTTAGCGCTAAACTTCGGGGGCAGTCTTTCTTGTCCACCCTGGCTGGAATATAAAAATGACAAACAATAGTAGCCTGCTGCGCCATCTGCCCTGGCTCTTGCTGGCCGTCGTCGGTGCGTGTGCCCTGGGGGTCGTGGCCTTGCGCCGCGGCGAACCCATCAACGCCCTCTGGATCGTCGTCGCAGCCGTGGCCATCTACCTGGTCGCCTACCGCTACTACAGTCTGTTCATCGCCAACAACGTGATGCAACTCGATGCGCGCCGGGCCACGCCCGCCGTGCTCAACAACGATGGCCTGGACTACGTCCCGACCAACAAGCATATCCTCTTCGGTCACCACTTCGCCGCCATTGCCGGCGCGGGGCCGCTGGTCGGGCCGGTGCTGGCCGCGCAAATGGGCTACCTGCCCGGCACGCTCTGGCTGATCGCCGGCGTGGTGCTGGCCGGCGCCGTGCAGGACTTCATGGTCCTGTTCCTGTCCACCCGCCGCAACGGTCGCTCCCTGGGCGACATGGTGCGCGAGGAAATGGGCCGCATCCCCGGCACCATTGCGCTGTTCGGCTGCTTCCTGATCATGATCATCATCCTCGCGGTGCTGGCGCTGATCGTGGTCAAGGCCCTGGCCGAGAGTCCGTGGGGGATCTTCACGGTGATGGCGACCATCCCGATCGCCATGTTCATGGGCATCTACATGCGCTACATCCGCCCGGGCCGCATCGGTGAAATCTCGCTCATCGGCGTGCTGTTGCTGCTGGGTTCGATCTGGCTGGGCGGGCAGATTGCCGCCGATCCGGTCTGGGCCAAGGCCTTCAGTTTCACCGGGATCCAGATCACCTGGATGCTGATCGGCTACGGTTTCGTCGCGGCGGTGTTGCCGGTGTGGCTGATCCTGGCCCCGCGGGACTACCTGTCGACGTTCCTCAAGATCGGCACCATCCTCGCCCTGGCGATCGGCATCC
>NZ_JAGGOF010000103.1 GCF_018614775.1 Pseudomonas fluorescens
GTTTGATAGGAGCGGGCTTGCCCGCGAAGGGGTCGGCACATCGAACATCCCTGCAAGCTGACCCACCGCTTTCGCGAGCAAGCCCGCTCCCACAGACTGCACTTTTATGAAGCCAGCAGTACCGCACCGCACCATGGCAAGGCAGTCATTGGCTTGTGCATCCTACGCAGGCAGGCACGACACCACCGCCTGCAAACCCACGCCAGCAGGGGCTAAAGCCTGTGCACGAGGGTGAAATCAGCGGGTTGGCACGCTCGCTGCAAGACACTGCTCAGGCCCACCGCGAACACAATCGAGTGGGCAGCCCCGTCGGTCAACGAAGATCGAGCGCCATCAGGCCGGGGGATATCGGTAGATCGGGGCGCAGTCGCCGGGTCGATACCGCACAGAACAGGCAAAGACGCCTGGAACCGCAAGGTTTCAGGCGTCTTTTTTTTGCTTTCAAAATCGTGATGGGCTTTTGTCGGGTGCTTTTATGAACTCCAACGTTGCGTCTCTGAACAAGCTGCAAACGCTGATCGTGATCGGCAATGGCATGGTCGGCCATCACTGCGTCGAGCAACTGATCGAGCGCGGTGCGCTTAATCATTATCGCCTGCACGTCTTCAGCGAAGAGCCGATGCGTGCCTATGACCGCGTGCACCTGTCCGAGTATTTCTCCGGCCGCGATGCCGAGTCCCTGGCCCTCGGCGAAGCCGCGCTGTACCAGACGCCGGGCGTGACGTTGCACCTGGGCGTGCCGGTGTTGGAAATCGACCGCGAGGCCCGCCAGGTCGTCACCGCCCAGGAACGCATCAGCTACGACAAACTGGTGCTCGCCACCGGGTCCTACCCGTTCGTGCCGCCCATCGAAGGCGCCGAGGGTTATTCCTGCCTGGTCTACCGCACCCTGGAAGACCTCGATGCAATCCGTGCCGCCGCCAACAATGCCCGCCGTGGCGTGGTGGTCGGGGGGGGGCTGCTGGGCCTTGAAGCGGCCAACGCCCTCAAGACCCTCGGCCTGGAAGCCCATGTCGTAGAGTTCGCCCCGCGGCTGATGCCGGTGCAGTTGGACACCCAGGGCGGCTTGGCCCTCAAGGCCCGCATCGAGTCGCTGGGCGTCGGCGTGCACCTGTCCAAGGGCACCCAGTCCATCAGCGCCGGCGAGCAATACCGTTATCGGATGAATTTCGGCAACGACGACTTCCTGGAAACCGACCTCATCGTGTTTTCCGCCGGTATCCGTGCCCAGGATGCCTTGGCACGCCAGAGCGACCTGCAGATCGGCCCGCGCGGCGGCGTGGTGATCGATGACCATTGCCTGAGCAGCGACCCGGACATCTACGCCATCGGCGAATGTGCGGCCTGGAACGGCAGCATTTTCGGCCTGGTCGCACCGGGCTACCAGATGGCCCGTAACGTCGCCGCCCAGCTGTGCGGCGAGAACGCCGAAGCCTTCACCGGCGCGGACATGTCCACCAAGCTCAAGTTGCTTGGCGTGGATGTAGGTTCCATCGGTGACGCCCATGGCAACACCCCGGGCTCGCGCAGCTTCCAGTTCATCGACGAAACCAGCGCCAGCTACCGGCGCCTGGTGGTGGACGCCGACGGCAAGCGCGTGATCGGCGCGGTGCTGGTGGGTGACAACAGCTACTACGACACCTTGCTGCAATACATGCAGAACGGCATCGCCCTGCCCAAGGACGCGGCCAGCCTGATCCTGCCGACCTCCGAAGGCGCGCCGACGCTGGGCCCGGCCGCGTTGCCTGCTGCGGCGACCCTCTGCTCGTGCCACAACGTCACCAAAGGCTCGATTTGTTCAGCCATCGACAATGGTTGCACCGATCTGGGACAGCTCAAGTGCGACACCAAGGCCGGCACCGGTTGCGGCGGTTGCGCCGCCCTGGTCAAGCAGGTGTTCGAGCACGAACTGATTGCCCGTGGCGTCAGCGTCGACAAGAGCCTGTGCGAACACTTTGCCTACACCCGCCAGGAGCTGTACGCGCTGGTACGGGTCGAAGGCATCATCAGCTTCGATGAACTGCTGGCCAAGCACGGTCGCGGCCACACCGGTTGCGACCTGTGCAAACCAGCGGTGGGCTCAATCCTGGCGTCGTGCTGGAACCAGCCGATCCTGGACCCGTCCCTGGTGCCGTTGCAGGACACCAACGACACGTTCATGGCGAACATGCAGAAGAACGGCACCTATTCGGTGGTGCCGCGCATCGCCGGTGGGGAAATCACCGCCGACAAACTGATCGCCATCGGCGTGGTCGCGAAGAAGTACGACCTCTACACCAAGATCACCGGCGGCCAGCGCATCGACCTGTTCGGCGCCCAGTTGCACCAGTTGCCCGACATCTGGGCCGAGCTGATCGAAGCCGGTTTTGAAACGGGCCATGCCTACGGCAAGTCGACCCGCACGGTGAAGTCCTGCGTGGGCAGCACCTGGTGCCGCTACGGCGTGCAGGACAGCGTGCAAATGGCGCTGACCCTGGAGGATCGCTACAAGGGCCTGCGCTCGCCGCACAAGCTCAAGTTCGCGGTATCCGGTTGCACCCGCGAATGCGCCGAGGCCCAGAGCAAGGATGTCGGTGTGATCGCCACGGAGAAGGGCTGGAACCTCTACGTGGCCGGTAACGGTGGCATGCGTCCACGTCATGCCGAACTGTTCGCCACCGACCTGGATGACGAGACGCTGATCCGCTACATCGACCGTTTCCTGATGTTCTACATCCGCACCGCCGACAAGCTGCAACGCACCTCGGTCTGGCGCGAAAGCCTGGAAGGCGGCCTGGATTACCTCAAGGACGTGATCATCGACGACAGCCTGGGCCTGGGCGCTGAGCTCGAAGCCCAGATGCAGCTGGTGGTCGACCGCTACGAATGCGAATGGGCCAACACCCTCAAGGACCCGGACAAACTCAAGCGTTTCCGCACGTTCGTCAACGACGGGCGCGGCGATCCGGACGTTCATTTCGTCAGGGAACGTGGCCAGCGCCGGCCGGTTCATGCCGGCGAACTTCACCTGATTCCCGTCACCGAGGAGGTGCTCTGATGAGCCAGTCAAACGTCGTTCGTATTCCTGTTGCCCAAGCCCCTGTGCAATGGCGCGCCCTGTGCAGCCGTGATGACCTGGTCGCCAACTCCGGCGTGGTCGCTTGGCACGACGGCAGCCAAGTTGCGCTGCTGTACTTGCCCGAGCAGCAGCACAAGCCGCTGTACGCCATCGACAACCGCGACCCCAAGTCGGGCGCCAATGTCATCGGCCGCGGCCTCTTGGGCAGCATCAAGGGCGACTTGGTGATTGCCTCGCCGATGTACAAGCAGCATTTCCGCCTGGAAGACGGCCATTGCCTGGAATACCCGGAGCAGAGCCTGCGGGTGTGGCCGGTGCGGTTGAATGGTGATGTGGTGGAGATTGGTGAAGCGCCATAACAAGGCTTAAGGCCATGTGAGCACCCTGTGGGAGCCATTAATTCAAACCGGGAATTTGCAATGAAAACCGCCGCTCAACTGGTGAGACTCAAAAGTGTGCAGCACCAGCAGGTGCACTGCATCGCACCTGATCAGACGGTGCTCGAAGCGTTGCAGATCATGGCCGATAAGAATGTCGGTGCCTTGCCGGTGATTGAAGACGGGTACGTCGTAGGGGTGTTCAGCGAACGCGACTACGCACGAAAAATGGTCCTGCACGGACGTTCATCGGTAGGGACGGCCGTGCGCACCGTCATGAGTGCGCCGGTGATCACCGCTGACAGCCAGCAGAGCATCGAGCGCTGCATGGAGGTCATGACCGACAGTCATCTGCGGCACTTGCCGGTGCTGGATAACGGACAGTTGATCGGCCTTCTGTCAATTGGCGACCTGGTGAAAGAGGCCCTCGTCGAACAGGCTGATCTGATCCGGCAATTGGAACATTACATTCGCGGGCATTGAGCCTTTTTGCGCAACAGGTTCCTGTGGGAGCAAGGCTTGCCCGCGATGTAGTCAATGCGGTTTGCCACGAAACCGAGGCGCCCTCATCGCGGGCAAGCCTTGCTCCCACAGATTCAATGGCAACTACAGGCCCCGTCCGGGCCGGGGCTGGCGCAGCAGTTCGATCTGCTGGGCCGGAATCAATTCGCAAACCGGCGCCCTTGATCCCAAGGGCGCTTTTTTCTTTTTTTGCGCACAGGAAAACGGCGTTCCAAAGCCCTGGTTTCCCAGCATCTACACATTTTCCTGCACAAAGGACTTGGATTAGCCTGAGAACCTTAATTAGAATCAGTCTCATTTAAGACACTCCATGCGCAGGGCTTCTTGACATGTTTGATGCAGCTACGCCAAAGGAGCACCCCCTCCATGCGTTGTACCGCGATCATGGCGGCTGGCTGGAAAGCTGGCTGAGACGGCGCATGGGCAATGCCTGGGATGCGGCGGACCTGCGTCAGGATACCTTCCTGCGGGTATTGTCCAGCGCTCAGCCCTTGGCTGACCTGCATGAGCCCCGCGCCTACCTGCTGACAGTCGGCAAGCGACTGCTGAGCAATTTCTACACCCGTCGCAACCTGGAACAGGCCTACCTTGATGCGCTGGCAAGCCTGCCCGAAGAATGCGTACCGTCTCCGGAACAACGCTGGTTGCTGCTCGAAACCCTGCAAGCCCTGGACGAATTGCTCGATGGTCTGCCGCCACGGGTGCGTCGGGCTTTTTTGTGGAGCCAGCTGGAAGGGCTGGGCTACCGCGAGATCGCCGAGCGCATGCAGGTGTCCGAACGTACCGTCAAGCGCTACATGGCCCAGGCTTATGAGCATTGCCTGCTGGTGGACTTTTGATTCGCCCGGCACCTTCGCCTGAAGCCCGGGACGTTGCCCGGGCAGCTGCTCGCTGGCTGGCCATGATGGAATTTGGCGGCAACGAGTTCGATGCCGCCGGTCTGCAACGCTGGCGCGACAGCAGCGATCACAACGAGGCCGCCTGGCAGAAGGCCCAGCGACTGCGCCAGCGATTTGCAGGGGTTCCGGCTTCGCTGGGCATGGCAACCCTGGATCGCCCGTCCATATCACGACGTGCCGTACTCAAGCGTGCATTGAGCGTGGCTGCACTGGTACCGACTGCCTGGATGCTGGGGCGGGAGCTGCCGCTGGAGGCCTGGCGCGCCGACCTGCACACCGCCACGGGTGAACAGCGACGCTGGTCGCTGGTCGATGGCAGCGCCTTGCAGTTGAACACCGACAGTGCCGTGGACCTGGACCTCAAGGCCCGGCGCCTGGTGCTGGTGCAAGGCGAGATGGCCCTGAAGGTCAGCGGCGTCACGCCATTGGCCGTCCAGGCGTCCTATGGGCTGATCACCGTCAGCCGGGGCGAAATCTGCGTGCGCCTGGGAGAGCGGGGTTGTCGGGTTTCGGTGCTCAGTGGTGCCGCACAGTTGCAACCGCTGCACGGCCCTTCATTGAGGCTGGATCAGGGTGAGCAGGTCAATCTCCAGTCCGCAGGCGCGGGCCAGTGGGCACGTTCGACGTCGCGCAACCGGGTTGGCGTGACGGCGTGCTCATGGCACAGAACCAGCCGCTGGGTGACTTTCTCCGCGAGCTGGGCCGTTATCGTCCGGGTGTGTTGCGCTGGGACGAGGCCGTGGAGGCGCTGCGGGTCACCGGCAGTTTTCGCCTGGAAAACACCGATCGAGTCCTGCAGGTGCTCTGCGCCAGCCTGCCGCTGGATGTACAGGCACGCACTCGTTATTGGGTCACCTTGACGCTTCGTAAAAATATTGCCTGAAGCCTGTCCCCTTTTTTTGTCTCGCTTGTCATTCAAGGCAAGTGCACAAAAACGAGAGCTCCTTCCAATGTCCGCAGTCGTACCTTTGCGTTTTCGCCCGGCCTTTGCCGGCTGGCGTCCGCTGTTGAACCTGAGTGTCATGCTGAGCCTGGGCGCCAGCCCGTTTTTCATCTCATCCAGCTACGCCGAAGAGGCGGCCCGGCGCAGCTATCAGGTTCCGGCCGGCAGCCTCAGCGCGGCGTTGACCCGCTTTGCCGGGGTGGCGGGCGTCAACCTCTCGGTGGACCCGACCCTGGTGAGCGGTCGCAACAGCGCCGGGCTCTCCGGCGAATATGGTGTGGAGGAGGGCTTTGCCCGGCTGTTGCAGGGCTCAGGCCTGCAATTGCAACCGGTGGGTGAACAGGCCTACATCCTGAGCCCGGCGCCGGAAGGCGGCAGCCTGCAACTGGCACCCACCTCGATTCTCGGCGCTGCCGGTTCGCAGGAGGGCGAGGTGTATGCCGGCGGCCAGGTCGCCCGTCGTGGTTCCCAAGGCCTGCTCGGCTCCCGTGATTTCATGGAAACGCCGTTCAGCATGACCACCTACACCAGCGAGACGGTCAAGAACCAGCAGGCTCGTACCCTGGGTGACCTGATCAACAGTGACCCCTCGGTGCGTTCGACCAACCCGGCGGGTGGGCGGTATGAGCAGTTCACCATTCGCGGTTTCAGCCTGTTCAACAGCGACGTTTCCTACAACGGTTTGTACGGCGTCTTGCCAACCTATTCGATCGACATGGAAATGGCTGATCGCGTGGACATCCTCAAGGGACCGAGCCAGCTCATCAATGGCATTTCGCCGCGGGGCAGCGTAGGGGGCGGGATCAACGTGGTGCCCAAACGTGCCACCGACAAGCCCATCGCCTCGTTCACCGGCAGCTATGCGTCCAACAACCAGCTCGGCGGTGCCGTGGACGTCGGCCGGCGTTTCGGTGAAGACAACAAGTTTGGTATCCGCTTCAACGGCGTGAAGCAGTCCGGCGATACCGAATGGGATCACCAGAGCGTGGATCGCGACATGGCCGTGCTGGGCCTGGATTTCCGCGGTGAGCGCCTGCGTCTCTCCACGGACATCGGCCACACCGAACGCGACACCGATGCCCCGCAAGAGCGCGTGCAGGTTGCCGCCGCTGCGCCGGTTCCCCATGCCAGCGACGTGCGCAGCAACTATGCGCAGTCCTGGAGCAAGGCACGCACCAAGGACACGTTCGGCACGGTAAGCGCCGAGTACGACGTCAGTGACTCGACCATGCTGTACGGCGGCGTGGGCGCGCGCAAAAGCAATCATGACTTTCTCCGGCACGCCGTTTCGGTTACCAACGCGGCGGGCGATTTCACCGTTTCCCCCCGCGACTTTACCCGGGATGAGAATGTCCAGACGGCCAATGCAGGGGTGCGCAACTGGTTCCATACGGGCCCGGTGAGTCATGAGGTCAACCTGGCCGCCAGCTATTTCTACATGGACTTCACCAATGGCGGCGCACGCTATGCCAATGGTCGCAGCAACCTGTACGACCCGGTGGACACGCCGACGCCAAGCAACCCGACGCGCCAGGACGACAAGGTCTACACCGAGAATCGTTTCAGTGGCGTGGCGCTGTCCGACACGTTGGGTTTCTTCGATGATCGGTTGCTGCTGACCCTCGGCGCGCGCTGGCAGCGGGTCAAGGTCGATGACTGGTCGAACGACGTCAAGGGCGACACCGCCTACGATGAGGAAAAGGTTTCGCCGTCGGGCGGCATCCTGTTCAAGGCCACCGATAAGTTGTCGCTGTACGCCAACTATATGGAAGGCCTGAGCCAGGGCAAGATCGCGCCGTCTACTTCAGTTAACGAGGATGAGATCTTTCCACCGTTTATCAGTCGGCAGGTCGAAGTGGGGGCCAAGTACGACGCTGGTCCGTTCGCCCTCACCGCCGCTCTGTTTCGAATCAAGCAGCCGGCTTACGCGACCGACGCCACGACACGCGTCTTCGGCCCGAACGGCAAGCGCGAGAACACCGGTGTGGAATTGAGCGTGTTCGGCGAGCCCGTCAAAGGCACTCGCTTGCTCGGTGGCGTGATGTACATCGACAGCGAACTGACCAACACCACCGGCGGCGCCTTCGACGGCAACCGCGCACCTGCCACCCCGAAATACAACGTCAACCTGGGTGCCGAGTGGGACGTGCCAACTGTGCAGGGGTTGACCTTGACCAGTCGCGGCATCTATTCCAGCTCGCAGTACCTGGATCAGTCCAACGACAAGGAAATCGATTCGTGGGTGCGCCTCGACGTCGGTGCACGCTATGGCTTCAAGGTCGATGAGAAAAACATCACCTTGCGAGCCAATATCGAAAACGTGGCAAACAAAAACTACTGGGCCTCGGCCGGTGCCTCGGATGACAGTGAGCCTGGCCTGACCTTGTCGACCCCGCGCACCTACCTTCTGTCGGCTACCGTCGATTTCTAAGCCGCAAACAGCTCCATGGAAGGAGCTGTTTATGCTGGAGCTTTATATCGTTTTGATATTGGTTGATATTAATGTGCAATTAACGGAGTAACTTACTCGATATAAAAACCGACTTATTAAACCTTTCGCATCGATATCAATGCGCCTCTAATGATGGATTTTTTCTTAATCACTCGATTTAATTCGAGCGATATCTCCTGCCTGTCGATTAATCAACTTTGACGTCTGTCGCTGCTTGTTTTTTATTTGCAATTACATATTGCACTGATCAGCGAATGATAATAATTTGCATGTCGGGACTTATCAGGGCTGATTACTCATGTTGAACCAAAGCGTTGCGCGCATCGAATCCTTGCCGAAAGACAATGCTCATTATCTGGGCCGCCAAGGCCAATTCGAATCCAATGTTCGTAGTTATCCACGCAAGTTACCGCTGGCGATTGCCAAGGCTCGCGGCGTGTGGGTGACGGATGTGGAAGGCAGGACCTATCTCGACTGCCTGGCCGGAGCCGGGACCCTGGCCTTGGGCCACAACCATGAAGACATCATCGCCAGCATCGATCATTTCATGGCCTCGGGCATGCCGATGCACACCCTGGACCTCACCACTGCGCAGAAAGATGCCTTCAGTGAAAAACTGCTGAGCCTGCTGCCGGGCCAGGGGCGTGACTATTGCCTGCAGTTCTGTGGGCCCTCCGGCGCGGATGCCGTGGAGGCGGCGCTCAAGCTGGCCAAGACCTTCACCGGGCGCAGCAACATCATCAGCTTCAGCGGTGGATATCATGGGATGACCCACGGCGCATTGGCGGTAACGGGCAATACCGGGCCGAAAGACGCCGTGGCGTCCTTGATGCCGGGCGTGCAGTTCATGCCGTATCCCCATGAATATCGTTGCCCGCTGGGTATCGGCGGCGAAGCCGGTGTCGAAGCGCTGTCCCATTACTTCACCCAGTTCATCGAGGACGTGGAAAGCGGCGTTTCGCTGCCGGCGGCGGTGATCCTGGAGGCCGTGCAAGGCGAGGGCGGCGTCAACTGCGCGCCAACCTGCTGGTTACGCCGTATCCGCGAGGTGACCCAGCGGCACGGCATCCTGCTGATCGTCGATGAAGTCCAGGCGGGCTTCGGTCGTACCGGCAAGATGTTTGCCTTCGAGCACGCCGGGATCGAGCCGGACGTTATCGTCATGTCCAAGGCAGTGGGCGGCGGGCTGCCGCTGGCTGTGCTGGGCTTCAAGCGTGAGTTCGATGCCTGGCAGCCGGGCGCTCACACCGGGACATTCCGTGGCAACCAGATGGCCATGGCCACGGGGCTGGCCACGCTCAACGCTTTGCAGCAACAGAATCTTCCCGCCCAGGCCGAGCGCCGTGGAAACTGGCTCAAGACTCGACTGGTGGAACTGCAGCAACGCTTCCCGGCCCTCGGCCAGGTTCGGGGGCGCGGGTTGATGCTGGGGATCGAGATCGTCGACGAACGCCAGGCGCCTGATCGGTTGAACAGCCACCCGGGAGACCCTTCCCTGGCCGTCGCCATCCAGAAACAGTGCTTCGACCACGGGTTGTTACTGGAACGAGGGGGGCGCCAAGGCAACGTGATCCGTCTGTTGCCGCCGTTGATCATCGACGACCAACAGTGCGCCCTTGTGCTCGAACGATTTGAAATGGCCCTGCAAGCGGCACTTTTGCAAGAGCGCAATTAAACCCATAGCCCAACGATGGGCGTGACGCTGTAAGCCTTATCCATCGCTAGATAAACAGCATTAAGCACTTTCCGATTATCGGAGGGGCGGGCAACTGTTGTGTTCGCTAAATGCGTTTTGAACTTGCCCAGACATGAAGTCATCCGTAACCCGTGGGTTACGAGGAGCAACTATGCAACATTCTGATCGTATTGTTTTATCCCGTCGCGTCAGTGAATTGGCGAGCACCCGTGCCTTGCTCAATTGTTTGATCAAAGAGTTCGCACTGCCGGAAAACTGCCTCGACTATCACTGGCCCGAGGATATGCAGGGCATCGCGCCCGGAAGTTATCTGGAAGGGCTGCAATTCAAGGGCATTCCCCTGACCATCAGCCTGCCCAACGGCCAGCAGTTCTTCGTGATGGTGGATCGTCGCGACCGTCTCGGCAGCCATCGCTACCTGTCCGATGTCTATGCGCGCCAGGGCGATGCGCCGTGGTGCCACCTGGCGTTTCCCGAATTCGTCGCCCGATTGCTCGGCGCCTGTGAGCACATGACCCGCGCCAGCAACGATGAATTGCTGGCCCAGGTGCTGCAAAGCCAATCCCTCACCGCCGCCATCGTCGCCCACAACATGGACGGGGAGGGACCTGCGCCGCTGAGCAACTACCTCGCCAGCGAGCAGGGGTTGTGGTTCGGCCATCCGAACCATCCGGCACCCAAGGCGCGGTTGTGGCCTGCCCACCTGGCCCAGGAAACCTACGCCCCGGAGTTCCAGGCCCGCACGGCGCTGCATCTGTTCGAGGTGCCGCGCGACGGGCTGTGCATTTCCGCCAACGGGCTGACCGAAGAGCAGGTATTGGCCGGGTTCGCCGACCAGGGCGGCGCGCAGCCGGGCCGGGCGATCATCTGCCTGCATCCGGTCCAGGCGCAGTTGTTCGTGCAGGACCGACGGGTGCAGCAGTTGCTGGAGCTGGGCGAATTGCGAGACCTGGGCGCCACCGGCGCATTGGCCAGCCCGACGGCGTCGATGCGCACCTGGTACATCGAAGGGCACGACTATTTCATCAAGGGGTCGTTGAACGTGCGCATTACCAACTGCGTGCGCAAGAACGCCTGGTATGAACTGGAAAGCACCTTGATCATCGACCAGTTGTTCCAGCGCCTGCAGCAGACCCAGCCGCACACCCTGGGCGGGCTGTCCACGGTGGCAGAGCCGGGCTCGTTGAGCTGGGCACCGAAACACGCCAGCGAAGCCGACGGCCACTGGTTCCGCGAACAGACCGGGGCGATTCTGCGGGAGAACTTCTGCCGCCACGCCGGTGCCGACGTCAGCGTCATGGCCGGTACGCTGTTCGCCCGGGACATTCATTCCCAGCCGCTGGTCCATGAGTTCCTGCACGCCATCAACGGCCGCGCACTGGACGACGGGCAGTTGCTGGACTGGTTCGACCGCTACCAGGCGCTGTTGCTGCGCCCGGTGCTGGCACTGTTCTTCAACCACGGCGTAGTGATGGAGCCGCACCTGCAGAACAGCGTGCTGATCCACGACAACGGTCAGCCGCAGCAACTGCTGCTACGGGACTTCGAAGGGGTCAAGCTGACCGAAGAGCTGGGCATGGCCGGTATCGACATCGGCCTGCATCCCCGCGTGCGCCAATCGTTGCTCTATAGCCGTGAACAAGGCTGGAGCCGCATCACTTATTGCCTGCTGGTCAACAACCTGTCCGAGGCGGTGCTGGCCCTGAGCTGGGAGCGCCCGCGCCTGGCACCGCTGATGTGGGAGCGGGTCGCGCGGCAACTGCGCAGCATCCGTGAGGAACTGGTCCGGCCCGCGCCGGAACTGGATGCGCTGATTGCCGGCGAGTCGATTCCCTGCAAAACCAACTTGAAGGTCCGTCTGGCCGCCAAGGCCGACCGCCAGGCCGGTTACGTCAGCCTGCGTTCGCCCTGGGGTACGGAGGTGCGCTATGCCTGATCTGCCCGAAACGGTGATGGCCGCCATCGACGGCGCCCGGCGCAGCAGCGAAGACCCGTTGGCACTGTTCGTTTACGACCTGGACGCGCTGACCCGTCACGTCAGTGAGGTCATGTCCGCGCTGCCTGCCGGTGTGGAGTTGTATTACGCGATCAAGGCCAACAGCGAAGCGCCGATACTTGAGGCGCTGGCCCCGTTGGTCAGCGGCTTCGAGATTTCCTCCGGCGGTGAAATCGACCGGGTCATGGCGTGCCCGATACACAAGCCCTACGTGTTTTCCGGCCCTGGCAAACTCGACTCGGACCTGCAGGCCGCTCTGCAAAGCCAGGTCGAGGCCATCCACCTGGAAAGCCTCAATGAAATCGACCGCTTGCAACGTCTCGCGCAACGGGCGGGCCGCGTCCAGCCGGTGTTCATCCGCATCAACCCGCAATTGCCATCGACCCTGTCGAGCAAGTTGGCGATGGCCGGCACCGCAACCCCTTTTGGCATCGATGAAGCCGAGCTGCCTGAAGCGGTACGGCGGGTGCAGGCTTTCAGCCACCTGAGCCTCAAGGGTTTCCATGTGCACGCGATGTCCCACCAGAACTCGGTGGAGCGTCACGAGCAGTTGCTGGATTTCTATCTGCAACGCTGGATTGAATGGAAGTCGCTGGCGACAGGGGATGGGCAGCCGACCCACCTGAATGTCGGTGGCGGCATTGGCGTCGACTACCTGACCGGGCAGCGGTTCGACTGGCAGCGGCTGTGCCGGCACCTGGGCAAGTCCCTGGCCACCCATGAACAGCCGCCCGTGGTGCGTTTCGAACCCGGGCGTTTCATCAGCGCATGCTGTGGCTATTACGTGATCGAAGTGCTGGACGCCAAGAGCAGTCATGGCGAGCACTTCCTGGTCTGCCGTGGGGGGACCCATCAGTTCCGCCTGCCAGCGGCCCAGAGTCATGATCATCCGGTCATTCACTTGCCGCGCCGGCGCAAGCCTCAACCCGACACCGCAAAGACCTGGACCGTGGTGGGCCAGCTGTGCACGCCCAAGGACGTGCTGAGCCGGGGCCGCGCGCTGCAAGGTGCCGAGGTGGGTGACCTGCTGGTGTTGCCCTTGGCTGGCGCCTACGGCTACAACATTTCCCACGCGGACTTCCTGTGCCATCCGCGTCCGGTGCAGCACTTTGTCAGCGCCCTCATGTCGGGAGCGGCGTTGTGACAGCGCCGCGTCACTGGGTAGTGATCAACGTGATGCTGGGCACGCTCACGGTCAGCCTCAACAACAGCTCCCTCAACCCGGCGTTGCCAGCGTTCATGGAGGCGTTTGCCATCGGTCCGCTGATGGCGACCTGGATCGTCGCAGGGTTCATGACGGCCATGGGCATGACCATGCCGCTGACCAGCTTCCTCAGCCAGCGGGTCGGCCGAAAGCGTCTGTACCTGTGGGGCGTGGTGCTGTTCATTGGTGGTTCGTTGATGGGCGCGATGGCCAATTCCATTGGGCTGGTGATCGCGGCACGGGCGCTCCAGGGGGTTGCCAGCGGGCTGATGATCCCTTTGTCCCTGGCGATCATTTTCTCGGTGTATGCCAAGGACGAGCGCGGTCAGGTGACGGGCGTATGGAGCGCCGTGGTGATGCTGGCGCCGGCGCTGGGGCCCCTGTGCGGAAGCCTGCTGCTGGAGTGGTTCAGTTGGCGCTCGCTGTTCCTGATGAATGTGCCCATCGGGCTGGTGGCGCTGATCCTCGGCGTGGGCGTGTTACCGGCTTGCGAGCCGCCGGAGCGCAAGCCTTTCGACTTCGCCGGGTATGTGTTGATCGCCTCGGGTATTGGATTGCTGATGGTCGCCGCCAGTCGCTTGCACCACGCCGACGGCCTGGTGGACCCGCTCAACCTGAGCATGCTCGTGGCCGGCGTGCTGTGCCTGGTGGCCTTCGTCCGTGTGGAGTTGAGCCGTCCTGAGCCGTTGCTCAACCTGCGGATCTTCAACCTGCGCGGCTACCGCCTGAGCGTGATCATCGCCGTGGTGCAATCGGTGGGCATGTTCGAGTGCCTGGTGCTGGTGCCACTGCTGGTGCAAATGGTGCTGGGCTACAGCGCGATCTGGACCGGCCTGGCCTTGCTGTGCACTGCCGGGTTCGCCAGCCTGTTCGGGCAGATCGGCGGCAACTTGCTGGACCGCTATGGGCCCCGAGCGGTGGTGGCAGTGGGCATGCTCCTGACTGGCGCGGCGACCCTGGCCCTGGGGATGCTACCCCCCCAGGCCACCATTACCACGGTCTTTGTACTGATGATGGTGCGCGGCGCCGGGCTGGGGCTTTCCTATATGCCGGTGACCACCGCCGGGCTCAACGCCCTGCCGGAACCGATGGTTACCCAGGGCGCCGCCATGAACAACATCTCCCGGCGGCTCGTGTCCTCGCTGGCCATCGTCATTGCTTCGCTCTGGCTGGAAATGCGCTTGGGTACCGAGGTCGGTTCGGTGCTGCGAACCTCTGGCGCCATCAGCGAAGTGTTTATCGCCACCGGCGTGCTGATTTTGCTGGCCTTGCCCTGCGCCTGGCGCTTTCCCATGCCGGAACGGACGGCCGAGGCGCCGTCCATTGCCCTCGAACAACGTTGATAGATAAGGAATCCCCATGACGATTTTTGAACACGCGCCGCTGTCCACCGCCCCAGGTGCCTGGCTGGCGAACACCCATGCCGATGTCTGTGTGAAAGTCCAGCAGCGGGTGGTCGGTCAATTGCTGCAAACCCTGCTGTACGAAGACGTGTTGGCGTACCAGTGCCAGGCGCTGGAAAGCGGCCAGTATCGTTTCATCGTGCAAGGTACCGATGCCGCGCAGAACCCCGTGCAATACCAGTGCACCGGCCTGCGCAGCAGCAGTTTCGAGCTGATCCGCCTGGACCACGCCAGCCTTGAGCGGGTCGATGCCGCAGGCCGGTCCGCAGCGCCGGACCTGCACCAGGCGTTGGCCGAACTGCTCGGCGGGTTCGAAGGCAGTGCCCACCTGCCGCGCTTCATCCAGGAGCTGGAGCAGACCCAGCTCAAGGATCTGCAATCGCGCCACCAGGGCTACAGCGCCCCGCGAGCAGCCCATCGGCTGGACGTGGACGCGCTGGAACAGCACTTCATGGACGCCCACAGCTACCATCCTTGCTACAAGTCACGGATTGGTTTCTCCCTGCAGGACAACACCCGCTATGGGCCGGAGTTCGCCAGCCCGATTGCCATCGTCTGGCTGGCCGTGGCCAAGTCCTGCGGGGCGATGAATCATTCGAGCAAAATTGATTTCGACGCGTTCATCCGCCAGGAGGCCGGGGAGTCCCGTCTGCAACAACTGGCCGCGACCCTCGAAGGCCGTGGTCAGTCGCCGGACGATTACTGGGTGATTGCCGTTCATCCGTGGCAGTGGGAAAACACCATCGTCCCGACGTTCTATCCCGAGCTGATCAGCGGTGAGCTGATTGACCTGGGTGTCTCGCAGGACCAGTACAAGGCCCAGCAATCGATCCGCACCCTGGCCAACGCCAGCACCCCCGAGCGCCCTTATGTCAAGCTGGCGATGAGCATGACCAACACCTCCAGCACGCGGATCCTGGCGCGGCACACGGTCATGAACGGGCCGATCATCACTGACTGGCTGCAACAGCTCATCGCTACCGACAGCACCGCCCGCGCCCTGGACTTCGTCATCCTCGGCGAAGTGGTCGGCGTCAGCTTCAGCTACGACCACCTGCCGGCCACCCGTGCGCCGCAGGCCTACGGTACGCTCGGCGCCCTCTGGCGCGAAAGCATCCACGGCTACCTCAAGCCCGACGAGCAAGCCGTACCGTTCAACGGCCTGAGCCACGTGGAAAACCGCTACGGCCAGGGCGAACAGGTGCCGTTCATCGACGCCTGGATCGCCCAGTACGGCTTGCACGCCTGGACCCAGCGGCTGCTGGACGTCACCGTGCCGCCGATCATTCATATGCTCTACGCCGAAGGCATCGGCATGGAGTCTCATGGCCAGAACATCGTGCTGATCGTCAAGGACGGTTGGCCGCAACGCATCGCCCTCAAGGATTTCCATGATGGCGTGCGTTATTCCCCGGCGCACCTGGCGCGCCCGGAACTGTGCCCGACCCTGGTGCCGTTGCCCGACAGCCATGCAAAGCTGAACCGTAACTCGTTCATCCTCACCGACGATGTCAACGCGGTGCGCGACTTCTCCTGTGATTGTTTCTTCTTCATCTGCCTGGCGGAAATGGCGATCTTCCTGCGCCAGCACTATCAGCTGGACGAACCCCGTTTCTGGCAGATGACCGCTGGCGTCATCACCGCCTACCAGGCCGCGCACCCTCAGCATCGCGAGCGCTTTGCATTGTTCGACGTATTTGCGCCCGCCTATGAAGTGGAAGAACTCACCAAGCGCCGCCTGCTGGGTGACGGTGAGCGGCGCTTCAAATCGGTGCCCAATCCGCTGCACGCATTCAGGCCGCAGGCATGCTGAGAACCAATCAACTGAAGCTCAAGATCGGCGCGGGGCAGGCCGCCTACGGCCTGATCAGTTCAATTCCGTCGGCCATGGCAATCGAGCTGATCGCCGAGGCGGGCTATGACTTCGTGATCATCGACATGGAGCATGTGTTGATCAACCCGGAAACGGTCGAGCACATGATCCGCATGGCCGAGGCCTACGCCATCACGCCGCTGGTACGGGTTGCGGACCTGAATCCGAAAACCCTGTTGCGCCTGCTCGACGGCGGTGCCCAGGGCATCGTTTTGCCCATGATCGAAAGCCCCGGGCAACTGGCCGATGCGATTGCGGCGTGCAAATACCATCCGCTGGGGCGACGCAGCCTGAACGCCGGGCGCCCCGGTTCGTTTGGCAAGCACAGCCTGGCGGACTATGTGGCGTTGGCCAACGAGCAGATCATGGTGGTGGCGATGATCGAGAGCGCCGAAGGCGTCCGGCGGGCAGCGGATATCGCGGCAGTACCCGGCCTGGACCTGATCCTGGAAGGCGCAGCGGACCTGTCCCAGTCCCTCGGTACGCCCTGGCAGATCAGCACGCCAACGGTGCAACAGGCCTTGCTGGACACCTGGCAGGCGGCCCGCGACGCCGGCATTCCCTATTGCGCGATTCCTCGCCAACCCGACGACCACGCCCGCTGGCGTGGCCGGGGGGTGAACACGTTTGTGCTGGGCGACGAGCGCGGTATCGCGTTCCGCGCCCTTCAGGGCCGTCTGGCCACACTTTCTTCACAAGGACATGAATCAAAATGACAACCCTGACCTCACAGGCCCTGGGCCAAGCTGCCGACCTCGTTATGCAGGACCTGGTGGACTGCTTGCTGGCCGAGCATTTCTTCGGCATCGGTCCGGCGCCGCTGGTGACCATTGACGATTGGCAGCAGGCCCATCCAGCGGCCCCGACGCTGACCGGAGTGACCGCAAGGCAGCGCATCTGGGACTGGTGCTACGACCCGAGCGAACAGCGCTTCATCAGCATTGCCTTGCGCCAGGGCATTACCCAGCAATGGGAGAAAGTCCCCGGCACGCCGGTACTGGCGCGCCAGGAAGAGCAATGGACCGTCCTGTCCCCGGAGGATTTCATGAAGCGTGCGTTCGGCTCGATGGCCGAGCGTTTCAAGGACAACGATAAAGGCTTGGCGCTGTTTCTCGACGTGCTGCGCACCAGCGTCGCCCAGACAGCCTTGTCCCTGTCTCACGCTGTCGATGAGCGAGACCTGATGGCCCAGGCCCCGGCGACTTTTTTCCGCATCATGGAGCAGTGGGCGTCACTGCGTGATCGTCCGTTTCATCCATTGGCGAAAGCCAAGCAGGGGCTCGACGATGAGGAATATCAGCGTTACCAGGCCGAATTCGCTCGCCCGGTGGCCTTGAACTGGGTGGCGGTTGACCACGCGCTGCTGCAATGCGGCGAGGGTGTGGGCGACCTGGCGCAGTGTTATCCGGCGCAATATCTGCTGCCTGAACCCTTGCAGGCCCGGCTTGCCGGGGAGATGCAGGCGCGCGGCCTGGCCGACAGCCACATCGCGCTACCGGTCCATCCATGGCAATGGGAGCACGTGCTCGACAAACAGCTGGGGGACGCCTTCGCCAAGGGTGATTGCCAGCGCCTGGATTTCAACGAAGGTGATTTCTTCGCCACCTCGTCGCTGCGCTCCATGACCCCGTGCTTCGACAGCGCCCATTACCTCAAACTGCCCATGGCGATCCATTCCCTGGGCGCGTCTCGCTACCTGCCCGCGGTAAAAATGATCAACGGTGGCCTGAGCGAAGCCTTGCTGCACGAGGTGCTGGACAAGGACGCCACCCTGCGCCAGTCGCTGCACCTGTGTGACGAGGGCAAGTGGTGGGCGTTCATGCCGCCGCAGGCCACGCTGTTCGACGAAGCGCCGCGGCACCTGTCGGCGATGGTCCGGGGCTACCCGGCTGCGCTGCTCGCCGACGCCGACACGCGGCTGCTGCCCATGGCTGCCCTGGGCACGCCGTTGCCCGGCAGCAACCGCCACTTCTTCGATGACTGGATGCAGTACCGCAACCTGCCGGCCGGCGCTGAATCGGTCATGGCCCTGTTCCGCGAACTGGCCCATAGCTTTTTCGACATCAACCTGCGGATGTTCCGTCTCGGCATGCTGGGTGAAGTCCACGGCCAGAACGCGGTGCTGGTCTGGAGGGACGGACACGCCGAAGGCCTGCTGCTGCGCGACCACGATTCGTTGCGCATTTTTGTGCCGTGGCTTGAGCGCAACGGCATGGCGGACCCGGTGTACCGAATCAAGAAAGGCCACGCCAACACGCTGTACCACGAGCGTCCGGAAGACCTGTTGTTCTGGCTGCAGACCCTGGGCATCCAGGTCAACGTGCGGGCGATCATGGACACCCTGGCGCAGGTCTATTCGATTCCGGTATCCGGCCTGTGGCGAGTCTTGCGCGAAGTGCTGGACCAGTTGATCGAGACCATCGACTTCGACGACGAGGCGCGGGCGATGATCAGGTACCAGTTGTTCGATGCGCCAGATTGGCCGCAGAAGCTGCTGCTCACGCCAATGATCGAGCGCGCCGGCGGCCCGGGCAGCATGCCGTTCGGCAAGGGCGAAGTGGTCAACCCGTTCCGCCGGCTGTCGCCGGAGGCCTGAGAGGATGGCCGTCCTTCCCATGCGCGTGGCTGAACCGGCATTCGCCACTGCACCCAGCGGCTTCACGGCGGGCGAATGGGCGGTGCTCAATGGCCCCTTGCGGTTGAAACCTGCCGGGGAACACGATTCGTCGCGCTCCCTGATGGCCCATGAATTGTTGAATGGCGGGGTGTGCCTGCGGCTGCTGGACGAGTTGACCCCCATTCTCGGTTCACCGTCCCGGGCGATCACCGCTTCGCTGCTGAGCAAGCGAATAGCGTTTCTGACCACCAACGCGTGCCTTTATGCATTGTCGGCGTGTGACAAGGGGCTGCGGCTGTCCTTGGACAATTGCATCATTGAGTACGGTCATGACGATGGACTCTGGACCTCATCGATGCCGCTGCTGGATCTCGAGCCGCGGGTCTACGCCGCCGGCGAGCGAGAGATCTGGCGCGAAGCACTGGTGCACAGTCTGTTCGCCGGGTTGCTCAAACCGATGTGGGAGCTGTTCGCCCAGGTCAGTAGCATTTCCCGGCGCATCCTCTGGGAAAATACCGCGGTGCGGGTCTATTCGCTCTATGAAAAGCGCTTGGACAGCCTGCAGGATCCGGCCGCACGCCGGCGCATCGATGACGACTTCGATTGGTTGCTGAACCAGGCCGACCCTGCGTTGTTCGGTCTGGACTACAACCCGCTACGGTATTTCCGCCGTGCCCCCATGCCCGTCGACAGCGGGGGCTGTCGACGGCTGCGGCGCACCTGTTGTTTCTATTACCAGGCCAGCAACCCGGTCGAATACTGTTCGGCCTGCCCGTTGCTGCGAAAGAGAAAAAAGACATGAATGACTCAATCGCTTCACCGCCAGCGGACATGGCCAATTCGCTGCTGACGCAATACCGAGGCATCGCTGCCTCCACCATCGGGCATTTCTCCGACAGCGGTTATCTACGGGGGGTCCGCCCGCTGTTGGACAACCTGCACATGGTCGGCAGGGTGGTCACAGCCAAGCTCTTCACGCCCGATGGCAGCGTTCTGCGCGAAGCGTTGCTGCTCAGCGAACCCGGGGATGTGTTGGTAGTGCAATGTGTGGGCGACCCCGACTGTGCCTGCTGGGGCGAGTTGCGCACGTTGGCGGCCCTCATCAAGGGATTGGCCGGGGTGGTGGTCTGTGGAGCGGTGACTGACGTGGTTGCCTTGCGTACGCATCGCCTGCCGGTGTTCAGTCGTAGTGTCAGCGCGTTCACGACCCGCAGCCTCGGCCTCGGCGGGGAGGTCAACCAGCCGATCGAGGTGTCGGGCGTGGTAGTACGTCCGGGCGATATAGCCATCGGCGACGATGACGGCGTGTTCATTCTCAGCCCGCAAGAAGCCATCGAGATGCTGCCCAGGTTGCTGGCAAAAGAGCAGGCGGATCAAATCAAGAGGACCGAGTTCCTGCAACGCGTGCAGGCGCGCTGACTGTCAGGCATCGCGAAACAAGTCGTGGGCGTCCAGCAGCCGCCAGGCGATTTCCGGGCGTTTTTCCAGCCCGCGTCGGATGGCGGTGGGGATTGACTGGCGAATCTTGCGGCACAGGCCGAGCTGGTCTTGGAACTCAATGGCGATGCCGCGCATGGTGCGGACTTCGTTGTAACCGGGTTCAACGCTCAGGCGGACCCCCAGGTTTTCGTACAAGCGTTGTTGCAAGCGCTGGAGTTCGTCGAGGCTCTGGATGTTTTCCAGCCGTTCGAGCAGGCGTTTTTCTTCCTGGCGATTCAGGCACAGGATACGCAGGTCGCCGCCGGGCGTTTGCAGCAGCTCATCACGCCGACAGTCACAGACGCCGGGCGGGCAGGGGGGACGGATCGGGATCGACGTGGTCATGGGCTCCACACAGTCTGCAACACAAAGCGTATCGCCAGCCCCCGCAATGTGATGGCTGGCGCTGCGGCGGTCAACCCCGTCGAACGCCCGGTTATCTGCCCTCGGGTGAGGCCGCTCGTCTGCTCGTCCTTTGATCCAAACAAATTTTTCGACGGTGCGAGGCCTCAACAGGGCAAGCGGGACGACCGCGCGGAAAACAGGAGAACCACCACCTATGCAAGCCGATCCCTCTACATTGCCCCTCTTGGAAGAACTGCTGATGGCCCGAGGACCGGGCGGACAGGAAAGCGAAGTTCGGGCGATTTGCCTTCGGGAACTTGAACCCCACTGCGACCAGGCCTGGGTCGATCCGGCCGGCAATGTCATCGGACTGATCAAGGGCACCGGTCCGGCCAATGACACCAGCGGTCCGGTCCGGATCATGGCCCACCTGGACGAAATCGCCATGCTGGTCAAACGGGTTGAGCCTGACGGCACCTTACGAGTGGTGTCGCTGGGCGGGGCTAACCCGGTCAACTTCGGCATGTGCCCGGTGGACATACTCGGCGACCGCGATTTCCTCCCCGGCGTGCTGTCGTTTGGCTCGATGCACTGCACCGGCGAAACCCATCAAGGCGCGGACGTGCTGTCCGGGAATGTGCATTGGGACGATGTCCACGTGATTACGCGTTGCTCTGTCGAACAGCTGCACGAACATGGCGTGCGGCCGGGTACGCGGGTCGTGCTGAGCCAGCATTGGCGTCGGCCGTTTCGGGTCGGCGACGCCATTGCCGCGCATTTCCTTGATGATCGCGCGCCCATGGTGGCCACCCTGCAAGCTGCCGCGTTATTGGCCGAGCGGCGGGCGCAGTTGACGGGCGAGGTGTATTTCGTGTTTACCACCCAGGAAGAAGAGTCCAATGCCGGGGCGCTGTACGCCGCGAACCACTTGCCGGGAGAGATCAACGTGGCCGTCGAGGTCGGCCCCGTGGTGGCGGAATACGGCACGCGGCTGAGCGTCAACCCGATCATCAACACTGGCGATGAGAAGGGCTGCTATAGCCGTGACGTTGTCGACCAGCTTTACCGCGCTGGCGAACGCTGTGGGCTGGAGCCGCAATTTGCGCTGCTGGTGGATTTTGCCAGCGATGCCAGCGCGATCATGGGCAGCGGGATATCGGCCAAGGGCGGGTGTATTGCGATACCTACCGAGAATACCCATGGCTATGAGCTGATCCTGGAGGGCAGCATCGAGGCGTGTGCCGGGACGTTGCTGGAGTTTCTGGTCAATCGGAGCGGGGGCTGATTGGGTCGCGGGTGGGCCGTGCCTGTGTACGGGGTTGACCGCAATGGAAGGCCAACGCAGATGTGGGAGCGAGCCTGCTCGCGATGACGGCGGCACATCCAACATCAATGCAAGCTGACCCACCGCCTTCGCGAGCAGGCTCGCTCCCACAGGTATTTTCGGTGTTTACGGCATTGGCGCGTCACAGCAGACCCTTTGTGGGAGCGAGCTTGCTCGCGATGACGGCGGCACATCCAAGCAAGCTGACCTATCGCCTTCGCGAGCAAGCTCGCTCCCACAGGGGGAACGCGGTCACTCCAAAAAGCAGGTCGGCTATAAGGCCGCCTCGGGCCGGCTTTTGATCTTGGGCGCCCCATTAACCACGCTGGCCGAACGCCGGTATTGTGGAGTGGGTACCCCGGCATGGATGCCGGGGTAGCCGCGCTGGGCCATGGATGGCCCTTCGCGGCGGGCCCACGGAGCAATGCCGGCGTTCGGGCATGCCGAGCCTGGGCGAGGCACCGAGTGGTGGGGCAAGAGCGTTTTGCTTACTTTTCGCCGGGCCGCGCAGGCTTCTCAAAAGTGAGCCGCCGTCAGGGCGGAACCCTAAGTGGCCGTTACCGCAGCAACGGATATACACACTATCAACCAATCAACCAATCAACCAATCAACCAATCAACCCATCAAGATCAGGAAGCAAACCGACGCAACCCAACCGGTGGCACAAAGGCTTCCAGCTCGGCTTCCACCGCTTCAATGATCCGCTCCACGTCCGGCGCATTCATCACCGTCGCGCAGGGGATACCCGCGATGGCAATCATGGTTTCGCCACTGGCACGGTCAAACAATCGGGCAACCATGCTGCCGGGTGCGTCCATGCTGGCTTCAAAGCCCATTGGATGAAAGTGCCAGCGCATCAGTTGGCAGGCGTTGGGGAAGGTAACCTTGCTGAAAGATCCTTTATTCATGTGTTGCCCGCCTTCTTCAATCGAGCGCTTCCTTTTGCTCATGTCAGGAAGGAAGAGCCGTCATGGCTCTACCAGTAAGCACTAAAAATAGCACCTGAAAATGAAAGTCATGTGGCTTTTTTCAGTCTGTTTCGCGATTGGTTCAATTCTTTTGATCTGCGTCACGACTTAAATGCCCGGATTTAGAATGCCATCACGCTTCGCGCGCGCCCTCCTGGGCTTCCCTCGACGGCCCTGGCGCACGGTATTTCAACGCAATGGCCAGCGCCAGCAACACCATTGCCAAGGCGACGGCGAAGGTGGTGTGCAAGCCGCTCGCGATCGCATCGGCAGTGGCGCTGCCGACGTCAGTGGCGGCCGATGCATGGGCGAACACCGCGCCCAGCACCGACGCCCCGGTAAAGAACCCCAGATTGCGCGAGAGATTGAGCAGCCCGGCAATAACGCCTCGCCGCTGGGCGGCCACGTCGGCCATCACCGCCGTGGTGTTCGCTGTCTGAAAAAACGCGTAGCCCAAGGTCGTCACGACGATAGAACCCAGATAGCCGCCGATACCGAGGCCAGGCGACACCAGGGCCAGCATCAGGCAACCAAGGACCATGCAGCTCAGTCCGGCCAGGCGGATGGGGCGTGCGCCGAAGCGATCGGTCAGGCGCCCGGCAGGTACGCCCGCCAGGGCCGCAACGGAGGGACCCGCCGCCAGCACCAACCCGACCAGTGCTGGCGGCAGGCCAAGGGTGATGGACAGGTAAAAGGGCCCGACCAGCAACGTCGCCATCATCACCGTGGCGACCACGGCGCTCGTTACCAGGCCAGACACCAGCAGCCGGTCCCGGAACGCCGCCAACGGAATCAGCGGTGACGCCACCCGAGACTGGGCCAGGACGAACAGCCCGGCGCCCAGGGTTGCGATCAGCAGCAGCGCGACGTTGCGCCCGCCAAAATCGCCCCGCCCGGACGTCATTGCCAAGGCGTAGGCAGTGAGTGTGGCTGCCAGCAGCAGGGTGCCGGTGACATCGAAACGGGCTTTTTCAGCCCTGAGCGGCGCTGGCCGCACCGGCAGCGAGCGCCACGCCAGCCATAGCGTCAGCATGCCGAGGGGCACGTTGACCAGGAATAAGGCCGGCCAACCGAAACCGCTGATCAGTGCGCCACCCAGACTCGGCCCAAGCGCCGTGCCCACCGCCGACAGCGTTGCCAGCAGCCCCATGGCGCTGCCGGTCTTTTCCTGGCTGACGGTTTCACCAACCAGGGCCAGGGTCAGCGTCATCATGATGGCTGCGCCCAGGCCTTGCAGTGCCCGACCAATGATCAACCCGTCCAGCGAAGGCGCCACGCCGCACAACGCCGAGGCGAAGGTGAACAAGGCGATTCCGATCAATAACAGTTTGCGGCGGCCCACCAGGTCGCCCAGGCGCCCGACGCTGACAATCAGCGTCGTAATCACCAGCAGGTAAGCCAGCACCACCCATTGGACGTGTTGAAAGGATGCATCGAACGCCCGGGCCAATGTCGGCAGGCCTACCGTGGCGACACTGGCGCCCAGGGAAGCCAGCAGCGTCGAGAGCGCCAGGCTGACCAGCGCCCAGCGTGGTGAATGGAGCCGGGTAGTCGGCAGGCTTTGTTGCGGGTCAGAGGCTTTCATCGGGTTACCTGTGTCTGCGCCTTGAAGTGGGGCTGTCACAACGTTACGCCTGGGCATAACATGGCGGAAGACGCAACATTTGCAAGTTATAGCTGCACGCAACGCCATCTTTTCATTTCCAGGGTTCAACAATGTCCGTCCCCGATCTCAATTTGCTTGTCACCCTTGATGTGCTGCTGGCCGAAGGCAGTGTGGCCCGGGCTGCGCGAAGGCTGCGACTCAGCCCGTCGGCCATGAGTCGGGCGCTGGCGCGGTTGCGGGAAACCACCGGGGACCCGCTGCTGGTGCGGGCGGGACGCGGACTGGTGCCGACACCCCGTGCGCTGGCGTTGCGCGAGCAGGTCAGCCAGTTGGTGCAGGACGCCCAAGCGGTGCTGCGTCCGGTGTTGACCCCGGACCTGGCACGCTTGAGCCGGACGTTCACCTTGCGGACCCGCGAGGGTTTCGTGGAAAACTTCGCCATTGACCTGATTGCCCGGATCAATAAAGAAGCCCCAGGCGTGCGCTTGCGTTTCGTGGAAAAGGCCAGCCGCGACAGCACCGCATTGCGCGAGGGTATCGTGGACCTGGAGACGGCGGTGGTGGACAAGGACACCAGCCCGGAGCTGCGTACCCAGGCACTGTTTGGCGACCGCCTGATTGGTGTAGTGCGCGCCGGGCACCCGCTGAGCGAGGCGGCGGTGACTGCCGCCGGTTACGCAGCGGGCAGGCACATCGGGGTGTCAATGCGCTTTCTCGATCAGGGACCCATCGACCGGGTCCTTGAACCGTTGGGCTTGACGCGGGAAATCGTCACCACGGTGCCGGGCTTTTCTTCGGCGCTGGGGCTGGCCCGATCCAGCGACCTTATCGCCAGCGTGCCTGCACGCTACACCGCCAGCCTGCGGCTGGGCATGCACAGTTTTACGCTGCCGTTTCCGGTGCCGGCGTTCACCATCGCCATGCTCTGGCACCCGCGCATGGACGCCGACCCTGCCCATCGCTGGCTTCGCGGCTGCTTGCGCGAAGTGTGCGCGCGTAAGTCCATGGAGGAACTGGTAGATATTGATTAATAGCACTTCGCTGGCACCTAGTTGGCGAAAGTGTGACATCCCTCGCAAATGGTTAGTTACCGCTATTTAATATTTAAATAGGATTTTGTCCGACAATCGGTATTTGGTTTTTCAACTTGCGAACGCGCAACGGGCGAACCCTATTGTTTATGGGCGCGAAGGCACGCGTCTGAACATGCGCTCAAAAAAACTGCTAGACGTTTGATTTCCAATTGTGTCAGGTTTCTTACGTCCTCATTGGGCGAGTGATAGGACGATCTCGCCAGAGATCGCCTGTCTCTGATAAATCTGTTCCATTAGCAAACAAGGAAGTGTGTTTATGTCGAAAGTCAAAAACAGCGCTATTGATTCTGCCGAGCAACTCCTCTGGGCACCGCAATCATTGGCCGCTGCCAGCAGTGCGTTCAACCAGATCAATAGTTTCAGCCACCAATATGACCGGGGCGGCAACCTGACCGTCAACGGCAAGCCCTCGTATTCTGTCGATCAGGCAGCCACGCAGTTGCTGCGCGACGGTGCGGCTTACCAGGACCGGGACGGCAGCGGCAAGATCGAGCTGACCTACACGTTCCTGACCTCTGCTTCTTCGAGCACCATGAGCAAGCACGGGATCAGTGGTTTCAGCCAATTCAGCACCCAGCAGAAAGGCCAGGCCGCCTTGGCGATGCAGTCCTGGGCGGACGTGGCCAACGTCACGTTTGCCGAGAAAGCCAGCGGCGGCGACGCCCACATGACCTTCGGCAACTACAGCGGCGGCCAGGATGGCGCGGCGGCGTTTGCCTACCTGCCGGGCACCGGTGCCGGCTACGACGGTACGTCGTGGTACCTGACCAACAGCAGCTACACCCAGAACAAGACCCCGGACCTGAACAACTACGGGCGCCAGACCCTGACCCACGAGATCGGCCACACCCTGGGCCTGGCCCACCCCGGCGACTACAACGCCGGCGAGGGCGCCCCGACCTACAATGACGCGACTTACGGCCAGGACACCCGTGGCTACAGCGTCATGAGCTACTGGAGTGAAAGCAATACCAGCCAGAACTTCAGCAAGGGCGGCGTCGAAGCCTATTCGTCGGGCCCGCTGATGGATGACATCGCAGCGATCCAGAAGCTCTACGGGGCCAACACCAGCACCCGGACCGGCGACACCACCTACGGCTTCAACTCCAACGCCGGCCGCGATTTCCTCGGCGCCTCTTCATCCTCGGACAAAGTGGTGTTCTCGGTCTGGGACGCGGGTGGTCGCGATACCCTGGACTTCTCCGGTTTCACCCAGAACCAGAAGATCAACCTCAACGACGCGTCGTTCTCCGACGTGGGCGGCCTGGTGGGCAACGTCTCCATCGCCAAGGGCGCCGTCATCGAAAACGCCCTCGGTGGCTCGGGCAGCGACCTGCTGATCGGCAACGCGGTCGCCAACGAACTCAAGGGCGGTGCCGGCAACGACATCCTCTGGGGCGCAGGCGGGGCTGACAAACTGTGGGGCGGGGCGGGTTCGGACACCTTCGTGTTCGCGGCCAGTTCGGACTCGCGGCCAGGCACAGTCGATCAGATCCTCGACTTCGTCAGTGGCCTGGACAAGATCGACCTGACCGGCATCACCAAGGGGGCGGGCCTGCACTTTGTCAGCGCCTTCACCGGTGCGGCGGGCGATGCGGTGCTGTCGACGTCAGGCGGCAACAGCCAGTTGTCGGTGGACTTCTCCGGGCATGGCGTGGCTGATTTCCTGGTCAGCACGGTCGGCCAGGCGGCGGTGACGGATATCGTGGCTTGATGCCCGTTTGAGTAGTTGTGGCGAGGGAGCTTGCTCCCTCGCCACAGGGTCCAAACTTATGAGAGCGATAACACCATGCCTTGCAGGTCCTCGGCCACCGCCTGGTCACTCGCTACGCTGATGCTGTTTTCCGGAGAAGCCACCATGGCTCGCAGTCTGTTATTAGCGCAACCCTCACAGTTGGCCGGCCAGTGGCAGGCCGTTTTATCGGGCCCGCAGGAAACTGCGCAGACCCAGGCGATGCAAGACAAGCCCTCCAATGCCTGTCGGGTCGAGCTCAAGGCGGACCAGACCCTGGGCGGGCAAACCGAATGCCTGGGCCACTGGTTGGGAGATGAGCCGGTGCAATGGTTTACCGAACCCGATGGTCTTTCGTTGATTGGCCAGGACAACAGCAGGGTTCATCTGGGATTGCATCAGCAAGATCATTATCAAGTGACGTTGAAGTCGGGTTTGATACTCACGCTTGAACGAACTAAGCCATAGACGCTTATTACGATGGGTGCAGTAAGCGAAGCGCTGGTTTAAATCGGCGTGTGCCCAGGCGAATGATTAAAAGATTTCCAAGTTGAATAACGACCAGGTTGCCTGGTCATGCGAACAGCAAGGACGATTGATGAATAAGGCAAGGAGCGCAGGGGCGATGCCACTGTTTAAAGCCCTGGGCGATTATAAAAGTATCTTGATCAGCGTCGGCTGTTTCACCGCACTGATCAATGTGCTGATGCTCGCACCGTCGATCTACATGCTCCAGGTGTATGACCGGGGGTTGTCCTCGCAAAATGAAACGACCCTGTTGATGTTGTCGCTGATGGTCGTCGGGTTCTTTGTGTTCATCGGGCTGCTGGAGATGGTGCGCAGCTTTGTAGTGATTCGCATCGGCAGTCAGTTGGAGCGACGTTTCAATCTGCAGGTCTACAAGGCGGCGTTCGAGCGCAACCTGCGCCAGGGCGAGGGCAACGCCGGACAGTCCCTGGGAGACCTTACGCAACTGCGCCAATTTATCACCGGGCCGGCACTGTTCGCCTTCTTCGACGCCCCATGGTTCCCCATTTATCTGCTGGTGATCTACCTGTTCAACGTCTGGCTCGGCGTATTCGCCACGGTCGGCACGCTGCTGCTGATCGGCCTGGCCTGCTTGAACGAAGCCATGACCAAAAAGCCGTTGGGGCAGGCCAGCGTCTACTCGCAGCAATCCAGCCAACTGGCCACCAGCCACTTGCACAACGCCGAGACCATTCAGGCCATGGGCATGCTCGACGCGTTGCGCAGCCGCTGGTTTGCCGTGCATTCACGGTTCCTCGGCTTGCAGAACCAGGCCAGCGACACCGGCGCCGTGATCAGCTCCCTGAGCAAGACCCTGCGCCTGTGCCTGCAATCGCTGGTCTTGGGTGTCGGCGCGCTGTTGGTGATCAAGGGCGAAATGACCGCCGGGATGATGATCGCCGGTTCGATCCTGATGGGCCGGGTGCTGAGCCCCATCGACCAGCTGATTGCCGTCTGGAAACAGTGGAGTGGTGCCAAGCTGGCCTATCGCCGTCTCGATACGCTGTTGCAGGCTTTTGCACCCCGGGACGAGGGGATGACGTTGCCGTCACCCAAGGGCCAGGTGAGTTTTGAACAGGTCAGCGCCGGCCCGCCCGGGCAACGCAACGCGACCTTGCAGCAGCTCAGTTTCAGCCTGGAAGCCGGGGAAGTGCTCGGCGTGTTGGGGGCATCGGGGTCCGGCAAATCCACCCTGGCGCGGGTGCTGGTGGGCGTGTGGCCGACCCTCGGTGGCACGGTGCGCCTCGACGGAGCGGACATCCATCGCTGGAACCGCGACCAACTGGGGCCTTACATCGGTTATCTGCCTCAGGACATCGAACTGTTCAGCGGCAGCATCGCCGAGAACATCGCCCGGTTTCGCCAGGCCGATCCGCAGAAGGTCGTCGCCGCGGCGCAACAGGCCGGCGTCCATGAATTGATCCTGCGCATGCCCCAGGGCTACGACACGGTGCTGGGAGAGGACGGCAGCGGCCTGTCGGGCGGGCAGAAGCAACGGGTGGCCCTGGCCCGTGCGATGTATGACCGGCCGAGCCTGGTGGTGCTCGATGAGCCCAATTCCAACCTGGACACCGTTGGCGAGGCGGCGCTGGCCGGCGCCATCGCACAGATGAAGGCCCAGGGCACCAGCGTGGTGCTGGTCACTCACCGTTCTTCGGCGTTGGCCCAGGCTGACAAGCTGCTGGTGCTCAACGAAGGTCGGCTCCAGGCGTTCGGGCCCAGCCAGGATGTGCTGCGGGCGTTGTCCGGCCAGGCCGAATCCCAGCGCGATAAACCTCCGGCGACACCTAACGGGCTGAGCATGAGCCGCCAGTACCAGACCGCCAGCAAGCCGAGCGGCGCATGAGCAAGGAGCGCGGCATGAACCTCGAACACACGCAAATCTTCGAACGTCCCGAGCGCGACGCACGGTTCTTCACCCGCATCGGCTGGGCCTTGGCGCTCATCGGCGCCGGCAGTTTTTTCACCTGGGCCAGCCTGGCGCCGCTGGATCAAGGCATTCCCGTGCAGGGCACCGTGGTGGTGTCCGGCAAACGCAAAGCGGTGCAGTCGATGAGCGGCGGGATGGTCAGCCGGATCCTGGTGCGTGAAGGCGAGGTGGTGAAACAGGGCCAGCCGCTGTTCCGCCTCGACCAGACCCAGGCCGCGGCTGATGTGCAATCGTTGCAAGCCCAGTACCGCATGGCCTGGGCCAGCCTGGCGCGCTGGCAGAGCGAGCGGGACAACCTCGCGCAAGTCAGCTTTCCAATTGAGTTGAGCCAGGATCCGGATCCGCGCCTGGCCCTGGTGCTTGAGGGCCAGCGGCAACTGTTCAGCAGCCGTCGCGAAGCCTTCGCCCGCGAGCAAGCCGCTTTGCGCGCCAGCATCGACGGTGCCAGCGCGCAATTGGCCGGCATGCGCCGGGCCCGCGGTGACTTGACGGCGCAGGCCGAATCCCTGCGGCTGCAATTGAACAACCTGCAACCCTTGGCAGACAACGGCTACATCCCGCGCAACCGCTTGCTGGACTACCAGCGGCAACTGTCGCAAGTGCAGCAGGAACTGGCGCAGAACAGCGGCGACAGCGGTCGGGTGGAGCAGGGGATCGTCGAGTCCCGGCTGAAGCTGCAACAACACAGCGAGGAATACCAGAAAGAGGTGCGCAGCCAACTGGCCGACGCCCAGCTCAAGAGCGAAACCCTGCAGCAGCAACTGAAATCCGCCGGGTTCGAGCTGCAACACAGCGAAATACTCGCCACCGCCGACGGCATCGCCGTCAACCTCGGCGTGCACACCGAAGGCGCGGTGGTGCGTCAGGGCGATACCTTGCTGGAGATCGTGCCCCAGGGCACGCGCCTGGAGGTGGAAGGGCACTTGCCGGTGAACCTGATCGACAAGGTTGGGACGCACTTGCCGGTGGACATCCTGTTCACCGCCTTCAACCAGAGCCGTACCCCAAGGGTGCCCGGTGAGGTCAGCCTGGTGTCCGCCGACCAGATGATCGACGAGAAGACAGGCGCGCCTTACTACGTGCTGCGCAGCAGCGTCAGCGACCGTGCGCTGGAAAAGCTCAACGGCCTGGTGATCAGGCCCGGCATGCCGGCCGAGATGTTCGTGCGCACCGGTGAGCGTTCGCTCCTCAACTACCTGTTCAAGCCGCTGCTCGACCGAGCCGGCTCTGCGTTGACCGAAGAATAAGGATGTCCGGCGGTATGAAGCGTTTTTACTGGTTGGCCGCGCTGGCCGTCTGCGCGTGCAACAACGTGTGGGCCATGGGCCCGTTCGAACTCTACGAACAGGCCCTGCGCAATGACCCGGTGTACCTGGGCGCGATCAAGGAGCGCGATGCGGGCCTGGAGAACCGCGCCATTGGCCGTGCCGGGTTACTGCCGCACCTGGGCTACAGCTACAACAAGGGCCGCAACCAATCCAAGGTGACTTATCTCAATGACCGCGGTGCCAGCCAGCATGACGACCGCAACTACAGCAGCTACGGCTCCAGCCTGACGCTGCAACAGCCTTTGCTCGATTACGAAGCCTACGCGGCGTACCGCAAGGGTGTGGCCCAGGCGCTGTTCGCCGACGAAAACTTTCGCGGCAAGAGCCAGGAGCTGCTGGTGCGGGTGCTGAGTTATTACACCCAGGCCCTGTTTGCCCAGGACCAGATCGACATCGCCCAGGCCAAGAAAAAGGCCTTCGAACAGCAGTTCCACCAGAACGAGCAGCTGTTTCGCCAGGGGGAGGGCACGCGCACCGACATCCTTGAGGCTGAGTCGCGCTACGAATTGGCTACCGCAGAAGAAATCGAGGCGCACAACGAGCAGGATGCGTCCCTGCGCGAACTGGGCGCGTTGATCGGCGTGCCGGCACTGGACATCGGCGACCTGGCGCCGCTGAACGAGACCTTCCAGACCTTCGTCCTGCAACCGGCCAGCTTCGACACCTGGCATGAGCTGGCCGTGAGCAACAACCCGAACCTGGCGTCCCAGCGCCAGGCCGTGGACATTGCGCGCTTCGAGGTCGAGCGCAACCGCGCCGGGCACCTGCCGAAAGTCAGCGCCTACGCGACGATGCGCCAGAACGAGTCGGAAAGCGGCAACACCTACAACCAACGTTACGACACCAACACCATCGGCCTGGAAGTCAGCGTGCCGCTGTACGCCGGTGGCGGGGTCGCGGCGTCCACCCGCCAGGCCAGCCGCCACATGGAGCAGGCCGAATATGAACTGGACGGCAAGACCCGCGAGACGCTGATCGAATTGCGCCGTCAGTACAGCGCCTGCGTGTCGGGGGTGAACAAACTGCGCGCCTACCAGAAAGCCTTGAGTTCTGCCGAAGCGCTGGTGGTGTCGACCCGGCAAAGCATCCTCGGCGGCGAGCGGGTCAACCTTGACGCCCTCAACGCCGAGCAACAGCTCTATACCACCCGCCGCGATCTGGCCCAGGCCCGGTACGACTATCTCATGGCCTGGACCAAGCTGCATTACTACGCCGGCACCCTGGGGGAGCAGGATCTGGCGCGGGTGGACGAGGCGTTTGTCAGCCACTGAGTGCTGGCTGACCGGGCCCTCGCCACGGAGCACGGCGTACGTCAGGCACAGGATTTTTTGCAGCAACTAAGGATGGTTCGTGATGAAGACCGATAACAAAAAGCAGCCCGGAAAACCCCGTCGCGTGTTTGTGCTCAAGACCCTCAATCGGGCCATGCTCTGTGCGCTGGCAACCCTGGGCACGGCGCAAGCCGCTCCCTATGTCGAGAGCGGCAGGGCCGGTAACCCGGACAGTTGGCGCAGCAGCGAATTCAACGCCGAATGGGGCCTGGGGGCGATCAATGCCCAGCAGGCCTACGCCGCCGGCTACACGGGCAAGGGCGTGAAACTGGGCATTTTCGACCAGCCGGTCTATGCCGCTCACCCGGAGTTCTCCGGCAGCGACAAAGTCGTGACCCTGGTCACCAGCGGTATCCGCGAGTACACCGACCCCTACATACCGGTGAGGGCCGGTGATCCGTTCCGCTACGACGGGTCGCCCACGGTCGGTTCCGACGGCAAGCTCGGCTCCCACGGCACCCATGTCGGCGGGATTGCCGCCGGCAGCCGCGACGGCGGCCCGATGCACGGCGTGGCGTTCGATGCGCAGATCATCAGCGCTGACAATGGCGATCCCGGGCCCGAGGACGGCATTATCCTCGGCAACGACGGCGCGGTGTACAAGGCTGGTTGGGATGCCTTGATCGCCAGCGGCGCGCGGATCATCAACAACAGTTGGGGCATCGGCATTACCGACCGCTTCGACCAGGGCGGTCGCGACCCGGCATTCCCGCACTTCACCGTGCAGGATGCGCAACTGCAATTCGACCAGATTCGACCGTTGCTGGGCACCAAGCCGGGCGGCGCCTACGAGGGCGCCATCGCGGCGGCCCGCAGCGGGATCGTGACGATCTTTGCCGCCGGCAACGACTACAACCTCAACAACCCCGATGCCATCGCGGGCCTGGCTTATTTTGTGCCGGACATTGCGCCAAACTGGCTGACCGTTGCGGCGCTGCAAGTCAACCCGGACACCACCAGCCCGAATCCATACACCATCAGTACCTTCTCGTCGCGCTGCGGCTACACCGCCAGTTTCTGTGTGTCAGCGCCGGGGACCCGGGTCTACAGCGCAGTGATTGGCGGCACCAGTGCCGATGACCTGACGGTGGGTTACGGCAACAAGAGCGGCACCTCCATGGCTGCGCCCCATGTGGCCGGCAGCGTGGCGGTGTTGATGGAGCGCTTCCCGTACATGACCGGCGCCCAGGTCGCCAGCGTGTTGCGCACCACCGCCACCGACATGGGCGCACCCGGCGTCGATTCGCTGTACGGCTGGGGCATGATCAATCTGGGCAAGGCCATCAACGGCCCATCGATGCTGGTGACGCAAGAGGACATTCCCGAGGCCTTTCGCATCGACGGCGCCTACGGCTCCAGCCAGTTCGTGGTCGACTTGCCGGGCATTGGCGCGACCATCGATGCCGGCAAGCCCACGGAGCGCGTGTGCAGCGGCATCCAGTGTGGCCTGGACGTCTGGCGCAACGATATTTCCGGTCACGGCGGGCTGACCAAGCAAGGCCTCGGCACGTTGGTCTTGACCGGCGACAACAGCTACAGCGGACCGACCCTGGTCAATCAAGGCCGCCTGGCCGTCAATGGTTCGCTGGCCTCGGCGGTGACGGTCAATGAGGGCGGCATCCTGGGCGGCAATGGTCGCATCGCCAGCCTGACGGCCAACCGTGGCGGCAGCGTGGCCCCGGGTAATTCCATCGGCACGCTGCAGGTGGCCGGAGATGTGACGTTCGCGTCCGGTTCGACCTACGCGGTGGAAGTCTCGCCGACGTCCAGCGATTTGATCGTGGCCGGCGGCAAGGCCACCCTTGACGGGGCGACGGTGTCGTTGTCCCTGGAGAACAGCCCGACGCTGCTCACGGCCGCAGAGGCGAAAAGCCTGCTCGGCACCCGGTTCAACATCCTGCAGGCCGCCGGCGGTATCGACGGACGCTTCGGCGAAGTCTTGCCCAACTATGCGTTTCTCGGCGGCGACCTGACGTACACCGGTAGCGGCGTTCAACTGGCGGTCGAGCGTAACGCTGCGTCATTTGCCAGCCTCGGCCTGACGCCCAACCAGCGCTCCGTGGCCAGCGCCGCCGAGCAATTGGGCGCCGGTAACGGCCTCTACGAAGCCTTGTTGCTGTCGCCCAGCGCCGCCGTGGCGCAACAGGCGTTCCAGCAGCTGTCCGGCGAAATCCACCCGGCCATCGGTACGCTGTTGATCAAGGACAGTCGCTACCTGCGCGAAGCCGTGGGCGATCGCCTGCGTCAGGATGCGCTGTACGACGCCAACACGCCGACCGATGCCGACAGCAACCTTTGGGTCAAGGTGCTCGGTGCCTGGGGTAAAAGCGATGGCGGCCATGACAACGCCAGTTCCAACAGCTCCATCGGCGGGCTGTTGGTCGGTGCCGATGGGTTGATCAGCGAGCAGACCCGCCTGGGCGTCGTCGGCGGTTACAGCGACAGTTCGTTGAGCATGGGCGATGGCACGCACTCCTCGGCCAAGGCCGACAGCTATCACCTGGGCGCCTACCTGGGCCACGAAATCGACGCCGTGCGTCTGACCGTGGGTGGCGCCTACAGTTGGCATCGCATCGACGTCAAGCGTGAACTGCAATGGGGCGACGTCAGCGGCCGGGAGAAAACCAAGCGCGACGCCCGGACGGCCCAGCTCTTCACCGAAGCGGCGTATCGCCTCGACGTGCAACCGCTGGCCCTTGAGCCGTTTGCGAACCTGGCCTACGTGCACCTGGACAGCGACAGCTTCCATGAAAAAGGCGACAACGCCGCCCTGCGTGGTGGCGACGACCGTCGTGATGCGGTGCTTTCGACCCTGGGCCTGCGGGCCAGTCGCAGCCTGGCGCTTTCGGAAAAACAGCAGCTGCAACTGTCCGGTTCCCTCGGCTGGCAGCACAACCTGAGCAATACCCGCTCGGAACAGGACCTGGCCTTCGCCGGCAGCAGCAACACCTTTGCGGTGCAGAGCGTGTCGATGGACCGCAACGCAGCGGTGGTCGGTGCGCGTGCCGGGCTTGCGGTGGCCAAGGACGTGCGGGTCAACCTGGACTACAACGGCCTGCTCGGCTCACGGGACAAAACCCACGGCGTGGGCCTGACGCTGGATTGGCAGTTCTGACCAAAAGGCTCCCTCGGCACAAAAGCATTCTGCTACCTGTTTTCAGCATTCCAACAACAAGAAAGAGAGGCCGCAAAGCATGGGTATCTACGACTACAAGAACTTCGACACCACGCAATCCAAAGCCCTGGTCAGCGATGCGATGGCGATCATGTTGTATTCCTACCACAATCTCGACAACGGCTTCGCCGCCGGGTACCAGCAATATGGCTTCGGCGCGGGCCTGCCGGCCACTCTGGTCACCGCGCTGCTCGGCGGCACCGATTCGCAAGGGGTGATTCCCGGCGTGCCGTGGAACCCCGATTCGGAAAAACTCGCCTTGGACGCCGTGCAGAAAGCCGGCTGGACGCCCATCAGCGCGTCGCAACTGGGTTACACCGGCAAGGTCGACGCGCGCGGAACGTTCTTCGGTGAAAAGGCCGGCTACAGCACTGCCCAGGTGGAGATCCTGGGCAAGTACGACGCCGGCGGCCACTTGAAGGAAATCGGCGTGTCGTTTCGCGGCACCAGCGGCCCGCGGGAGGATCTGATTGGCGACTCCATTGGCGACGTGATCAATGACGTGATGGCCGCGCTGGGGCCCAAGGATTACGCGAAGAACTACGCCGGCGAAGCCTTCGGCAGCCTGCTCGGGAATGTCGCGACATTTGCCAAGGCCCACGGCCTGAGCGGGGCGGATGTCTTGGTCAGCGGCCACAGCCTCGGTGGGCTGGCGGTCAACAGCCTGGCGGACTTGAGCGCTGGCAGATGGTCCGGTTTCTACAGCAACGCCAACTACGTCGCCTACGCCTCGCCCACCCAAAGCAGCACCGACAAGGTGTTGAACATCGGCTATGAAAACGATCCGGTATTCCGGGCGCTGGACGGTTCGACGTTCAACCTGGCGTCGGTGGGGGTGCATGATACGCAGCAGGAATCGGCGACCAACAACATCGTCAGCTTCAACGACCATTACGCCTCGACCGCATGGAACGTGCTGCCGTTCTCCATCCTCAACATACCCACCTGGATCTCCCACCTGCCCACCGGTTACGGTGATGGCATGGGCCGGATCATGAACTCGGCGTTCTACGACCTGACGCAAAAGGACTCGACGGTCATCGTCGCCAACCTGTCGGACCCGGCACGCGGCAACACCTGGGTGCAGGACCTCAATCGCAACGCCGAAACCCACGTAGGCAGCACCTTCATCATTGGCAGCGACAAGGACGATCTGATCCAGGGCGGCGGCGGCAGCGACTACCTGGAAGGCCGTGCCGGCAACGACACCTTCCGCGACGGCGGTGGCTACAACGTGATACTCGGTGGGCAGGGCCACAACAGCCTGCAATTGCAGCAATCGGTGAAGGACTTCACCTTCGCCAACGATGGCGCCGGGACACTGTACGTGCGCGATGCCCACGGTGGGATCAGCATCACCCGCGACATTGGCACGCTGGTGAGCCAGGAGTCCGGATCGTTCTGGGGCTTGCTCAAGGATGAGGTGAGCCATGGCGTCACGGCCAACGGCCTGGTGGCCGGCGACCACCTCACGGCGTATGCGTCAGCGGTCAAGGGCAGCGCGTCCAACGACACCCTGGTGGCCCATGCAACGGGCGACTGGTTGTTCGGGCAGGACGGCAACGACGTATTGCTGGGTGGCGTGGGCAGTGACACCTTCGTTGGCGGTGCCGGGAATGATCTGATGCAATCGGGCGGCGGTAGCGACACCTTTCTCTTCAACGGTGCGTTCGGCCAGGATCGCATCAGTGGTTATGGCGCAGGCGATAAGCTGGTGTTCATCGGCGTGCAGGGGGCCGGGGAAGGGTACGACTACAGCCAGCATCTGTCGCAAGTGGGCAGTGACACGCTGTTGCAGGTGGGTGACAGCTCAGTGACCCTGCCGGTAACTGCGTCGTGCTCAAGCCGGCGGAGCAGACGCCGCTGTCGATCACCGTTTTCGCCGAGCTGATCGCCGACCTGCTGCCGGCCGGCGTGCTGAACATCGTCCACGGTTACGGTCGCGAAGCCGGTGAAGCCCTGGCGACCAGCAAGCGCATTGCCAAGATCGCTTTTACCGGCTCGACCCCGGTGGGCTCGCACATCATGAAGTGCGCGGCCGAGAACATCATTCCGTCTACCGTGGAGCTGGGCGGCAAGTCGCCGAACATTTTCTTCGAAGACATCATGCAGGCTGAACCGGCTTTCATCGAAAAAGCCGCCGAAGGCCTGGTGCTGGCGTTCTTCAACCAGGGCGAAGTCTGCACGTGTCCGTCCCGGGCGCTGGTGCAGGAATCGATCTACGCGCCATTCATGGCCGAGGTCATGAAGAAGATCGCCAGGATCAAGCGCGGCAATCCGTTGGACACCGAGACGATGGTCGGCGCCCAGGCGTCGGAGCAGCAGTACGACAAGATCCTTTCGTACCTGGACATTGCCCGGGAGGAGGGCGCCGAACTGTTGACCGGCGGCGCGGCCGAGCGTCTGGAAGGTGACTTGTCGAGCGGCTATTACATCCAGCCGACCCTGCTCAAAGGGCACAACAAGATGCGCGTGTTCCAGGAAGAAATCTTCGGCCCGGTGGTGGGTGTGACCACCTTCAAGGACGAAGCCGAGGCCCTGGCGATTGCCAACGACACCGAGTTCGGCCTCGGCGCCGGCCTCTGGACCCGCGACATCAACCGCGCCTACCGCATGGGCCGGGCGATCAAGGCCGGTCGCGTCTGGACCAACTGCTACCACCTGTACCCGGCGCACGCGGCGTTCGGTGGCTACAAGAAGTCCGGCGTCGGCCGCGAAACCCACAAGATGATGCTCGATCATTACCAGCAGACCAAGAACCTGCTGGTGAGCTACGACGTCAACCCGCTGGGTTTTTTCTAACCCTGGAGCTGATCATTCCCACGCTCCGCGTGGGAATGCAGCCCGGGACGCTCCGCGTTCCCTTGAAGCCGAACGCGGAGCGTCCGTTGAGGCATTCCCACGCGGAGCGTGGGAACGATCCTGGCTAACC
>NZ_JAGGOF010000104.1 GCF_018614775.1 Pseudomonas fluorescens
TCGGCATGCCCGACTACGACAACTACGTCGAGCACATGCAAACCAAGCACCCGGACAAACCGCTGATGGACTACGAGGCGTTCTTCCGCGAACGCCAGCAAGCCCGTTACGGTGGCAAGGGTGGGCCCAAGTGCTGCTGACTCGGTAGCCTTGAGGTAGTCCCTTGTGGGAGCGGGCTTGCTCGCGAATGCGATGGGTCAGTTGATGAAGATATTGACTGATCCACCGCCTTCGCGAGCAAGCCCGCTCCCACAGTTGTTTGGCGTGAACTCAGGATTTGCTTGCGCCGCCGATTCCCTGTGGGAGCGAGCCTGCTCGCGATGGCGTACGATCAGCCGACACGATATTGACTGACCCACCGCCATCGCGAGCAGGCTCGCTCCCACAATGGTTTATGCAAGCTCCCTCGCCACGGGGGAGGTCACTCCGCCAACAATACCGCCGCATCGAACCCCACCCGCAGGTTGCCCCAATGGCGGCCGCCGAAGAAGAACGGCACGTCGATCTCGGTCATGATTTCCCCGGTATCGCGCAGGTAGGTCTGCAACAGGAAGCGCTGGACGTTGCCCGCCGCGCGCAGGCCGATCGGGTCGTTGAAGATTCGTTTGTTGCGGCACACCGGCAGGTCGACGGCGCGATCCCCCGTCGGTTGTTTCGAGACCCAGCTGTTGTTCACCGGGCAATAGCCCTTGGTGTCGACGATGAATGAAACCTTGCCACCCGGGGTGCTGCGGGTGAGTGTGTCGCAGGCGTCCTGGCAGACCTCGGCGAAGCGCGTGGTATAGCTCGTCATGTATTGCTTGGGATCGGTCCCCGGCACCAGCTGATAACTCTGGTCGAACAAATTCACGCCCTCACGTTGCAGCGCTTCCAGGCGTACCTGGAGCGTGTCGCGGCATTGGCTGGCGCGGGTGATGGCGGCGTCGAGCTTGCCGTGGCCGAGTACGAACCGGCCCAGCAGCGCCTGTACCTTTTCCGCGACACCGGACAAGTCACGAGTAGCGGTCGCCGAGTGTTGCATGCGCTGGTCGATGGACTGGCTGTCGGCGTGGATCTGGGTGACCCGGTCGTTGATGCCAGTGTTGCTGTCGGCGAACTGCTGGATATGCTCGGCAATGTCGGCCAGCTTGCCATTGGTGGACTCGAAGTCGCCGATCATGCTTTCGAAATGGCCGGAGGCGCGTTCCACCACTTTCTGGGTTTCCCGGGCGCTGTGGCTGATCTGGGTGGTCTGTTCGTGGGTAGAACTGACTTCCTCAAGCATGGCGTCGATGTTGCGCGAGATATCGTCGGTGGCCCGGCTGACGTTCTGCGCCAGGGTGCGCACTTCATCGGCCACCACCGCAAAACCCCGGCCACTCTCACCGGCCCGGGCGGCTTCGATGGCGGCGTTGAGGGCCAGCAGGTTGGTCTGGGCCGAGATCTGCTGGATCAAGCCAACGATGGACTTGATGCTCGAAGAGCGCTGGTTCAACGCGCTCACCAGCGTGGCGAACTCACCGAGGCTGGCGGAAATCTCGCTGATGTTACCGGTCACTTCCAGCAGTTCGGCGTAGGAGTCGCGGGCCATGCTCAGGTTCTGGGCGGTGGTACTGGAGATGCCCTGGGTCTGGCGCGAAACCTCTTCAATGCGGCCCACGGCGGTGTTGCTCTGGTCCATCACCTCCTTGGCGAAGCGTGCCTGGTGGGTGGCGCTGTCACTGGAGTCGCTGATGTTCTTCAACGAGCGCGCCGATTCGACGGCGATGTGCACGGTCAGCGCCTGGACGTTGCTGATGATCTCCCGCTGCTTGGCCAGGAAACGGTTGCAGGTGCTGGCCAGCACGCGGATTTCGTCGTGGGTCACCAGCGGCAGGTCCTTGGACAGGTCGCCTTCGCCATTGGCAATTTCTTCAAGGGCCTTGGTCATGATGGTGACGGGGCGCACGATCAGGTGGCGGAAGTACCAGACCATGAAGCTGATCATGCACAGCGTCAGGAGCGCGCCGGAGAGCAGGGCGTGGGCCAGGCTGTCGAGCCGGCCCTCGATCTGCCCCAGCAACGCGGCGTCCAGTTGTGCGTTGCGCAATTGCAGCAGGATCTCGGAACGGGCGCTGAGGGCCACCCAGTACAGCAGCCCACTGACCACCACCAGCAGGAAAAGGCTCGACAGCTTTTTGGTGAGCGTATCGAAAAACTGCATCTCGATAGACTCGTACAAGGCCTTTAACGTCTGCATGCCGCTGCTCCTGGGCAAAAAAATCTCTCAATGGCATACATTCGACCGCGTGGGCCAAAGCTTTAGCAGATTGGGGCGATTTGATATCACGTCCTACTATTTAGCTGAAACCCTGTGGGAGCGGGCTTGCTCGCGAATGCGTCCTGTCAGTCGATACAGATGTGGCCTGACCCACCGCATTCGCGAGCAAGCCCGCTCCCACAAGTATTTACTGGGAATTATTCTCAAAGTATAGTCGCTCTCATTAACATCCCTCTGTGAGTGCAGCGCTTTGAATCGTTCCACCCCTCCCGCGAATCGCAACGCTTTCATCAAGCGCGTTTTGCCGACATTGTCCTGCTGTTTCATCGCGAACCCGGTCTGGGCGCAGGACACACTCGAACTGCCGGCGATGTCCATCCAGGCCAGTGGCATCACCCGGGACCAGGGCTATACGGCCTCGCAAGCCAGTACGGCGAGCAAGAGCGATGTCCCGATCAGGGAAGAGGCGCAATCGATCAACGTGGTGACCCGGCAGACGCTGGCCGACTATCAGGTGCGTTCGCTGGGCGACGCGATGAAGTACGTCAGCGGGGTCAGCCAGGGCAACACCTTGGGCGGCTCGCGGGACTCACTGATAAAACGTGGTTTTGGCACCAACGACGATGGCTCGATCCTGCGCGACGGCGTGCGTTCGAACCTGGGGCACAACTTCAGCGCCACCACCGAACGGGTCGAAGTACTCAAGGGCCCGGCCTCGATGCTGTACGGCGCGCTGGAGCCCGGCGGCCTGATCAACGTCATCAGCAAGCAGCCCGAGTACACCCAAAGCACCACGCTGAGTGGCTCTGGCTACAGCGAAGGTGGCGGCACCATGGCCGTGGACACTACCGGTCCGCTGGGTGATACCGGCCTGGCCTATCGGTTGATTGCCGAACGCAAGCACGAGGATTACTGGCGTAACTACGGCGTCAACGAGAGCACGCTGGTTGCGCCGTCGCTGGCCTGGACGGGCGATCGCGCCTCCGTGAGCCTGAGCTACGAGTACAACGAATATTCCAACCCGTTCGACCGCGGCACGGTGTTCACCAACGGGCATCCGGCCGACATCGATTATGACCAGCGTCTCGATGAGCCCTGGGCCAAGAGCCAGGGTATTCGTGAAACGGCCACGGCACGTTTCGAGTATGAGTTGAGCGAGGCGTGGAAGACGCGCGTGACCTATGGCTGGAACAATGATCGGTACAGTCTTTCGATTGCGCAGCCCAACGCGTTGACTGGCAATACGTTGCGTCGGGCAGCCAACGGCGCCCACTACGATGATGAAACCCGCTACGCCAGTTGGGACTTCATGGGCAAGCAGGAGCTGTTCGGTCAACGCCACGATCTGTTGGTCGGTGTCGACAACCAGGTTTCCGATCAATATCGCGGGAAAACCTACCGCAATGCAGCGCGCGCTGGTTTCGATATCACCTCGCCGGTCTACGGTAATTTACCTGAGCCGAGTCTTGTCAGCGCCGCGCAAAGCGACCTGCGCAATGAACTGACTTCCAGCGCCATGTACTTGAAGGACAACTGGCACCTCGACGACCGCTGGATCCTGGTCTTCGGTGGCCGTTACCAGCACTACGACCAGTACGGTGACCAGGGGCTGGGCAGCAGTTATAAAGTGAATCGCGATGACAACGGCGATGCCTTCGTGCCGTTTCTCGGCCTGGTCTACAAGGCCACCGATACCTTGTCGCTGTACGGTAACTACAGCCGCTCGTTCAAGCCCAATGACACCGTGGACGACGCCGGTAATACCTTCGATCCGGAGGAGGGCCGCAGCTACGAAGTGGGCGCCAAATACGACCCGCTGCCAGGCCTGAACATCAACCTCGCACTGTTCGACATCGTGAAGAAAAACGTCGTGACGTCTTCCACGGTCAACGGCGTGACCCTGGCAGAAGCCGCTGGCAAAGTGGGCTCCCAAGGCCTGGAGCTGGACATCACCGGTCGCCTGTCCGAGCGCTGGGACCTGATCGGTACCTATGCCTACACCCACACCGAAATCCTCGATGACCCGGACGACGAAGGCCATCGCCTGGCCGATGCCCCCAAGCACACCGCCAGCCTCTACCTGAGCCGTCACCTGGACGTCCCCGCCGAATTCGGCGCCTGGCATGCCGGTGGCGGCGCACGCTACGTCGGCGAGCGTGCGGCCAACAATGCCAACGATTTCTGGCTGAGCAGCTACACCGTGGCCGACGCCTTCCTGCGTTGGGAATCGCCCGTGCTGGGGTACAAGACCTCGCTGCAATTGAATGTCGATAACCTGTTCGACAAGCAGTACTACCCGTCCTCCACGGGCAGTCAACTGCAAGTCAACGTAGGAGAGCCACGCACCGCGCGCCTGAGTGCCAGCGTGACGTTCTGATTCGGCGGCCCTGGAAAAAATGCCCGCACCTTAAAGTCCGGGCATTTTTTGCATTCTCTTTTCTCTTCCGGCCGTCATCGCGAGCAGGCTCGCTCCCACATTGGCCGCAGGTGTCCACTTCCTCTGTGTTCACCATTACCTACTGTGGGAGCGAGCCTGCTCGCGATAGCGGTCCGACCAGACCGCGCTATCAACGAAACGCCGGCACCACGTGCTTGATGAAAAGCTCCAGGGATTTCTTCTTCTCCGCGTGGGGCAGGCTGTTGTCGCACCAGAAGCTGAACTCATCCACGCCCAGTTCCTGGTAGTACTGGATGCGCGGGATGATTTCTTCCGGGGTGCCGATCATGGCGGTCTTGTGCAGGCTTTCCAGTTCGAACTCCGGACGGCCGGCGAATTTTTCCTCGGGGCTTGGCGCCAGGAAGCCGTTGACCGGGGTTTGCTTGTTGCCGAACCAGGCGTCGAACGTGCGGTAGAACCTGGCGATCGCCTGGGCGCCGATTTTCCAGCCTTCGGGGTTGTCCACCGAGTGCACGTGGGTGTGGCGCAGCACCATCAATTGCGGACGCGGCACATCCGGGTTGTTATCCAGGGCGGCCTGGAACTTGTTCTTAAGGTCCAGGACCTCTTCGTCGCCCTTCATCAGCGGCGTGACCATCACGTTGCAGCCATTGGCGATGGCGAAGTTGTGGGAGTCCGGGTCGCGGGCGGCGATCCACATCGGCGGGTGCGGTTTGCGGATCGGCTTGGGCACGCTGGTGGACGTCGGGAATTTCCAAATATCGCCGTCATGGGCGTAGTCGCCTTGCCACAGCGCGCGGACCACCGGAACCATTTCCCGCAGGGCCTGGCCACCGGAGGAGGCCGGCATGCCGCCGGCCATGCGATCGAACTCGACCTGATAGGCGCCACGGGCCAGGCCGACTTCCATGCGGCCGTTGCTGATCACGTCCAGCAGCGCGCATTCACCGGCCACCCGCAGCGGGTGCCAGAACGGCGCGATGATGGTGCCGGCGCCCAGGTGGATGGTGGTGGTCTTGCCGGCCAGGTACGCCAGCAACGGCATCGGGCTTGGCGAAATGGTGTATTCCATGGCGTGGTGCTCGCCGATCCACACGGTGCTGAAACCACCGGCTTCGGCCAGCAGCGTCAGCTCGGTCAGGTCTTCGAACAACTGGCGATGGCTGACGCTTTCGTCCCAGCGCTCCATGTGTATGAACAGGGAAAATTTCATGGCGCTATCTCTTGTCGTTGACGATCGGTTCAGGCGAGGACGGGCAGGGCGCCCATCTTGCCGTGGCAATAAACCAGTGGCCCCGGTGTGTGCTGCGGCACGATCAGGTTCTTCACGGCGCCGACCATGATGGCGTGATCGCCACCTTCGTATTCGCGCCACAATTCGCATTCGATGATGGCGGTGGCATTGCTCAGCAACGGGTTGCCCAACTCGCTCAGGGTCCATTCGATGCCCTGGGTCTTGTCCTTGCCTTTGCGGGCGAAGGCATAGGCTTCGTTCTGCTGCCCGCCGGAAAGCAAGTGGATGGCGAAGCGCTTGTTCCTGATCAGCACCGGGTAGGAATCGGAGCTGTAGTTGGGGCAGAACAGCACCAGGGCCGGGCTCATCGATAGAGAGCTGAACGCGCTGGCGGTGAGGCCGACAAGCTGCCCGTCATCGTCCAGGGTGGTGATCACCGTCACGCCGGAGGGAAACGAACCCATGACCTTTTTGTAAACGTTGGCATCAATCATTTAACAGTCCTCGCACGCATACAGGAGTGACGCCGTGTTCATCAATGAGCACCGGCAGCCTTGTTCAAATCGCTTTCGGCCCATTGGGTGTAGACGCAGGCATCGGCGGTGGCCCAGCGCACGCGCACCGGGTCGCCGGCCTTGAGGGGCATGCCGGCGGCGGAGAGGGCCTTGACGGTCATGGCGGTGCCGCCGGAGGTCACCACGCTGCAGGTCTGGCTCTCGCCGAGGAAGAGCACTTCGACGACCTTGGCCGATACTTCATTCCAGCCTGCCGCCAGCGGCTGTTGGGTGGCCTGTTCGGTGCTCAGGGCCAGGGCTTTTTCCGGGCGTACCATCAGCAGTACATCCTGGTCGGTTTGCAGACCGGTGGTCAGGCGGATCGACACTGACTGGTCTTCGAAGGTCGCCACCGCGTTGCCCTGGGCCTTGAGCTTGAGGAAGTTGGAGTTGCCCAGGAACGAGGCGACGAAAGCGTTCGGCGGATTCTGGTACAGGTCATAGCCGCTGCCCAAACCGACGATCTTGCCGTGGCTGAAAATCGCGATGCGCTGGGACAGGCGCATGGCTTCTTCCTGGTCATGGGTGACGTAGACAATGGTGATGCCCAGGCGCCGATGCAGTTGGCGCAGTTCATCCTGCAGGTCTTCACGGAGCTTTTTGTCCAGGGCGCCGAGGGGTTCGTCCATCAGCAGGATGCGCGGCTCGTAGACCAGCGCCCGGGCAATCGCCACGCGCTGTTGCTGGCCGCCGGAAAGTTGTGAGGGGCGGCGATGGGCGAACTGTTCCAACTGCACCAGCTTGAGCATGGCGTCGACGCGGCGGTCGCGTTCGGCCGGGGCGAGTTTGCGGATCGCCAGGGGAAAGGCGATGTTGTCGCGCACCGACAGATGCGGGAACAGCGAGTAGCGCTGGAACACCATGCCGATGTCGCGCTTGTGCGGCGGTACATTGACCAGGGATTTGCCGCCCACCAGGATTTCGCCGCTGCTGGGGGTTTCAAACCCGGCCAGCATCGACAGCGTGGTGCTCTTGCCCGAGCCGCTGGAGCCGAGAAAGGTCAGGAATTCACCGTCCTGGATCTCCAGGGATATATCGTCAACGGCGGCAAAGTCGCCGTAGTGCTTGTTCAGGTTGCGCAGGCTGACCAGGGTCTTGTTGTTCTGTTGTGCGGGGTCTTTGACAGCACTCATCGTGTTCTCCTAGGCGCTCAGGCGCTGAGTTCATTGCGCCGGCGCAGGGCGGCGGCGATCACCATCACCAGCACCGAGAGGCCGATCAGCAGCGTCGAAGCGACGGCGATCACAGGCGTCAGGTCCTGGCGCAGGGTGGTCCACATCTTGACGGGCAAGGTTTGCAGGGTCGGGCTGGCCATCATCACGCTCAGCACCACCTCGTCCCACGACACCAGGAACGCAAACAGGGCACCGGCAACCATGCCCGGGCGAATCGCCGGGAACGTCACCTTGAACACCGCTTGCAGTCGCGAGGCACCGCAGATCACCGCCGCGTCCTCGATGGACTGGTCGAACAGCTTGAGCGAGTTGATGATCGAGATAATGGTGAACGGCAACGCGACGATGACGTGGCTGACCACAAACGCGAACATCGTGCCGGTGTAGCCGAGCTTGAGAAACAGCGCGTACACCGCCACGGCAATGATCACCAGCGGCACGATCATCGGCAGGGTGAACAGGCCGTAGAGCATTTCCCGGCCGGGAAAGCGTCCGCGCACCAGGGCAAATGCCGTCGGCAAGCCCAGCGCCACCGCGCAGACGGTCGTCAGCAGGGCGACCTTGAGGCTGGTCAGCGCGGCGTTCATCCAGTCCGGGTTGGAGAAGAACTGGCCGTACCATTTGAGCGTCCAGCCTGGCGGCGGGAATACCAGCCACTGGGAGGAGCCGAACGACAGCAATACGATGAACACGATCGGCAACAGCAGGAACACCCCGATCACGCCGGTCGTGAAGTACAGACCGAAGCGCATGCGCCGGCTCATGGCATTGGGAGTCAGGAGCATGACGGTTTACCTCGCGTTACTGGCGCCAACCGGGGATTCCGGCTGAAGCTTCAGGTAGAAGTAGAACAACACCAGCGTGATCGCGATCAGCAATGCGGCACCGGCACTCGCCAGGCCCCAGTTGAGGAACGATTGCACCTGCTGGATGATGAACTCGGGCAACATCATGTTTTGCGCGCCGCCCAGCAGTGCCGGGGTCACGTAGTAACCGAGGGACATCACGAACACCATCAGCCCACCGGAAAACAACCCCGGCCGGCACAGCGGCAGGAACACCCGGAAGAAGTTGGTCCAGGGACTGGCGCCACAAATGGAGCCCGCCTGCAGGATCATCGGGTCGATGGCCTGCATGGTCGCCTGCAACGGCAGGACGATGAACGGAATCATGATGTAGCTCATGCCGATCACTACGCCGGTGAGGTTGTGCACCATCTCCAGCGGCTGGTCGATGATGCCCAGCGCCATCAGCGCCTTGTTGACCACCCCGGAAGCCTGCAACAACACCAGCCAGGAGTAGGTACGGGCCAGCAGGCTGGTCCACATCGACAGCAACACGATGTTGAGTATCCAGCGGCCCCAACCACGGGGCACCAGGGTGATTGCCCAGGCCAGAGGAAAGCCCAGCAGCAGGCTGAACAGTGTCACCAGCCCAGCCACCGAGAAGGTGTTGAACAGCACCCGGGCATACGCCGAGTTGGCGAACAGTTGCTCATAGTTGCCAAGCCCCGGCACCGGCTCCAGCACGCCGCGCAGCAGCAGGCCGATCAGCGGTGCCAGAAAGAACAGGCCGAGGAACAGCAGCGCGGGGGCCAGGTTGCCGGCCCCGCGCCAGCGCTGGGCCAGCGACGGGGTTTGCGTGGCGACAGCCTTGGCGGTTGTGACACCGGCGGCGCCAGTGGCGCCCCCGGTGTGCCGGGTTGCCGTTGCCGACATTTTTATTTGACCAGCCATTCGTTCCACCGTGTCGCGATGTCCTGACCGTTCTTGGCCCAGTAGGCGAAATCAAGCGTGATCTGATCCTTGGCGTAGGCGGTCGGCAGGTTGGGGGCGAGCACCGAATCCAGGCGTGCGATGCTGTCGACGTTGACCGGCGCATAAGCCGTCAGGTTGGAGAAGTCGGCCTGGCCCTTGGCGCTGCTGGCGTTGGCCAGGAACTTCATGGCCGCTGCCTTGTTTTTCGAACCCTTTGGAATGACCAGGATGTCGGCCATGACCAGGTTCTGCTTCCAGCTCACGCCGACGGGCGCGCCGTCCTGTTGCAGGGCATAGATGCGGCCGTTCCAGAACTGACCGAGGCTGGCCTCACCGGAGGCGAGCAGTTGCTGGGACTGGGCACCGCCGCCCCACCAGACGATGTCCTTCTTGATGGTGTCGAGTTTCTTGAAGGCGCGGTCCAGGTCCAGTGGGTAGAGCTTGTCTTGCGGGACGCCGTCGGCCAGCAGGGCCAACTCAAGCACGCCAGGGCTCGGCCATTTGTACAGGGCGCGTTTGCCAGGGTAGGTCTTGGTATCGAACAGCGCGGACCAGTCCTGAGGCTTGCCGGCACCGAGCTTGCCTTCGTTGTAGCCGAGGACGAAGGAGAAGTAGAACGAACCAACGCCGTGATCGGACACGAAGCGTGGATCGATCTTGTCACGCTGCACCACCGAGAAGTCCAGGGGTTCGAGCAGGCCTTCAGCGGCGGCACGCAAGGCGAAGTCCGCTTCGACATCGACCACGTCCCACTGCACGTTGCCGCTCTCGACCATGGCCTTGAGCTTGCCGTAGTCGGTGGGGCCATCCTGGACCACGGTGATGCCGCTGGCCTTGCTGAACGGGTCGGCCCAGGCCTGCTTCTGCGCGTCCTGGGTGCTGCCGCCCCAACTGACGAAGTTGACACTTTCAGCGGCCATCGACGCCTGGCTGGCGACGCTCAGCAGGCTCGCAAAAAGAACGGCGACTGCGCTTTTCTTCAACACCATTTTCACGCCCTCATTGTTGTGTTTATTGAGCGGGCTTGTGTGTGCCCGCTTATCGGGAGCTTAGGTCCATCGGGTCTTGCGGGTGACCGTACCAAGGGCGGGTTGAATGCGCTTTCCCTGCAGGGTGCGCTTGGCTAAAACGTTCGGTCTATGGAATATCATATTATGGTATTCCAAACTTTCTGCAAGCACTTTGCCTTACCGACTATCTGTCTGGAGGCAGATTTTTCTGTCGTTGCAGGATGAACCCTTGTTTCCGGCAACCACGACCCCTGGGGGAACTGTGTTGGTCAGCCGCTGAACGCAATACTCTCCACCACCTCCAGGTCGTACCCCGTCAACCCCGCGTACTTGAGCGGTGGCCCCAGGTGTCGCAGCTTGCCGACGCCCAGGTCCTGGAGAATCTGCGCCCCGGTACCTACTTCAGAATAGATGCGCGATTGGGAACGGCTGAATTGTCTCGGCGGCTGGGTGAGTTGTGGCACGCGCTCAAGCAATGCCTGGGAGGATTCGTGGTTGGCCAGTACGACGACCACGCCGCAGCCTTCTTCGGCGACCCGTTGCAGCGCCGCCCACAGGGTCCAGTTGGACGGGCCGTTGTATTCGGCGCCTACCAGGTCCCGTAGCGGGTCGATCACGTGCACCCGCACCAGGGTCGGTTCGTCGCGGCGAATGTCGCCCATGACCATCGCCATGTGCACACCGCCTTCGATGCGATCTTCAAAGGTGAACAGCCGGAAGGTGCCGTGCACCGTCGGCAGCTCGCGCTCGCCGATGCGCACCACGGTGTGCTCGGTGCTCAGACGGTAATGGATCAGGTCGGCGATGGTGCCGATCTTGATCCCGTGCTTGTGTGCGAACACTTCCAGGTCCGGGCGACGGGCCATGGTGCCGTCGTCGTTCATCACTTCGACGATCACCGACGCCGGCGTGAAGCCCGCCAGGCGCGACAGGTCGCAACCGGCTTCGGTGTGCCCGGCGCGGGTCAGCACGCCGCCTTCCTTGGCGCGTAACGGGAAGATATGCCCGGGTTGCACGATGTCGTTGGACCCCGCATCGGCGGCCACGGCTGCGGCGACGGTGCGCGCCCGGTCGGCGGCGGAAATGCCGGTGGTCACGCCCGTGGCGGCTTCAATGGAGACCGTGAACGCAGTGCTGAACACGCTGCCGTTGCTTGGCACCATCTGCTCAAGGCCCAGGCGCTGGCAATGTTCGTCGGTCAGCGTCAGGCAGATCAGCCCGCGGGCTTCCCGGGCCATGAAGCTGATGGCCTGGGCGCTGCAGCAATCGGCGGCGAGCAGCAGGTCGCCTTCGTTTTCGCGGTCTTCGTCATCCACCAGCAACACCATCTTGCCCAGGCGGTAGTCTTCGATGATTTCCTGAATGCTGTTAAAGGCCATGTCGGGCTCTCTTGTTTGGGTGGCGTGCTTGATGGAAACAACTTGTGGTATACCATAATACAAAATAACCCGAGAGGTCACTGTGAAGGCGTACTGGATTGCTCATGTGGATGTCACCGACCCCGATCAATACAGCCAATACACCCAGCGGGCTCCGGCAGCGTTTGCCCTGTACGGCGCGCGCATGCTCGCCCGGGGTGGGCGCAGCGAGGCGATGGAGGGCAGGGCCACGCCGCAACGCAGCGTGGTGATCGAGTTCGACTCGTACGAACAGGCACTGGCCTGCTATCACTCGCCGGAGTATCAGGAGGCCAAGCGTCACCGCACCGATGTGGCGCGGGCCGAGGTGATCATTGTCGAGGGCGTGGTGCCGCTGTAGGTGTCGGGTCGTTTACCTGTGGGAGCGAGCCTGCTCGCGATGGCAGTGGGTCAGCAGATGAATTGTTTACTGACCCACCGCTATCGCGAGCAGGCTCGCTCCCACAGGGGTGACCCACAAGGGGGATTCCACAGAGGATGATCAGCGGATGAAGTGGATCTTGCCGCTGTCGTCGTTGCCGATATAGATGCCATAGACCCCGGCCTGGCGTTCCTCGATATAGCGTTCGAGGATCTGCCGGATGGCCGGGTAGTAGATGCTGTCCCAGGGGATGTCTTGCGGGGCGAAGAACTGGCAGGCGAGGGTTTCCGGGCCGAACTGGCCGGTGATCTCCAGCGCGATGGCGCGAAAGATGATGTACACCTCACTGATCTTCGGCACGCTGAAGATCGAGTAGGGCGAGACGATCTCGGCACGCACGCCGGTTTCTTCCCAGACTTCGCGCAGCGCCGCTTGCTCGGTGGTCTCGTTGCCCTCCATGAAACCGGCGGGCAGTGTCCAGGTGCCGGGGCGTGGCGGGATTGCCCGCTGGCACAACAGGTACTTTCCGTCCTGCTCGATGATGCAGCCGGCAATGATCTTCGGGTTGACGTAATGAATGTAGCCGCAGCCGTCGCACATCAGCCGCTCATGGGTATCGCCCGCTGGCAGGCGGTGATTCAAGTCACTGCCGCCGCACTTTGGACAAAAGCTCGGGCTGAACATGTCAGTGTCCTATGCGAGGTTCTTTCAGGGCGATGGGCGCCGTGATTTCAGGGATGTCACCGGTTTCTTCCTGCTTGCGCCTGAGGTACTCCAGCGCCACCTTGGCCGCCGCCCGGACGTGATCCACCGATGCCTGGTGGGCGGCCAGCGGGTCGCCGCTCTTGATGGCTTCGACCATCCGCTCCATTTCCTGGTTGCTGGCGCCGCGGCGGTTTTCCTGGGACACCGACGTCGCCCGCAGGTAGCTGATGCGCGCCTGCAACTGCCGCAGCTGGGTGGCCGCCACGTGGTTGCCGGAACCTTCGAGCAGCACGTCGTAGAAACCCTGCACCGAATCGATCACCTGCTGCAACTCGCCGTCCTTGAGCGCCTTGCGGTTCTCCTCCAGGGCCTTCTCCAGGGCCTTGATGTCCTTGGCCTTGGCACGCAGGGTGAACAGTTGGACGATCAAGCCTTCCAGCACGCAACGCAGCTCATAGATGTCGCCGGCATCGGCCAGGGTGATGATCGCCACCCGAGGCCCCTTGGCGTCGGCGAATTCCACCAGGCCTTCGGACTCCAGGTGACGCAGCGCTTCGCGTACCGACGTACGGCTCACACCCAGGCGATCGCACAGATCGCGTTCGACCAGGCGATCGCCCGGCAGGAGCTGGAAGTTCATGATGGCGCTTCGCAGTTTATCCAGCACGATTTCGCGCAGGGTAATGGGGTTGCGATTGACCTTGAAGCTGTCGTCGAGTGGCAGGCGTTTCATGGGGTCCGCTCTGTAATAAGGCTGTCCGTGCCGAACGGGCAACGTCCGCGCACGTTCGGATCAAACAGCCGAAGGTTGACTGGAGGCCTCGGCATCGGCTTCGACAAAGGCTTCCCGGGCAAGCCGGAAACTGTCTACCGCCGCGGGAACGCCGCAATAGATACCGACCTGAAGCAAAATTTCGCGTATTTGCTCACGACTCAGGCCGTTACGCAAGGCGCCACGCACATGCAGCTTGAGTTCGTGCGGGCGATTGAGCGCCGAGATCATCGCCAGGTTGATCATGCTGCGCTCCTTGAGCGACAAGCCCTCGCGGCCCCAGACATGACCCCAGCAGTATTCGGTCACCATTTCCTGCAACGGCCGGGTGAAATCGTCGGCGTTTTCGATGGAGCGGTTGACGTAGGCCTCGCCCAGCACCTGGGTGCGGATCTTCAGGCCTTGTTCATACTTGTCGTTGCTCATCGCGGCGTGCTCCCAAATTCTTCGAGCCCACCCATCAGGGTGTATTTGAGTTCCAGGTAATCGTCGATGCCATATTTGGAGCCTTCGCGGCCCAGGCCTGAGGTCTTGATGCCGCCAAACGGGGCGACCTCGGTGGAGATCAGGCCTTCGTTGATGCCGACCATGCCGTACTCCAGCGCCTCGCTCATGCGCCAGGCGCGGCCCAGGTCGGGTGTAGCAATAGGCGGCGAGCCCGGAATCGGTGTCGTTGGCCATGTGCACGGCTTCGGCCTCGGTGGTGAAACGGAAGACCGCCGCCACTGGCCCGAAGGTTTCGTCCCGGGCGACTTTCATCTGCACGGTGACGCCGGTCAGCACCGTCGGCTGGAAGAACCCATGACCGAGGGCGTGGCGCTCACCGCCGCAGAGCAGTCGGGCGCCGTGGGCGAGGGCGTCCCGGACGTGGTCCTCGACCTTGGCGACGGCCCGCTCATTGATCAGTGGGCCCTGGCTCACGCCGGCTTCGAAGCCGCTGCCAACCTTAAGTTGCGCCACGCGCTCGGCCAGGCGTGCAACGAAGGCATCGTGGATGCCGTCCTGGACCAGGAAGCGATTGACGCAGACGCAGGTCTGTCCGGCATTGCGGAACTTGGCGACCAGCGCGCCTTCTACGGCCCGTTCCAGGTCGGCGTCGTCGAAGACGATGAAGGGGGCGTTGCCACCCAGTTCGAGCGAGACTTTTTTCAGCGTCGGCGCACACTGGGCCATGAGCAACTTGCCGATGGCCGTGGAACCGGTGAACGAGAGTTTGCGCACCAGTGGGCTGCCGGTCAGCTCGCCACCGATGGCCACGGCATCGCCGGTGATCACGTTGAAAATACCGGCGGGAATCCCGGCCTGTTCCGCCAGGGCGGCCATGGCCAGGGCCGAGAACGGCGTCTCCGGCGCAGGCTTGACGATGCACGGACAACCGGCGGCCAGGGCCGGGCCGGCCTTGCGGGTGATCATCGCGGCCGGAAAATTCCATGGGGTGATGGCCGCCACCACGCCGATCGGTTCCTTGCTCACCACAATGCGCGCATCGCCCTTGTGGCTGGGGATGGTGTCGCCGTAGATGCGCTTGGCTTCTTCGGCGAACCATTCGATGAAGCTGGCGGCGTAGAGGATCTCGCCCCGGGCTTCGGCCAGCGGTTTGCCTTGTTCGAGGGTGAGGATTTCTGCCAGCGCATCGGCGTGTTCAATCATCAGCCCATGCCAGCGCTTGAGCGCCTGGCTGCGTTCCTTGGCGGTCAGCCCGCGCCAGGCCGGCCAGGCGTTGTTGGCGGCGGCGATGGCCTGGCGGGCATGCTCGGCGCCAAGGTTCGGCACCCGGCCGAGCAACTCGCCGTTGGCCGGGTTGAAAATATCCTGGCAAGCGCCATCGGGCGCTTCGAGCCATTGGCCGTTGATATAGGCCTGCTGGCGGAACAGTTGCAAGGCTGCTGGACTCATGCCGGCTCCTGAGTGGGAAGAAAAAAGGTTCTGCGCCGAACGCTGTACCTGTGGGAGCGGGCTTGCTCGCGAAAGCGGTGGATCTGTCGACATTGATGTTGAATGCCAGTCCGCATTCGCGAGCAAGCCCGCTCCCACAGGGTTTGTATATGGGCATCAGCCCAGCGCGGGCAGGGCGCCGAGCTTGCCTTTGTGGTAGATCATCGGTGTAACCGGCTGCTCGGGCAGGATCAGGTGCTTTACCGCGCCGACGATGATGGCGTGATCGCCGCCGTCGTACTCGCGCCACAGTTCGCACTCGATGATCGCCGTGGCCTTGGCCAGGATCGGGTTGCCGAGGTCGCTCAGGTGCCAGTCGATACCTTTGGCCTTGTCCTTGCCTTTACCGGCAAAGGCGTAGGCTTCGGCGGTCTGGTCGGCGGAGAGCAGATGAATCGCGAACTGTTTGCTGTCCCGCAGGATCGGGTAGGTGTCGGACGCGTAGTTGGGGCAGAACAGCACCAGCGCCGGGTCGATCGACAGCGCGCTGAACGCGCTGGCGGTGATGCCGACGATGTTCCCGTCCGGGTCCAGGGTGGTGACCACGGTGACGCCGGAAGGGAAGGAACTCATGACTTCTTTGTAAATGCCGGGCTCGATCATTTTCAGGACTCCTAGCGCATCACGAACGGGTCAGGCATAGGCGCCTGGGACAGGTTGATCCACACCGTTTTCAGCTCGGTGTAGGCCAGCACCGAATCGATGCCGCTCTCGCGTCCATAGCCGCTGTTCTTGAAACCGCCGATCGGCGCCATGGCCGAGACTGCGCGGTAGGTGTTGACCCAGATGATTCCGGAGCGCACGTCCCGGGCCAAGCGATGGGCGCGGCCCAGGTCGCGGGTCCAGATGCCGGCGGCGAGGCCGAACTGCGAGTCGTTGGCAATCGCCAGGGCCTCGGCCTCGTCCTTGAACCGGATCACCGACGCCACCGGGCCGAAGACTTCTTCCTGCATGATCTTCATGGAATTGCGGTCGCATTCGAACAAGGTCGGCTCGTAGAACCAGCCGTCACCCACGCCGGTCGGGCGCTTGCCACCCAGGCGCAGGCGCGCGCCTTCGGCGATGGCATCGGCCACCAGGCCTTCGACCACGGCCAGTTGCTGCGCAGTGGCCATCGGGCCCATTTCGCTGCTGTCGTCTTGCGGGTTGCCGATGCGGATGCGTTTGGTCCGCTCCTCCAGGCGGGAGACGAACTCATCATAGATTTCGTCCTGCACCAACAGCCGCGAACCGGACACGCAGCTCTGGCCGGATGCCGCGTAGATCCCGGCGATCGCACCGTTGATGGCGCTGTCGAGGTCGGCGTCGGCGAAGATGATGTTCGGCGATTTGCCACCCAGCTCCAGCGACAGCTTGGCAAAGTTTTCGGCGCTGCTGCGCACCACATGACGGGCCGTCGCGGCCCCACCGGTGAAGGCGATCTTGCGCACCAGCGGATGACGGGTCAGGGCCGCGCCGGTGCTGGGGCCATAACCGGTCACGACGTTGACCACGCCCGGTGGGATCCCGGCTTCCAGGGCCAGCCGAGCCAACTCCAGGATCGTCGCTGACGCGTGTTCGGAAGGCTTGATCACGATGGTATTGCCAGCGGCGAGTGCCGGGGCCAGCTTGATCGCGGTCAGGTACAGCGGACTGTTCCAGGGGATGATCGCCGCCACCACGCCCATGGCTTCGTGCACGGTGTAGGCGAACAGGTCCGGCTTGTCGAGGGGCAGGGTGCCGCCTTCGAGCTTGTCGGCCAGGCCGGCGGTGTAGTGGAAAAATTCTGGCAGGTACCCGACCTGGCCGCGGGTCTCACGGATCAGCTTGCCGTTGTCGCGGCTTTCCAGCTGGGCCAGTTGTTCCTTGTTCTCGGCGATCAGATCGCCCAGGCGTCGCAGCAGTTTGCCGCGAGCCGTGGCGGTCAAGCCGCGCCAGGCCGGGCTGTCGAAGGCGGTCTGCGCGGCTTGCACCGCGCGCTCGACATCGGCCTCGTCGGCATCAGGCAATTCGGCCCAGGCCTGCGCCAGCGCCGGGTTCAGGCTTTCGAAGGTCTTGCCGGACAGGGCATCGACCCATTCACCGCCGATGCACATCTGGAAGCGTGCGAGTGTCATGCAACGATCCCCTTGATTGGGTTGGGTTGGGCGTACGCCTTGTCGAGGAACGCCAGCAGCAACTGGTTGACCAGCCGTGGCGATTCCACCGGCATCATATGCCGTTGCTCGGCCAGCACGGCAACGGTGGCGCCGGGAATGCGCGCGGCCAGTTGCTCCGCCATTTCCGGGGTCGAGCCCGGGTCCAGTTCGCCGGTGGCGATCAGCGTCGGCGCCTGGATGCTGCCCAGGTCGTCGGCGCGGTACATGTCCTGGGTGGCGAACAGTTCATAGGTGGTCAGGTAACCTTGCGGATCGTTCTGCGCCAGGGTCTGACGCAGCGCGGCAATCTGCGCCGGGTTGGCCGCCTGGTATTCGCGGCTGAACCAGCGCGACAGGGCGGCCTCGGCATTGGCGTCCGGGCCATGCTCGGCCGCCTGTGCGGTGCGAGCGATGACCCCGGCGCGTTGTTCGGGGCTGCGGTTGAACACACTGTTGAGCACCACCAGGCCTTGCAGGCGTTGCGGGTAGTGCAAGGCAAACGCACGGGCCACCAGGCCGCCCATGGAAAAACCGATGACGGTGGCCTGGGGCACTTGCAGGTGGTCGAGCAGCTCCAGCAACTGATCGGCATAGCCCAGCAACGGCGTGCCGTTCTGCGGACGAGGACTGGCGCCATGGCCCAGCATGTCGTAGGTGATCACACGATACGTCGTGGCCAGGCCAACGACTTGGCCGCCCCACATTTCTTTGTTCAGGCCCACGCCGTGGATCAGTACCACGGGCTGGCCTTGGCCGGTCGCCAGGTAACTGGTGCCGGCCGGGGTGAGTTCAGCGGTGAGCCGAATCATGGAGCGCTCCTGCTTGCCTTTTTTATTGTGGTCAACCGGACTGGATCACTGCGCCTTTTCGGCGGCCAGTTCTTCCAGGTCGATATAGCGGTTGCCAATGCGCGGGTGGATACGACCGCCATCGGCGCAACCCAGTACCACGACGATTTCGTCGGCGCGCGGGGCGTCTTCGATCTGCATTTCCAGGGTGATGTAATGCGAACGCAGGCCTTCGTCATCCTTGTGCATCATCGGAATCTGGATCGAGGTGCCCGGGCCGCCGCGCTTGTTGGTGAAGCTCAGGTAGCTCTTGGCCTTGACCGCTTCGCGGTAATGGTTGCCGAAGCGCAGGGTGTGGATGACGGCGGATGCGTGCTCGATTTCACCGTCGGCGCCCACCGCAGCGGCCTTGCCGTAGGCTTCGATTTTTTCCGCACCGCCGATGATGCCCACCAGACGCTCGACCATCAGTGCGCCGAGGTCGGAGCAGTTGGCGCGAATTTCCGGCTTCAGGTCTTCCACAAAACCACGGCCGAGCCAAGGGTTCTTCATGACGACTGCCAGGCCGACCATGGTCACCGGCTTGTCGGTGGCCTTGCCGCCCTCGATGAAGGTTTCTTCGACATAGCTGACGATCTTGCGAATTTCAAAACTCATGAGCTGCTCCGTAGGAGGTGAATTGGGCTTGTGCGTATGATGGTATACCATAATATTGGTAGTGCAAGAGGCTGCTTTGGATTTGTGCGCGAGGCGCGACAGAAGGAGAGGCGGGTGGCGCCCTGCGCTCTAGCCGAGCAGCGCTTGGTCGTGATGACCGGCTTTTCCCTGTGGGAATAAATTTCCCCCTTTCAGTGCAATAAGCGCGAACCCTGCGTCTTGTTGCACCTATTCGACCCGCTGACCGCTACACAGGGTGTGCCGGGAATATCGTTTCAGCGCTGGAAAGCGGTTGTGGGCCGTCAAAACGGAAATACTTTTCGCTTTTAAGAGTTATTACGCTTACTTTTCCAAAAAAAGCCTGAGAGACCCGGATAGGCACAGCGTTTGCTATGGTTCATAAGAGAAAGCCACCGCCACGGTGGATCAGATTCATCCAAAGGGCGCTCGGCATCCGGACCCAGGGCCAGACCAATGGCCGCTGCCAATAGAGGTACCAAGAGAAACAGGGCTCATTAAAACCAGGCAAGGCCGAACCATTGAATGACGATGAGATAAGAAATGCCGTGTAGAACGCGGCTGGGAGTTGGCTATGCCCCACGCTTTTTTTAATGAAATGTACGACGCCAAGGGTGACTGCCGCCCGCATTACCAAGCCTTCTCACGCTGGCTGGCGGACACACCGCTTGAACTGCTTGAACAACGCCGCCGCGAAGCCGACCTGCTGTTCCATCGGGCCGGTATCACCTTCACCCTCTATGGTGACGAGCAAGGCACCGAACGGTTGATTCCGTTCGACATCATTCCCCGCAGCATCAAGGCCAGTGAATGGCAGACGGTCGAACGCGGCTGCATCCAGCGGGTCCAGGCCCTGAACATGTTCCTGGCCGACATCTACCACGAGCGGCATATCCTCAAGGAACGCATCATTCCGGCCGAGCAGGTGCTCGCCAACGAGGGTTACCAGATTGCGATGCAGGGCCTGAACCTGCACCGGGGCATTTACGCCCATATCGCTGGCGTCGACCTGGTGCGCGACGGCGATGGCAGTTACTACGTGCTGGAAGACAACCTGCGTACGCCCAGCGGTGTGAGCTACATGCTCGAAGACCGCAAGATGATGATGCGCCTGTTTCCCGAGCTGTTCGCTGCGCAACGCGTGGCCCCCATCGATCATTACCCGAACCTGCTGCTCGACACCCTCAAGAGTTCAAGCCCCCTGGACAACCCCACCGCCGTGGTGCTGACCCCGGGCCGCTTCAACAGCGCCTATTTCGAACACGCGTTCCTGGCCCGCGAAATGGGGTTGGAGCTGGTGGAGGGCGCCGACCTGTTCGTGCGTGACGACCACGTCTACATGCGCACCACCGCTGGTCCCCGGCAAGTGGATGTGATCTACCGCCGCCTCGACGATGCCTACCTCGACCCGCTGTCGTTCAACCCCGATTCGATGCTGGGTGTTCCGGGGCTGATCGCCGTCTACCGCGCCGGCAATGTGGTGCTGGCCAACGCAGTCGGCACTGGCGTCGCCGATGACAAGTCGATCTACCCTTACGTCGACGAGATGATCCGCTTCTACCTCACCGAAGAACCGATCCTGAAAAACGTGCCCACCTGGCAGTGCCGTAAACCCCAGGACCTGTCCCATGTGCTGGCGAACCTGCCGGACCTGGTGGTCAAGGAAACCCAGGGCTCCGGCGGCTACGGCATGCTGGTAGGGCCGGCGGCCACGGCGGCGGAGATCGAAGACTTCCGCGCACGCCTCAAGGCCCGTCCCGAAGCCTACATCGCCCAACCGACCTTGAGCCTGTCCACGTGCCCGACCTTTGTCGAGAGCGGTATTGCGCCGCGCCACATCGACCTGCGTCCGTTCGTGCTGTCGGGCAAGGAAACCCGCCTGGTACCGGGCGGGCTGACCCGGGTGGCGTTGCGTGAAGGCTCGCTGGTGGTGAACTCGTCCCAGGGCGGCGGCACCAAAGACACTTGGGTGGTGGAGGACTAAGACATGCTTTCAAGAACCGCTTCGGACCTCTATTGGATGTCCCGCTACCTGGAGCGCGCCGAGAACCTGGCGCGCATGCTAGAAGTCAGCTACTCACTGTCGCTGATGCCCCAGGCCGGGCGCGGCGACGGGCACGCCGAGCTGGCAATGTCATTGCTGGCCGCCGGCACGCTGGACGATTACAACGCGCGCTATGACGCCCTGAACAGCGAACGCATGCTGCATTTCTTTGCCCTGGACGACACCAACCCCGGCAGCATCTACAGTTGCCTGCGGGCAGCGCGGACCAATGCTCACGCGGTGCGCGGGCGCATCACCGCCGACATGTGGGAGAACATCAACGCCACCTGGCTGGAAATGCGCAACATCGCCAGCAACGGTCTGGGTCGCTACGGCATCAGCCATTTCTGCGAATGGGTCAAGGAGCGCTCGCACCTGTTCCGTGGCGCGACGTCGGGCACCATCATGCGCAACGACGCCTACTGTTTCATTCGCCTCGGCACCTTTATAGAGCGAGCGGACAACACTTTGCGCCTTCTGGACGCGCGCTACGAAATGTTCGGCGAGGAATCGGAAGAGGTCAGCGATAACTCGGCGCGTGGCTACTACCAGTGGAGCGCCTTGTTGCGGGCGTTGTCGTCGTTCGAGGCGTTCAACGAGATCTACCGTAACGCACCCAATGCCGAACAGGTCTCGGAGATGTTGCTGTTGCGCGCCGACGTTCCGCGCTCCCTGCACGCCTGCATAGAGGAGCTGGATCTGAACCTCGCCAGCCTGCCGGGCCATAACGGCAGGCCGGCACAGCGCCTGGCGGCGGAGTTGCATGCACGCCTGCGCTATTCGGGGATCGACGAGATCCTCGCCTCGGGGCTGCATCAATGGCTGACCGACTTTATTGGCCAGATTCGTCATTTGGGCCAGACCGTTCACGAGTCTTATCTGGAGGTCGTATGAAACTGTCCATACGCCACGACACCACCTACAGCTATGCCGATGAAGTCTGCACCAGCATTCAGTTTTTGCGCCTGACACCTCAGGACAGCCAGCGCCAGCGCATCCTGGAGTGGCATCTGGAGCTGCCACGCCTGGTGCGCAGCCAGCTCGACCCGTATGGCAACATCCTGCATGTGATGACCATGGACGAACCCCACGGCGCCCTGGTGCTGACTGCGTTCGGGGAAGTGGAAATCCATCAGTCGGTGGAGATGGAACCTGATAGTCAGTCACCACTGCCGTTCCTGCGCACCAGCCGACTGACCCTGGCGGATGAGGCACTGAACGCGTTCGCCCTTGAGCAATGCGCGGGGCGGCGGGATCGCTCGGCGCTAACCGACCTGATGAACGGCCTGGCGGCCCGGATGCCCTACAGCGTCGGCACAACGGCGGTCAGCACCACAGCCGCCGAGGCGTTTGCCGGTGGAGGCGGGGTTTGCCAGGACCATACCCATGCGTTCCTGGCCTGCGCGCGCAGCCTGGGCATCCCGGCGCGCTATGTGTCCGGTTACCTGTGCACCGACGATGAAAGTCATCTGGCAAGCCACGCCTGGGCGGAAGCCTGGCTGGATGACGGCTGGTACAGCTTCGACGTGACCAACCGCCTGGCCCGTCCCGACCGCCACCTCAAACTGGCCGTCGGCCTGGACTACCTCGACGCTTGCCCGGTCCGCGGCATGCGCCGAGGAGGGGGGGCGGAACAGATGCATGCGCGGGTGAAGGTGAACTCGATGGTGCAGGTGCAACACCAATAGGCTGGAGCCGAAGGCCCCATCGCGAGCAGG
>NZ_JAGGOF010000105.1 GCF_018614775.1 Pseudomonas fluorescens
GCGAGCCTGCTCGCGATGCTGCTAAAGGCTGGCGATTTTTTGCCAGACCTTGGGCTTGAAGAACAGCGTCTCGCCCTTCGCCAGGCCCACCAGGCTGTCATGATCCTTCACCACTTCGGCTTCGATCAGCTCGCTCTGGCCTTCCACCTTCAAGGTGACTCGGGTGGTGGCGCCCAATGGACGGATGTCCCGCACCTCGGCGGCGTGGTGGTCTTCCAGTTCCGAGCGCGACAGCGAGACTTCATGAGGACGGAACAGCACATGGCGATCCTCGCCCAGGTGCAAGCGATTCGAATCACCGAGGAAGTGGTAGACGAAATCGCTGGCCGGGTTCTCATACACGTCGCCCGGCGAGCCGATCTGCTCGATCACGCCCTTGTTCATCACCACGATCCGGTCGGCGACTTCCATGGCCTCTTCCTGGTCGTGGGTCACGAACACCGACGTCAGGTTGATGTCCTCGTGCAGCCGCGCCAGCCAGCGACGCAGCTCCTTGCGAACCTTGGCGTCGAGGGCGCCGAAGGGTTCGTCCAAGAGCAACACCTTGGGCTCCACCGCGAGGGCGCGGGCCAGGGCGATGCGTTGGCGCTGGCCGCCGGAGAGCTGCTCGGGGTAGCGGTCAGCGAGCCAATCCAATTGCACCATGTTCAGCAACTCATGGACCTTGGCCGCGATCTGGCTTTCGGTCGGACGCTGGTTTTTCGGCTTCATGCGCAGGCCGAAGGCGACGTTGTCGAACACCGTCATGTGGCGGAACAGGGCGTAGTGCTGGAACACGAAACCGACGTTGCGATCACGTACGTCGTGACCGGAAACGTCCTCGCCGTGGAACACGATGTTGCCCTGGTCCGGGGTTTCGAGGCCGGCGATGATCCGCAGCAGGGTGGTCTTGCCACAACCCGACGGGCCTAGCAGCGCCACCAGCTCGCCGCTCTGGATGTCCAGGCTGATGTCGTCCAGGGCCCTGAACGCGTTGAAATTCTTGCTGACGTTACGCACTTCGATCGACATGACTTATTCCTCCGAGCTGCTGTCGCGCAGGCGGTTGATTCGGTTTTCGCTCCACTGCTTGAGCAGCAGGATGAAGAGCGCCAGGATCAGCAACAGGCTCGCCACGGCGAACGCGGCCACGTGGTTGTATTCGTTGTAGAGGATCTCGACGTGCAGCGGCAGGGTGTTGGTCACCCCGCGGATGTGCCCTGATACCACCGACACCGCGCCGAACTCGCCCATGGCCCGGGCGGTACACAGCACCACGCCATAGATCAGCCCCCACTTGATGTTCGGCACGGTGACATGCCAGAACATCTGCCAGCCATTGGCGCCCAGCAGGCGCGCGGCCTCTTCTTCCTGGGTGCCCTGCTCCTGCATCAGCGGGATCAGTTCCCGGGCCACGAACGGCACGGTGACGAAAATCGTCGCCAGGACGATGCCCGGCAGCGCGAACACGATCTGGATGTCGTGGTCCGACAGCCACGGTCCGAACAACCCCTGGGCGCCGAACATCAACACATAGACCAGACCGGCGATCACCGGCGACACCGAGAACGGCAGGTCGATCAGCGTCACCAGCATGCTCTTGCCACGGAATGAATACTTGCTCACGCACCAGGCGGCACTGACGCCGAACACCAGGTTCAGCGGCACCGAAATCAGCACTGCGATCACCGTCAACTTCAACGCCGACAGCGCGTCGGGTTCGAAGATCGCGGTGAAGAATGCTCCCAGGCCGAGCTTCAGGCCCTGGGATACCACAATGAACAATGGCAACAACAAGAACAGCGCAAAAACCAGCCAGCCAAAGCCGATCAGCACGCGCCGCGATGCCGCACTGCCACGCCGGGCGGCGTTGGTGGAGGCTGCGGAAATAGACGATTGGGACATGTTCGCGCCTCCTTATGGGGTTTCGATGCGCCGCTGCAGCAGATTGATCAGCAGCAACAGGACGAAGGAAACCACCAGCATCAGCACGCCGATGGAGGTGGCACCGGTGTAGTCGTACTGGTCGAGCTTGACCATGATCAGCAGCGGCAGGATCTCGGTTTTCATCGGCATGTTGCCGGCGATGAAAATCACCGAGCCGTACTCGCCCACGCCCCGGGCAAACGCCAGCGCGAAGCCGGTCAACCAGGCCGGCAATAACGCCGGTACGAGGATGTGGCGAAACACTTGCCACGGCTTGGCACCCAGGCAGGCGGCAGCCTCTTCGACTTCACGGGGGATATCGGCCAGCACCGGCTGCACCGTGCGCACCACGAACGGCAGCGTCACGAAGGTCAGCGCCAGGGTGATGCCCAGCGGGGTGTAAGCGATCTTGAAACCGAGGTCGGTAGCAAACTGGCCGACCAGGCCGGTCGGCGCGTACAACGCCGTCAAGGCGATGCCGGCCACGGCGGTGGGCAGGGCGAAGGGCAAATCGATCATCGCGTCGATGATCTTGCGACCGGGGAAGGTGTAGCGCACCAGCACCCAGGCCAGCAATGTACCGATCACGCCGTTGATGAGCGCGGCGTACAGCGCGGTGCCGAAACTGAGTTTCAAGGCTGCCAGCACCCGCAGTGCCGAGATGATCGCCCAGAACTGTTCCCAGGTGAGCTGGGCGGCATGCACGAACATCGCCGCCAGCGGTATAAGCACAATCAGACTGAGGTACACCAGAGTGTAGCCCAGCGTCAGCCCGAAGCCGGGTATGACGGGTGAGATGCGACGCGACATAAAAGTCCTTGGTTAACTGTGGGAGCGAGCTTGCTCGCGATAGCGATGTATCTGCTAGATCAATGTTGACTGACAGACCGCTATCGCGAGCAGGCTCGCTCCCACAGGTTTTTGACTTGACTGACTGGCGAGAGCTTACTGCGCCTGATAGATCTGGTCGAACACACCACCGTCGTTGAAGAACTTCGGCTGGGCGGTTTTCCATCCGCCGAAGTCCTTGTCGATGGTCACCAGCTCCAGCTTCGGAAACTGCTGGGCGTACTTGGCGGCAACGTCCTTGTCACGCGGGCGATAGAAATTCTTCGCGGCGATTTCCTGACCAGCCGGGCTGTACAGGTGCTTGAGGTAGGCTTCGGCGATCTCGGCGTTGCCTTTTTTCTCGGCGTTCTTGTCCACGACCGCCACCGGCGGTTCAGCAAGGATCGACAGCGACGGCACGACGATGTCGAACTTGTCGGCGCCGCCGTCTTCCTTCAGCGCCAGGAACGCTTCGTTTTCCCAGGCCAGCAACACATCGCCTTGGCCGTTGTTGACGAAGGTAATGGTCGAGCCACGGGCGCCGGTGTCGAGGATTGGCACGTGCTTGAACAACGCTTGCACATACGCCTTGGCCTTGGCTTCATCGCCACCATTGGCCTTCAAACCGTAGGCCCAGGCCGCGAGGAAGTTCCAGCGCGCACCGCCGGAAGTCTTCGGGTTCGGAGTGATGACCGACACATCATTCTTGATCAGGTCGCCCCAGTCCTTGATGCCCTTGGGATTGCCCTTGCGCACCAGGAACACGATGGTGGACGTGTAGGGCGTGCTGGCGTCCGGCAGGCGCTTTTGCCAATCCACCGGCAAGGTCTTGCCCAATTTGGCGATTTCATCGATGTCACCGGCCAGGGCCAGGGTGACCACGTCGGCGCGCAGGCCATCGATCACCGCCCGGCCCTGCTTGCCCGAACCACCGTGGGACTGCTGGATTTTCACGCTGTCGTCCGGGTGCGCCTGCTTCCAGAAGCTGGCGAATTCGGCGTTGTAGTCCTGATACAGCTCGCGGGTCGGGTCGTAGGACACGTTGAGCAACTCGTAATCCTTGGCAACCGCAGAACCTGCAAAAACAGCGCTGGCCAGGGCGGCCAAGGCATAACGGCGAATTGACGACATGGTGAAAAGCTCCTGGAATTCTGGTTTCTTATGACTTCTGGCAGTTCGAATAGCCCTGAAAATCCCCCCTGTGGGAGCACAGCTTGCTCCCACAGCCCCACTTTTCAGGACGGCTTATGGCTCGGCTGCTGCAAGCGGAATTTTTCCTTGCGCTCGATCTGCACCACTTGCGCGTTGTGCACGGTGATTTCCACCGCACCAAAACGCAGGTCGCGCAATGCGCTCTGGATCTCACGCAAGATGGTTGCTTCGTCCTGGCCGTCAACGCTACGTAGGGATGCGCTCATGCTGCTGCTCCTTGAATGAATGCCAGGCAGTGGCGGCACTGCTTGCGGCGTGGGAGCAATACTAGATAAACGCAGATATTCTTAAAAAGACTATTTAAGAATTTTTATATAACCAAAACCAAATAAAAACCACATAACTGTGGGAGCGAGCCTGCTCGCGAAGCAATCTGTCAGCAGCTGACTTCTCACCTGGCACACCACCGCACGATCCAACCGCGCAATAAATACCCCAAATTGTAGGAAAAGGCGCATCTGGACCTACGAACTTTCCTATTCGCTGCAAAACTCCCCCGCGCCGGGATTGCCCTCATCAGCGCCTCATCGTCTTATTCATTGCTCCTCCGGACAGGGCAACGCGGCCCAGCCGACGACATCCCTTGAATAGGAACCATGAAAATGACCGCCCCCTCACTGCCCCGATACACCAACGAAGCCTCTACTGAATACCTCAGCCACCTGGACGACATTTACTTCGAGCAGGACCGGCTGGAGGGTCGCGACGAACAAGGCGCAGCACTGCTCAAGCAACAACAGGCCTACGCCAAAGCCCATCCGCCAATCGCCATCTACCGAGTGGCCACCGAGGGCAGCCAGACCCGTAACGGCGGGACGATCCAGCAGGCTTCATCGCGGCTGGTATTCACATTGGACGGGCGCCAGCGACGCGCCGCGCAGAAAGGCGATCACGTCGTGTATGCCGACGGCAGCACGGCGCGGATCGTTACCGGGGCCGGAAAAGGCAACACCCATATTGCATTGGTCGGCAGCCGTCTTAGTAGCGGCGATGAAATCATCGATACACCCCAGAGAACCCTGATCATCATCCTGCGTGAAGGCGTGCCGAGGGCGGTGGATTTCCTGCCTGCAATCGGGCCAGTAGAGGGCCGCCATCTGCGTTTGGTCAAACGCCAGGAGACCGCCCGGTGAACATGGGTTACTACATCGGCCTGGGCGACAAGACCACCTGCGGCGGGACAGTCCTGGATGGCGATCCGAGGATCAACCTGTACGGCCTCCTTCACGCCTGCCAAGGCGATCGCGTCTCCTGCGGAAAGGATGGGGAAACTTACCGAATCATCGGCGGAATTTCCCACATGATCAGCCATGGCCGGCTCATGGCGGGTACGCTGGACAGCCGCAGCGGATGCCCGTGCAACGCCCAACTGCTCCCTTCGGTGTTCACGGCCACCTACAGGAATGAAGCCCCCGTTGCGCCAACCACCCGAGCCGCGCAACCGACTACACCGCCTGCCACCCGCACACCCGCGACGCCGCGCCAATCCAGCTTGGCCCCATCGAACGACCCGCCGCCAGTGGTATCCAATCGAGTCGAACCACAGGAACCGGGCTTCTACGTCGTCCCCGCAAGCGTGACCCGCGAAGCCCTGGAAGCCACGCTGTTCCCATCGCCCGACCCGGCGGTGATGCGTAAGTTTCGGGCACTGAACCCTCATCAAGGTGTGGTCAAGGCGGGTTCGATGATCGTGCTGAGCGATCCGAAGAATCTGCAATGCAGCCGGGAGGAAGCCCTGGTGATGGCCGCTGCCGAAACGGTGAACGCAGCCCTTGAGGACCTGACACCGGAGCAGGCTGACTTCATGCATCGCCACGCGGCCGAGATCGCCAGTTTCACCGGCCAGACGTCAACCTGGCTCGGCGTCAGCGCGGTGATGATGGAAAAACATCTGAACAGCCTGCGCGACACCCTCCAGGCAATGGAGCGCTTGCATCAGGAAAGCTTTCGCCAACACGGCCATCTCAAGTCACCGCAGTTCTTCGCCGAGCGCAAGCTGCTACTCGCCCAATTGGATGCGCACCTGCTCAATTCCACCCGCCTGCGCGGCCAGACCAGCCTCGGCGACCACCCCAAGCTGAAAACCGCCTTGGGTATTTCCAGCAGAAGCTTGGTGCACCACTGGAACAGGGCGGGTGCGCCGGGGCAGATACCGGGTTATGCGACGCATGTGGCGGCGACCAGCCGTGCCGCTAAATATATGCAAATGGGCGGACATATCGGCATTGGAGTTGGCGCCGTTTCTTCGTTGCTGGCGATTCAGGCTGTATGTAATGAGGGCTCTGAGGCGGCTTGCGAGAAAGTTAGATTTACTGAAACTGGAAAGTTTGTGGGATCTACGGTCGGAGGGGGGCTAGTTGGGTGGATCGGTAAAACTGCAAGCAACTCGATCTGTTTGAGACTTGGCCGTAATACACGCGGCGTTGGGTGGGTTGTTTGCGTTGTGGCATTGACAGGGGCGGCGGCGTGGGAAGGCTCAAGTTTTGGTGGTGAGGCGGGCGAACACATAGGCGATAAGATATATGAGCACGTAGTGCCATGACTAGCATCGACACTTGGCCCTTATGGATTGCCTTGATTGTTTCTGGCGGCTGGTTACTACTGGGCATCATAGGTCTGATATTCAATCTGTACCTGAACCACCGGCATATGGACGCAATGATGGAAGCCTTGAAAAACAGCCGCTACATCTATATCTGGGGCCCCGCATGGCGGAAGCGGGGGTGGTTTGGGGCTTTGTCCTTGACCTCCAAAATTGCCGGTATGGTGTTGTGGCCGAAAGCATCGATCCACATCGGTGAAGCCGATGCCGATGATATTGCAAACTTCCCGCCCTACCTGAAGCGACTTTTGGTGATCGATATGACAGTAATGATCATCGCCCTCACCTGGATGATCATTGCAGTCGTATTGATCAAATCTAGATAACCCCCCAATCAAAAAATCGCCGGCGCACACTCCCAATCCAGTTGCTGCGCCGGCACCGGTCGTCCAAACCAATACCCCTGCCCCAACTCACAAGCCTGCTCCAGCAAAAACGCCGCCTGCTCACGCTGCTCGATGCCCTCGGCGTGCACCTGCATGCCCATGCTGCGGGCCAGGGCGATGATGACCCGGACAATCGCCACGTCATCCTCATCCCACGGCAAGCCAGCGACAAACCCCTGATCGATCTTGAGCTTCTGCACCGGCAGGCGTTTGAGCCGCAGCAGCGACGAGTAGCCGGTGCCGAAATCATCGATCGCCAGCCGCACGCCCAGCTCCCGCAGGCGATGCATCTGCTCCAGTGCCACTTCCGGGTCTTCCATCACCGCGCTTTCGGTCACTTCCAGCTCCAGGCAGGCCGGATCCAGGCCCGTGTCATGCAGCACCCGAGCGACTTGCTCGTACAGCTCGCGATGGGCGAACAGCCGGCTGGAGACGTTCACCGCAACGAATGACAGGGCCACACCGGCCTGCTGCCAACGGCACATCTGTCGGCAGGCCTGGTCCATGACCCAGGCATCGATCCGGGCAATCAGCCCGGTACGCTCGGCGACGGGGATGAACTCGGCCGGCGAGACCAGTCCGCGGGAAGGGTGCTCCCAACGCACCAGCGCCTCGACGCCAACCAGGCGGCCGCTCGCCAGGTCATGCACCGGTTGGTAATAGACGCGCAACTCCTGTTGTTCGAGCGCGCGGCGCAGTTCGAAAGCAATCTCGACCCGTTGCTGGGCGTGGGCGGTAAGCTCTTCGGTATACAGGGCATAGCCATCGCGCCCGGCGCTCTTGGCCTTGAACAACGCCGAATCGGCATTGCGCAGCAACTGCCCGGCGCTGAGGGCATCGCCGGGAAACAGGCTGATGCCGACGCTCGCGTTGATGAACAACGCATGGTCGTCGAACCGCAGCGGCGCTTTCAATGCATCAAGGATCCTGCGGGCCAATCCAGCCGCCTGACCCGGTTGGGAACAGTTTTCCACCAGGACCGCGAATTCATCGCCCCCCAGCCGGGCCAGGGTGAGCCCCGGCGCAAAAAGCCCTCGGAACCGCTCGGCGACGCCCTTGAGCAACTCATCGCCGACGTTGTGGCCCAAGCTGTCGTTGATGTTCTTGAAATGATCCAGATCCACCAGCAGCAGGGCGCAGCCGCGCTTGTGCAGTTGCGCAGACGCCACGGCCTGCTCCGCGCGATCGGAAAACAGCAGGCGATTGGGCAGGCCGGTCAGCGGGTCGTGATGGGCCAGGTGCGCCAGCTCGTGTTCGGAATCCTTGATCGCACTGATGTCTGAAAACACCGCGACGTATTGGCTGACCTGACCGCCGTCGTCACGAATCACCCGGATCGTTTGCCATTGCGGATAGATTTCGCCGCTTTTGCGACGATTCCAGATCTCGCCGCTCCATTCGCCTGAATCGGCCAAAGCGGCGAACATGACGCGATAGAAATCCACCCCATGGCGCCCGGACTTGAACAGGTTGGGGCGCTGGCCCAGCACTTCATCCCGCTCGTACCCGGTAATCGTCATGAAGGCGCGATTCACGTGCACGATCAGCCCGTTGCGGTCTGTCACCAGAACCCCTTCGCGGGTGCAATCGAAAACCGCAGCGGCCTGGCGCAGGCGCTCGCGATCGACACTGTGCTCGGCTTTAGCGAAAAATCCCGCTATCCGCATCCGCGCCAGGAAGATCAACCCGGCGCTGACCAGCACCCAGGCGTAACCGTTTATCAGTAGCCAGCGTTGCTTGTCGGCGGATTTATCGAAGAAATTGCTCGATAAACAACCAACCAGCTGCAACCAGATGACTGAGAGCACGAGATAAAACAGCGCTGTGCGCAGGGCGCTGCGTTGATGGGCAGTCATTCGGTCGTCCATGTCCTTACAAGAAGCGAGAATTATAAAGGAAGAAACATCCTGCCACTCTTATCTGAAAGGCCGACTGGTTTTATCTGTCGGGCCGGTGATAATGCATCGGCAGTTTCTATCTTTATCGAGGGCCCTACAGCCTATGTGGTACGAAGGTTTTCTTGGCTTGTCTGCCTGGTCACTGGTGGCAATCACCCTGCTGATGACCCATGTCACGATCATTGGCGTCACGGTCTACCTGCACCGTTATTCGGCGCATCGCTCCCTGGAGCTGAACGCCGGCCTCAAACACTTCTTCCGTTTCTGGCTGTGGCTGACCACTGCGCAGAATACTCGCGAGTGGACCGCCATCCACCGCAAGCACCACGCCAAATGCGAAACCGTCGACGATCCCCACAGCCCGGTCATCAAGGGCTTGTCCACCGTGCTGCGCAAAGGCGCCGAGCTGTACCGCGCCGAAGCGGAAAACCCCGAGACCCTGCGCATTTATGGCAAGAACTGCCCGGATGACTGGATCGAGCGCAATCTCTACAGTCGCTTTCCACTGCTGGGCGTGGCGCTCATGGGCGTTATCGACCTGCTGCTGTTCGGCACCATCGGCATCACCATCTGGGCCATTCAGATGATGTGGATCCCGGTCTGGGCCGCGGGTGTGGTCAACGGCCTGGGCCACGCCGTGGGCTACCGCAACTTCGAATGTCGCGACGCCGCCACCAACCTGGTGCCCTGGGGCATCCTGATCGGTGGCGAAGAGTTGCACAACAATCACCATACCTATCCCAATTCGGCCAAGCTCTCGGTACGCAAGTGGGAGTTCGACCTGGGCTGGGCCTGGATCCAGGTATTCAGCTTCCTGCGGCTGGCCAAGGTCCAGCGTGTCGCGCCGATCGCCCACCGGGTCGAAGGCAAGGGACACCTGGACATGGACACCGCCATGGCGATCCTCAACAACCGCTTCCAGATCATGGCGCAGTACCGTCGCCTGGTCATCGCGCCACTGGTCAAGCAAGAGCTGGAGAAGGTCGATCACTCTGTGCGCCACCAGTTTCACCGGGCCAAGCGCCTGTTGTCACGGGAACCCAGCCTGCTGGACGACCGTCATCACCTGCGCATCCAGAACATGCTGGAACACAGCCAGGCGTTGAAGGTGATCTACGAAAAGCGCCTCGCCTTGCAACAGATCTGGGCCAAGACCAGCAGCAACGGCCACGACATGCTCGCCGCCATCAAGGAATGGGTCCACGAAGCAGAGGCCAGCGGTATCCAGTCCCTGCGAGACTTTGCCGACCAGCTCAAGACCTATTCGCTGCGGCCTGCCACGGCTTGATAAAGCAGCGCCATGGCAACTGATTGACCGTGGAGAAGCGTTTTTTGTGACGAGGGAGCTGGCTCCCGCTGGGCTGCGCAGCAGCCCTTTTCTTGTGAGCGCTTCGCCCCCAAGCGGGAGCCAGCTCCCTCGCCACGGGTTTCAATACCTAACCGCTCATGACGGGCTCAATCAGGCTCGCCCTTCGTCGCCTGAAAAGGAACTTCGCCCAGAATCCTCTATCTCAAAGAGCACTTCGCCATCCAGGCGGGCTTTGGAGAAAGCGCGTGCGAACCTTCAACAGTGCACGTTCTTTGAGATATGTGCCGATGGTCGACAAGAACCTACAGGATTCATCCCTACCCCACTGGCCCGATGCGGCCCAGACCCTCATGGCGCTGATGCACGCCCAGGGTGAAGTGGCGCGCCTGAGCGAGCGTGAACAGTTGTTCAGTTCGTTGCTGGTCAGCGTCAACGCGGTGCTTTGGGCATTCAACTGGGAAACACGGCAAGTGTTGTATGTCAGCCCGGCCTACGAGCGTATCTTCGGCCGCCCTGCCGGCTTGGTTCTGGCTGACTTCAACGAGTGGCGCGACGCGATCTATCCCGACGACCTGGAGTACGCCGAACGGAGCCTGGCCGAGGTGTTGGTCAAGGGCGCTGTGGAAGACCGCGAATACCGCATCATCGCCGCCGATGGGCAGATCCGTTGGTTGAGCGACAAATGCTTCATCAACCGAAAGGCCGAGCCAGGGCAGCCTGTGATCGTGGTCGGCATCGCCGAAGACATCACTGAAAAAAAGTTGTTGGAAAGCGAGCTGCAACGCCTGGCGACCACCGATGTACTGACTCAGAGCAGCAATCGCCGACACTTTTTCGAATGCGCCCACCGCGAGTTCGAGCAGGCTCGCCTGCAGGGAATACCCATGGCGTTCCTGTTGCTGGACATTGATGATTTCAAGGTGATCAACGACACCTACGGCCACCAGGAGGGCGATATCGTGTTGCAGAAGATTGCCGAGAGCGGCCGCTCCGTGCTCCGCCGTGGCGATCTGTTCGGGCGGATCGGTGGCGAAGAGTTCGCCGCCGTGTTCCCCGGTTGCGCCCCGGACATGGCATTGCAGGTGGCCGAGCGGTTGCAACGGGAAATCCAGCGCCTGGCGTTCCGCTGCGGCGAGCAGAACTTCGGCATTACCGTCAGCCAGGGCCTGACCAGCATCGCTGCCGAAGACCAGAGCCTGGACAACCTGTTCGCCCGCGCCGATGCCGCCATGTACGAAGCCAAGCACCAGGGCAAGAATCGCATTATCGCGGCCTGAAAGGCTGGCCTCGCCGGCCCTTTGTGGGAGCGGGCTTGCCCGCGAAGACGGTCGCACATCCAACAATTCTGTGACGGATACACCGCTTTCGCGAGCAAGCCCGCTCCCACAGGGGAAAGTGGTGAGCCTACTTCCTGCGCAACCGCATCAACTCCGACAAGCCGATCTTCAGCAAGCGTGCCGTGCGGCCCCGAGCCAGTTCTTCAAGCCCTTCGTGCGCGGGCAAGTGGGCCATCTGTGCCGCCATGTTCATCACCAATGCTTCCCGGGAATACACCCCGCCACCGAGCCCATAGACCGCCGCAATCAACTCGCGCAGTTCCAGCGGCAGGCGCCAGCGGGTTCGCAGCGCCGAGCCGAAACTGGCGCCGAACCGGTCAAGGGTCTCCCCCACCTCCTCGGGTTCGTCCAGCTCGCCACCGGCCTGCGTCCATTCTTCCAGGCAGCGCAGCAATGCCAGGTCACCCAAGCGATGCAAGAGCCCGGCGCAATAACAGCGCTCCTGCTCCAGATCGAGCAACCGCGCCATGGTCCGGGCGTATTCGGCCGTGTGCAGCGACAATTCCCAGTAACGCTCAGCGTAATCCGCCAGGCTTGGAACGCTGAGCCGGGCGCAGCGCTTGAGGGTCAGACCGAGGATCAGGTTCATGCTCTGGCCGGTGCCGAGCTGGTGCAGGGCCTGGGCCAAGGTTTGCACAGGGCCACCGCCCTGATGCTGGGCAGCGCTGTTGGCCGCTGCAATCAGCACGGCGGTGATTTGCGGGTCGGTGCGAATCTCCTCTTCCAGCAGCTTCAGGTCCAGGCCGCCGGGGTTGAGGCTGCGTCTGACCGCCACTTGCACATCGCTCATCAACGGCGCGCCTTGGGATAGATCACGGCGACGCTCGAGAAAGGCCGCCAGGGTCAGCCCTGGCCCTGGGACCGGCGCATCGTGGCCGGCTTCTTCACTGCCACTCAACAACAACGCCTGTAAACGCTGCGTCAGGTTTTCCCGGTTCAAAGGCTTGGTCAAATAGGCCGTTGGCGCCAGCGGCAGCACCTCTCGGACGCTGGCGCTGTCGTTACGCCGACTCATCAGGATGAACGGCAAGGCCGGTGTGCGTTGCTGCTGGCGAAGGCCGCGCAGGATGCTCAGGCCATCGACGCCCGGAAGCTCCCAGTCAGCGATCACCAGGTCGTAGGGATGGTGCGCCAGCAGATCCAGCGCCTGCCGGCCTTCGCTACAGGTATCTATTTGGGCGTCGCAGCGCACACCCGACAACACCTGCTCCAGTAACTCACGAGACGCCGGATCGGCCTCGGCGATCAGTACACGTGGTACAGCGGGTAAATCCACAACAGTCATTGCGCATCGCTCCCTTGCCATGCTTGCACCTTAGACAAAGACCGCCGTTGCAGACAGCTCAAAACCTGCGGGACAGGTCCGCGGAGTATGAAAAAACCCGCCGAAGCGGGTTTTCTGTGAATCAGCACACAATCAGAGCTCAGAGAAGCACTCTTCGATGATTGCCAGGCCTTTGTCCAGTTGCTCGTCCGGCGAGGTCAGCGGCACCAGCACCCGCAGAACGTTGCCATAGGTACCGCAGGACAGCAGGATCAGGCCTTTGTCGCGCGCCTTGGCCACAACCTGGGCCACTGCTGCCGCGTTCGGCTTGTGGGAGTCGCCGTTCTCGAACAGCTCCACAGCGATCATTGCGCCCAGCGCACGGACTTCACCAATGACCGGGTACTTCTTCTGGATCGCCTTGAGGCCAGTGACCAGTCGCTCGCCGACGGCCTTGCAGCGGTCCAGCAGGTGTTCCTCTTCAAACACTTCCATCACCGCCAACGCCGCCGCACAGGCGATCGGACTACCGGCGTAGGTGCCGCCCAGGCCACCCGGAGCGATGGCGTCCATGTACTCGGCCTTGCCGCAGACACCGGCCAGCGGGAAGCCGCCAGCGATGGATTTGGCGAAGGTGGTCAGGTCGGCAGCGACGCCCATCTGCTCCATGGCGAAGAAGGTGCCGGTACGGCCAGCGCCCGTCTGCACTTCGTCAGCGATCAGCAGAATACCGTGCTGGTCGCACAGCGCGCGCAGGCGCTTCATGAATTCCTTGGGCGCCACGTAGAAACCACCCTCGCCCTGCACCGGCTCGATGATGATTGCAGCGATATCACGCGGCTCGGCGTCGTTCTTGAAGACACGCTCGATGCTGGCGATGGAGTCGTCGATGCTCACGCCGTGCAGTTCGTTCGGGTACAGTGCGCGGAAGATACCGCCTGGCATCAGGCCCATGCCGGCCGAGTACGGCACGACTTTGCCGGTCAGGCCCAGGGTCATCATGGTGCGGCCATGGTAAGCGCCAGTGAAGGCGATCACACCAGCGCGGCCAGTGGCGGCCCGGGCGATTTTCACGGCGTTTTCCACTGCTTCGGAACCGGTGGTCACCAACAAGGTTTTCTTGGCGAAATCGCCTGGAACCTTGGCGTTGATTTTTTCGCACAGTTCCACGTATGGCTCGTAGGCCAGGACCTGGAAGCACGTGTGGGTCAGCTTGTTCAGCTGTTCCGTCACGGCGGCGATGATTTTCGGGTGCACGTGGCCGGTGTTCAGCACGGCGATGCCGCCGGCGAAGTCGATGAATTCACGACCTTCAACGTCGGTCACCGTGGCGTTCTTCGCCGACTCGGCGAAGATCGGGTGAATCTGGCCGACGCCACGTGGAACAGCAGCGGTGCGGCGGGCCATCAGATCAGCGTTAGTCTTGCTCATTACAGTCCTCATTCGCCGCTCATCGGTCGGCGTGGTTCAAGGATTACACGGCGGGGAGTCAACGGCGGCAGCATGCGATGATCGACTGCCACGGCGTTCCCGGCCGCAAGGAAAAGTGCATTGTGAAACCGCGCAAAGGGACAGCGCTCTCGTGCCCCTTGCGCTTGCAGCAGGATCAGATACCCAGGCAGAGGTATTTGATTTCCAGGTAGTCCTCAATGCCGTACTTGGAGCCTTCACGGCCCAGGCCCGAAGCCTTGATGCCGCCGAACGGCGCGACTTCGTTGGAGATCAAACCGGTGTTGACGCCGACCATGCCGTATTCCAGGGCCTCGGCCACACGGAACACACGACCCAGGTCGCGGGCATAGAAGTACGAGGCCAGGCCGAACTCGGTGTCGTTGGACATCGCGATCACTTCGGCTTCGTCTTTGAAGCGGAACAGCGGCGCCAACGGGCCAAAGGTTTCTTCCTTCGCCACGGCGGCGTTTTTCGGTACGTTGGTCAGGATGGTCGGCTCGAAGAAGTTACCTTCCATTGCCTTGCCACCGGCCAGTACGGTCGCGCCTTTGCTCACGGCATCGGCGATGTGTTCCTGGACCTTGGCGACCGCCTTCTCGTCGATCAGGGGACCGGTGGTGGTGCCGTCTTCCAGACCGTTGCCGATCTTGAGCTTGGCGACCGCGGCCTTGAGTTTTTCCGCAAACGCGTCGTACACCGAATCCTGGATGTACAGGCGGTTGGCGCAGACGCAGGTCTGGCCGTTGTTGCGGTATTTGGAGATGATCGCGCCTTCGACGGCCTTATCCAGGTCCGCGTCGTCGAATACGATGAACGGCGCGTTACCGCCCAGCTCCAGGGAGACCTTCTTGATGTCCTTGGCGCATTCGGCCATCAACTGGCGACCGATCTCGGTCGAACCGGTGAAGGACAGCTTGCGTACGATCGGGTTGCTGGTCAGCTCGCCGCCGATGTCGCCGGCGCTGCCGGTGACCACGCTCAGCACGCCTTGCGGGATGCCGGCACGGTGTGCCAGTTCCACCAGGGCCAGGGCCGAGAACGGGGTTTGCGAGGCAGGCTTGATGACCATGGTGCAACCGGCGGCCAGGGCCGGGCCGGCCTTGCGGGTGATCATCGCGGCCGGGAAGTTCCACGGGGTAATGGCAGCGGTCACGCCGATCGGCTGCTTGATCACGATCAGGCGCTTGTCGGGCTGATGGCCAGGAATCACGTCACCGTAGATGCGCTTGGCTTCTTCGGCAAACCATTCGATGAAGGAAGCGGCATAGACAATCTCGCCCTTGGCTTCGGCCAGTGGCTTGCCCTGTTCCAGGGTCATCAGGCGACCGAGGTCGTCCTGGTTTTCGATCAACAATTCATACCAGCGGCGCAGCTTGTTGGCGCGCTCCTTGGCTGTCAGCGCACGCCAGGCCGGCAGCGCCTTGTCGGCGGCTTCAATCGCGCGGCGGGTTTCGGCAGCGCCCATCTTCGGCACGGTGCCCAGCACTTCGCCCGTTGCCGGGTTGGTGACCTTGATCGTCTGACCATTGTCCGCATCGACCCAAACGCCATCGATAAAGGCTTGCTGGCGGAACAACTGGGTGTCTTTAAGCTGCATGTCGGCTTTCCTTAACAGCACCGCGCGCACGCGGAGCGAATTAGAGTTGTAGAAAGGCGCCTTATGGGCTGCCGTCAGGGAAATCATCCACCGGGCTGAAGCACAGAAATAACGCACATAAGCACAGACGTGCGGTTCAGCACCCAGACAAGAGCGTTTGAAATCTCAAACGAATCCTAGGGCCGATGGGGGTGAAGGACAATAGGCTGTTCGAAAAAAAGAACGAAAAAGCGCTATTTGCCCGCTTTTTCTGATCAGCGTAGCCGATGCCCGCCAAGGCTCCGCAAAACAACGGCAAATCAGCAGCATGGACGCCTGCCATGCTTATGAGTATCATGGCGCCCGCGTTGCACCAGTAGCTCAGCTGGATAGAGTACTGCCCTCCGAAGGCAGGGGTCGTGGGTTCGAATCCCGCCTGGTGCACCATATGCAATCGAAAAGCCCCACGTCGAAGGACCTGGGGCTTTTTTGTGGGTGATCGTTTTCAAGCTCCGTGTAGTCATGAAAACAAATAAATCCCGGTGTCTGCATTCCCTCTAATCTCACAGCCCCCTTATCATCGTGACCGGTGACAGGCAATCGCTCCGCTAACAGTTCTACAAAGGGGACCTTCGAGCCCACTGGCTGATAGCTCGCTCCACGAGTGCCTTTGGCAGATACTCCTGCTCGAGGCGCCCTCGCTCTTGCATCAACAGAAACCGATAAAAGTCCGCTTCGTCAGCCAGCAAACCAAGTGGAGCCGACTCCAGGGCTTTGGCAGGTTCGACAACTGCATTCCCTGGGGAGTGCCGTTCAAACAACTCCTGCTCCATCAGTACTGCTTGGACTGCTGGTTGATGGAGTCTTGCTCGTGCCAGCATTAGTAAGCCCCAGGTATCCATATCGCCCCAGTATGCAATCTGCTTTTCGGCCAGGTAAGCAGACGCCAACCACTGTAAATCAAGTCCTGCCCCCAGCACAGCCAGGGTGTCCGGCACCGTTTTTGGCAGCAAGTGGATGCATTGCTCGTTTTCTACCACCAGCAATCGCGAACCGGGAAGTGGGGTTTCGGCCAATTCCGAAGTCGTGAGCCTGAGCCGCTTGAAGGGCAGCAGCTCAGGCTGAAGAGGAACGACGAGAACCCAATGACTGGTTTCTTCAAAGGCGTCTAGAAAAGTTGTCAGGCCTTGCTCGGACACCGCGCCTTCGAAGCGCTCATCGAGGAGCTTGGTCAGCAAGCTAGCGTTGCGCTCAAAAAACTTGGTATCCACGCCGAGCTCTGCAATCAAGCGCAGGGGACGGCCTCGTGCACAGCCTGGCGACAACCGGGTGGCGAGTTCAGCCGTGGCGACAACCTCTTCAGACGGCTTCGTCAGCCACAAGCTCCGTTGTGCCACTAGCAGCGCATGAAAGGCACTATCAACCTGCTCGACCAGATACTCGAGTTGAGCGTATTCCTGACTGACCGCTGGATCGTCAGTCGCGTCAATCCATTCGGAGGGACTGTGTAAGTGCCAACGCATCGGCAAGGAGATTGGGGCCAGCCCTGCTCGGTAACTGACCGAGACCCAGTCGACCTTACCCACTTTCACGCTCCGCCAGTTCTCCACATGCCGGAGCACCGCCTGGATGTTGTCAGTGAAGAGTCGTGCCGAAGGCTTGCCGATGTTGAGGCTTTGCGGCCAGCTTCCGGGATTGAGCAAGCGATCCAATCGCACGCTGGAGCGCTGCCATTGTCTGGCCAAGTTGCGGCCGATCTCAGTGGGCGACTTCATGCATGGCCTTGATACGCTGTTGATGATGCTCATCCAACGCTTCCCAGCTCAGGGAAACCAGACTGGATTCCATGCCACGCCGATGAACGACGACTGCCGAGCGAGTGTGATGGCGTAACAGGCGCATTTCCTTGTTGGGCGTAATGAAGACAGCGTGTAGACCAAACTCCTTCAGCGCCGCGATGATCCGACCGGCAACCGCATGGGAGCTGCGCGAGAACGCCTCGTCAAGCACGATGGTGCCGAACAATGGCCGGCTGCTGCCGTCGGGACAGAGCGCATAGCTCAGGGAAGCGGTCAGCACATAGGAGGCGATGATCTCCTTCTCGCCACCACTACCACCCTGAGAACCTGTTCGGGTCTCGATGACATTCGTGCTTTCTCGATCGATCACTGATACCGCGAACTCCAGGCGGAAGCGCGGATCCAGAAGTGCCTTGGCTCCCTGATTCCTGCTGTGCTCGCAGGCGTCTTTGAGCAGCCCAACGAGCTCCAGTAATGCCTTGTAATGGCTCTCGCCTTCATCATCGATGAAACGCGCCGAGTTCAGTTGGCGCTGAGCGTGTTGCAAGGTGCGGAGGCTTTCATGGATGACCTTTTTCGCAACCAAGCGCAGATAGCGTCCGGGCTGAAAGTCGACACGCTGCATCGTACTGTTCAGGTCATCCAGGCGCTCCTCAATCATCGAGACTTCATGGTCGATATAGCTGAGCAGTTGGGTGACGCCGTCATCAGAGGAACGATTGAGGTATTCCAGGAAGCGCTTGAGTTTCTCGGGCAGGGCTTCCTCGGTCAGCACACGTAGACGCTCCAGATAACGGGGTACGTCCCTCAGCTCTCGCCCGACCTCTGCAAGCGCCCCAGTGTCCACCTTCAGGGCGTCAGACATCAGTTTGGCAAGCTCTGATTTCTGGTCGCCCAGTTTCTCGCCGAGAGTTTTGAGTTGCCCTTGAAGCTCACGCATATGCTTGCGCTCCAACTCGTCAATATCGCCGAGGTAATCCGCCGTCAGGGTCGGGAAATGCGCTTGCGCCAGGTCACGCTGTGTATCGTTCAGCCCCTTTTCGGCGCCGCGATGAGCCTTACGGGTAGCGGATGCGGCCTGCTCGAACTGATTTTTCAACAGAACGCACTGCTCGAACAGTCGTTGCAGCTTTAGGTCCAGAGACTCCCGCAGGGTCTCGGCTTCATCTAGTTCGGCCTTGATCATGGCAAGGTCAGAATCGGGGCGGGTTAGGGTGTCCAACTGAGAACGCAGCGACTCTAGCTGACTCTCAGCACCCGGCAGATCAATATCCTCGAACTGCAGCTCTTCGACGCGTTGCAGTAGCGTAGCTTGACTCTCCAACTGACGGACATCGCCCTGAGCAACATCCAAGGCCAGCTTGGCAGGCGCGAGCTGTTCATTGACCTCTCGAATCTGCTCAGCCAAGAAGGCCAGACGGTCGCGGTTATCGAAGCCGGTCAGCCAGTCTTCATTCAGGCGCTTCTGGTCCTGCTTGTCGAAGAAGCGTTCTTTACCCGACATCAGCCCTTGGGCCGTCATGGCGTGAGGGGTGTGACGCAATTGCTCCGTGCTTTCGACGCAGTGGCGGTCATTGTCCGCCAGTAAAGCCTTTGCCGCTTCTCGGTACGGATGCTCCTTAAAGCTAAGCTTGCGGGTAAACCCATCGTCGAAGAACACAGGACGCGACGACGGCTCCTTTACCTCCAACAAGCGCACATGCAAGCGGTTATGCCGTTGGTTCACCCAACGCAGTGCGGTCAGGGATGAGCCATGCGGCACTAGGATACGAAGCCGGTGGCTACCGATTGCCCGCTCGATGGCACCACGCCAGGCGAGTTCCTCGGGCTTGACCTGCACCAGCTCGGCAACGAAAGGCAGGGCCGACTCATCGACGCCAAGCTCCTGCGCCAGATCACCTCGAAAAGCATGAAAATGCCCAGGCAGATTTGAACCTGGCCGTCTCTCAACCTCAGCATGCTGCTGCTGTAGGCTCTGCAGGCGGCCATTGAGCTCCTGCTGGATGAGACCTGCATCGAACGCCTTTTGACGCGCGTCAGTAATGTGCTGGGTCAGTATTTCCTTGCGTGCCGCGATTTGCTGCTGATTCTCCTTGAGAGCAGCGGCCGATAACTCATCCGCTAGCTCAAGCCCCTTGGCCAAGCGTTGGTATTGCTCGGCTTTTAGACGCCGCTTATCACACTCCCTGACCCAATCAGCGATGCGCCCGCGTAATTGATCTATCCCTGCGCCACCTACTCGCAGATAGCTCTGACGATGTTGATCGACCACGCCCTTCTGGATCTCAAGCTGACTCCTGCATTGCTCCTGATCCAGTTCGGCCTGTTTGTGCGCCTTCTCAAGCCTGTTGGTTTCAGCGAACCATAGGCGATACCCCTGTTCGGCGAACCAGACCGGAAGAATGCCTTCGAGAGCCTGTTTATCCTGCAGCTGTTCTTGCAAGGCCCTATAACGCTCCCAGCCATCGGCGACCGGTTGCAATGAGCACTGCTGCTTTCTAGCGGTTTCCAGCTCTCGGTGAATGTCCGTTAGATCATCGAAGCTGCTGGCGACCTCGGTAGCCCGCTCGAAGGCGGAGCGGTCATCCAGCACCAGTTCTCGAAAGATCTCGTCAATGCTGTTGAGCTGCTTCAGACCGGCAGCGCGATTGAGCAAGGTGAAGGCGTTTTCACCGACCTCGAAGTAATCCCGGAGCCTGGCCAAGAAAGCTTTCTTGCTCGGATAAGGCCAGATGCCCGTCCCGTCCTTCTCCATATGACGCAGAGCCCGCATGCCGCCTGAGTGATGCTGGCTGAGCCAATGCTCGAGAGTCTGCTCGGGGGACTCGCTTAACAGCCAAAGTTTTTTCAGATCCGATGCCGAGGAGCTTGTGCCCTCGAACCAGAGCACGGCCCCCAGTCGAACCTGGGTACCGTCACGCTCGAGCGTGGCTGCAATGGCGGTTACCGTCTTACCCTGACGAGCGATATGAGATTGCTCTAAACCGCCGTCCCCAGGGCCGGTGACTCCCCGCACATAGGACACCAGATCCCGGTCGCTTTCATGTCCCCCCGTGGATGCCAAGTTGTAGCGCGGACTGGTGCACAGCAAGGTCATCAACGCGTCCACCAGCGTCGTTTTACCGCTCCCCGTCGGACCGATCACGGCGGTACCGGAAGGATCGATCTCGGCATGGTGATAGCCCTGAAAGCCGCCCCAGTTATAGAGCTCGATGCTGCTGAGAATGAATGTCTCGCTGTTACGCCAGAGGAGTTCTTGCTTCACGCCACGTCCTCCTCACCATCGGCAGCCGACGTAGCCGCGCACTCCGCCTGCTCTCGCAGCCATGCCACCAGTGCCTGCAGGTTTTCCGGATTGGCCAAGTGGGTGATGATAGGGCGGATGATGACGCGATCATGTGCGTCCAGAGCCGACACCAAACCATGCCCCTTGAGCTGATCCAGCAGTGTGATGATGCGATTTCGCTCCTTCGCCTCACTGCCCAGTTCGCCCAGGTAAACCTGCAATTGAGGAATCAGCTCATCAACCGCTACCAGTGCCTGACTGGCGCCCGTACCGCTTTCCTGTTCGTACACAATGAAATGTTGTCGCAAAATGGCTATCAGCAGGGATTGCTCCAGATTCAGTCTTTGCCGACGCACGAGGGGGTGCGACCAGTCATCTTGCTCGGAGACCTCGCCCTGGCGAACGGTAACAAACACCAGCCCCCGAACCTCGTCGACCCCCATGGCAAGGTCGAGCGGCTCCAAGGTTCTGTCGACCGCCTCGAGATTGGAAAGCGCTGAGCGATACAGGTTGGGCTTTTGACTTTCTTCCAGCAGCCCGTACTTGAGCATTTCCTGTACGGCCTCACGTACCCGTTGCGGCGTCCGGCGCTCTCGACCTGTACAGCGGCGCTCATGGGAGACTGTTCATCATCCATGCCGTCTTCCAACGCTATGGGCTCCACAGTCAGCTCCGTTTCGTCGGCGCCAGAGGCGCCTGCAATTCGATCGAAGATCCCTGCCATGCTCACAACTCCCAATTGATGTCCTTGAGTGCCTCGTGGTCGAGTCCGACATAAGGCAGATTGAAACGCCAGCGTTGCTCATCCTCGTCAACCAGCTCCACGAGCTGACGCTCCTCCGTCAGCACCTCGATACCTGCTTCGCGCGCCATCGCCAGCCAGAGCGCAAAAGTTTCCAGGTCGTGAGCAGGTGGAAGCAAAGTCGCCAGCTCCACGAGACTCAGAGGGCGACCCTGCTCTACCAGTACAGCCAGGGTGTCATGAATCAGCGCTTCACGATCCAGCCCGTCGAAGGCTTCCCAGAAGTCATCCTCAATCTGCTCCGACCCAGCAGGCTTCAAACTCAGATCCAGCTCGCCCATATCATCGTCATCCAGATTCTTGAAGCGGAGACGCTCGATTGCCGGGACACCAGTAATGGCTACGCCAACCGGTGGTATACATGCAGGCTTACGGCGTTCCGACTGGCGTTGCCAGTCGACGCTGAGCGCTAGATTGAAGAAGTCGTTGAGTAACTGTCCGACGCGATGATGCTCGGCTGCCAGCCCCGTCTTCATGAAGCCACGAACATCGCGCTCGCTTCGAGCGCGCGCTTGGAGCACAGCCTGCGACTCCCGAACCAAGCGTAACGCCAGCCAACGAAGCTCAAGTTGCTGGGGACGATTAAGCGCCTTTGGAACCGCTGGATGACGTAGGATGGTGCGCAAGCGCTCACGCATGGTTTCCAGCTCAGCGGACTGCCTCAGTTGCTGCTGGAAGCTTTCGAAGACACGCCCTTCCGGAGTGTTGAGTAGAGCATCTTGCCCATCCAACAACCGATCGACGATCTCTCCACGATGAGACTGCTCGCTGATGATGGAGTGTCGAAGGGCGCGATCCGCCTCGCGCCAAGAGTCTTCAACTCGTCGAAAGTCTGCGCGCAGGCTGGTGGCCAGGTTATATACCTCGCGTATACCCTCTATCGCCTGCGCTTCATCCAGTACGATGACGTGGCCAGCTTCTACCTGTGCTAGCTCGTGCTCCAAATCCTGAATTCGGCGGCGCAGGCTGGCAATACGGCCAGTTGGGCTGGGGTTCAGACCCGTTTCAAGGTTCTCGATCTCGCGCTGGACCACCGAAAGGCGAGATGCCGTGGAGGTCATGATCCGACTATCCAGCGAATCGACGAACTGGATGGCGGACTCCAACGCATCGGTTGCGTAGATACGACCCTCTCGTTCTACGACCAGACGTCGCTTGATCCACTCACGAAGCTCACGACCTGCCTGGAGATGCGTTGCATCCGGGTCAATCTCGTAAAGCTCCTGGCTGGCATAAGCAGCCAGCATTTCGGACAACGCTTGCAGCGCATCCTCCATGGGGATCCCATCATGAGCCCGCTCGAGCAGCGTGCGCAGGCAGCCCAATACGAGCGGAGCACGGCGCGAGGCGAGCAAAAGCCACGCAGGGTGCTGGCTGCGGGCGGATACATAGCGTTCTGAACGCTGTTGCGCGCTTTCTTCCATGACGGCCACATTCAAAGATTGTCTGAGCACAAAAAGCCCCGAGTCGTAAGACCTGAGGCTTTTTTATGGGTGATCGTTTTCACGCTCCACGTGGTATGAAATCAAATAAATCCCGGTGTCTACGTTCCAATCAATTCTAGGGATCGAGATTGACCTCAAGTTGCTCGGGAGCCGGCTCAATATCTCCCAGCGATCGCACCACAAGCCCACACTTCTGAGCCTTGGAATAAAGTCCCACGTCATGAGTCCAAATCTCGTCAGCATTGGTTGCGAGGGCAGTAGCAATGATCTGACGATCAAAACGTAACTTGGCTTTCGTTGCAGCAGGATCAAGTACTTTCAATTCGTTGTCATCAACCATACGGGCGCATTCGACCGCAGCGATCTGATCAAACGACACGATCTCAAAACATGAGAAGCCGTTTATGACATCAAGGTGGCTCTGATGAAAACCCCGATCAATGCCAACCAGATACTCAGCCAATGCAGGCGTTGGAATCAGCACCGTCCCGCCCCTGGCGTCGACCATCTCGATTAAAGCCTCCGCTCTCGCCACCGCTCTATCAACATTGTGGCCAGTGGCAGGATCAACCAAGACGATACCGTCTTTTGCATTTCCCAAGGCTTGGACGAGAACGTTAGTATCGAGAACTATGCGCACCTCAACCCCTTAGGTTTTGAATCGTTCCATGAGGGTCATCCATCTCGCTCCAGGTGTTACCACCAAGTTCTTTGAGTTGGGTAACCGCACTACGCAAAGAGGCTTTTTCAAGTTTTTCATAGGACTGGATGAACATTTTTCTCAGTCGCCAACCACCGTGCGGCCGACTTTCCCATTCCCCCTTCCCATGAACCCGAACGTGCTTGAACAACAGCTTGCCCAGTTGCTCAGCTAATGCTGTATCGGCTTCACACAGAAGTGTTTCGCCACCTGCGCCCTCAAGCCGAACAGGAACCGTCTCGTCTTTCCCACCAACGATATACAGACGTCCTTGGACGCTACCTTGCTTGATGACAACCATAGGAGGAGGGGCAGCCTTGGCTTTGGGAAACTGAAGAATGTTCGCATCTGCGGCTTGCAAGACGCCATCTACTCGATCCTGCTCCATCAATGCGGATAGCTGCGCGTACGCTTTTCTTGCGCGCTTAGGGCCAACTCCCTGAGCTGCTTCACGCACCCGGTTTAATACGTGGGGGTACTTCTCATCTTCCACCCAAGTATTAAGGCAGACACAGCCTTCGGTAACAGAGTCAAAATGAACATTATCTTGCGAGCCAAAAAGCTCAGCGAGCTCACATAGGTAATCCGTCAGGCGAGCCATCGAGAGCTTGCTTGGATCGGTTCCGTCGAGTTCGAGCATTAGCTTTTTCATGCTGGCGAGTATAGTTCCGCTCATGTGATCCTGCTACGCCTGCATTTGTAACCCTATGCTTGAGTATCAGCGGCTTATGGCACCATCGACATTACGACTCACCACCTCCAACACATCCGAACCCTCTCGCAAAAGCAGGTACGCAGCGTTGGTGAAACGATACAGATCACCATCGTCGATGCCCTTGATCGTGACCGAGGTGATGCTTTCCAGAAGATCCGTTCCGGCCTTGATGCGATTGAGGGCGCTCTCGACCAGCATCCCGGTAGGCATCTGGCTGTCGATCAGCAGAACGGGGCAATCAGGGTTATTGGTTTGCAGCGGTATGTAATGCGACATGTGTAAGACTCCTTGTCAGACGTACTGATATGGATAGGCCGCTGTATTCGAACGCTACCAATCCTGGATCTGAATCAAGATAACTGAAAATCAGATATCTGGAAAGTAGATATAGCGTGACAGATCGAATTACCACAGACGCCGCCATGACCAAAGCTATCTATCGACGCGAACATGATGTTTTTCTTCAGGTTCTCAAGCGCATGCGTATCGCTTCCGGTTTAACCCAGGCGCAATGTTCAACGGCGCTGGGCAGGCCACAGTCTTTCATGAGCGACGTTGAACGAGGGGTGAGAAGGCTGGACACGGTTCAGTTGCGGGATCTGTGTTTGGTGCTAGGCACGAACCTGACGAGCTTCTCTGCTGATTACGAAGCTGCTCTCAACGACGAGTGATTCTCTCAGCTTTTGCGAAAACAGTTTTCGGAAGCCCAGTCTTTACGACTCAGGGCTTTCTATAAGCGATAAGCGCTGATTTCCACTCAACGCTTGCGCAACGCCTCCAGCCGCGCCGGCAGGTCTTCCTTGGGGAAGCGCTTGTGCAACGCAAGCAGCTTCTCATCCGCCACCTTGGTATCCCCGGCCTGGCGCAGGCGCAGGATTTCCAACAGGCCTTGCTCCAGGGACGGCAGTGCGGCAGGCGCCGGTTTGCTCATTTTCGCCTTGGGTTCATCCGCCAGGGATTGCACCGGGCTTGCCGGGGCCGGGGCCATTTCGGCCTGGGGTGCCATGCGCGCCATCGGCGCAGGAGCGGGCTTGGTGGGGGTGGCTGCAAGGGCTGGCGCCTGGCGGCTGGAAAAGTCCAGCGAGGCCGGCTCAACCAAGTCGTCTTGAGGCACTGGCGAGCGCAGCACCAGGCCGATCATCAGCGCCACACCCGCGACTGTGGCAAATGCCATTTGCCAGCGCGGCTGTTGGCAAGCCTGCAGCCAGCGTTGCCACAGGCTCGGTTGGGGCGCAGGGGCTTCGCGGCGGGCGGCGGCCAGGATGAAGGCGTCCAGGGAAGCGGGCGGCTCGCCGCTGGTGTGTTGGCGGAAATGCTCGATCAGACCCTCGTCGTTGGGATCCTGGATGTTCTTGGAATCAATCATGCGGGTACCTCCTCGGCCAGCAGTCGATGCAATTTCTGCTGGGCGTAACGCAAGCGGCTTTTCGCGGTTTCCAGCGGGACGCCGGTCAGGACGGCAATCTGCGGCAACTCAAGTTCGCCATGCAAGCGCAGCAGGAAGACTTCCCGCTGAACTTCGGGCAACGCCTGTAACGCGGCGTCCAGGCGCGCCTGGTCCCGGCTCAGGCTCAACTGTTGCTCGGGGTTGTCAGTGTCATCGGGTTGGACGTGCAACTGTTCGTCGTAGCTGTCATGCAGCGGGTTGTGAACACCGTGCTTGCGCCAATGGTCGATCAAGCGGTTGCGGGCAATCTGGAACAGCCAGGTACGAAAACTTGCCCGCCCCTGTGGCTGGGTCGTGCTGCGGATCAGGCTGAGCCAGGTGTCCTGGAAGACTTCTTCGGCCAGCTCGGCTTTATTGCTCAAGGACACGAGGAAACGATAAAGCCCCAGGCGATGGCGGGCGTACAAGGCTTCGAAAGAAGTCCCGTCACCGTTGCGGTAGCGGGCCAGCAGTGCTTCGTCGCTGGCAGAGTCAATCGGGGCGGGCATTTGGATGGCGGACTCCTTCCAATTGAAATGCGGTTCTACGAGCAGCACAGGTCCACTGTGGGAGCGAGCCTGCTCGCGAAGGCGGTGCGACAGTCGATAGAAATACTGACTGTCAAACCGCCTTCGCGAGCAGGCTCGCTCCCACATGGATCCTCGCTGTCTCAGGATCCGGGCTTGCTCTCCGGCTTGAGGCTCTGCGCCAGCTCGACCATCTGCACGAACTCGGCGCGCAGTCCGAACGGGTCATCACCTCGGGCTGAGCGAGCCAATTGAGCAGTGTCCTTCAAGCTCATCGCTCCAGTGTAGCGCCCGTCCCCCTTGAGCTGCTGCGCAAAGGCCGCCACGGCCGCCGAAAAGCGCAGGTCATCGCTGGCCTTGCCTTCGCCCTGCGCGCTGATGGGGTGCTCGATCAGTCGGCTGTTGCCGCCTTCAGCGGGCTTGTAGCGTACACGCAACATCGCCATTTCCCCGGCCGTGCCTTCCTGCTTCGGCTGCGCGCTGGCATAACGCAACGGTTCCAACCAACCCTTTTCGCCCTTCGGCACAATTTCGTACAACGCCGTCACCGTATGCCCTGCACCGATTTCGCCGGCATCGACCTTGTCGTTGTTGAAATCCTCACGCTTGAGCGCACGGTTCTCATAACCCAACAGGCGATATTCGCTGACCTGGGCGGGGTTGAATTCCACCTGCAACTTCACGTCCCGCGCCACCACCGCCAAGGTCGAACTGAGCTGGTCCACCAGGACTTTGCGCGCTTCGAGCAGGTTGTCGATGTAGGCGTAGTTGCCGTCCCCGGCGTCAGCCAGTTGCTCCATCAGATGCTCGTTGTAGTTATCCACACCAAAGCCCAGCGTGGTGAGGGAGATACCGCTCTTGCGCTGGTCCACCGCCATTTGCTTGAGGCTGTCGAAGTCACTGACACCGACGTTGAAGTCGCCGTCGGTGGCCAGCAGGATGCGGTTGATGCCTTGGTCGATAAAGCTCTCCCGGGCCAGCTGATAAGCCAGTTCGATGCCCGAGGCACCAGCAGTGGAGCCACCGGCACTCAGTTGGTCGATGGCATTGCGGATTTTCACTTTATCGCGGCCCGAAGTAGGTTTGAGCACCACCCGGGACTCGCCGGCATACACCACCAGCGATACCCGGTCCTGATCGCGCAATTGATCCACCAACAGTTTCAGCGTGCTCTTGACCAGCGGCAGGCCTTCGCGGCGGTCCATGGAGCCGGAAACGTCCACCAGGAACACCAGGTTGGCCGGCGCCAGGTCCGCCACGGCGCGGTCGGACGCCTTGATGCCAATGCGCAGCAAACGGGTGTGCGGGTTCCACGGCGACGGCGCGACTTCGGTGGTCACGCCAAAAGGTGAACCGTCGGTAGGCAGGGCGTAGCTATACGGGAAGTAGTTGACCATTTCCTCCAATCGCACAGCCCCTTCGGGCGGCAGGCTGCCTTGATTGAGGAAACGTCGCACATTGGCGTAACTGCCGGTGTCGACATCCACGCTGAAGGTCGAGACCGGCGTTTGGGCGACACTATGGACGGGGTTGTCCGGCAGTTTTTCATATTGCTCGCGCGGTTCACTGCGGTAATCCGCAGCGATGGCATCGTTCGCGACCATCGGCGCGCTCATCGGGGCCGGCGCGACCCTACGCTTGAGCGTGGACGGTTGCACGTAGCCAGCCTCGCTTTGCGGTTCGGGCTTGGCAGCCGCAGGCGCGGACTCTTCGGTCCTGGCGGCGTCCCGGGGCGAAGGCAACCCACAACCGGCCAGCGCCACCAGTAAGGTCACGGCGAAGCCCTGGGCAGCAGGACGCAGGAAGGAAAATGGACGGGACATGGGTTGAACCTCGTGAGTGGATGATCCGTTCACAAGCTCAGACGAGAGGGGGATGCGGTTCGGGTTGACGGCTCGATAATTTTTACAGGACCTGAAAACAACGCCTGGCCAGCCCAAAGGTGACCAGGCGGTTTACGCCGGGCAGGTCAGTCCGAACCGTATTTGGGCGAACGCGGGCCGTACAGGATCCCGGTGCGTTGCCCAGCCGACAGCAGCCGCGTACTGGCAATACCGGCAATCGGATGGCCTGCGTCCGTGGAGCTGTTGATCACTTGCTTGACCGCCGCAGTGACCAACATGCCGACCAGCCCACCGCCGCTGTTATTTCCACCTTCTTCGCTGGAAGCACGAGCGCTGCCCGTCCACAGGGTGGTGCCGCTGCGCAGGTCCACCAGCTTGGCCGAAGCGGTGACCGCCGTTTCACTGGAGATCAGCATGTAGCGGGTACCGTACTCGCTGATGGTGATGTACAGGGCCGCGTCCGCGCCGAAAATGTCATGCAGCTTGGCCGGGGCCACACCCTGGATGTCGTTCGGTGTTGTCAGGCCGTTCTGGCGGAAGGTTTCATCCACCAGGGCAATCGGCAACACGTAGTAACCCGCTTCGGCCAACGGATAGGTCACCTGGGAAACCAGACTGTAGGAAGCCTGCACCTCCGGGGATTCGTTGATCGGCGGCAGCACCAGAATCGACTTGGGACGAGCCTGCTTGAAGGCCGAATAGTCGACGGTCCTGGGTGCCGCGCAACCTGCCAGCAAGGCCACGGCCAGCAAAGCGCCCGCCCATTTCATAAGGCTCATTTGACGTCTCCTGCCTTGGCATTTTTAAGCAACATGTCCATATAAGTCGCAGACTCGGGGAACAGTGCCTTTTCGGTGCGCAACTCCTGCACCATCTGGTCATCCTTGCCCATGCTCAGGTAGAGCATGCCCAAGTGCGCATGGTAGCCCGGCGGGGCCTTGCGGCCACTGGCGTTGATCTTTTGCAGATCCCGCTCCAATGCCTCGACTTGCGCTTCCTTGGGTTCGCCCTTGAAGTATTCGTATACCTGCGGCTGGTAACTTTCCCACTGATACAGGGTCGGAGGCGCCGTCTGGCAACCCGCGACTGTCGCGCCCACTGTCAGCGCCAGCGCCAACTTGACTGCCTTGCTCATCCTTGTACTGCTCCATTAAAGGTTGCTGATCAGTTGCGTGGGTTCCAGGCCCCGGCATTGATGCCGTCCACCAGGCGATTGATAGCCTCGCGCATGGCCAGGTCCAGGACCTTGCCATTGAGGGTGGAGTCATAGCTGGCGGTGCCGCCGAAGCCGATCACTTCACGGTTGGAGAGGGCGTATTCACCCGCGCCCTGGGTGGAATACACCACTTCGGAAGTACTGATGTTGACGATGTTCAGGTTGACCTTGGCGTAGGCCACTTGAGTCTTGCCACGGCCGAGGATGCCGAACAGCTGGCGGTCGCCGGTCTCTTTGCGGCCGAACTCGGTCACGTCGCCAGTCACTACGTAGTCAGCGCCCTTGAGCTTTTGCGCAGTCCCTTTGATGGCGGCTTCCTGGGAGATTTCGCTCATGTTGTCGCGATCCAGCACGTTGAAGCGATTGGTCTGTTGCAAGTGGGTAATCAGGATGGTCTTGGCCTGACCGCCAAGGCGGTCGACACCATCGGAAAAGATTCCACGCATGTAGCTGGAACGGTTATCGAACTTGCCCACGGCAATCGGCACGCGCACGCCGGAATAAGCAACGCCGGCGCTGGCAACTTTTTCAATCGGCAACGCGCGGGAGCTTTCCGAGGCACAACCGGCCACGGTCAGCAACGCTGCGGCGGCGAGGCCGGACAGCAGGACTTTAAACAATGTTTTCACGGGGTACCCCTAAGTGAGAATCAGCGCTGCGCGGTGTTACGAATGATCAACGAGACGGGATGGCCAGAAGGTCATCGACGATAAAGCGGCTCAACACACCGGTGTAGTAACGTTCCACATCGGAGTTACCCTTGTTGGTGAGCGCGCCCAGCATGCTTTTCATGTTCTGCATTTGCCCTATCGCGCCGCCGGGCATCAACCCCTCGCGGGCCTGGGCAAAGTGCAGCACCTCGGTATCGGCCTTCTTCACCGTGACTTGATAGCTGAAATCGACACTGGCCAGGTACGTACCGTCGGCAACGATACTGTTCATGAAGCCGCCTTGGGTATCCTGGATACGGCGCGCATAAACCGCGTTTACATCCAGCAGATAGTCGGCGGTTGCCTTGCTCGCGGCATAACGATTGGCATCGAGCAGACGGCCGACCAGGTCGCCGTTCAATTGCTCGCGAACGGTTTCGTCGGGCAGAAAGCGTTCATTCTTGCCGACGACTTCGACGTTGAAGGTATCGATCCAATAGGTGGCGTTCCTGGGAATCGCTACCGGCGAAGGGGAAACGTAGTAGTCGGGCTTGGAAGCGCAGCCCGCCATGAGGCAGAGCGCCAGCAATGGTGCGAAAAAACGCATGTCTGAATTCGTCCTTGAACAATTGATTGCAAAGCGCGGCGAATTTTACGGAGTCTGGAGGGCTTCTCAAGCGGTTTCGCTGCTATCGACCAGGTTCAGGTTTCGACAAGGACCCACCTCACACGCCGAAGCACCGGTCGCTTGATGAACCGGAGCGTTTCCTGGCGCATCGCCGTGACGAGGGCCCAATCAATCAGCTTCGATTTCCACCACGGTTTTCCCTTGCCCGCGCGCGTCGGCCACTTGCGCAAACGCTTCGTTCACCTCATTCAGGCCGAACCGCCGAGGATCCAGTTTGATCCGCAAGGCCCCGGCCTCAACCAGCGCCGCCGCTTGGCGGAGGATCTGACCATGGTGCTCGCGGCCCTTGCCGGTCAGCAGCGGCATCAAGGTGAACACGCCGGAATAACTGGCTCCACGAAATGACAACGGCGCCAGGCTGTGCTGTCCCCAGCCGAGGCAGCTGAGCACATGACCGGTGTAGGTCTTCACGGCGTTGAACGAGGCATCCAGAGTAGGACCACCAACGGTATCGTAGACAATGTCGAACCCCTCGCCATCGGTGTGCTGGCGCACGTAACTGTCGGTATCCTGGGCTCGGTAGTCGATGGGTGTGGCACCCAGTTCACGAATGAAATCCAGGCTGCTGGCCGAGCCGGTGGCGTAGACCTCGGCGCCTCGGGCCTTGGCGATTTGTACAGCCATCTGACCGACACCGCCGGCCCCCCCATGAATCAACGTTTGCTGGCCGGGCCGAATGTTGGCGCGGTCCACCAGCCCTTCCCAAGCGGTGATGAACACCAGCGGCAAGGCCGCTGCTTCACGCATGCTCAAGGAGCGGGGTTTGGGCGCGATCAGACGGGCGTCGACGGCGATGTATTGGGCCAGGGCCCCCTGGGCACCGCCAATTCCTCCTGCCATGCCGAACACCTCGTCGCCAGGGGCGAAGTCGCTGACGCCTTCGCCGAGTTCGACGACCGTTCCGGCCAGGTCAATACCCAACACGGCGGGCAGCGGCTGGCGAGCATGGGCGCCGCCGCCTGCCGCGATCTTGGTATCCAGCGGATTGATCCCGGCAGCGTGTACCCGGACCAACACCTGTCCCTTGCCGGGAACAGGTCGAGGGATGTGACGCACGATCAGCGGCGCCTGAGCGGTCTCGGCAACGGCGGCAAACATGGTGTTGTTCATGACGGTAAACCTCCGATGAGTGGGCAGGTTCATAGTGCGAGCAGGGGCACATTCCGATAAGTAAGCAATAATGGATAGGATTTATTCCAGACAAAGGCCCAATCGGTATGGATCTGTTCGACGCAATGCACATGTTCGTACGGGTGGTCGAGCGGGGCTCGTTCTCGGCCGTTGCCAGGGAGTTGAACCTGGGCCAGCCGGCAGTCAGCAAGCAGATCCGCGCGCTGGAGCAACATCTGGGCGGGGCGTTGTTCGCCCGTAGCACTCGCCATCTCGCGTTGACCGATCAGGGGCAGCGCTTCTACACCGAGAGCAAGGACATCCTCGCCAGCCTGAACAGCGCCAGGCTCAGCTTCGCCAGCGGCCAGGAACAAGTCGCCGGCCCCCTGCGGGTAGCGGCGCCAATGAGTTTCGGGCGGTTGTGCATAGCCCCCCTGATGGGAGAATTTCTGGCCCGTCATCCACAGGTTCGGATCGACCTGAGGTTGAGCGACCAACACGAAGACGTGCTGAAGGAGAACATCGACGTCGCCGTCCGGGTCGGTGCGGTGAAAAACGAAGGGCTGGTGGCTGTGTCCCTCTGCGACAGCCCACGCCAGGTGTACGCCGCTCCCGCGTACTTGCAGCAACACGGCACGCCGATTGAGCCGGCCGATCTGGTCCGGCATAACTGCCTGGGCTTCACGCTGCTGGAACACTATGACGTCTGGCAATTCGACCGGAAGGGCGAACAGCACCGCGTGACAATCAAGGGCAACGTCACCAGCAACAGCAGCGAAGCGATCCGGGAGATGGTGATCTCCGGACTGGGCATCTCGCTGTCACCGCAATGGCTATTCGCCGCCGATGTTCGCCAGGCTACCGTGACCACCGTGCTTGATGATTACCGGCCGCTGGCACTGCCCATCAGCGCAGTGTTCAGCCAGGACCGACGCCGCTCGGCAAGAACCCGCGCTTTTGTGGAATTTTTGCGAGAGCGTCTTTGAAAAGGCGACTTGTCCGGCCCACGGTACCTTTCGAGCAGGCCTAGGACTCACACACCAAAGACCGCTGCGCCGGCGTTGTATACCGCCCGGGGAAATACAACGCAGCACCCACCCCTACGGCCCCCATCACCACGCAATACCCCACGCACACCCATGGGCTCCACGGTACCAGCGCAATCAGCAGCAAGGGCGTCATGCTGGCCCAGAGTGCGTAGGCGATGTTGTAGGTGAACGAAATGCCGGATACGCGGATTTTCGCCGGGAACAGGCTGACCATCACCGAAGGTACCGCGCCGACCACGCCGCAACCCAGGCCGGCGACGGCGTACGCCAGGCCTAGCCAGGCACCGCCGTTGATCAAGTTGGCGTAGAGTACGGTAATGCCCAGGGGCAGCAGCAAGCTGTAGAGCATGACGGTGCGCCAGGCACCGATCCGGTCGACGATGAGGCCAGCCAGGACGCAGCCGATGTTCAGGAAGACGATGCCCAGGCTGCTCAGGGCGAACGTGTGACCGGCGGTCATGCCGAAGCTTTTTTGCATCACGGTCGGGGTGATGACCACGAACACCACCACAGCGGAGGTCAGTACACAGGTCAGGATGGCAGCGGGCAGCAAGGCATGCCGGTGGTCGCGCAGGACCGTGCGCAACGGCAGCTCGGCCGCGCCTTCGCGGTTGGCTTGCAGGGCCATGAAGATCGGTGTTTCGCTCAGCCAGCGGCGTAGCCAGACGCCAATCACGCCAAAGACCCCGCCCAGCAGGAATGGCAGGCGCCAGGCGTAATCGAGGATCTCCGCCGGGGTGTAGATCCGCGCCAGCGCGGTTGCCGTCAGGGCGCCCAGCAAGTAGCCGAATGTCAGCCCGGCCTGGAGAAAACCCAGGGCATAGCCGCGATGGTGCAACGGCGCGTGTTCGGCCACGAATACCCAGGCGCTGGGCACCTCCCCGCCCACCGCCGCGCCCTGCAGGATGCGCAATGCCAACAACAGCAACGGCGCGAAATAGCCGATTTGCGCGTAGGTCGGCATGACCCCGATGAGCAGGCAGGGCAAGGCCATCATCAGGATGCTCAGGCTGAACACCCGCTTGCGTCCCAGGCGATCGGCAAAGTGCGCCATGAGGATCCCGCCCAGGGGCCGCGCCAGGTAACCGGTGGCAAAAATCCCGAAGCTTTGCAGCAAGCGCAGCCAGTCGGGCATTTCCGGTGGGAAGAACAACTGGCTGAGGGTCAGGGCAAAGAAGACGAAAATGATGAAGTCGTAGATCTCCAGGGCGCCGCCCAAGGCAGCGAGGCCCAGGGTTTTGTAATCGGATCGGCTGAATCGGTCGCCTGGTAGATGAGTTTTGGCAGTCATAGGCAAATTCGGAAAGTTGGGAACGGGCGACAGCTCAGTCGTCGCGAGCGTTGTCCACGGGCTGGGCCGGCGATTGACCTGGCGCGGCGTCTTCGGCCTCGTCGGCAGGCAGGAAATCCTTGCGGCTCTGGGCGATGGCCCGGCGTATTTCGTCGCCCTTGGTGGGGCAGTTCTTGAGGCGGGCGATGCCGTCGGGTTTCTGCGTCATCGCCATCCTCCGGCTTGAATGAACAGGGGCTCGATAGTGCTCGTTTTTGGCATGAGATGCCAACCCTGGGGACTGGGCTGCAGCGCAGCCCAGCGGGAGCAAGCGCCCTCGTCACAAAAGGCCAGCACGGTCAGCGATGGTAGCGCCGCACCACGCTGCTGTTGCGCAGCACATGACCGTTGATTTTTTCCATCAACTGGGCGCGCGTAAGACCAGCGGGCAGGGCCTCCGGGGGCAAGTCCAGGGCGAACAGCTGAATCAGGTAGTGGTGTGCACTGTCGCCAAGGGGCGGGCAAGGGCCGATGTAGCCATGGGTGTTCTTGCTGTTGATACCGCTCATGCCTTCCAGCGAGGCCTTGGTGCCTCCACCTGCCGGAATCTGCCGAGTGGTGGCCTTGATCCCGTAATGGACCCAATGGTCGACCCCCTGGCCTCGCTGGCCGTCCGGGTCCAGCATGACAATGGCGTAGCTCAGGGTGCCGGGCGGGCCGGCGTTCCAGCTCAGGGCCGGGGAAATGTTCTTGCCGCCGCAATTGTTGGCGTCACTGGCCGCCGCAGCGGTGAAGAGGCGGTCGTCCGACACGCCGGGGATGTTAAGGGTGAAGCGCTCCTCGGCCTGGGCAACGCCTTGTGCGCATAGCACCAGGGCGAAGGCCGCCAGCCAGGGGGTGAGGGAATTCAATCGGGTCATACCGGGCACCTTTTGCGGATCAGGCCATGGACGGCCTGCGAACTATAGCCGCAGCGCCCACAAGGTTGCAGTGACAATTATGCTGAACTTGCTTCAACCCAGGGAAAGACCCTCAGTCCACTGGCAGATGAGAACAGCAATCCGACCCACGCCGGCACGCTGATGAATACATCGATGACCACCAGAAAAGGTCGTTGCAAGCTGGTTGCGCTTACGCGCAACGCGCCATGCCTGGCGCATCAAAAAAAACCGGCCCGTGCGCTGTGCACGGGCCGGTTCTGGAGGTTGCCTGGGGCGGTTACTGGACCGCGACCCCGCCGCCAATCTGGTTCATCACAAACGCTGTGAATTGTTCGACCGTCATCTTCTGACCGTTGAAATCAACCTGATTGTTGGCGTAGCGCAGCTTGGTCACCACGTCATTGCCTTCGAGCGTTGCCAGTTTCGTACCCACGGCCATGGCGCTGAACATATCGCTGGTGGCACTGGCTTGGTCGGCGATCAGCTTGGCGTCAGTCTGACCTTCCATTTGCGCCTGCACGGTCATCAGGTCCACCAACATTGGCTTGGAGACCTTGAGGTTGAAGTCCAGCAGCGCCAGTAATTGGCGACCCAGCTCATCCGGCGGCAGATCCAGGGATTGCGGCTTGGCAAGGTCGATAACCAGGCTTGCACGGCTTTCGCCGCTGGCGGTATTGAACGACAGGTTTTCCAATGCAATTTGCGGGGCGCCGGCCAGGAGTTTTTCCAGATCGGCCTTGACCTGTGCTTCTTCCGCTTCGGTCAGGTTCAGCTCGGGTGTTGGCTCTCCGGCAGCAGCGGCTTCGGCAGCGGCTTTTTCGTACGGCTGCAGCTTGGCCTGGTAAACCTGCATCAACGACATCGTGGCAGGGATGTCCAGGTTCTTCAGGCTTACCGCCATCTGCGCTGAACCAATGATCTTGTCGTTGAACGACACTTCACCGATCTTGTAGTCGGCACGCCCCGAAGCGCTGGTGCCGTTCTCGGTGCTGCTGTTCTTCATTTCCAGGCTCTTCAGGCCCAGCACCGACTTCGGCTCACCAAAGGTGGCCTTGGTATTGCTCAACAACAGGGCGTTATCACCCATGTAGTAGCCATAGGTGCTTTTGCTCAGGTTGCTGGCCAGCGTCAGCCCGTTGATCTCAATCTGCAGCGGCGTCTGGTCTTCGGCGACGGTGCTCAGTTTGAAGCTGTCCATGTAGCCATCAGCCTTGACCTTTTGAGCCTTGGCACTGGCGGCCAGGTCGATTTTCAGGCCAGAGAAGATCAGCTGGGTTTTCTCGTCCAGCTTGGTGTCCAGCGGCAACAGCTCATAGGTGCCATTGATGGACTCGTCGTAGCCCAGGTTGACCACACCCTTGAGCGGCGATTTGCCCTGGGTAGCGGCGAACCACTTATCGGTCAGTGGATTGCGCTCAAGTTCGCTGTGGCTGGTGGCCATGACCGGCAACCACTTAAGTGTTACCAGACGCGAGAACGGAATTGGCCCGTGTTCGATCTTGTCGACGAAGAGCAGCTCAACCGACTCTCCGCCGAACATCTCGCCCTCACCTTTGAGACGGTAGTGGGCGGTGCTGCTGAAGGTGCCACGGTCCATGGAAACCAATTCCAGGACAGCCGTGCTGTTGGACCCAGCCAAAGCCGTTTGCATCTGTTTGTTGCTATCGGCAATAGCGTTGTTCAGAACGCCTTCCAGCTTGGTGCCGGTGTACCAGGCGCCACCCGCGCTGATGGCACCGACCGCCACGACGATCCCCAGAAGTACGCTTGCTGATTTATTCATGAGTGACCCGATTGATATCCATGGTTGAAGAAAGCCGTCGTCTTCCCTGACCCGCAAGGGGGTGTGGCTCGACGCCGTGAAGTGGTGCGGAGATTACCATCAGGCAGCCCTTCGGGCCCAATGTTTAAAGGGGGAAAAACCTTTTCTTGCGAGGCGGTCTACGAATATTGGACTTCAATCTCGTCGAGTTGATGGTCGAATGTCTTGAGCCGGGCCGTCCACGTGTAGACCAATACTTCGAAATCACGATTGATCACCGCTGCGCCTGATGAGTCCGCCCGCGAGTCGCAGAAGTCCAGTTGGTAGCGCTCCCGGGCCATGGCGTTAGCGACGTCGCACAACTCACGAGCATTATTGAGCCAATGCCAGCCATCCTGGGCAACTTGCTTGTCCAAGGTTGCGCATTGGGCTTTCAGAGCTTCCAGACTCTTTTCCAGTGGCGTGCCGGTAAGCTCGCCCATGACTTCCTGGAACGTACGGCCAGGCTGCCAGTAGCTGCCCCAGAAATAGCGGTCGAACACGGTTTCGACGCGCCGGAGCGCGACCTTGGTATCCCAGATCAGCACCAGGGTCTTGCCTTGTTCGAGGTGTTTTTTCTTGATGCGTTGGCCCTGGAGCGATGCCCAGGCCACTGTTGCGATGGAGATCACACCGATCAATGCCGCTGCGCTGTCCAGGAAGAGCAGCGCCTTATCGATCTGGTGAGTGAGCATGACGCCATAGAAATAGGTGGCCGAAAGCAGCATCAAAGCCGCTATAGCGCACCAGAAGCCAGGAGCATAAGGGTTTTTCATTATTGGAATCCCCATGACCAGTCACGTCGCGGGCCCTTCGTTCGCCAGCACCCCGACTACCACAGCATAGCAACGGCAGCGGGGTTTGCCGGGGAATACAGGCAACCAGAAGCTCGATCCGATTACTGGCCTAAAACGACAAAACCCCTGTCTGCGTCAGCAGACAGGGGTTCTGGGAATTCAATCTTGACGATGACCTACTCTCACATGGGGAAACCCCACACTACCATCGGCGATGCATCGTTTCACTGCTGAGTTCGGGATGGGATCAGGTGGTTCCAATGCTCTATGGTCGTCAAGAAATTCTGTGTCCCGCTCGTTCAACAACAACGAGCAGGCGAAAATCGATAGCTTCTACTTAAAACAAAACCCCTACCTGCA
>NZ_JAGGOF010000106.1 GCF_018614775.1 Pseudomonas fluorescens
GATGGGGTATGGAACGTGATCTTTGGGCCGGTGATCCTGGGTCACGTGAACGCGAGGGATGCAAAGAACGGTTATGTTTCCATCAAAGTGTCACCTATGTGAATGCACTTTTTTGTAACCCATGTGGTTGTTCCCTACATGCCCCACCACTCGGTGCCTCGCCTAGGCTCGGCATGCCCGAACGCAGGCATTGCTCCGTGGGCCCGCCGCGAAGGACCATCCATGGTCCAGCGCGGCTACCCCGGCATCCATGCCGGGGTACCCACTACGCAATACCGCCTTTCGGCCATCGTGGTTAACGGGGCGCCCCAGATCAAACCCTCGCCGAGGCGGCCTAGTAGCCGACCTGGCTCTTTGGGGTGCACGCCAGTCCCATTGTGGAATCCCATTGTGGGAGCGAGCCTGCTCGCGATAAACGGTGGGTCAGCTACGTAGATATTCCTATTGCTCTGATGCTCGTGCTTTTACTGCCCTGTCCGTCCAGATGAACGGTCCATGAGGTCATGGGCATACTTCATATAGCAGAGCAGGATTAAATCCTGTCCTATCCCGGAGCTCCATCATGCGTAGCACTCAACAATTCAGCATTACTCTGCCGAACCAGATGGCCGAGGCAGTGAAAGCCAAGGTCGCTGCCGGTGAATACGCCACTGAAAGCGAAGTCATTCGGGATGGTCTTCGTGCGCTGTTGGCTCGTGATCGTGCCTTGGAGAGCTGGCTCGTAGGCCAAGTAGCGCCAGCTTACGACGCATTGAAAGCAGACCCCTCTGTACACTGAGCGTTGACCAGGTGCGCTCCCGGTTGTCGGCAGAGCACCAGAACGCCACACGTGCCATCGACGGTTCCATCGCCGTTGAGGCGCAGGACAACTGCATCGGTGGTATGCGTCCCCTTGACGCCGATTCCTCCAGCCGCTATCAGTTTTCCATTCGACTGCAATACCAGGGTGCGCCACACTGCCGGGCGCCCGTCAACGGGAACGAAAGTGGCGTATCCCTCATTTCCGAATGTCGGCTCCAGGCTCCCATCGAATCGGTACTTGGCGACCAATGCACCTGCCCCATCAATGACGCCCGTCGCAAGGATGTGCCCACTTTCCATGACGACCAGCGGTCCGCGTAGACCCGCGGGCGCGAGAAGCATGGTGCCTCACGACCGAATGAATGATCGATTTCGCCATTAACCGTGAAGTTTTTGAATGCCCCCTAGAACGAACGCCTGGTCCTGTCTGACGTTGGCGGCTCAACCGCCGGCGGGTCGAGGGGGTGACCTCGCCAGCTATCGCCAACCTTTAGACCGTCATCCGGTTCGAGGGCAATCCAGCGCCATCCTCGCAGGTGGGTCGGATGGTAGGGCGGCTTGAATTCCGACTCGACTATTTTACTGACGTAACAGTCGTGAACACCGGACTCCATAACCAAGGCCCATTTCATATCCGCCTCTATCTATCGTTGATGCTGGATATTGGAAGTGTCGCTGCTGCTTTGAAAACGGCCTACTGTCAGTGTTGACAGCCACTAGAAGATTTACGAATACCACGCTTGAAAACGCCAGCTGAAAACTTATAAAAAACTGTCAGCTATGACAGTAGCGCTATGCATTCCCACACATCAGGCTAGCTCCACCCGCCCCCAGGCGGGGGTCCATGTAAAAGGGAGCTTAACCATGACCTTTAAACTATTGATTCTTGCAACGACCTTACTGATGGGTGTAGCCGCCCATGCGCAGGATGGTGCCTGCGATGCAACACTCGTCAAGGACCTTATCGGCAAAAAGTTCGACGCCGCTACCGAGAAGGATGCAAAGGCCCGAGCAGGAGCAGATATCGTCAGGAGCACACCGCCAGGAGGAACGTTTTTAACCAAAGACGGAGCGAACAGCAGTCGCCTCAGCATTACCGTCGACGCAGAAGGCAAGATAAAGAGCATCGAGTGCAATTAACCCATCAGCACAAAGTCGACCGAAGCACGGCCAGGAAGTACGAGCTTCGCTCCTTATTGAACTTGGAGAACCAACATGCCTCGCACGCCTGAAATCACATTCCCAGCACATAACACAGCAGGTCTCGGCCCAACCCCAAGAATTTATGGCACTGCCGAACCTAACCACAGCCTTAATCTGCACGATTAAGACGCGAAACTAGGATCCCCATGCTGGCTAGATTGGCTCACGCTCTTTCAAGCCAAAAAACAATGCAGATCCCGCGCATAAAAAACCCGCATTAATCAATGCGGGTTTTTCCGTTCTAACCTTAGTTGACCTTGGCGTTCAACTCACCCTTCAGATAACGCTGATACATGGCTTCCAGCGAAATCGGCTTGATCTTCGAAGCATTCCCCGCCGTACCAAACGCCTCATAGCGCGCAATACACACATCACGCATCGCGGTCACAGTCGCGCCAAAGAACTTACGCGGATCGAACTCGCTAGGATTGGTCGCCATCAAGCGACGCATGGCACCGGTGGACGCCAGGCGCAGGTCAGTGTCGATGTTGACCTTGCGCACGCCATACTTGATACCTTCGACGATCTCCTCAACCGGCACGCCGTAGGTTTCCTTGATGTCGCCACCGTACTGGTTGATGATCGCCAGCCACTCCTGCGGCACCGAGGACGAACCGTGCATCACCAGGTGGGTGTTGGGGATGCGCTTGTGGATTTCCTTGATACGGTCGATCGCCAGCACGTCGCCGGTCGGTGGCTTGGTGAACTTGTAGGCGCCGTGGCTGGTGCCGATGGCGATCGCCAGGGCATCGACCTGGGTTTTCTTGACGAAGTCGGCGGCTTCTTCCGGGTCGGTCAGCATCTGGCTGTGATCCAGCACGCCTTCGGCACCGATGCCGTCTTCTTCACCGGCCATGCCGGTTTCCAGCGAGCCCAGGCAGCCCAGCTCACCTTCCACCGAAACACCGCAGGCGTGAGCCATGGCGACGGTTTGCTGGGTGACGCGCACGTTGTATTCGTAATCGGTCGGGGTCTTGCCGTCTTCGCCGAGGGAGCCGTCCATCATCACCGAGCTGAAGCCCAGTTGGATGGAGCGTTGGCAGACGTCCGGGCTGGTGCCGTGGTCCTGGTGCATGCACACCGGGATGTGCGGGAATTCTTCGATGGCCGCCAGGATCAGGTGCCGCAGGAACGGGGCACCGGCGTATTTGCGGGCGCCGGCCGAAGCCTGGACGATCACCGGGGAGTCAGTCTTGTCAGCGGCTTCCATGATGGCGCGCATCTGCTCAAGGTTGTTGACGTTAAAGGCTGGGACGCCGTAGCCGAACTCGGCTGCGTGGTCCAGCATCTGACGCATGCTGATAAGTGCCATGTGTGTCTCTCTCCCGGTCGAGGGTCGTTAATCGTGCCAGCCTGCCGGAGCGGCGGCGGCTATTCAAGTCATTGCAGGTCGGACATTGGCCCTGGCTGCGAATTCGGTGTTGCCATAAACCCAAATACTGACGCGATCCTGTGGGAGCGGGCTTGCTCGCGAATGCAGCTTCACATTCAACAAAGAGGCAAGCTGACTGACCGCATTCGCGAGCAAGCCCGCTCCCACTTGGATCTGCTTCTGCAGTAATTCCGTGGTGTGTCTTACTGCGCCTTGCAACCCCGCCCGATCAAGTCATTGGTGGCGACCCAATACACCAGGCCCTCCTCACCCTTGACGTGAAACGCCAGCATGTCGTCGCTGTACAGCGAGCCCGAGGCGCCCGGTTCCTGTTTCAGGTGATAAACCTGATCGGCGCCGCCGAGGCGCACGTCGACTTCCTGATGAGCGGGATCGGTGTAGCGCCACAGTACCTTGGCCTCGCTGTCGCAGGTCCAGGTCGTCCAGCCCGCCACGGGCCCGGACGCGCTGGAAAAGCCCAACTGCGCACAACCGGCCAGCAATGCCAACGCCGCAACGGCGATCAAGCCTTTCATCGGTGTTCCTCGACCAGCGGCACATGCCGCCAGCCATGAGTTAAAGAGTCAGACCCGTCAAGGACAACCATGTTCCTTGGCCGGGGTTTGCGTCTCGTATTTGTCCAGGCCGTCCGGCCCGGAACGCTTGTTCAGCACCGGGTTGGTCTCGGCTTGCCACTCGGCCTGGTAGCAGCCTTCTTCAGGCGTTGGCGTCGCGGTTTCCGGAGCCGTGGCCTCCGGGCTGCTGGAGCAGGCCGCCATCAGCGTCGCCGCCAACAACAACGTGAACGTCTTGACCATCAGAACACTCCTTTGCCTGGCCAATGAAGCCTCAGGCCTTGGCCCGGCTTTCCAGGACTTCCACCGCTGGCAGCACTTTGCCTTCGACGAATTCGAGGAACGCGCCACCCCCGGTAGAAATGTAGGAGATCTGCTCGGCCACGCCATATTTATCGATCGCCGCCAGGGTGTCGCCGCCGCCCGCGATGGAGAACGCCGCGCTCTCGGCGATAGCCTGGGCCAGCACCTTGGTGCCGTTGCCGAACTGGTCGAACTCGAACACGCCGACCGGGCCGTTCCACAGGATGGTCTGCGACGACTTCAACAGTTCAGCGAAGTTGGCCGCGGTTTGCGGACCAATGTCGAGAATCATGTCGTCTTCGGCCACGTCGGCAATCAGCTTGACGGTAGCGACAGCGCCCTCGGCGAACTCCTTGGCGACCACCACGTCCACCGGCAACGGCACGCTGACCTTGGCGGCGATGTCCCGGGCGGTGTCCAGCAGGTCTGGCTCATACAGGGATTTGCCGACCGGGTGACCGGCGGCGGCGAGGAAGGTGTTGGCGATGCCGCCACCAACGATCAGTTGGTTGCAGACCTGGCTCAGGCTGTTGAGCACGTCGAGCTTGGTCGAGACCTTGGAGCCAGCGACGATGGCCGCCATCGGTTGGGCCGGGGCGCCCAGGGCCTTGCCCAACGCGTCCAGCTCGGCGGCCAGCAGCGGGCCGGCAGCGGCGACCTTGGCGAATTTCGCCACGCCATGGGTCGAGCCTTCGGCGCGGTGGGCGGTGCCGAAGGCGTCCATCACGAACACGTCGCACAGGGCAGCGTATTGCTGGGCCAGTTCGTCGGCGTTCTTTTTCTCGCCTTTATTGAAGCGCACGTTTTCGAACAGCACGACATCGCCGGCCTTCACGTCGACGCCGCCCAGGTAGTCGGCCACCAGCGGGACTTCGCGCCCCAAGGCCTTGCTCAGGTAATCGGCCACAGGCTTGAGGCTGTTTTCCGCCGAGAACTCGCCTTCGGTCGGACGCCCCAGGTGAGAGCAGACCATCACGGCCGCGCCTTTTTCCAGGGCCAGCTTGATGGTCGGCAGCGAAGCCAGGATGCGCGCGTCGCTGGTGACAACACCGTCCTTGACGGGGACGTTGAGGTCTTCGCGGATCAGTACGCGCTTACCTTGCAGATCGAGGTCGGACATCTTCAACACGGTCATGGGTCGCAATTCCTGGGTGACTGTTTAGAGAGCAGGTTTGTTGGAAGCAGAGGCCGCCAACGAAGTCGCCGCTTGCAGGTAATGTTCCGCAACGTCGAGCATTCGGTTGGCGAAACCCCATTCGTTGTCGAACCAGGCCAGGATGTTCACAAGCCGCGGCCCGGAAACCCGGGTCTGGCTGGCATCGACAATGGCCGAATGAGGGTCATGGTTAAAATCACAACTGGCATGAGGCAACTCGGTGTAGGCCAGCAGGCCTTTGAGCGGGCCGCTGGTGGCGGCTTCGCGCAGGATCCGGTTGACCTCGGTGGCATCGGTATCGCTTACGGTCTGCATCGTAATGTCGAGGCAGGACACGTTCACCGTCGGCACCCGCACGGCTTTGGCCTGAATTCGCCCCGCAAGTTCCGGCAGCAGCCGCTCGATGCCACGCGCCAGACCAGTGGACACCGGAATCACCGATTGGAACGCCGAACGGGTGCGACGCAGGTCCTCATGGTGATAGGCGTCGATGACCGGCTGGTCGTTCATCGCCGAGTGGATGGTGGTGATCGACACATATTCCAGGCCAATGGCCTGGTCCAGCAGGCGCAGCAGCGGCACGCCGCAGTTGGTGGTGCAGGACGCGTTGGACACCAGCAACTCATCGCCGGTCAGGCAATCCTGGTTCACGCCATAGACGATGGTCGCGTCCACATCCGCTTCGCTGGCCATCGGCTGGGAGAACAGCACCCGTGGCGCACCGGCCGCGAGAAAGCGCTGGCCATCTTCGCGGGTGTGGTAGGCGCCGGAACATTCGAGCACCAGATCGACGTCCAGGGACGCCCAGTCGATGCCTTCGGGGGTGGCACTGCGCAGGACCTTCACGCAGTCGCCATTGATATGCAGACAGTCGCCCTCGACTCGTACTTCGCCGGGAAACCGGCCGTGGGTGGAGTCAAAGCGTGTCAGGTATTCGATGCTGGCCATGTCGGCCAGGTCGTTGATCGCGACAATCTCGAACCCGGCCCTCGCCCCTCGCTCGAACAACGCACGCAAGACGCAACGGCCAATCCGGCCGTAGCCGTTGAGTGCAACTTTGTAGGGACGCGGTTGGGGCATGGGGGTCTCGATTACCGTGATGAATCCTTCAGTTCGTTGCTGCCTGAACCATCGCCATCGCGAGCAGGCTCGCTCCCACTGGGATCTCCACGGACCCTGTGGGAGCGAGCCTGCTCGCGATGGCGTCGGAACAAACGACGCAATTTTCGGATCAGTCTTCCAGCAACTCTTCAGCCTGCCCCAGGATGTTTTCCAGGGTAAAGCCGAATTCCTCGAACAGCGCCGACGCAGGCGCCGATTCGCCGTAGGTGGTCATGCCGATCACGCGACCTTCCAGGCCGACGTACTTGTACCAGTAATCGGCATGGGCAGCCTCGATGGCGATCCGGGCGCTGACCTGCAGCGGCAGCACCGCCTGCTTGTAGCCGGCGTCCTGGGCATCGAACACGCTGGTGCATGGCATCGACACCACGCGCACGTTGCGGCCCTGCTCGGTCAGCTTGTCGTAGGCCTGGACAGCGAGGCCGACTTCGGAGCCGGTGGCGATCAGGATCAGGTCAGGCTCGCCGATGCAGTCCTTGAGCACGTAGCCACCGCGGCTGATGTCGCCGATCTGGTCAGTATCGCGGTTCTGGTGCTGCAGGTTCTGACGGGAGAAGATCAGCGCCGACGGGCCGTCGTTACGCTCGAGGGCATGCTTCCAGGCCACTGCCGATTCCACGGCGTCGCAAGGGCGCCAGGTGTCCAGGTTCGGCGTGCAGCGCAGGCTTGCCAGTTGCTCGATCGGCTGGTGAGTCGGGCCGTCTTCGCCCAGGCCGATGGAGTCGTGGGTGAACACATACAGAATGCGTTTTTTCATCAGCGCCGACATGCGCACGGCGTTGCGAGCATATTCCATGAACATCAGGAAGGTGGCGCCGTAAGGCACCAGGCCGCCGTGCAGCGCGACGCCGTTCATGATCGCGCTCATGCCGAACTCGCGCACACCGTAGTACATGTAGTTGCCGCTGGCGTCTTCAGCGCTGACGCCCTTGCAGCCTTTCCACAGGGTCAGGTTGGAACCGGCCAGGTCAGCCGAGCCGCCGAGCAACTCCGGCAGCAGTGGGCCAAAGGCGTTCAGGGTGTTCTGGCTGGCCTTGCGGCTGGCGATGGTCTCGCCCTTGGCCGCGACTTCAGCGATGTACGCCGAGGCTTTTTCGGCGAAATCGGCCGGCAGCTCGCCGCTGAGGCGACGCACCAGCTCGTTGGCCAGCTCAGGGAATTCGGCGGAATAGCCGGCGAAGCGCTGATCCCATTCGGCTTCGGTCGCGCGGCCTTTTTCCTTGGCGTCCCATTCGGCATAGATGTCAGCCGGAATTTCGAACGGGCCGTGGCTCCACTTCAACGCAGCGCGGGTCAGGGCGATTTCCTCGGCACCCAATGGCGCGCCGTGACAGTCTTCCTTGCCTTGCTTGTTCGGCGAGCCGAAACCGATGGTGGTCTTGCAGCAGATCAGGGTCGGCTGGGCGCTTTTGCGGGCGGTCTCGATGGCGGTCTTGATTTCTTCCGGATCGTGGCCGTCGACGTTGCGGATCACCAGCCAGTTGTAGGCCTCGAAACGCTTGGGGGTGTCGTCGGTGAACCAGCCTTCGACTTCGCCGTCGATGGAGATGCCGTTGTCGTCATAGAAGGCGATCAGCTTGTCCAGGCCCAGGGTACCGGCCAGGGAGGCCACTTCGTGGGAAATGCCTTCCATCATGCAGCCATCACCGAGGAACACGTAGGTGTGGTGATCGACGACGTTATGGCCTGGACGGTTGAACTGCGCCGCCAGGACTTTTTCCGCGAGGGCGAAGCCCACGGCGTTGGCAAGGCCCTGGCCCAGCGGACCGGTGGTGGTTTCCACGCCAGGGGTGTAGCCGTATTCCGGGTGGCCCGGGGTGCGGCTGTGCAGCTGGCGGAAGTTCTTCAGGTCATCGATCGACAGGTCGTAGCCGGTCAGGTGCAGCAGCGAATAGATCAACATCGAGCCGTGACCGTTGGACAGCACGAAGCGGTCGCGGTCAGCAAACGATGGGTTGCTCGGGCTGTGCTTGAGGTAGTCGCGCCAAAGCACCTCGGCGATATCCGCCATACCCATGGGGGCACCGGGATGGCCGCTGTTGGCTTTCTGCACGGCATCCATGCTGAGGGCACGAATGGCATTGGCACGCTCACGACGGCTGGGCATCGCTGATCTCCTGCGGGAATTGAATCGAGAATGAATAAAACGAAACTGAAAAAGGCGAGCATTTTCCCTCACGCACCCGCCCGGGGCAATGACAGATAGTCATCCGCGGGTGTTTTTCGGGTGGATAACGTCGCATTCGCCGGGTGAAACCTTTCCGCTGACGGATTGTAGAGTCAAGCACACACGGGGAAGTGCCATTTATCAAGCAATATCAAAACTTTTTGATATTGAACTTGCGATGCGCCGCCCCCCTCACTAGACTGCGGCCCTATGAACTTACACGTGCCTTCCATTCGCCACGACGATTGCGATGAGCTGGCGGCCCTTTGCAAGGCCGGCGGCGATCCGTTGCGGCTCAATGTATTGCGCGCCCTGGCTAACGACTCGTTCGGCGTACTGGAACTGGCGCAGATTTTCGACATCGGCCAGTCCGGCATGAGCCACCACCTCAAGGTCCTGGCCCAGGCCGACCTGGTGGCGACGCGCCGGGAAGGCAACGCCATTTTCTATCGCCGCGCCCTGCCCCACACCGACCTTCTGGGCGGCAAGCTGCACGCTGCGCTGCTGGACGAAGTGGACGCCCTGCACCTGCCGACCGAAGTGCAGGCACGCATCGCCCAGGTCCACAGGCAACGAGCGGCCGCCAGCCAGGATTTTTTCGCCCGGGTCGCCGAGAAGTTTCGCGCCCAGCAAGACCTGATTGCCGGCTTGCCGCAATACCGCGAAAGCGTGGTGACGCTGCTCGACAAACTAAGCTTCGAGCCCACTGCCACCGCAATCGAAGTCGGCCCCGGCGACGGTGCGTTCCTGCCGGAGCTGGCGCAACGTTTTCATCAGGTCACGGCGCTGGACAACAGCCCGGCCATGCTCGAACTGGCACGCCAGGTGTGTGAGCGCGAAAACCTGGCTAACGTCAGCCTGCAACTGGCCGATGCCTTGGACGGCGTCAATCTGCAGGCCGACTGCGTTGTATTGAATATGGTGCTTCACCACTTTGCCGCGCCGGCCGATGCACTCAAGCACATGGCCGAGCTGCTGAAAGCGGGCGGCAGCCTGCTGGTGACCGAGTTATGCAGCCACAACCAGAGCTGGGCCAGGGAGGCCTGCGGAGATCTCTGGCTGGGATTTGAACAGGATGACCTGGCCCGTTGGGCCTCCGCTGCGGGCCTCGTGCCCGGGGAAAGCCTCTACGTAGGCTTACGCAATGGTTTCCAGATCCAGGTTCGCCACTTTCAGCGACCGACTGGCGACACTCACCAACGGTAACTTGTAGGAAAACATCGAGATGAGCGAATACTCCCTTTTCACCTCCGAGTCCGTGTCTGAAGGGCATCCGGACAAAATCGCCGACCAGATCTCTGATGCGGTGCTGGACGCCATCATTGCTGAAGACAAGTTCGCCCGCGTGGCGTGCGAGACCCTGGTGAAAACGGGCGTGGCAATCATCGCCGGCGAAGTCACCACATCGGCCTGGGTCGACCTGGAACAGATCGTCCGCGACGTCATCCTGGGCATCGGCTACAACAGCTCCGAGGTCGGCTTCGACGGCGCGACCTGCGGCGTGATGAACATCATCGGCAAGCAATCGGTGGACATCGCCCAAGGCGTCGACCGCAGCAAGCCGGAAGATCAGGGCGCAGGCGACCAGGGCCTGATGTTCGGCTATGCCAGCAACGAAACCGACGTGCTGATGCCGGCTCCGATCACCTTCTCGCACCAGTTGGTGCAGCGCCAGGCCGAGGCCCGCAAATCCGGCCTGCTGCCGTGGCTGCGTCCGGACGCCAAGTCCCAGGTCACCTGCCGCTATGAAAACGGCAAGGTGGTGGGTATCGACGCCGTCGTACTGTCCACCCAGCACAATCCAGAGGTTTCGTACAAAGACCTGCGCGAAGGCGTGATGGAGCTGATCGTCAAGCACGCGCTGCCTGCCGAGTTGCTGACCAAGGACACCCAGTACCACATCAACCCGACCGGCAACTTCATCATCGGCGGCCCGGTGGGCGACTGTGGCCTGACCGGTCGCAAGATCATCGTCGACAGCTACGGCGGCATGGCCCGTCACGGTGGCGGCGCGTTCTCCGGCAAAGACCCATCGAAGGTGGACCGTTCGGCGGCCTACGCCGGTCGTTACGTGGCCAAGAACATCGTCGCCGCAGGCCTGGCCGAGCGTTGCGAGATCCAGGTGTCCTACGCCATCGGCGTCGCCCAACCGACGTCGATCTCGTTGAACACCTTCGGCACCGGCAAGATCGGCGACGACAAGATCATCAAGCTGGTGCGTGAAGTGTTCGACCTGCGTCCTTACGCCATCACCACCATGCTCGACCTGCTGCACCCGATGTACCAGGAAACCGCCGCCTACGGTCACTTCGGCCGCACGCCGCAAACCCGGACCGTCGGCGACGACACCTTCACCACCTTCACCTGGGAAAAAACCGACCGCGCCGACGCCCTGCGCGCCGCTGCCGGCCTGTAATACCCCTGTTGTGAAAAAGCCCCTGGCGATCAAGTCGCCAGGGGCTTTTTCATGCGTGGCCGCTGTGGGAGCAAGGCTTGCCCGCAATAAAGGCAATGAAATCTATCTCCTGGTGTTTCAGGAGCGGCGCGCCACCAGCAAAAACGAGGCCGCGCTCGCCAGCAGCCCCGCACACAGCCGATTGAACAAACGCTTGCCACTTGGCCGCGCAAACAGCCGCCGCGCATGAATGCCCATGTAGCAATAGAGCCCGATGGCAATGCACTCCAACGCCAGGAACAGCCCGCCCAGCATGGCAAATTGTTGGGTGATGTCGCCTGCGCGGTCGACGAACTGCGGCAGAAACGCGGTAAACAACAGGATCGCCTTCGGATTGCCGATTGCCACCAGGAATTCCTGGCGCGCCAGATTGGCCATCCCCTTCGACGCGACCACGGCTTCGCTGTCGGCTTCGGGCCGGGCCCGCCACAACTGCACGGCCAGGTAGAACAGATAACCGGCCCCGACGAGCTTGATCCCCAGGAACAACAACTCCGACGTGTGCAGCACCGCAGTGAGCCCCGCCGCCGCCAGGGCAATCATGATCGCAAACGCCAGCAACCGACCGATGCCGCCGCTGCACGCCCGGGCGAAGCCATAACGCGAGGCGTTGCTGATGGACAGCAGGTTATTCGGCCCCGGCGCCATGTTCAGGGCAAAACAGGCCGGGATGAAAACAGCGAGTGTCGTCAGGTCCATCGAAGGCATTCCAGGCAAGAGTCGATCGAGGACTCATTCTGCGCCGCCCCGTGACGGCTTCAAGAGACAGTTGCGCGGCTAAATCGCATCGGACTGTACCGCCGCGACTTCGCCATCAGGCTTGGTAAAACCCGGTAATGGTCCGGTGCGCCCAAGGTTCGCGACAGCGACTAGCCTTGCGGTGACTCAACGAGCAAGGATGCCTCGATGCCACCGTTATCGCTTTTACTCGCCTGTCTTGTCTTCATTGCCAGCCCCGTTATCGCGGCGCCCTGTCCCGACTGGCCCGCTGAGCGGGCCCACGCAGAGGTCACTGCCCTGCAACGGCAAGTCGACGCCTGGGACGACAGCTATCACCGTGGCGGCCATTCGCCGGTGGCTGATGAACTCTACGATCAGGCTCGCCTGCAACTGGGCCAATGGCGTCGTTGCCTTGGCCTGGAGATGCCGGCCAGCCCTTTGCGCACGGCAGGAGGAAAGGTGCCGCACCCGGTGGTTCATACCGGTTTGGAAAAGCTCAAGGATGCCGCAGCGGCGCAGGCCTGGCTGCACGGTCGTGAGAATGTCTGGGCCCAGCCGAAAGTCGATGGCGTGGCCGTCACGCTGATTTACCGCAAGGGCTTGCTGCACCAGGCGATCAGCCGTGGCAACGGTGTCCGGGGGCACGATTGGACCTTGAATGCAGAAAAAATCGGCGCCATCCCCCAACAGTTGCAGCAACCCCTGGACCTGCTCGTGCAGGGCGAGCTGTATTGGCGACTGGACGGCCACGTCCAGGCCAGCAGCGGAAGCCGCAACGCTCGGGGGACGGTGGCGGGCTTGATGGCGCGGCGCAATCTGACGGCGCAGGAAGCGGCGCACATCGGCCTGTTTGTCTGGGACTGGCCCGAGGGGCCGGACACCCTGCCCGACCGGATGACAGCCTTGGGCAAGCTGGGCTTCGCGGACACCGTCGCCTATAACCAGCCTGTCCAGGCCCTGGCCGACGCCGAGCATTGGCGCGACCACTGGTATCGCACGCCGCTGCCGTTCGCCAGCGACGGCATCGTCCTGCGCCAAAGCCACCGCCCGAGTGCCGACCGCTGGCAGGCCCGGGCGCCATTCTGGAGCGTGGCCTGGAAGTACCCACATGCACAGGCGCTGGCCGAAGTACGCAAGGTGCGCTTCAGGATCGGTCGAACCGGACGGATCACGCCGGTACTGGACCTTGAACCCACCCTGCTCGACGACCGACGGATCCGCCGGGTGAGCGTCAGCTCCCTCAAGCGCTGGGAAGAACTCGACATCCGTCCCGGCGACCGGGTCGCCATCAGCCTGGCCGGGCTGACGATTCCGCGACTCAACGGCGTCGTCTTGCGCAGTATCGTCAGGGAAGCCGTCAATGCTCCGGTGGCAGACGACTATCACCTGTTGAGCTGCTGGCAACCGACACCCGGCTGCGAAAGCCAGTTTCTCGCGCGCCTGAACTGGCTCAGCGGCAAACAGGGGCTTGCCCTGCCCCATGTCGGCCCCGGCACCTGGGAAAAACTCCTGACGGCCGGTCGACTCGACGGTTTGCTGGATTGGATGACCCTCGATGCCGCCGAGCTTGTTAACATGAGCGGCTTCGGCGAACTCAGCAGCAAGCGCCTGCTCACCAGTCTGCACAGCGCCCGACAGCGTCCCTTCGGGCAATGGCTCAAGGCCCTTGGCCTGCCGTCCGCTGGCGAGGCTCGATTGGAAGGCCCCTGGCAGACGCTGGCCGAGCGCAGCACCGAACAATGGCAAGCCGAAGCCGGTATCGGACCGGGCCGCGCCGCGCAATTGAGCGCGTTCTTTCGCGACCCTCAGGTGTTGGCCTTGAGTGAGGTATTACGTACCGCCGGGGTCGACGGGTTCTGATCCGCGCTCGGGCGGTTGAACCCGAAGGGCCATTTGTGCTCCAACAGCGCATCTGTGCCGACCGCTCGCGATTTAATTACGGAGTTGCTATGAATTTCCTGTCCCCCGTTGCCCTGCTGGTCTTGTGCAGCGCCATGGCCGCCCCGTTGATGGCGGACGAGCAAGCGCCGGAACTCACCGGCTGCGCGGCCAAGCGCCAAGGCATCATCAACCAGATCGAACTGGCCAAGTCCCGTGGCAATCAGGACCAGCAGGCGGGCCTGGAAACGGCGCTGAGCGAAGTCACCAGCCATTGCACCGACGCGTCCTTGCGCAAGGAGCGTGAAAGCAAGGTGCTGGACGCCAAGCACGAAGTCAGCCGGCGCCAGGCCGACCTGGAAAAAGCCATGAAAAAAGGCGACGCCGAGCGGATCAACAAGCGCAAGGACAAGCTGGCAGCCTCCCGCAAGGAACTGCAGGAAGCGGTGGATGAGTTGGATAAGTAGCAGCTACAAGCTACAAGCTACAAGCTACAAGCTACAAGCTACAAGCTACAAGCTACAAGCTACAAGCTACAAGCTACAAGCTTCGGCGGACCGCGAGCCCTTTACTTGCAGCTTGTAGCTGGCAACTTGAAACTGCCCCACTTCAATAATCCCGAAACTCCTTATGACAGGCACTGCACGCATCCTCGACCTTTTGCACCGCCGGCCCCAGGTTGCTGGCCTTGTAGGGCTGGAGCTTGCTGGCAATCACCAACTCACCGGTCGCCGCTTCAAGATTGCGCGCCAGTTCCTGGAAGCGCGCCTGTTTTTGCCAGACCTCATCCCGGGCGCTGGTGTGGTCTTGCTCGCGTACCTGCGGGAAGTGTTTCCACGGCTCATGGGACAGTTGATCGAGTTGCACCGCGCCCTCGGTGAATCGCGCACCGTCGAACGGGACGCGACCACGCAACATGCCGCCCAGCTCTTCGCCGGTCTTGAGCATCTGTTTGAAGATCGACTTGCGCTGGCCCAAGGGAGAATCGGGATCGACGCCGCCACAGGCGGACAACAGCAGGCAGGCCAGCACGGCCACGGAAAATCGTTTTACAAACATCTTGGCCTCGGGACAGGAAACGGCGGTTAGTATCCTCGCGTCATCGGCAAAGACCAATGGCCCTATCAACAATACGGGTTGTTCGAGTGCATGGCAGCGTTCGAATGACTGTAAAGGAAAATCTTCATGAACAGCCGCTTCAAGACCTGGCACCTGGGCCTGGCGTTGACCCTACCGCTGATCGCGCTGCTGGCCGGCTGCAATCGTGGTGAAAAAACCGAAGCGCCCCAGACCCACGCCCTCGCCACTTACGCCAGCGCGTCTTGGGAAGCGCTGCCGCCCGTGTCCGATCAGGATCTGTTGGCCGGTTTCGCCTCCTGGCGCAGTGCCTGCACCCGACTCAAGGCGGATCCGACCTGGGGCCCGACCTGCGCGGCGGCAGCCAATGTGCCGCAGTCTGCGGCGAATGTGCGCAACTTTCTGAAACAGCACCTGGACGTCTATGGCCTGCGCTCGGGGGACAACAGCCCCAACGGCCTGATCACCGGCTATTACGAACCGGTCTATCCCGGCAGCCTCACCCCGACCGCCACGGCGAATATCCCGGTGTACGGCGTACCCGACGACATGATCATCGTCGCACTGGACAGTCTCTATCCCGAGCTCAAGGGCAAGCGCCTGCGCGGTCGTCTCGAAGGCCGGGTGCTCAAGCCCTACGACGACGCGGCCAGCATCGAAACCAAAGGGGTGAAGGCGCCGGTGATCGCCTGGCTGACCGACCCGATGAACCTGCAGTTCCTGCAAATCCAGGGCTCGGGTCGGATTCGACTCGATGATGGTCGCCAGTTGCGCATTGGCTATGCGGACCAGAACGGCCACCCTTATCGGCCTATCGGCCGCTGGTTGGTTGACCAGGGTGAGCTGAAGAAGGAAGACGTGACCATGGGCACCATCGCGGCCTGGGCCAAGGCCAACCCGAAGCGGATTCCCGAGTTGCTGGGCAGTAACCCCAGCTACGTGTTTTTCAACCGCAACCCCGATAGCAACGAAGGCCCGCGAGGCTCGCTGAATGTGCCGCTGACGGCGGGCTACAGCGTGGCGGTGGATCGCAAGGTGATTCCACTGGGCAGCCTGCTGTGGCTTTCCACGACACGCCCCGACGGCAGCGCCTTGAACCGGCCCGTCGCCGCCCAGGACACCGGTGGCGCAATCACCGGTGAAGTGCGGGCGGACCTGTTCTGGGGCACCGGCGATGCCGCAGGGCAATTGGCCGGGGACATGAAACAGCAGGGACAGATCTGGATGCTCTGGCCCAAGGGCACGGCGCTGCCGCAAGTGCCGCAGGTGACGGATGCGGTCAGCGCCAAACCTTGAGGGACTTGTCGCCAGTACCGCCCTCATCGCGAGCAGGCTCGCTCCCACATGTCATGCTCAGCGCCGAGCAAGTGTGGGAGCGAGCCTGCTCGCGATAGGGCCAGCACAGGCACCAGGAGTCAGCAGCCAGGCTCAAACCGAAACAAAGAAGAAACTCAAGACCAGCCCCACCCCCACGAACCACACCAGCGAACGAAGGATCGCCCAGTCCGCCAGGTAGCAGATGATGTAGAGCAGGCGGCTGGTGATGAACAGCACTGCCAACACGTTGATGGTCACCAACTCGGCATTGCCGGCCAGGTGCGCAACGATCACTGCAGCGGCGAACGCCGGGGCGATTTCAAAACTGTTGAGCTGCGCGGCATAGGCGCGCCGTGGCCAGCCGTCGAGCGTTTCGAGAAAATCCCGGGGGTCATGGTTGTCACGCAACCGGTATTTTCCGCCGGCCTTGGCAAGGCCAATGCACAGGTAAGGCAGGATGATCGCAATCAAGATACACCACAGGGCAACCGTCATGACGCAGTTCCTTCTTTGAGTTTCATGGAAAAATAGAGCTTCAGGGCGCCGCTCAGAGTTTCATCATCCGCATACCAACCCACACCAGAGACGAACGGGTTCGCGATCCAGGGGCAGCTGTTTATACTGCACGCAACCACGCCGCACTCAGTTGCGCATATTCCAATTCCAATAATTCCGCTGATACCCGGTTTCACTTGAGCCCGGTGTCGGCCTGCGTATGCCTGAACAGCGTCAAGACTACAGACAGAGACCTTGCGCATGCCACTCGCCTTGCTTGCTTTGGCCGTCGCCGCTTTCGGCATCGGCACGACTGAATTCGTCATCATGGGGCTGTTGCCCGATGTCGCTCGCGACCTCGCCGTGAGCATACCTCACGCCGGGTTGCTGATCACCGGCTACGCCCTGGGCGTGGTGTTCGGCGCGCCGGTCCTGGCCGTCGGCACCGCCAACATGCCGCGCAAGGCAACGCTGCTGGGCATGACCCTGATGTTCATTCTGGGCAACGTGCTCTGCGCCCTGGCGCCCAACTATGCGACGCTGATGGCCGCGCGGGTCATCACGGCGCTGTGCCACGGGGCGTTCTTCGGCATCGGTTCGGTGGTGGCCGCCGGGCTGGTGGCGCCGAACAAACGGGCCCAGGCGATTGCCATGATGTTCACCGGCCTGACCCTGGCCAACGTCCTCGGCGTGCCGCTGGGCACGGCCCTGGGACAATATGCCGGCTGGCGCTCGACGTTCTGGGCCGTGTCGGTCATCGGCGTGATCGCAGCCATTGCCCAATGGGCCTGGCTGCCCAAGGACATCCCCACGGAGAAAGCCAACCTGGCCAGCGAGTTCAAGGTGCTGGGCAAGGTCAACGTGTTGCTGGCCCTGGGCATGAGCGTGCTCGCTTCCACGAGTTTGTTCAGTGTGTTCACCTACATCGCGCCGATCCTGCAGGACATCACCGGCGTCAGCCCTCACGGCGTCACCGTCATGCTGCTGTTGTTCGGTGTTGGCCTGACGGCAGGCAGTTTTCTCGGCGGGCGCCTGGCCGACCGCCGCCTGTTGCCGGCCTTGGTGGCGATGACCCTGGCCGTTGTCCTGGTCCTGGCCGCGTTCAGCCAGACCAGCCGATCGGTGATCCCGGCGGCGATCACCCTGGTGCTCTGGGGCATCTTTGCCTTCGCCCTGTGCCCGATCCTGCAACTGCTGATCATCGATCAGGCCCACGAAGCACCGAATCTCGGCTCGACCCTGAACCAGAGCGCATTCAACCTCGGCAACGCGGCGGGGGCCTGGATCGGCGGGCTGGTGGTTGCCAGTGGGGCGGACCTGGCGGATTTGCCGTGGACGGGAGCCGTGGTCAGCGGCCTCACGCTATTGACCGCCTTGTTCTTTATCCGTCGACAACGACGCTTGGCGGCAATCGCTGTTTGAGGGTCTGAGAAACCTGCCCTGCCCGTGCGCGAATGGGCGACGCCTTCAGTAAGACGTTGTACCCATCCGTGCGGGTTGTTTTACCGACCTTCCGGAAGCCCTGTTCCAGAGCGCTTTTCATAGACATCCGCCGACGGCTGTTCGCAGCCGGCGGATAGTTGTCCAATTGCGTCACAGCGTAATTAGCCTTCAGATCTTGCTTACAGTTCCGCTCCCCCTCCAGGCACACGGAACGAACCAGAATGCCAGTAATCTCGCGACACTCCCCTTCCCCTTACATTTTTCAAAACTTGGGCCAGCTCGCAAAACAAGCGCTCCCGGAATTTCCCCAACCATTGGCCTGCGGCGCGACGGACCGGTCGATCACCCTCGTTCGAAATGAAGACGGTAACGCCCAAGTCAGTATGAAGCGGCCTCCCATCACAGAACTGGTCCTGAGCGGCGGTGGCGCCAAGGGAGTAGCTTATTCCGGATTCGTCGATACACTCGAAGCCAACGGCGTCATGGACACGATCAGAACGATTTCAGGCTCCTCTGCGGGGGCCATATCGGCAGCGCTGCTCGCCAGCGGTATGAATCATGAGGGCTTCGACAGGATCTCTGATGATATCCCCCTCATCTCCTTGCTCGACAGCACCCACCCTAATGTCAGGAAAATCCAGAACGGGTTGTCGAGACTGGGCGAGAAACTGGAAAAACTCCCACTGGCACAGTTGCTGTGTGATTTGCTGCCACGCCTGGGCTCCAAAGGAATGCCACTGGAGAAACTGATCAGGGAAGAGGCTTGCACGGCGCTTTTGCAGCGTTGCAAAGAACACCCAAAGCCTCTTTCCGAAGAAGCGCAACGAGCCGTTGCCAATGTGGAAAGGAACCAATACGTCACGTTTGCCGACCTGGCAGCCCTGAGCAAAGAAATCCCGCAAATCAAATCCGTGGAAATCACCGGCACGGCCATGTTCGAGGAAGGCACGCAACTGGTGGTCTTCAGCGCGGACCTGACCCCCGACATGGACATTGCCGTGGCCGCGCATATCTCCGCGTCGCTGCCGCTGGTGTTCGGCAAGCCGACGTTGCAGGGGCAGCCGTTCCAACCGATGGGCGCAACCACGGCATGTGCCGATGGCGGCATCCTGAACAACACACCGGTACCTGACCTCTATAACCCGGCCGCCTTCCTGAGTCCGATCCCGGACAGCGAACCTTTGATCCTGGTATTCGAGGCCGAGGAAGCGAACCAGGAAACCCAGCGAGGCACGGGGATATCGGCGCTGGTCGACAGAGTGCTCAAGGCCCCTCATACGGCCAGTTCTGCGTGGAATGCCAAACAACTGAAGCACTATGCCGAGCAGACTGTCGTAGTACGAATGAAAACAGATGAAGGCGATTATCGCGGCCTGTTAGGCGGGACGGTCAATTTCAGGATGTCCAAGGACACCAAGAATCATCTCCAGGAAGAACTGCGCAAGGATGTCCAGACCCATCTGGACAAGCGCGACGCCACGCAGCAAACCTTTTCGTTTGCCTCGATCGAGGACGCCCTGTTGGCGTTGAGCGACACCGATTTCGAGCAACTGAGCGCAGAACTGGAAGGCGACGAGGCCTGCGCCGAGGTGATCGCCTTCAGGGGGCAGGCGCAACGCGCCCTGGCGCAATTGAAGGAATCGATCCAGGAGGCCAACAAGACGTCCGCCGCGCTTGAACCCACGCCGTCGATGCACCAGGCCATCTGGGCCCTCGACCAACTTGCAGATCATCCTGGCAAGCTGGAATGGCTAGCCAAACGCCTCAATCAGGGCAGTGACCCGGATTTCATGCAGTTCCTCCAGGCGGCCACCAAATGGGACAAGGGCGCGCCCGGCGTCATTTCCGAAGTGACCCATCACGCTGTCGAGAACATGCACCTGCAGGACATTGCCACGCGCATCCGTAATGTGGTGCAAAACGTGCTGAACCCCGCGCGCTTTCTCAACGGCCAGCCCGAGGCGAACATCAAGCTGATAAACGGGGTGATCCGCGACCTGCAGGACATGCAAGGTCCAAACGCGTCCCACCATTCAGGTGAGCAGAGGATCGCGTTCAACCATTCACTTGAGCGCGTCATCGCGAACTACAGGTCGCGTTACACGGGGATGCTCAACCCGGAGTCAACCACCCGCGAGACACTGCGCAACATGCAGTTCAAATAGCCGACGCTTACGGCGAGTCGCTGCGCCGCGCCAGTGTCGCGGAGGGCTTGTCTTTGGGCAGGCCGACTTCGCTGCGGATCTGCGCATGGCTGATCAAGGCGAAGATGAAGCTCCCGCCGACGATGTTGCCTGCCAGCGTCGGCCCGGCGAAGACCAACCAGAAGTCCCCCCAAGACAACTGGCCGGCGAAAACCAGGTAGGACACTTCGGCCGAGCCAACGACAATGTGGGTGAAATCGCCAAGCGCCATGAGGTAAGTGATCAGGATGATGGTCCACATCTTGGCGCTTTCCATGGAAGGGATCATCCAGACCATGGTGGCGATCATCCAGCCGGAAATGATGCCCTTGGCAAACATCTGGCCGGTGTCGTTTTCCATGACCTTGCGGCCGATCTCCAGGAAAGCCAGGTCGGTGCGCTGGTCGAAAATCGGCAGGTGCAGCATCACGTAGGCCACCAGCAAGGTGCCGCACAGGTTGCCTACCAGCACCACGCTCCAGAGCCGCAGCAACCGGCCGAAATTGCCCAGGGTGGGTTTGCTCATGACCGGCAGCACGGCGGTCAGGGTGTTTTCGGTGAACAACTGCTGACGAGCCAGGATCACCGCGAGAAAGCCTGCGCAGTAGCCGAAGCTGGCGATCACCTTGAAGCCTTCGTGGTCCGGCAGCCGGGAGCTGAGCAACCCCATCGCCATCAACGACAGGCCCATGGTCAACCCCGCCGCCAGGGCCGACCACCAGAGCGCGGCGACACTGCGCTCCAGCTCCTGATTGCCCTGGGTGCGAATGATTTCATGCAATACCGCCGCCCGGGGCGGCTGGTTGCGGTCAACCTCTTTCTGTTCCTGAGCCGAAAGGTCGGGGGTCTTGCCGTCTTTGTGAGTGTCCATATAGCTCCTGAACCGGTGGCGTGATGTAGCTACGACACGCGGCGTACGGAGCTGTTCAGTGACGCAATGTTCACGGCGGCTCCGGAACCGTCATCGCGAGCAGGCTCGCTCCCACAAGGGGCCTGCAGCGGCCCCGGAATTCATGACCTCTGAAGTTCAAATGATTGGGTGGAGGCAACA
>NZ_JAGGOF010000107.1 GCF_018614775.1 Pseudomonas fluorescens
CAAGCTGATCGCCAACCAGGGACCGGTGACGGTGCAAGCGCAGAACGACACCCTGCAACTGATGGCCCGGCATGGACTGGAGATCACCAGCACCGAAGACGAAATCAGCATCGTCGCGAAAAAGAAAATCACCCTCAACGCGGGCGGCAGCTACATCACGCTGGAGGCGGGCGGCATCGAGTCGGGGACGCCGGGGTATTACACCGTCAGGTCGGCGGTTTTCGATTATCTGAAGGGCGCTGCCAGCATGACAGCCACGCACCCCGACTACCCGCAGAGCCAGTCCAGGCAACCGTTGCGCCTGCGCATGCCCCAGGCCCCCAACGCCGGTGGTCAGGGCTGGAAAGGCATGCCCTACACCTTGTACGCCGACGGCATGCCGCTCCAGCAGGGTGTACTCGATGACAGCGGACAGCTGCTGATCGATCACCAGGTCATCACCCGGGGCTATCGCCTGGTGATGAGCAACGGTGTGTCCTACAACCTGGTCGTCCCTACCGAATACCGCGATGTCGATCAGGCGCAACTGGCCAACCGTGGCCTGCAAAACCACCCCTCGAAAACGGACCCCGAGGTGAGCCAACCGGCCTCGCACAAGCAACACCGCTCGTCGTACGCCTCCTTGCTCGACAGCCCTGCCTCCAAGGAAGACCAAACCCCATGACACGTAACATCACCACCCCCGTCGCCTTGCAGCACACCCAAGAGGCCACATGCTGCACGCCCTGGTATGTCTGCCACACGGAATACCCTCCGGCGGTTGCCAGTTATCAAGCCTTGGTCAATGGCGAAGAAACCTTCAGGGCCGTGCACCAGGCCATCGCCCAGGCCGTCAGGACCATCGACATCATCTGTTGGGGTTTCCAGCCATCGATGTACTTTATTCGTGATGGCAGCGGCGCTCCGAGCATCGGCGAACTGCTGGTGGCCAAGGCCCAGGAAGGGGTCGAGGTGCGCGTGCTGGGTTGGGAAATGCCATTCAATACCGCTGGCGTGGCGGGCGAGGCCAATCTGCCGGGCAAGGGCCCGGTCGTACGCATCGCGGATCGAGCCTTGCAGCCTTCCACCGAAGATCAGTACGCCTACGACCGCCAGTGGTTTGCCAACTGTGCCGTGCCCGGCAACATGGCCGCGGCTTTTCGCGCCCATCGCAGCGTCCCGGTGTTCGTCGGTCGCGGCTTCAGCGTATTCGAAAGAGCAGAAATCGCCCGGCAGGTGAAATACAAAAGCCTCGACCGGGAGCTCAGCACCGCCACCCACCTCACCCTGACAGCCACGGCTACCCACCATCAAAAAAGTGTGCTGATCGATTACGAAGTGCCGGACAAGGCCGTGGGGTTCGTCATGGGCCATAACATGCTCGACGAGTACTGGGACTGCGACCGCCACTCGGCACTCAATCGCGGCAAAGACAACAAGCCGGCGCCCGATCGCGGGCCGCGTGGCGATACGCCGCGCCAGGACATTTCCAGCCAGGTCAGCGGGCCGATTGTGGAACACCTGCACCACAACTTCGCTACCGCCTGGCGCAAGGAAACCGGCGAGGACCTGATCGCCTCTCGCCAGGCCATGACGGTGGGGCCGCAACTGTGCACCCTGGGCATGCCGCAGATGGCCCAGATCCTGCGGACCCAGCCGCAGGTGTATAAACGCGACATCGAGCGGCTCTACCTGCAAGCCGTCAGCAACGCCACCCAGTTCATCTACATCGAAAACCAGTATTTCCGCTGGCCGCCGCTGGCCGAACTGATCAAGTCCGTCGCCGCCAAGCAGGCCGCAGACGGGCGCGACCCCGGCGTGTATGGGCCCTTGCACCTGTTCGTGATCACCAACGCCACCGACGACGGCGTGGGCGCGGGCACGGTCAACACCCAGCGCATGCTGGAAAGCCTGGGGCGCGGCGACACCATCCCGGCCATCACCAAACTGCGCCGCATCGACAGACTCCGGATCAACGCAGCCGCCCAGGAACCGGACCTGGCGAGCCTGCTGGAAGAACAGGCATTGGGCGCCCTGACCCGCGCCATCGACGCGGTGAGCGGCAGCGACCTGAGTGACAAGGCCAGGGAGGCCCGCCAGCAAAGGCAGGACAACCTCAAATCGGTACGCCTGGACCTCGGACATCAGATCAAGCAAATCGAAAACGCGCCCGTCGATATCGAGGCCATTCCCAACCTGAAGGTGCACATCTGCTCCCTGGTCGCCCCGGACTCCTCGAGGTGGTCCTGGATGCCGGTTTACATCCATTCCAAGCTGATGATCGTCAACGACGTGTTCACCACCCACGGCTCGGCCAACATCAACACCCGCAGCATGCAGGTCGACAGCGAACTCAACATCGCCCATGAGTGGATGAGCGTGACCCAGGCGTTGCGGCGGCGGTTGTGGAATCTGCATACGGCGGGGATGGGGGTGCAGGATGATGCGGGGGAGGCGTTTGAAGCCTGGCAGGAAATTATCAATGAAAACAAAGATTGCCAACAAACCGAGATGACGCCCTATGCCCCTCTCGTCGAGTTTTATTACGACAAACCCACCCTGAAGGACCTGGACTGATGCGCCAGATCTTCCTGTCATGTCTGTTGTTGGTGGCCTGCGATGCCAACAGCTCCTTTACTCCTGCTACCAAGGTCCCCGACGTGAGTTCAATCTCCGAGATCAAAGCCAAACTGAACGCCTTCACCTGCAAACACGAAATGATCCCTGCGCCATCAGCGGAGAGTGATGTGCTGTTCCAGTACGCCCGCTGGTTGCAGAAGGACAACCAGCTCAAGCCAGACGGAAAGGTCGATGCAGAAGTCGAGCGGCTGTACCGCATCGCCGCTGCGCATGACCATTACAAGGCCAATATCAACCTGCAGAACGGCGGGATGCGTGGACGCTTTCGGCTCGATGGCGGGGAGTATCTCTATCTGAGCCAGCGCCTGATCGATGCAGGCGTAGCGACAGGCTATTACCTGATCGGGGTCTTCCTGAAACAGGGTGCCGCTGGGCTGGCTGAAGATCACGAGACGGCATTGGGGTATTTTCGCAAGGCCGCTGATCAGGGCAACGCTCAGGCACAGGCCTATCTGGGGGAGCACTTAGCACCTATCAGCGTTGCCCCAGAGGCTGCTCGGAAGATGCGCCGCTGTGCGGCAGAACAGGGCCATGGGAAGGCAGCGGTAGCGTTGGGCGTCAGCTTAAAAAGACAGGGCATATATCAAGAGGCGCTCGAAGCCTTCCAACTTGGAGTAGCCGCAGGTGAGGAAAGTGCACCCGGCTATCTGGATAAAGGCTTTCGCGGTCCTCTACCAGATAATCAACTGCACTATCTCGCCCAAGAAGAAGACCTTGAACGCGCCGAACGCTATAAAAAAATCTGGCGAATCCTGGCGAACTATTCCTACGCCAACCCTACCGTCCCCGAAATCAACGACATCCTCCCCCTGCCCCCGGCCAAGCTTCCGCCTTGGGACGGCAAGCTCCAATGGCTCGAAGCACGCCTGGCCAACGTGGCGCCGCCCAAGCCCGACGAGGAGCTGATCGGCGAACTGGCCAAGGCCAAACACCTGGAACCCGCCACCGGCAAACCCACGCCGCAGTCGCCGGCCTTCATCAAGAACACCGCATCCGTGCCGCGCTGCTACAGCGGCCAGCCCTGCCCGAAAACCGGCTACTGGAAAGCCAGTTGTATCGACAAAGGCCACGCCTGGACCCAGAACGATCCTCGCCGTTTCGAGAAGGGCGAGATCATGCCGACGCAGCAGGTGACACGCTATCGGCAGCGTTTCCTGCTGCCTGACCTGAAGACGGTCGGTGAGGAAAACGTCGAGTGGAGAATTCTCGGATGACGTATCGATACGGGTTGTTTGGACTGTTGGGCGCGATGTTGCTGGGCTGTGATGCCTCAAGCACTCGCCCCGAAGTTGCCGTCTTGCCTTCGCTCCCCGAGATCAAAGCCAAACTGAATGCCTTCACCTGCAAACATGAAGCGATCCCCGCGCCCTCGGCGCAGAGCGACGTGTTGTTTCAGTACGCCCGCTGGTTGCAGAAGAACAATCAGCTCAAGCCGGATGAAAAGGTCGATGCCGAAATCGAACGGCTGTACCGCATTGCCGCCGCGCATGACCATCACAAGGCCAATATCAATCTGCAAAACGGCGGGATGCGCGGGCGCTTCTCGCTCGATGGCGAGGAATACCTTTACCTGAGCCAGCGCTTGATCGATGCCGGCGTGGCGACAGGTTATTACCTGATCGGAGTGTTTCTGAAACAGGGGGCTGCGGGGCTGGCTGAAGATCACGAGACAGCGTTGGGGTATTTTCGCAAGGCGGCTGATCAAGGTAGTGCCCAGGCTCAGGCGTATGTGGGCGACCAGCTGGCACCTATCAGCATTGCTCCAGAGGCCGCCCGAAAACTGTATCGTTGTGCCGCAGAACAGGGCCAAGGGAAGGCGGCAGTAGCGCTTGGCGTCAGCTTACAGATAGAGGGGTTGTATCAAGAGGCTCTAGAAGCATTTCAACTAGGGGCTGCAGCCGGTGATAGCTCCTCCACCTCGTTTCTGGAAAAAGGCTTTCGTGGACCGCCGCCGACTGAAGAATTGTATTACCTCGGTCAAGACGAAGACCTCGAACGCGCCGAACGCTACAAAACAATCCGACGGATTGTGGGACGTTATTCCTACGCCAACCCCACCGTCCCCGAAATCAACGACATCCTCCCCCTGCCACCAACCAAGCTTCCGCCTTGGGACGGCAAGCTCCAATGGCTCGAAGCACGCTTGGCCAACGTGGCGCCGCCCAAACCCGACGAGGAGCTGATCGGCGAGCTGGCCAAGGCCAAACACCTGGAACCCGCCACCGGCAAACCCACGCCGCAGTCGCCGGCCTTCATCAAGAACGCCGCGTCCGTGCCGCGCTGCTACAGCGGCCAGCCCTGCCCGAAGACCGGCTACTGGAAGGCCAGTTGTATCGACAGGGACCACGCCTGGACCCAGGGCGATCCTCACCGTTTCGAGAAGGGCGAGCTCATGCCGACGCAGCAGGTGACACGCTATCGGCAGCGTTTCCTGCTGCCTGACCTGAAGACGGTCGGTGAGGAGAAGGTCGAGTGGAGAATTCTCGGATGACGTACCGATACGGGTTACATCGAGTGGGACCTGTGGGAATCGAAGAATAATCATCCAGCTAGAAATGGAGTTGGTTTCTTGAACAAGGAGAGAACATGAAAAACATCATCCGAATCGGCGACAAAACAACCGGAGGCGGCACGGTTCAGTCAGGCTCCGCCGTCATGAAGTTCGACGGTATCGGGGTGGCTCGGGAAGGCGATCCGGTGAAGTGTCCGGTTCCCGGCCATGGCCGTACAGTCGTTGCCGAAGGTCACCCTACATTCAATGACAACGGCGTGCCCGTTGCTTTTGACGGGCATCTTTGCGCTTGTGGCTGCGCGCTGATTTCGTCGTTGTCCGACGCGGGGGCGAGCTAGTCATGCCGGTCAGAATTGATCAGGTCCCTTGCCTGGCGCCTCGCCCCGTCCGACCGTGCGTGTGGGTCTGGTTGGGTTTGCTGGCGCTCTGTTTGCTTGCGGGGGCTGGGAGCAGCCACTACCGCATGGTGATCAAGGCCCCCGACGGCGCGAACATGATCTGGCACCTGCGCACCGAGCTGGATGCCGGGCCGCTGGCACTGCTCAAGCTGCGCGGCTTCAGGTTGCCGCAGCAGATATTCCTGGCCGAGGGTGGCGCCCCTCGGAAGAAATAAGCATGCGCCACCTGATCGAGCGTTGCCCGAGGCGTACTGATAAGTGAAAAGGCTTCTTGCTGGGCTGCTGTGCAGCCCAGCAAGAGCAAGCTCCCTCGCCACAGGGGCCCCGGTGCTCAGAGGGCTCGGTGGCCTCAGGATTTATCCGGCTTGGCCAGCAGCGTGTAGACGCAGGGCAGCACGAACAGCGTGAACAGGGTGCCAATCGACATCCCGGTGGCGATGACGGTGCCGATGTCGAAGCGACTCACCGCCCCGGCACCCGTGGCGAGGATGAGCGGCACCATGCCGAACACCATCGCCGCCGTCGTCATCAGCACGGGTCGCAGGCGGATCGACGCGGCTTGTTCCACCGCTTCCCGTGGTGTCAGGCCCTGGTCCTTGCGCAACTGGTTGGCAAACTCGACGATCAGGATCCCATGCTTGCTGATCAGGCCGATCAGCGTCACCAGGCCCACCTGGGTGTAGATGTTCATGCTCGACCAGCCGAGGAACAGGGGAATCAGCGCGCCGCAAATCGACAGCGGCACCGTCACCAGAATCACCAGCGGATCCCGGAAGCTTTCGAACTGGGCGGCCAGTACCAGGAAGATGATCGCCAGGGCCAGGGCAAAGGTGACCCACAACGCGCTGCCTTCCTGGACGAACTGCCGCGAAGCCCCGGCGTAGTCGAAGGCGAACCCTGCCGGGGCTTCTTCCCGGGCGATCTGGCGAACCGTCTCGATAGCTTCGCCCATGCTCACCACCGGGAAGCCCGAGATCGTGACTGCGTTGAGCTGCTGGAACTGGTTCAATTGCCGTGGTCGCGCCCGGTCGCTGACCTTGATCAGGGTCGACAGCGGCAGCAATTCGCCCTGGTTATTTTTCACGTAGTAATTGTTCAGCCAGTCCGGATTGTCGCGAAACGGCCGTTCAACCTGGGCGATGACTTTGTAGCTTCGGCCTTCGATGGTGAAGCGGTTGATCTCGGCTTCTCCAAGCAACGTCGCCAGGGTGCCGCCCAGGTCCTGCATCGAAACGCCCATCTGGGCTGCCTTCGCGCGATCGATATCGACCACTACCTCGGGCTTGTCGAACGCCAGGTCAATGTCCATGAAGGCGAACTTGCCCGACGCCATGGCGCGATTTTTCACCCGTTCGGCAATTTGCAGCAGGGTGGCGTAGTCCTTCGGCGAGTTGATGACGAAGGCAAAGGGCAGGCCTTCGCCGGTGCCCGGTAGCGAAGGCAGGTTGAAGCCGAAGATCTGCAGGCCGGGAATACTTTCCAGCTTCGCCTGCACTTGCGGCAGGATTTCCATCTGGGTGCGACTGCGCTCATTCCACGGCTTGAGCAGGAACCCGCCGATGCCGGATTGCACGCCGTTGTAGCCGTTGATCTGGAACGAAGAATAGTACTCGGGGAATTCCTTGAAGATCGTGATGAAGTGATCGGTGTAGGCGTTCAGGTAATCCAGGTTGGTCGTCTTCGGGGAATTGGCCATCATGAAGATGATGCCCTGGTCCTCGTCGGGGGCCAGTTCGGACTTGGTGAACATGATCAGCACGGGGATCAGCAACAGGATGATCGCCGCAAACACCAGCACCACCGGCCGGGCGTTGAGCGTGCCGTGGAGCATGCGCTGGTAGCGGCCCTTCAAGCGTTCAAAGACCATATCCAGCCTGTGGGCCATTCCCGTGGGGTTTTCGTCGTGGCGCAGCAGCATGGCGCACATCATGGGCGACAGGGTCAGGGCGACGATCCCGGAAATCACCACCGCCCCGGCCAGGGTCAACGCGAACTCCTTGAACAAGGCGCCCGTCAGGCCTTCGAGCAGGCCGATCGGTGCGTACACCGCGGCCAACGTGATGGTCATCGAGACCACCGGCATGGCGATTTCCCGTGCGCCTTCCAGCGCGGCGTCGAACGGGGTCTTGCCTTCCTCGATGTGCCGGTGGATGTTCTCCACCACCACGATGGCGTCGTCCACCACCAGGCCGATGGCGAGCACCATGGCCAGCAGCGTCAGGAGGTTCATCGAGTAGCCCATCAACTGCATGAAGAACATCACGCCGATCATCGACAGCGGAATGGTCACCACCGGGATCAGCACCGAGCGCAGGGCGCCGAGGAACAGGAACACCACGACGATGACGATCAGCACCGCCTCGAACAGGGTCTTCACCACCTCGTCGATGGAGGCCTGGATGAACAGAGTGGCGTCGTAGGCGATCTCGGCCTTGAGGTTGGTCGGTAGCTGGGCCTCCAGCTCCGGCATGAGCTTGCGCACTTCCCTGATCACATCCAGCGGGTTGGCGCCTGGGGTGGCCTTGATCCCGATGTACACCGAGGGCGTGCCGCCGAAGGAGCTGATGGTGTCGTAGTTTTCGGCACCCATTTCCACGCGGGCCACATCCCGCAGCAACACGCGACTGTCGCCGTCGGTCTTGAGCGGGATCGCGGCGAAGGCCTCGGCGGACTTCAGTTCGGTGTTGGCGTTGATGCTGGTGACCACGTACTCGCCTTTCACTTCGCCGGCCGCGGAGAGAAAGTTCTGCTGGCGCACGGCGTTGGTCACGTCGATGGCGGTCAGGCCGAAACCGGCGAGCTTGACCGGGTCGAGCCACAGGCGCATGGCAAAGACCTGGTTACCGAGGATCTCGGCTTCCGCCATGCCCGGCAGCGTCGCCAGTTTGGGTTGGATCACCCGCGACAGATAGTCGGTGATCTGCGGGTTGTTCAGTTCCTTGCTGAAAAAACTGATGTACATCAGCGCCGAGGCGTCGGCGGCCTCGCGGCTGAGCACCGGGTCCTCGGCGTCCTGGGGCAGTTGGTTCTTGACTTCGTTGGCCTTGGCCAGCAGTTCGGTAAAGAGGCGGTCGCTGTTGGAGCCGATGCGCGCATAGACCGATATCACCGAGAAATTCTGGCGGCTGACCGAGGTCATGTAGTCGATGCCCTCGGCACTGGCCAGGCTCTGCTGCATCGGCTGGGTGATGTAGCCCTGGATGGTCTCGGCGTTCGCCCCGGGGTAGGCGGTGGTCACCGTGATCAGGGCGTTCTCCATCTGCGGATACTGGCGCAGGGGCAGCTTGCTCCAGGCCTGGAAGCCCAGCAGCACGATCAGCAGGCTGACCACGGTGGCGAGCACCGGACGACGGATGAACGGATCGGTAAAAGCCATGGGGATTCCTTGATCAGTCCGCGCGCGGCGGGCTGTTCTGTTCGTTCAGGGTCTTGTCGTCGCTGATGGCGATGGGCGTGCCGTTGTCGAGTTTGATCTGGCCCGCTATCACGACCTGTTCACCGCTCTGCACGCCCTTGGCAACCAGTACCTGTCCGTCACGACGTTCACCGGTCTCGACGGAACGCCGCTCGGCGATCAGGACTGGCTGGCCCTTGTCGTCCTTCTCGATGCTGCCGTCGGCCGCTTTCTTCTGCGCCACCACGTACATGGAGTTGCCATAGAGCGTGTAGGTCACGGCGCTTTCCGGCACGACGATGCCAGTGGCCACATTCGGCAGGATCACCTGCAGGTCGGCGAACATCCCGGGCAGCAGCTTGCTGTCGGGGTTGGCCAGGGTCGCGCGCACCAGTACGTTGCGCGTACTGTCCTCGACCTTGGGGTTGATCGCGCTGATGGCGCCGACGAAGGTCTGTCCGGGATAAGCCGATACGCTGATGTTGACTGGCTGGGCAACGGCGAGTCTGGGCACCGTTTGCTCCGGTACGTAGAAATCCGCGTACAGGCTGCTGAGGTCTTGCAGGGTGGCGATCACCGTGCCGCTGGCCAGGTAGTCGCCCACGTCCACCCGGCGAATGCCGATGGTGCCGCTGAAGGGGGCGAGGATCTGTTTCTTGGCTAATGCGGCCTTGAGTTGATTGACCGTGGCCTGGTTCTTTTTCATTTGCGCCGAGAGCCGGTCGAACTCGCCCTTGGAGATCGCCTGGCTACCGACCAATTGCCGGCCACGTCCGAAATCCAGTTGCGCCAGGCCAAGGTCGGCCTCGGCGGTTTCCAACAGCGCGCTCTCGACGTCGCTGTCCAGTTGCAGCAGCGGTTGGCCGACCTTGACCTTCTGCCCGGACTGGAACAGCACCTTCTGCACGGTCCCGGCGTTTTCCAGGCTCAGGTCGACGCCTTGCAGGGCCTTCAGGCTGCCGACTGCGGGAAGGCGAGCCTGCCAGGGTTGCTCGGCGGCCTTGGCCACGGCAACGCTGACCGGAGGTTTGGGGGCAGAAAACATCTGGATCTGCTGGTAGACGGAGAAGGCCTTGTAGCCGGCCAGCAACAGCACCACCAGCAGGACAATCCCCAACATGATCAGCATGCGGCGTCGCAGCATGTTCCACTTCCTTGGAAAAAAATCGAGAGAAAAGACAATCAGGCGGGCACATTACTCCGAGTGCGGCGGGGTTTCCAGACGGACGTGGGCGCTGTGTCGTGTGGGATTGTTCCTGTTTACGGGCGCTTGGCGCCCGTACACTGCACGTTGGCTTCAAACCAGATGTAAATGGTTATCCCAGAGCCCTGCGGGCAGATCCAGTGGTTTTGCAACCAGTTGTGTCTGTCGACAATCGTAATAGCGGCAACGCCCCTGGCCCGATGTGACGACGAAACCGTCGGCCACGGCGCCGACACCCGCGCAGTCCGGCAGCGGCGCGTCCAGGCGTACTTCGCCGCTGTCCAGGTCCCAGATGAAAAAGCGGTTGCCACGGGGCGCAGTCAACGCCACCAGGCGCAGGTCGCTGTGCACGGCAACGCTGGCGGTGTAGTGCCCCATCGCCTGCAATTGCTGCTCGGGCACCCGGAACGCCTGGAATGGCTGGCCTGGGCGCTTGATCGCCACCAGCTCCGAGGACTCATGGGCGTCACCCATGAACTGCTGGCCGGTCACGATGGTGCCGTCACTGGCGATACCCATGTGGCGCACGCTGTTCATCGATTGGCCGAGGGTTTCCTTGCTCAAGAGCGTGCCGTCGCGCTGCATCAGCACCAGGCTTGGCTCCATGGCGTTGAGGTTCATCTCGACCCGGCTCTCGGCCTCGGTGCGGATGCCGCCGTTCGCCACCACCAGGGTCTCGCCGTCGGGCATCCATGACACCTGGTGCGGGCCGATGCCGTGGGTGGGGATTTCGCCACTGTGGATCAGTCGCTGGCCTTCGAAGCGGTAGACGCCCAGCAGGCCGCGCCCGGGGTCTGTGGTGTCGTTTTCGGTGGCGTACAACCATTCACCACTGCGGTGTATCACGGCGTGGCCGTAGAAATGCCGGTTCGGCAACGACGTGAGGGTTTGCAGCAGGGTGCCGTCGCGCAGGTCGATCAGGTAGCTTTCGGTGCCTGGGCGACGGGCGACGAACAACGCAATCGGCTGTGACGGGTGGTTGATGATGTCATGGCAGCGTTGGCCGACCTGGGTGGCGAATGCCCGGGTGCCGTCCAATCGATAGCCCACGGCGTAGTGCTTGCCATCGCCATCGTCCCGTGCCGAGAGCAGCAGTGGACTCTTGTCCTTTTGCTTGAACAGCGTCCAGCCGCCCAGGGTAACGGCGCCGAGCAGCAAGCTGCCCAGTGCCAAGGCCTGCCGTCGAAACATGATCAGTCTCCGTCGTTGGCATTGAAGCCCAGTTGAACGCCCAACGCCTTGGCCAATTCGCCTTCGTGCAAGCGATGGACAACGTTGAGGCTGTCGTACAAATCGTTGAGTTGCTGGCGTCCGGCATCGTCGTTGAGCATTTCGGTCAGCGAGCGCTGGCTGCTGGCGAACAGTTTCAGCGAGGCATCGTAAGCCGCATCGATCTTGTCGGCCAGGGGCTTTTGCTCGCTGGACAACAGGCTGCGCAGCCCCTTGTTGTCCACGCCGGCCCAGACGGTCCTGGCCGCGCTCAGGCTGGCTTCCAGGCCTTGCAGCGACGACTGGCTGCGCCAGGCATCGGCCTGGAACGGCTGCGGTACGCCCTTGGTCTGGCGGCCCATCGGTGTACCGAGTTTTTTCTTCAGGGTGTCGAGGGCGGTGACCTGGACCCGCAGCAGATCGGCGATGGCTTCGTGGGAATCGGCGTAGCGCTGGTTCGGGAACTTGCTCATCTGGGCGAGCATGCCGTCGTTGGTGTTCCAGCGCGACAGGATCTCTTCGGCCAGCTGTTTCTGGCGTTCGCCGATGGCGGTCAGCAGCGGGCAGTACTTGGCTTTCTGCGCGGCGTCAGCCATGTCGATCCTGGCGTCGAACAGCAGGTACTCGTAGGCCGACAGGCCCTGGACCACGACGCTGGACTTGGCCAGGCCGGCGGCGTCGATTTGTGGCTCGCTGTTGACCAGTTGCTCGACCTGACGGCCCACCAGGTTCTTTTTGTCCGGCCAGAACTGTACCTGCCAGGCGCGGTTGCCTTCGGCCAGCGGACCGATCAGCAACGGTTGCAGCTCGGCCCAGGCTTTTTGGGCCTTGAGGAAGTCGGCGCGGGCGGTCTCCAGGGTTTCCTTGCCTTGGCAGAAGGCCAGGGCGCTGCTCGCCAGTTGCCGGTCGGCATCGACCCAGCGGCTGTAGGTCGGCAGGATCACTTGCTTGGCGATGGCCGCCGAGGTGACCGCTTGCGGGTCCTGCGGTGAGCAGGCACCGAGGGCAATGGCGGCGAGGCTGGTGAACAACAGCTTGGGACGGAACATGTCGGGCTCCCGGTTCGGAACGTGCGTTAAAGGGAATTCAGAAAGGTAAGCAGCGCAGCACGCTGCTCGGCATTGAACGATAAAACCTGGCGCTGCGCCGCTTGTGCTTCACCGCCATGCCAGAGCACGGCTTCGAGCAGGTTGCGGGCGCGCCCGTCATGCATGAACTGAGTGTGGCCATTGACAGCCTCGGTCAAGCCGATGCCCCACAACGGCGGGGTGCGCCAATCACGGCCGCCGGCTTTGAATTCGCTGCGGTTGTCCGCCAGGCCTTCGCCCATGTCGTGCAACAGCAGGTCGGTGTAGGGGCGGATGACCTGATTGGCCAGTTCCGGTTCGGCTGCGTTGGTGGCCGTGGTGTATTTCGGCGTGTGGCAGGACTGGCAGCCCGCTTGGAAAAACAGATTCTTGCCGGCCAACACCTCAGGCGAATTCACCTGGCGTCGGGCCGGCACGGCGAGGTTGCGGCTGTAGAACAGCACCAGGCGCAGAATGTTGTCGCTGACTTCCGGTTCGCCGTCCGAGCCGTTGCCATTGGGCGCGCGTTTGCAATCGACCTGAGTCTCGGTGCAATCGTCGAAGGGCCGCAGGCTTGTGGTCAGGCCCATGTCGCCGGAGAAGGCATGGACATTCTGCTGATTGAGGTTGGGCTGACCGGCCTTCCAGCCGAATCGCCCCAGGACGGTTTTCTGCTGGGCATCATCCCACACCTGGTTGGGACGTCCGGCTATGCCGTTTTTCTCCCGCGCCTGGGCCTCTGCGTTTGCCAGGATGGCTTCGTCGGGAATGGCCTCCAGCAGCCCCAGGCCGATCATCGGCGGGGCGACGCGGGCGGAAAAACGCGTGTCCGGGTGCATCGGTCCGTAGGCGAGCTGGGTGATCTGCAAGCTCGGCTTGCGCAGTTCCACCACGGTGCCGTCGTTGAAGCGCACCGGGACGGGGCTGTAGTCGACCCGCACCTTGCCTTCGGGCGCGACGCCAGGCACGGACATGTCCTGCAACTGCCCGCCGTACACCGGTTCGGGCACGACCCCCAGTTGCTCGATGACCTTGGCATAGGGCGGTGCGTCGGGGATCGACAGGCGCACCAGCATCGATACGGCGGTGGTTGCGTCCGGTGCCGGCGGATGACCGCGACCGTCCTTGATGTGGCAGTTCTGGCAGGCGTTGGTGTTGAACAACGGCCCGAGGCCGTCGCGGGCGGTGGTGGTCGAGGGGGCGATCACCCAAGGGCTGCGGAAGAAACTGTTGCCGACACTGAAATCCACGCGCCGCGAGGGCGGCAGGTTGGCCGAGGGCAGGGAAAAGGCGTTCTGATCGGTCTTGCGTACCGTTGCAGCGCCACCGGACCGCGCTTCTCCGGGTTCGGCCTGGGTAAAGCGCGGGGCATCATCGCAGGCACTCAGGCCCAGGGCCAGGAACAGTGCGCATAGACGAAGAGGCAACGACGGCATCGGGCAACCTGGGAGAAGAGTGAAACGAGGGCGCAGAGTCTAACAGGGCCGGGGACTTTGAATAAGAGGGATTATCGTTTGGTTTTGGCAAGCTGGTTCGGTTTCATGTGGGAGCAGGACCTGAGGCGGCCACAATCCCTGTGGGAGCGAGCCTGCTCGCGATAGCGGTGTGTCAGTCAACGTTGATGCTGGCTGATCCATCGCTATCGCGAGCAGGCTCGCTCCCACATGGGACCAGCAGCCAGTACCGCTGACCTCGCTGATTACGGGTTTACGGCTGGACCACAGCCCCCGGCACCAACGGCAGCTCCAGGCTGGCGATGAACCCGCCCTCGGGGTGATTGGCCAGCACCAGCGTGCCGCCGTGGCGTTCGGCGGCGCGGCGGGCGATTGCCAGACCCAGGCCATGGCCGGCGGCCGTTTGGCCGGGGGCGCGGTAGAACGGTTCGCCCAACTGAGCCAGGTGATCGGCTTCCACGCCGGGCCCATGGTCACGCACGCTGACCACGATCCGCTCCCCCTGGCGCAGCGCGCGCATCTCGATGGGTTGGCCGGCAGGATTGAAGCGTTGGGCGTTACGCAGCAAGTTGTCGACCGCCCGTTCGATCATGGTCGGCCAACCCCTGAGGGTCAGGTTCGGCTCGGCGTTCAACTGCACGCTTTGTTCCGATGAAGCCAGTTGCGCATCTTTTTGCAGAGTCAGCAGCAGGCTGTTCAGCTCGATGGTTTCGGCGCTGGCATTGTCGGCATCGACCCGGGCCAGGACCAGGATTTCACTGATCAACGCTTCCAGGCGGTCGCATTCGCGGGTCAAGCGCGGCCAGAGCTTTTCACGTTCCTCGGGGTTGGCCCGTTCCGCCAGGGCCAAGGCAATGCGCAGCCGCGCCAGGGGCGAGCGCAGTTCGTGGGACACGTCGCGCAATAGTTGCCGTTGGCTGCCGATCAGGCTTTGCAAGCGCGCGCCCATGCGGTTGAAATCGGTGGCCAGTACGCCGAACTCGTCTCGACGGTTGGCCAGTTTGGCGAGGCTGTTCTGCTGATAGGTGGCTTGACCCAGGTCGTGCACTGCTCCACGCAGGCGGCTCAGCGGGCGGGTGATGGAGAGCGTCACCAACAGGCTGAACAGGGTCAGTACCACCAGTGCAATCCCCAATGCGCTGAGGGGCCAGAGCAGGCTTTCGCGGTGCCAGGCGTCCAGCTCGGGGTGGGGAATGCGATAAATGAACAGGTAGGTGTCGCCGCTCTTGGTGCTGGTGAACTCGTCGGTCAGCCGTCGCCAGGGCAGGCGTCGATCATCGTTGTTCTGCCGCGCCTCGAAGGCGGCGGCACGCCGTGGAAAGGTCCCGCGCACCACCGGGTCGCCGCTTTCGTTGAGCACCTGGACGTCGATGTGATACTGGCGCTTGCGCTGTTGCAGGATCTCCTGCGCGGCGTCCTCGCCCTGGTTTTCGTAAGTCTGCGTCCATTCTTCGGCCAGGGTGTTGAGACCCGGGTGGCGACTGAGGATCCACGCGTCCTGGTTCAACATGTGGCCCATGAGAATCGAAAGCCCTGCAACCAGGGCGATGGCCAGCCAGAAACTGGCCAGGATGCGCCAGAACAATGAACGCACGGTAAATCCTCGAAAACAAAGAAAGCCCAACGGTGGCTTGCCGTTGGGCTGGGACACTTCAACGCATTATTGCGCCTTTTGCGGCTGTTGCGCCTTCCAGGCCTTGAATTCGGCCCACTCGGCGCGACGTTCGGCCTGTTTCTTCTGGATCGCGTCGAACTCTTTTTGCTGTTCAGGCTTGAGCAGGCCGCGGATCTGGGCGTCGACTTTCTCGTGTCGGGCGGCCATTTCATCTTTCATGGCTTTCTGATCGGCAGGCGACAGTTTGGCCAGGTACTTTTCTACCAGTTCGCGGCGCTCGTGGCGCTGTTCGCCCATAATCTTGCGGATCTGCTGGCGCTGTTCGCGGCTCAAATCCAGTTGGCTGTACGGACCTTTGTCGTGCATCTGGCCGCCATGACGCGGGCCGTCCATCGGGCCCATCGGGCCGGGACCTTCAGGCATGGCCATGGCGACGGTAGGCAGGGCGGCAGCGAACATCAGAGCGATAAGGGTCTTGCGCATGGTGTATCTCCTTGTCTCATTCCCGGTCAGTTCCGGATGTGTGCAGATTACGGAGATCAAGGTCAGCGGCGGTCAGGGCTGGGTAAAGCTTGGGTAAAGAGCGTTGGGGGCAGGGCTTACAAATCTTAAAAGGCAAACACCTGACTCTGGCGGAGCAAGCTTTGCTCCCGCAGCCCGGTCTTGCCACAGAGGGATCGGTTCAGAGGCTGTAGTAGTAACCCCGGCTACGCAGCGCCACGATGCGCGGGCGACCGTCGGGATGGGGGCCGATTTTCTTGCGCAGGTTGCTGACATGCATGTCGAGGCTGCGGTCGTACAGGGTGAGCTTGCGGCCCAGGGCGATCTGCGCCAGTTCCTGCTTGTCCAGTGGCTCACCGGGTTGCTTGAGCAAGGCTTCGAGCAAGCGGCTTTCGGAAACGGTGAGGGTCTGTTCCTGCTCGTCGATGCTGACCACGCCACGAACCGGACTGAAGGTCAGGTCACCCAGTTCGATCTGGCTGGACACCGCCGTCGGGTGGCTGCGACGCAACACGGCGCGCAGACGGGCGGTCAGCTCCCGTGGGTCGCAGGGCTTGGCCAGGTAATCGTCGGCGCCCAGCTCCAGGCCCAGGATGCGATCCAGTGGTTCGCCGCGGGCCGAGAGCATTACCACCGGCAGTTCCGGATGATCGTTGCGCAATTGCTTGAGCAGTTCCAGGCCGCTGCCATCGGGCAGCATCACATCGAGCACCACTGCCGCCGGGGCGGTTTCGGCCAGCGCCTTGCGGGCACTCTGGCCGTCGTGGCAGGCCCGGACCTGAAAACCTTCCTGGCCCAACCAACTCACCAGCAGCTCACACAGCTCCTGGTCATCGTCTATCAGTAACAGCTCGCTCATGACTCACTCAATTTAGCCATTGCCGACGTTGTCTACGTCCACCGCTGGCAAAGATACCGCAGAGCAGGGCCAATAGCGCTACCCCGGCGCCCACGACGAACCATTGCTGTTGATCGGTCAGCAGGTGCGGCAACGGGCTTGCCTGGGCTTCCTTGAGTTGCAGTTTCAGGCGCTGGTTTTCCTGGCGCAGCCGGCCCAGCAAGGCGCTTTCGCGTTCGCCGTCGGCGTTCTGCAGTTGTTTGCTCAGCTCTTCGCGCTGGCGCTCGCTGTCTTTCAAGCGTTGCTGCAGCTCGACAATCTGGCTGCCGGCGCTCAGTGACAAGGGCGCCGAATGACTGCCCTCGGTGCTTTCTTCGCCATGGGCGGGTGCCCCGATCGCCAACGTGACCCACAACAGGCACAACGGACCTTTGCGCATTGCAACTCCTGAATTCCAATCGAGATTAGACAGGTTGTCGGCAGGCAGACGAGAACAATGAGCGATTGAACGCGATGAGCCGCGCAGGCTCATCGCGTCGGGGACATTTACGGCATGGATTGCTTGAACGGCTTGACCACGACGTTGGCATAGACGCCGGCCGTCACGAACGGGTCGGCCTCAGCCCAGGCTTGCGCGGCGGCGAGGGAGTCGAACTCGGCCACGATCAGGCTGCCGCTGAAACCGGCGGCGCCCGGGTCATTGCTGTCTACTGCCGGGTGAGGGCCGGCCAGCACGACACGGCCTTGGGCCTTGAGCTGTTGCAGGCGCTCCAGGTGCGCGGGGCGAGCGGCCAGGCGTTTCTCCAGGGAATTGGCGACGTCAGTGGCAATGATTGCGTAGAGCATGTCAGTCCTCGGTTTTTGGCGTGGTGGTGTCGGCATCGTGCAGATGACGGGACAGGTAGATGCCCTGGCCGATCAGGAACAACAGCGTCATGCCCAGGCTGCCGAAGACTTTGAAGTCGACCCAGTAATCCTGGAACGTGAACGCAACGAACAGGTTGGCCGCACCGCAGAACAGGAAAAAGGCGATCCAGGCGATGTTCAGCCGGGTCCAGATCACGTCCGGCAGGCTCAGGGCGTGGCCCATGATGCGCTTGATCAGCAGGCTGTCACCGATGAAATGGCTGCCGATAAAGGCCAGGGCGAACAACCAGTTGACCACCGGGGCTTTCCACTTGAGGAAGGTTTCGCTGTGGAAGGCCAGGGTCAGGCTGCCGAACACCAGGCAGGCGATCAGGGTCAGCCACTGGCTCTTCTCCAGTTTGCGCTGGGAGATGAACAGTGCGCCGTAGACCACCAGGGAGCTGATGATCAGCACCGCAGTGGCGCTGTAGATACCGCCTACCGTCAAGGAATGACCGGCGATGTCCACGGTTCGAGGGTCCAGTTTGTAGACGACGAAAAACAGCAGCAGCGGGATGAAGTCGATGAATTGTTTCACAATGGCAGCCAGAAGCAGGATGTGGCGGCATAATAACAAACATCCTTGGCCGCGATAGGGCCAGCTGATTTGAGGTAACAAACTCTCGTGAATGTTGATTTGCACTGCCACAGCACGGCCTCCGATGGCGCCCTGGCGCCTGCGGTTCTGGTGGCGCGGGCGTTCGAGCACGGCGTGCGAGTCCTGGCCCTGACCGACCATGACACCCTCGAAGGCCTCGACGAGGCCCGTAGCGCTGCGACCGCGTTGGGCATGCAACTGGTCAATGGGGTCGAGCTGTCCTGCACTTGGGGTGGCGCAACCATTCATGTGCTGGGCTATGGTTTTGATATAAATGCACCGGCGCTGGTCCAGGCCATCGCGCAACTGCACGATGGCCGCTGGCTACGCGCTGAAGAAATCAGCCGCAAACTGGCCGTCAAGGGCATGCCCGGTGCGCTGGACGGCGCCCGGCAGGTCCAGCAGGAACTGGGCGACAGCGGCAACGCACCGGCCCGGCCACACTTTGCCGACTGGATGGTGCGCGAAGGGTTCGTCAAGGACCGCGCCGAAGCGTTCCGCAAATGGTTGGGGGCCGGCAAGCTGGGGGACGTCAAGCAGCACTGGCCGACGCTGGAAGAAACCGTCGAGACCCTGCGAGCCGCTGGCGCCTGGGTCAGCCTGGCGCATCCGTGGCACTATGATTTCACCCGCAGCAAGCGCCGCCGCCTGGTCGCCGACTATATTCAAGCAGGGGGCCATGCCATCGAGGTGGTCAACGGCCATCAGCCGGCCGAGCAGGTCGGCAGCCTGGCGATCCTGGCCCGTGAGTTCGGCCTGCTGGTGACTGCCGGCAGTGATTTCCATGTTCCCGGGGGCTGGTCCGAGATCGGCGAATATCGCCCGTTGCCGGAAGATCTGCCACCACTATGGTGTAGATTCAAACATGATCCCGTTACCGCCGCCGTCTGAACAGGTAGAACACGTGAGTCAATTTTTCCAGATTCATCCGGAAAACCCGCAAGCGCGCCTGATCAAACAGGCTGTCGAAATCATCCGCAGTGGTGGGGTGGTGGTCTATCCGACCGACTCCGCCTACGCCATTGGCTGCCAGATCGGTGACAAGAATGCCGTTGAGCGGGTCAGGCGCCTGCGTCAACTGGACGACAAGCACAACTTTGCATTGATCTGCAGCGACCTGTCGCAGCTTGGGCTGTTCGCCAAGATCGACACGGGCACTTTCCGCCTGCTCAAGGCTCACTTGCCCGGGCCGTACACCTTTATTCTCAACGCCACGCGGGAAGTCCCGCGGCTGTTGCTGCACCCGAAAAAACGCACCATCGGCCTGCGGGTACCGAGCCATCCCATCGCCCTGGCGCTGCTGGCCGAGTTGGGGGAACCGTTGATGAGCGTGTCGCTGATCATGCCCGGTGACACCGAGCCGCTGACCGACCCCTACGAGATTCGCCAGTTGCTCGAACATCAGGTCGAACTGATCATTGACGGCGGTTTTGGCGGCCTGAAGGCCTCCACCGTGATCAACCTGGCCGACGGCGAGCCGCAGGTGGTGCGTGTCGGCTGCGGTGATCCGGCCCCGTTCATGGCCGAGGCCTGAATGTCCGCGGTGCAAACCCCCGTGGAAAACCCGGACAGCCAGGCGGGCGCGCAACAGGAACTGCCGTTCGCCATGGTCTATGGCCAGGCGGTCCTGGAAATGCCCCTGGACCTGTACATCCCGCCCGATGCCCTGGAAGTGTTCCTCGAAGCCTTCGAGGGCCCGCTCGACCTGCTGCTGTACCTGATTCGCAAACAGAACATCAACATCCTCGACATTCCCGTGGCGGAAATCACCCGCCAATACATGGGCTATGTCGAGCTGATGCAGTCGGTGCGCCTGGAACTGGCGGCCGAATACCTGGTGATGGCGGCCATGCTCGCCGAGATCAAGTCGCGGATGCTGTTGCCACGCTCGGCGGCGGTCGAGGAAGAAGAAGACGACCCGCGCGCCGAACTGATTCGCCGCTTGCAGGAATACGAGCGCTTCAAGGCTGCCGCGGAAGGCATCGACGGCTTGAGCCGGGTCGGGCGCGATGTAGTGGTGCCCAAGTTGGATGCGCCCGAGGCCAGGGCCCGCAAGTTGCTGCCGGATGTCAGCCTGGAAGAGTTGCTGATGTCCATGGCCGAGGTCCTGCGCCGGGGCGACATGTTTGAAAGTCACCAGGTCAGCCGCGAAGCATTGTCCACCCGCGAGCGCATGAGCGACGTGCTGGAACGGCTCAAGGGCGGCGGCTTTGTGCCGTTCGTCGAGCTGTTCACCGCCGAGGAAGGACGCTTGGGCGTGGTGGTGACCTTTATGGCGGTGTTGGAATTGGTCAAGGAATCCTTGGTCGAGCTGGTGCAGAATGAGCCGTTCGCAGCGATCCACGTGCGGGCACGAGCCGAATAACGAGCAAATCAATGAACCTGACTGAACCCCGCGAGCTTGCCCCCTTGCTTGAAGCTTTCCTGTTGGCCTCGGGAAAGCCGCAATCGATGGAGCGCCTGTTCGAACTCTTCGAGGAAGGCGAGCGGCCTGAGCCGGCCGTGTTCAAGAAAGCCCTGACGCTGCTGGGTAAATCCTGCGAGGGGCGGGCGTTTGAGCTCAAGGAAGTGGCCTCCGGGTATCGCCTGCAGATCCGCGAGAAATTCGCGCCGTGGGTCGGCCGGCTGTGGGAGGAGCGGCCGCAGCGCTATTCCCGCGCCATGCTCGAAACCATGGCGTTGATCGCCTACCGCCAACCGATCACCCGGGGCGAGATCGAAGATGTGCGGGGCGTGGCGGTCAACAGCCACATCGTCAAGACACTGCTGGAGCGGGAGTGGATTCGCGTCGTTGGCTATCGCGATGTGCCGGGCAAACCGGCGATGTTCGCCACCACCAAGGCCTTTCTCGATCACTTCAACCTGAAGAACCTGGATGACCTGCCGCCCTTGGCCGAGCTGCGGGAGATCGAGCCCGAACCCATGTTGGAGTTCGACGACGCGCCGGTGCCCCAGGGTCTGCAGGAACTGGCCGACGCCAGCGCCGAGCCGGAGGAACCCAAGGAAGAGACCAGTTTCCATTCGTTGCTGCTGGAGTTGGACACCATGGAGGAGGGGCTCAAGACCGACTTCGACGATTTGCTGCGTGACGAGCCGCGTACTGAAGACCTGGCCCCTGACCGTGAAATTGAACCTGCGGTCGAGCCCGAGGAAGACATCCTCGGTGTTGCCCAAGCCCGGGAGAAACTGCTGGCCGCTGTCGCTGCCCTTGAACCGCGCGAGCCCGAGCCCGAGCCTGAACTGAGCGATGAAGAAGCGGAGGCCCGGGCGTTGGCCGAAGCGATCGAGAATGAGCGTCGCCAGTTTGATGATTGATCTGCCTTTGTGGGAGCGAGCCTGCTCGCGATAGCGGTCGTTCAGCTTGCATCGATGTTGGATAGGCTGCCGTCATCGCGAGCAGGCTCGCTCCCACAGGGGGAATGCAGGGCGGTTTACCACCGATCAGCGGAAAACCCACTGAACGTCCATCCATCAGCTAGTCTCTGATGCGCAAACGCCTCAACGGGCGTATGATTCGCGACCCTTTGGCGATCCCTTCGCCGAAGACCTGTTTTCAAAGCGTCAGGCCACGCCTGGCCGACCACACCGGGAGGTGCCCAGAATGAAAGACCAAGACCCCAACGACAGCCAGGAAATCGGCCCAGCCGGCGAGAAACTGCAAAAAGTCCTCGCCCGTATCGGCGTCGGTTCGCGCCGTGACGTGGAAACCTGGATTACCCAGGGCCGCATCAAGGTCAACGGCAAAGATGCCACCTTGGGCCTGCGTGTCGACATGCACGACGCCATCACCATCGATGGCAAGGTGATCAAGCGTGAAGAGGCCGCCGAAACGGTGCGCCGCGTGATCATGTACAACAAGCCCGACGGCGAGATCTGCACCCGTGACGACCCGGAAGGCCGCCCGACCGTGTTCGACAAGATGCCGCGTCCCAAAGAAGGCCGCTGGATCAACATCGGTCGCCTCGACATCAACACCACCGGCCTGTTGATGTTCACCACCGACGGTGAGTTGGCCAACCGGCTGATGCACCCGTCCTACGAGATGGACCGCGAATACGCCGTGCGTGTGCGTGGCGAAGTCGATGACGAGATGATCGAGCGCCTGAAGGCCGGCGTCGTGCTGGAAGACGGTCCGGCGCGTTTCACCGACATCAAGCAGGCGCCTGGTGGTGAAGGTTTCAACCATTGGTACCACTGCGTGGTGATGGAAGGCCGTAACCGTGAGGTACGCCGCCTGTGGGAATCCCAGGGGTTGGTGGTCAGCCGTCTGAAGCGCGTGCGTTTCGGCCCGGTGTTCCTCAACTCCGACCTGCCGATGGGCCGCTGGCGCGAAATGAGCCAGTACGAAGTCGACATCCTGGCGGCCGAGGTGGGCCTCAAGCCTGTGGCGATGCCGCAGATGACCGCCAAGAGCAAGGACAAGCTGGAACGCATGCAGCGCAAGTCCTCGCGTCCGATGGGCAAGACCGAGCGCGTGCGTACGCTGCGTCCGGCTGCCGAGGGTGCAGCGACTGGCCCACGTCCCTCCCGTGAGCCGCAGATCGAAGGCGAACGTCCGGCCCGCAAGCCGGCCGCTCGCCCGGACGGCGAGCGCGGTCCGCGCACGCCACGTCCGGCCAACGGTCGGACTGAACGTGGCGAAGGTCGTGGTGCGCCCGCTGGCCGCGGTACGCCAGTGGCCGATCGTCCAGCCGACACCAAGCGTCCGGCCAAGCCGGCGCCGAAGAAACGCCCGGGCATCGTCCTGGTCGATCGCGACGCGCCCTCGGGCAAGCGCCGTGGCGCACCGGCCGGTTCCGGCCAGCGTCCGGGGTTCGGGCGTCGTAAGCCGGAGTGAGGCAGCTGTGAGTTTCTAGCTGCAAGCTGCAAGAAAAAACGCCAACCGTAGGGTTGGCGTTTTTTTTTGTTCGGCTTAGGTGATGTGGGGCAGCTTAGACCGCTATCGCGAGCAGGCTCGCTCCCACAGTTGATTTTCAGTGGATGAAGCATTTGTGTCCGGCGCCATTCCCCTGTGGGAGCGAGCCTGCTCGCGATGAGGCCAGCAGCCCAGCCCCTTTCTTCCAGCCTCCCCTCGCTTGCCGCTTGAAGCTTGCCCCTCAAAGCTGCCCCTAAAACACAAACCGCCCATCAAACATCGCTTCATCATCCAGCGCCAGCACACCGCTCTCGAAGATCAGGTCCAGGTGATGACTGCCCTTGGCCCCGCCGCCGAGCCCCAGGTGCAGGCCGCAATGGCGCTCCTCGAAACCGGCGTTGCGGGCATACAGGCTCTTGACCCCTTCGTTGGTGCCGATCCCCAACTCTTCGATACGCCGGTTGGACGGGTTAGCGTCCAGGTACTTGTTGAAATCGTGTTCCAGGCCCGGCACGTCGGTGGCGATTTTCTGGATGGTGGAGTCTTTGATCCACAGCTCCAGCGGCGATTGCAGCACGCCGTATTTGCGCGCAAACGGAATGGTGCTGAGGAACGTGCCGACGAATTTCACCCGGCCATTGATGGTGTCGCTGTGGGTGGCGATTTCCCCGGGCGCCAGGTCGTAGTTGCCGACGCCGTTGATGTCGGTCCATTTTTTCACGCTGCCCAGGGCCGTGTCGAAATACGAGCCGTGGTCATCCTGGAAACTCAACGTCGTCGCTTGGGACATGCGCCGGATCAGGTGACTGTTGAGCCCGGCGATCCGTTGGGGGATGACGCTGAACGTGTCGTAGAAATAGTCGCCGTAGTCTTTGAACAGCAGCGATTTCTTCCAGTTGTCCGCCATCACGCCTTGCAGCGCGCGGACAAAGTCCGGGCCGTCGGGGCGTGGGTTGGGCAGGGTGGAAGAGTCGTAGAAGAAAATGTACAGATCGCTGTCGGCAATGGCCTTGGACAGGTGCTCCGTGGGTTCAAGGTCCAGACGCATGGCGTTGAACCGGAAAGGTGATCCGCTGCCAGCCTGTTCGGCGATGGCGCCGGTCAGCGCCTCGTAGTCGGCGGTATGACCGAGCAACACCTTGGCGGGCTGGATGCCGGCCAGGGCAGGGTGGTGTTCGAGGTAGTAAAGGAAATGTGAGATGGCTCGTTGTGTGTCCATGCTTATTCTTCCCTGACAGATGTAGTGAGCTTCCATGACAACGGCAAAAAGTGGCGGAGTCGACCGGCCGGACCGCCTCCGCCGGGCTGTGCCTACAGAGGCCACATCGCCGTGCCGAACGGAACGACCGCGTCGGCTTGCATCATTTCAACAGCGGCTTCATGGGTTGGCGCTTCAAACCATTCGTCCAGTTGCAGTTCGGTTTCCAAGTCTTTGTCCAGTGCTTGCATAGTGAATCTCCTAGATGACTTTTACGGAAAAAGCGGGTCGATGCGGCGATTGAAACTGGCCGCAAACGGCCCCGCAAAACTTGTCGGCACGATGCCTTGGCAAGTTCCTGAGAACCTAGTCGAGGGTTTTTTAGAAGGCAAAAAAATATTTTATTTTTTTAAAATGAACTTTTTGTTCTATTTTTGCCGGCTTTTTTTTGCCTGTATAAACAAATGGCTGGCGGGTTTATTCATTAGCAAGCTTCCTACCGTCAATTTCCAGACAGATGACAGAAAATTCCTACATGGAAAAAATGCGTTACGCGCTGTAAAGAAATACTGACGAAAAGCATGCCCGCACTCGGTCCGAAACGGCCCTTCATGTGAATGTAAGAAAAAGCTTCCAGTAGGCTCTCTGAGCGTCGTGTCAGTGGGTGCTGGCTGGCTTGTTTCCAATCCATGGGGAGGTTCAGATGCACCCCATGCCTTGTAAGGGTGTCTGGCAGCGCAAGGGCAGCGGTGTACAATGCGCCCCGCGTTTTACTGTGACCCTTCGCGTACCCACGCACTTTCAAGGCTATCCGCCTTGTTCACTCCGCCACGCCACAAGCGTGTCGGGTTCGATTTCGTCACAGATAAAAACAAACAGGTGACGCATGACCGTTGTAACTACAGGCGAGCTGAAACGCGGCCTGAAAAATCGCCACATTCAATTGATCGCCCTCGGCGGCGCCATTGGCACCGGCCTGTTCCTCGGCTCGGCCGGGGTGCTGAAGTCAGCCGGCCCGTCGATGATCCTCGGCTACGCCATCTGCGGTTTCATCGCCTTCATGATCATGCGCCAGTTGGGCGAAATGATCGTCGAAGAGCCGGTGGCCGGTTCCTTCAGTCACTTTGCCCACAAGTACTGGGGCGGTTTCGCCGGGTTCCTGTCCGGGTGGAACTGCTGGATTCTCTACATCCTGGTGGGCATGTCCGAGCTGACAGCGGTGGGCAAGTACATCCACTACTGGGCGCCGGACATTCCGACCTGGGCCTCGGCCGCGGCGTTCTTCATCCTGATCAACGCCATCAACCTGGCCAACGTCAAAGTCTTCGGTGAGGCCGAATTCTGGTTCGCGATCATCAAGGTCGTGGCAATCGTCGGCATGATCGCCCTGGGCAGCTATCTGCTGGTCAGCGGTCATGGCGGACCGCAAGCGTCGGTGACCAACCTGTGGTCCCACGGTGGGTTCTTCCCCAACGGCGTCAGCGGGCTCGTCATGGCCATGGCGATCATCATGTTCTCCTTCGGCGGCCTGGAAATGCTCGGCTTCACCGCCGCCGAGGCCGACAAGCCGAAAACCGTGATCCCCAAGGCCATCAACCAGGTGATCTACCGAATCCTGATTTTTTACATCGGCGCCCTGGTGGTGCTGTTGTCGCTGACCCCATGGGACAGCCTGCTGAGTACCCTCAACGCCTCGGGCGACCCCTACAGCGGCAGCCCGTTCGTGCAGGTGTTCTCGATGCTGGGCAGCAATACGGCGGCGCACATCCTCAACTTCGTGGTGCTGACCGCGGCGTTGTCGGTGTACAACAGCGGCACCTACTGCAACAGCCGCATGTTGCTGGGCATGGCCGAGCAGGGCGATGCGCCCAAAGCCTTGTCAAAGATCGACAAGCGCGGCGTGCCGGTGCGTTCGATCCTTGCATCGGCAGCGGTCACGTTGGTGGCGGTGCTGTTGAACTACCTGATCCCGCAACATGCGCTGGAGCTGCTGATGTCGCTGGTGGTCGCCACGCTGGTGATCAACTGGGCAATGATCAGTTACTCGCACTTCAAATTCCGCCAGCACATGGACCAGACTGGCCAGGTGCCGCTGTTCAAGGCGCTGTGGTACCCCTACGGCAACTATGTCTGCCTGGCGTTCGTGGTGTTCATTCTCGGCGTGATGCTGCTGATTCCCGGCATCCAGGTCTCGGTGTACGCGATTCCGGTGTGGCTGGTGTTCATGTGGGTGTGCTACGTGATCAAGAACAAGCGCAGTGCCCGGCGAGAGATGGGTGTGGCGGCGGTTGCCAAGTAGGCATCGTTGACCTGCACCAAACCCGGCTGAATGCCGGGGTTGGTGCCTCCAGAGTTCATAGAACCCCTGTGGGAGCGAGCCTGCTCGCGATTGCGGTGTGCCAGCCACCATTGATGTTTCTGACCCGACGCCATCGCGAGCAGGCTCGCTCCCACAGGGGGTAGGTGTTGTCCTGGGGATTCAGGGTATTCTGTGGGTCCTGATAGCGGACGCTTTTTATGCTGGCGATTTCCAACACCGTGCACATTCCCGACGCCGAGATCGAGCTGACGGCCATCCGCGCCCAGGGTGCCGGGGGGCAGAACGTCAACAAGGTGTCCAGCGCCGTGCACTTGCGCTTCGACATCCCGGCCTCGTCCTTGCCCGAGTTCTACAAGGAGCGGCTGCTGGCCCTGCGCGACAGTCGTATTACCAGTGACGGTGTGTTGATCATCAAGGCCCAGCAATACCGCACCCAGGAACAGAACCGTGCCGATGCGCTGGAGCGGCTGGCCGAGCTGATCCTCAGCGCCACCAAGATCGAGAAAAAGCGCCGCCCGACCAAGCCGACCCTGGGCTCGAAGAAACGTCGGCTGGAGTCCAAGACCAAGCGCGGTTCGATCAAGGCCGGGCGCGGCAAGATCGACTTCTAGCTTCTGTCCCGTGCCTGGCGCTGTCTCGGCGCCTGACGGTACAGATAGATGCTCAGGATCAATCCACCCAAGGCTGCCAATGCCGCGAACAAAAAGATCGACGCGAAGCCAAAGCCCGCCGCAATGGCCCCGGCCAGCGGCCCGGTGATGCCCAGCGACAAATCGATGAACAACGAATAAGCCCCCACTGCGGCCCCACGACTGGACGCCGGCACCAGGTTGACCGCCTCCACGCCCAAGGCCGGAAACACCAGGGAAAAGCCGAAACCGCTCAACGCCGCGCCCGCCAAGGCCCAATGCGCATCCGGTGCCAGCCACAGCAGCAACAGGCCCAGGACTTCCACTGACAGGCAGGCAATCGCGACCCGGAAGCCACCCAGACGGTTGATCAGATTGCCGAACAACAAGCGCGCGCCGATAAAGCTGGCACCGAACAGGCTCAGGCACAGCACGGCGTTTTCCCAGTGCTGGGTGGCGTAGTACAGGGTGATGAAGGTGGCGATGGTGCCAAACCCGATCGAGCCCAGGGCCAGGCCGCAGCCGTGGGGCAAGACGCGTCCCAGCACGTGCATGAACGGCAAGCGCTCGCCAGCAACGATGGGCGCGGCGGTCTTCGGCCAGGCCAGCGCCAGGCCCAGCAGCGCCAGCAAGATGATGCTGACCCCCATGCTCCATAGCCCCAGCGCATTCACCAGCCACACCCCCAGTGGCGCGCCAATCGCCAGCGCGCCGTAACTGGCGATGCCATTCCAGGAAATCACCTTGGCGGTATTCGCCGCGCCGACCCGACCAATGCCCCAGCCAATGGAACCCGAGCCCACCAGGCTTTCCGCGCTGCCCAGCACCAGCCGGCCGATCAACAGACTGACCAGGCTGAAGGACGGCAGGCTTGAGGTCCAGGCCGACACCAGCATGAACACTCCGCTCAATCCGCAACCGGCGAGACCGATCATGACCGCGCGCTTGCTCCCCAGGTTATCGATGATCCGTCCCGCGTACGGGCGGCTGAGCAAGGTGGCCAGGTATTGCACGCTGATGACCAATCCGGCGATCACCGCGCCGAATCCCAGTTCGCCATGGACATACCCGGGCAGCACGGCCAGGGGAATACCGACATTCAGGTAGCCGATGAACGTGAACAGAACGATGGAAACCACTTGCAGCGTGACCGCCAGGGGGCGCTGGGAATCTGACATGAGTAAAGGATCCACGGAGCAGCAAGAATAGATAGGCTGCTTATGATAACGGCGACCGTGGTGGCAGAGCGCGCAAAAGTAAAACTATTTGCCGAACGGTGACTCAGCGGTCGTTTTGTCCACCGACCAGGTGCGTGGTGACCAACGCGGCGAGGGCGTTTTCCTCGGTGCCGAAACGCGCCAGCAGCGCGGCTTGTTTCTCGGGCGAAAGGCGGGTCCAGATCTCGACCATTTTTTCGGCGGTGCCGATCAGTACGCTGGCCTGGGCTTCGCTGAAGGTGGGGGTGTCATCGGTCATGAAAGGTTCGACATTCAGGCAGTGTGGAAAGCGCATCTTAGCGCTTTCCACACGGTCTGGTTACGCAGTGGATCAGTCTTCGCTGTCGGCCTGGCGGCGTTCAGTGGCTTCTTTCGGCTCGGGCTGCTGGGCGTCTGCTGGCCCCCCGGCATTTAGCGTGGTCGTCTGCTCAGTGTCGTGCAGGCTTGGGAAGGGGAGATTAGGGATCTCGTGCATATCGCGCTCCTCGCAAAGTCTGTGGGTAGATCTGGTTGATCCGCGCTTTTAAAAAGCCTGGGCAGGATACAGCAGGAGAAATGACAAAAAGACTTTTAAATCCTGCCGCACCGACCGATGGGTTTGTCTTGACAGGTCAGGGCGAACGTTCGTGACGCCGCTGGGGACGCTCACGGCCCGACGGTCGGTCGCCCCTGGCGCTCAAGAGTGGGGCTCTCGGGCCGATGGCGAGACGTATCCCAGCAATCACGTTCAACGCCGTTTGCGCGCGACATGGAAGGTCTGGACATATTGGTCCGTGGGCTCGGCTTCATTACTTCGTAGAGATCCTCCTCCATGTTTCTGCAAAAATCCCTGAAAGCCCAGATTCTCGCTTTGCTGAGCGGGAGTTTGCTGGCGATGTTACTGATCGCCCTGGCGTCGTTTCATTTCCTTTCCGATGGTGTACAGAACTATCGCAACTTGATCGATGGGCCGTTGCGCGCCTCCCAGGCAATCGACGAAGCCAACCTGCAATTCAAGTCACAGGTCCAGGAATGGAAAAACGTTCTGTTGCGGGGCAAGGAGCCCACGGAACGGGAAAAATACTGGAAGCAGTTCGAAGCACGTCAGGGTGATGTCCAAGGCATTTTGAGTGAGCTGATTGGCCACCAGGATCTCCCGGCCCAGATCAAGACACGCATCGAGCGTCTGCGCGATGAACACCGCCAGTTGGGTTCGGCCTATCAGAAGGGGCGGGACGTCTTTGTAGCGGCGGGCGGTGACGCAGCGGCGGGGGATTCGGCGGTCAAGGGCATGGACCGTGCCACCAGTGAGCAGATGAGCGAGCTGGTGGTCGATCTGCACAAACTGGGCAGCGACCAGTCGGTGTCGATCAGTGCCGGGGCCGACCGCACGATCATGCTCGGCGTCGCGGTGATGCTGGTGTCGGGCTTGCTGATCGGATTGTTCAGCCTGTGGCTGGTCAACCGTAACCTGGTGCAGCCGATCCGGAGCCTGATCGACTATGTCACCCAATTGAGTCGCGGACGATTCGCCGAGCGGGTCAGCAGCAATCGCCAGGACGAGTTGGGCAACCTGGCGGTAGCCGCCAACACCCTGCGTGATTTCCTCGCCGAAACCTTTACCCGCCTGCAACGCAGCGCCACGGATCTGGACAGCGCCAGCGGTGAGCTCAATGCCATTGCCAGCCTGATGAGCCGAGGCACCAACGAGCAGTTCGAGCGCACCGATCAGGTGGCAACGGCGATGAACGAAATGTCCGCCACGGCCCAGGAAGTGGCGCGCCACGCCGCCGATGCGGCAAGGGCCGCCGACGATGCCGATCAGTCGGCGCAACAGGGTGAGAAGGTCATGCAGGGGACCATCCACACCATCACCCGCATGCGTGGCGAAATAGCCAACACCGCTACGGTTATTCGTCAGTTGGAAACCGACAGCGGGCGCATCGGCAAAGTGCTGGAAGTGATTCGCGGGATTGCCGAACAGACCAACCTGCTGGCGCTCAACGCGGCCATCGAAGCGGCCCGGGCGGGTGAGGCGGGTCGCGGTTTCGCCGTGGTCGCCGATGAAGTCCGCAGCCTGGCCCAGCGCACGGCGGCGTCGATCATCGAGATCAACCAGATCATCCAGACAGTGCAAACCGGTGCGGTCGACGCAGCCCAGGCCATCGAAAGCGGCCAGTCGCGCAGTGAAGAAAGTGTGGAGCAGGTGACCCAAGCGGGCGCGATGCTCGAGCGCATCACCGAGGCCGTCGAAGCGATCCGTGACATGAACCGCCAGATCGCCACGGCTGCGGAAGAGCAGACCTCGGTGGCCGAAGACATCTCGCGCAACCTCACCGAAATCACCAGCATTGCCAGCACCAACCTGGACAATGTGCAGCGCACCGAAGCAGCCAGTGGCAATTTGCATCGTCTGTCGGGGCAGTTGAATGACGTGACGGCGCGGTTGAGTGCCTGACTGGCACCTTGGTGAGGGGCACGCCGACCAGCAGGTAGACAAGAGCAGCCGATCAGTAATCCCGTCGCTTGCGAAACGCCCAGCGGCCGGCGATCACGGTGAAGGTCACCACCAGCGCCACGAGGATCCAGAAACCCTCGGGGTCAGTGGCGAGTGGCACGCCGCCGACGTTCATGCCAAAGAAACCGGCAATGATGTTGATGGGCAGGGCCAGCACCGTGACCAGGGTCAGGGTGAACAGGGTGCGGTTGCTCTGTTCGTTGAGGTTGGCGGCGATCTCTTCCTGCAACAGCTTGATCCGTTCACCCAGCGCGGTCAGGTCGTTGATGATGAGGGCGAACTCCTCGGTGGATTTGCGCAGTTCCTTGACGTCTTCTTTCTGCAACCATTGCGGCGGACGGTTAAGCAGGCGCAGCAACGAACCCGGCTCCAGCGCCAGCAGACGTTGCAGCCGCACCAGGACCCGGCGCTGGCTGCCCAGCTCGGCGCGATTGGTGGACAGCCGTGACGACAGCAACTGATCTTCGATCTGATCGACACTGAGGCTGGTCTTGCGCACGATCTGGGTCAGCACTTCGCCCTGGTCGCGCAGCAGATGCACGAGCAATTCCAGTGGTGAGCGAAAGTGTTCGCCGGCCTTGACCGATGAGCGCAGCTTGTCGACCGAGTGCAGGGGTTGCAGGCGCGCGCTGACGATCAATCGGCTGTGAACACACACCCACAACGTCGACACATCCGAGGACACCAGGCTGCTGAGGTTGAACACCACATCGTTCACCACTGCCAGCAACGCCGAATCCACGTGTTCGATGCGGGTCGAGCGCGAGCCTTCGTGCAGGGCTTCGAAAAACTCCTCGGGCAAGGCCAGATGACTCTTCATCCAGCGCTCGCAAGCCGCGTGGGCCAGGTTCAGGTGCAGCCAGAGGAACTCATCGTCGTCTTGCGGCTGCTGCAGGCTTCGCAACGCTTGGGCCGAATCGATCTCCCGTCCACGCTCGCCGGGGCGAAAGCGAAACCCGTAGAGCAGGCCAAACAGGTCCGGATCGCGGTGGCTTTGATCGATGCTGTGGTTCATGACGTCTCGCTGGCGGGAAGTGCCTGCGCTGGCTACAGGTTCACTTGGACGAGATCATGGCAAGGTTTTTTGAAGGTTTTGTGACGGGAGACGCAGCGGTCGACGGCTTTCTCCCACAAAAAAAAAGAGCCGCGCAACTTGAACGTTGCGCGGCTCTTTACGGATGAATCAAGTGTCCAGCTTGTCGCTCAGGACTTTGCCAGTGGTGGCATCGAAGTCGACATCGAACTCTTTGCCATCGGCGGTTTTCAGTTCAACTTCGTACTCATAACCGTTGAAGTGGTTGTCCAGGTCGGTGTCGGTGATGGTGGCGCCCGGGTGCAACTTCAGGGCTTCTTCGTTCATCGATTCCAGGGACTTGATCTTGCCTTCCTTGACCAGTTGCGGAATCTGGTCAACCCGCACGTCCGCCTGGGCCAGGCCAGCGGTAAGGGTCAGGGCAGCAGCGGTAAACAGGGCAGTCAATGTTTTCATAAGTGCTTTCCTTGGTGTCATTAAGGGGGTGATTCGTTTAAGTGGGTTCAGGCTAACGCTGGCAACTTAATTCACCCTTAATTTGTAACAACTTGGAATGCACACACACGCCCGTAGTTCCCCACGGGCGTGTCCGGTTTCAATAACCGTTCTTCTCCAGCAACTGCGCGACAGTGCCAGTCGCGGGCCGCTTGAAGTACTTGAGCAGTTCACTGGCGCGGTTGGTGAAGATGCCATCGACGCCGGCATCCAGCACTTTCTTGAAGTCCACGGTCTCGTCCACGGTGTAGACGTGCACCAGTAGCCCCTGGTCGTGGGTGTATTGGTTCATCCACGGTTGCACCAGGTCCGAGTAGCTCTGGCTGCCGCCGTGGGTCAATGCCGCGGATGGCCCGGTGCCGGCGGCTCCCAGTGCCTTGGCGTACTGGACCCATTTCTCGAATTCAGCCTTGTCCTTGGGTTCCTGCCTGGCGTAATAGGCCGCCTTGTCGGTTTCGCCGGATTCGGCAAACGGCACCTTGGACTTGGGCTCGATGTTGCCTTCGCCGACCCACAACAGCAGGATCTTCGGCACTTTCGGCATCTCTTTTTGCAGCAGTTCGAGGCTGCTCTTTTCGAAGGTCTGCAAGACCACTTTGCCCTTGCCTTGGCCTACACCGGTAGCGCTTTTGGCAAGTTTGGAGCCGGAGGGGCTCAGCCAGCCGCGGTCCTGCAATTTATCCTTCAGGTCGCGTTCGATGCCGGGAAACAGCTTCGGCTCCTTGGTTTCAATGTACAGCCCGGGTTTGTGCTGCGGGTTGCCTTCGGCGATGTTGATCACTTCATCGAGGGTCAGGATTTTCAGGCCCGAGAACGAAGGACGGGCGCGGTCCGGGTAAGCGGTGTTGAACCAGCTGCCGGCATCGAGGGTTTTGAGTTCGGCCATGGTGAACTCATTGGCGGAGCGGTCCTTGCGCTCAGGGAATTTGGTCGCAACGTCCGTGGTGCGAAGCAGGTTGTCGTCATGCAGGACGAACAACACGCCATCCTTGCTGCGTTGCAGGTCCAGCTCCAGGTAGTCGGCGCCCAGGTCGCGGGCCAGTTTGTAGGAGGCGGCGGTGGATTCCGGTGCGTCGAACGAGGCGCCACGGTGGGCAATGACCGCCGGATGAGGAATGCCCTGAAGGGCCGCCAGGGCCTTGGGGCTCGCTACTTCGCTGGCGTGTGCCTGGCCGAGGCCGAGCAACAGGCTCAACATCAAGGCACTGCGGGTGAAGGTGACAGGCATGCTCGAGATCCTTTCGTAGGTTTCTGCAAAAACCTATCTTTTAACAACTGAGCGCCGCCAGCGCTATCGCCATACCGACATAAACGTGTGCAAAGCAGATTTTTCCCACGCAATTTCAGGACGCTTTGCAGTACCCTTGGCCGCACCAGTTTCCCCGGCAGAGGGAGACCTTAAATCCTGTGTTCGCTTGCCCTGCGTGTAAACCATCAATCAGACGTTCTGAGGTTTACCATGCACACCACTTCGACACTCATCTGCCAGGCCGCCGACCAGCTCAAGGGTTTTGTCGGCCTGAACCGCAAGACCGGCCAATACATCGTGCGCTTCAGCGAAGACGCCTTCGGCATGGACGTGGCCGACGACGGCATCATTCCCGCCTGCGAATTTGTCTGGGCCCCTGTCAAGGACGGCACCATGACCCTCAAGCGCGAGCGGATCCAGCTGCTGCTGGACCAGAACATTGACGACCGCATCAACCTCACCGAACCGTTGCGGGTGTACATGGCGCGCAGCGACGTGCCGGAGATCGTTGCGGTGCGGCAACGGGTGGAAAGCTGAGCCACGATCTCGACTTGAACCGGAAACCTGTGGGAGCGAGCCTGCTCGCGATGGCGGCGGCACATTCAACATCGCTGCAAGCTGACCCACCGCAATCGCGAGCAGGCTCGCTCCCACATGGGATTTGCAGTGCTCCAAAGATCTTGCGACCACCCGAGAACCCCTGTGGGAGCGAGCCTGCTCGCGATGACGGATTCACATTCAGCATGGATGCAAACTGACCCACCGCTATCGCGAGCAAGCTCGCTCCCACAGGGGATTTGTGGTGCTCCATGGGGCGGTGCGCTCAAAGTCGGGACTTTGCACAGGCCTCCACAAACGCCCGCGCCAGCGGCGGCACACGACCTTCCAACGCCGCCCGTTCCGGTTGAAACAGCGTCGCGACAAAGAATGGATGATCGCGCAGCTCCACGGCCCGCAGCTCGCCGGCCGAATCCCGAGCTACGGCGTGCAAGCGTTCACTCAACAGCTCGTCTTCAAAATCCGGATTAACCCCAAATCGGCAGTGATAACCCTCGAAAACCGCCTGGCGCCCATACGCCTCGGCAATCAATGAGCCCGCGCTGAGCTGGAGGCTATCGATGGTTTCAACCAGGGCACAACTCAATGGCGTCACCAGAACCCGTTCGGCCTCGGGAGACGTCTCGCCGTGTGCCGCATCGTCCCAGCCCATCACGTTACGGGCGTATTCCAGCACGGCATGCTGAAAGCCGCCGCAGGTGCCGAGAAAAGGGAGACGCTGTTCGCGGGCAAAACGAATGGCTTGCAATGCGCCGCCTTCGTCCCGATAGGGGCTACCCGGTACGCACCAGACGCCGTCGAAATCATTCAGCAACGCGTTGTCGGCGATGAGGTCAGTCGCCACCCATTGGAAACGAATCTCACGGCCGGTATTTTTCCCGGCAAGCGCCAGCGCGATAGGAATCGCCCGATGAGCCGTTATCTGTGGGTCGTGATCGCCGACCAGAGCGATGTGCAAAGGACGCTGGTTTTCCATGGGAGCCTCGCCGCTTGTTGATTGCTGGTGGTCACTATAGATTGGCGTTCACGCAATCAATATGGGCGTTTACCCAAGTGCTCAATGCAGCGACGCACTATCGTCTGGATTACCCTGATCTCTCGCTGATCCTGGCGCTGGTCCGTGGCGGTTCGCTGGCCCGGGCTTCCCAGTTGCTGAAAGTGGACGTGTCCACGGTCTTTCGTTCAATACGCCGGCTGGAGGCAGCGCTCGGCCAGCCATTGTTCGAAAAAAGCCGTTCCGGGTATTTGCCCACGAGCCTGGCCCAGGCGCTGGCCGAACAAGCCGAGCGCGCCGAGCAGGCCCTGGAGGCGGCACGTATTGGCGTGGAGCAGGGCGGTGAAGTGGTCAGCGGCACCGTGCGCCTGACCTGTAGCGACTCGGTCCTGCAAGCCTTGCTGCTGCCGGCGCTGGCGCGGTTCATGCCCGCTTATCCCGCATTGACCCTTGAGCTGTGCACCTCAAATGACTTCGCCAACCTGAGCCGCCGCGATGCCGACATTGCATTGCGCTTGACCCGCACGCCGCCGGAACACCTGGTGGGGCGAAATCTTGGCAGTGTTGCTTATCGGGTGTGCACGAGCCCGACTTACCTGGCTTCGGTGAACTCGGATGATCTGATGTCCTTGCCTTGGATCGCCCCAGACGATTTCCTCCCCGATCATCCCTCCGTGGCCTGGCGCCGCCAGCACCTTCCCGGTGTGGTGCCGGCTTATCGCTGCAACAGCATGCTTTCGGTCACCGAACTGGTGCGGGCTGGTTTGGGGGTGGCCGCGCTGCCGGACTTTCTGATCGACCCAAACCAGGGGCTCATGCCGATTGGCGAATCGCTAGCGGGCTATGACACGGCGCTTTGGCTCCTGACCCGCCCGGACTGCCGCGCGCTGCGCTCGGTGGTGACCTTGTTCGATGAGTTGGGGCGCAACCTGCGGTGCGGCTGACATTTAACGAGCAGAATACGCTCGGCATCAAAGGACGATGCCCTACGACGGTTATAGTGCTTCGAGCATCCGTCCCAGGCAGAGAGCATCAAAATGGTGAACCCCTTGCGTCCCACTTCCGATAACGCTGTTGACCACCTGCGTTTTCACCGCCCCCACGCGCATTTGGGCCCCACTTTCGGCAATGACCGATTTGCGCTGCGGGCAGAGGCGTTCGCGCGTTTTTTCGGAACGCCGATGTTCCTCGGGGCGCAAACCGTGATCGTGTTGATCTGGGTAGGCCTGAACCTGTCGGGTATCGTTCATTTCGATGCTTACCCGTTCATTCTGCTCAATCTGGCGTTCAGCCTGCAGTCAGCCTATGCCGCCCCGCTGATCCTGCTGGCGCAAACTCGTCAGGCCGCGCGCGACAAAGCCCAGGCGGAAGCCGATGCCCAACATCGCGAAGCCTTGGCGGTCGCTAACAGTGAGCGCCAGGCCACGGCCGCGCAGAATACGGCGCAGTTGCTTGAATTGTTGGAGCAGAACACCCGCCTGACGGAAATGACCAAGGCATTGACCGAGCGTATCGACAACCTGACCACTGAGATGCATACGAAAGTTGTGCACAACGTATCGCAGCAGTAGCCCTTTCGTCCGTCGCGTCATGTTTGCTGATGAAATCTACGAGCAGTAGGGCCCGAACCCGGTGGTACTCGTGCTCAGGTTTGGTAGTAAGCCAGGAACATGTCGAGCGCCGATTCGATCACCCGGGTCTGTTCAGCCTCGGTCAGGCTCGGTTGGCCCATGGAAATCTGCGGCCAGAAGGCGAACGTCTTGAGCAGCCCGTGCAACTGCTGGGCGGCAAACGCGGGCTCTACGGTTTGCAACCGGCCATCGGCCTGGGCCAGACGTATCCACGCGGTCAAGCCTTCTTCGCGTTCGCCCATGCGCGCGACCATGTCCTGGGCCCGTTCGGGGGAATGAATTGTGGCAGCGATGGCGATGCGCGCCAGGTCGAGCAGATTCTCGTCCGCCAGCATGCGCAGTTTAGCCTGCAGTAACGCCTGAAGCTGTTCCCTTAGGGGCTTATCCGAGCGGTAGGCGGTGTCCTGTTCTGCCGTGATGCTGCTCCACAACCGGCTCAGGATTTCCGCAAACAGCGCTTCCTTGCTTGGGAAGTGGTTGTAAACCGTACGTTTCGACACACCGGCAGTCGCCGCGATCTTGTCCATGCTGGTGACCTCGAAACCGCTGCTGCGAAATTCGGCAATTGCGGCCTGGAGGATGGCTTCGCGTTTTCGCTCGGTGAGGCGTTGCGGTACGGTCATGGGCATCGTCGGTGAGAAGAGAGAAATTACACTCGGTAGTTTACTTGCTCCGGGGATTCATGCAATCTAGAAACTACACCGAGTGGTGTAGTTTTGAGGCGGATGACTGAGGGTGCATTTCGCAGCCATCCAGCGTTCCACAACGACGAAGCGCAATGACGACGACGTCCTTGGAGTTACCGCACCATGAGCATTCCTTCTTCTGCGACTGACAACGCGGCCGCCAACCCTGCCTCTCAACGTGAACAGGGGAAGTATCGCAATCACGCCCACACCCCGCGGGAAGGGTTCGGCCAGATGATGCGTATCATCTGGAACATGCTCCTCCACAAACCGCGCACCACACGTCCTGCGGGCGCCATCACGGTCCAGTCGCTAACGCGCGCGCAGTTGCTCGCGGCACCGAACCACAGCGTTTTCCGTCTCGGCCATTCCACCGTGCTGCTCAAGTTGCGTGACAAATTCTGGCTCACCGACCCGGTGTTCTCCGAGCGCGCGTCTCCTGTGCAATGGGCCGGGCCCAAGCGTTTTCATCAGCCGCCCATCAGTCTGGAAGACCTGCCGCCCATCGAAGCGGTGATCCTTTCCCACGATCATTACGACCACCTCGATTACCAGGCCATCCTCAAGCTTGCTTCCAAGACCCGGCATTTCCTGACGCCCTTGGGCGTGGGTGACACCCTGGTCAGATGGGGTGTCGAGGCCAGCAAGGTCCGTCAGCTGGATTGGTGGCAAGGTACCGAGGTGGACGGCATCGAGTTCATTGCCACACCTTCGCAACACTTTTCCGGTCGAGGCCTATTGGATGGCAACAGCACCCTCTGGGCGTCATGGGTAATGATCGACGGCGGCACAAGGATTTTCTTCAGCGGCGATACCGGTTACTTCGACGGTTTCAAACGCATCGGCGAGCGTTACGGTCCCTTCGACCTGACGCTGATGGAAACCGGTGCCTATAACGTCGATTGGCCCCATGTCCATATGCAGCCGGAGCAAACCCTCCAGGCTCACATCGACCTCAAGGGGCGTTGGCTGCTACCGATCCACAACGGCACCTTCGACCTGGCAATGCACGCCTGGTATGAACCCTTCGATCGCATCCTGGCCCTGGCTTGGGAGCGTAACGTGCCCATCACCACGCCGCAAATGGGCGAAGCCTTCACCCTGGCCCAACCGCAATGTGGCCGGGCCTGGTGGCTGGACGTGGAGGCCTCGGCCTACCAGAACCAGACCGGCGCGGCCTGACGCCTCCTGCAACGCCGACTACTCGATCATCGCGTAGTCGGCCCGTCCCATCGGGTCCGGCGTGGCGCCCTTGATGTTCATGCCACGCCCCGGTGCAAAGCCGGGAAAGAACACCAGTCCTTCGGCTTCAAAGCGAAAAGCCAGCGCCAGCCGCGTCACATCGAGCAGGTCACCACCGGCTTCGAAGCGTCGGATGGCCTGGACCGAGACGCCGGACAGCCGGGACAACTCCTCGACACTCCAACCCAGCATGGCTCGGGCCTGCGCACAGTGGGCAGGGGTAAATTGATAGACAGCGATGCGTTCCAGGGTGGTCTTGATTGCGAGCGAGGCCATGGGAGTTCTCCAAAGCGGTGGATTCAAAAATACTGTGTTTTTGTACAGTTGTTTTGAGGCCGGATCAATCTCATTTTTTTGATGGGTGACCAGTGGTCAGCCCCAGTACCGTCACGCTGAGACGAAATCAGTTATCGGCCAACCCCGGCGCTTCACGAATGATGAAGTGATCCAGGTTCTCGATATTGACGCTGAACACCCCGAACGTCTGCTCGGGGTTTTTCTTGCTCGGCACCTGCTTGAGCTCCGGCGTCACACCATAAAAGAAACAATACAAATCCCGTTCGCTCTCGGCGGCGTGCTTGATCTCTTCCAGAAACGCCTTGCGCTTGCGGTAGCTGTCGATCAGCTTCTTGCTCAGGTAAACGTTGACCGAGTAAGGCTTCTTCTTCGCCTCGCCGGGTAGCTTGACCCAGACCTTCTGCTCGAAGCGACGCGAAAACTGGCGCTGTGGTAATCCTCGATCTTCTTGATCTTGCCCCAGTAGATCAGCCCCTTGTTGTCCAGCAGAAACTCGATCTTCTTGAAGAACGATGCATAGGGCGCGGTGTGCTCGCCAATCTTCAGCGGCATGCGCTTGAGCAAATCCTTGTCGGCGAAGTTCGAGACGAAACACTCCACCGGGTGAGCGAAGACACTGGTCTTGTCCGGTGCCGAGTCACGGCCCGGGTGCTCGACATGATTGGTGGCTGAAGGCGCTCGTTCACCATCTATAACGTCCGCCGCCACCGCCGGGTTGGAAGGCTTTCGCGCATACGCCCGCCGAGTCAGCAACAACTCCGAGGGGAAATGTTCCTCCCGACCGTCATCCGTTTCCGCGACGTCCGCGTCCAGGCCGGTCGCCGGCGTTTTCAGGCTGGCATAAGGACAACCCTCGACATGCCGGGTGCTGGGAATGTTCTTGAAATGCGGCGTGCGCACGTAATTCACATTCTTGGCATTGAACGTCCCCAACACATTCGCCGCCTCGAACGCCGCCCGACAGGCATCGTTGGGGCATTGGAAATGCTCCTTCGCGGAATCGAAGTCCATCGTCTCGTCGAAATTCAAATCGCGCACGTCATAGATCGACAGCTTGTCGTCGAGGCTGCGGCAGTAGGCGAGGTCGAATTTCATGTTAGGGCTCGGGTCCTTGAGTGGGATGGGTATTAATAGCGGGCGGTGGGGTGGGTTGCACTGAATGTTTTCAATCATGCGCAAATTTCCGCGATGATTTTTCAAGGACTGGGCAGAACACCATGCTGACAGGCGGTCAGCTCGACATCTTGCTCGACGGCTTGTTTGGACTTAGGCTAGCTTAGCTAATCAGGTGGAGGTGTCCTATGAATGAACTGGTGCAAGTAAACATGCACGAAGCCAAGTCCCAGCTTTCCCAACTGGCTGAGCGTGCATGGCAAGGCGACAAGGTGGTGATTGCCAAGGCAGGCAAGCCGTATCTGGATCTGCTGCCCCATGTTGATACCCCTCGTGTTCGCAAGCCTGGGCGATTGAAGGGCAAAATTCGTATGTCTGCTGATTTTGACAAAACCCCCGAAGACATAATTGATGGATTCGAGGGCAGCCTATGAGGCGCTTGTTATTGGACACTCATGCGTTGCTTTGGTGGCTATATGATGACCCAGCATTGGGCGCCGATGCTCGACAGATGATGGCGGAACCACGCAATCAGGTCCTGGTAAGCGCCGCCTCGATCTGGGAGATATCCATCAAAAAGGCTAAAGGAATGCTTGAGGCGCCAGAGGATCTTGAGGCGCTGGTTGAAGATGAGGGTTTCACTAAGCTGCCGATTTCGCTGTTCCATGGACAGCAAGCGGGTAAGTTACCGGAAATCCATCGCGACCCATTTGACCGGATGTTGATTGCCCAGGCTCAAGCAGAGGGACTGGAGTTAGTCACCGCCGATGGAATCATCCCGCAGTACGGGGTACGGGTGGTTTCGGCACGGTTGTGAGGAGCACTCGACACCCAAACGCGCGCACAATCCTGTGGCGACGGGATTTATCCCCGTTGGATTGCGAAGCAGTTCCAGCATGATCCCAATTACGAAAAGTCTCTGAATCGGCATCATAATGCTGGTTAAGTCCGCATAGACGTCGCTAGTCGGAATTATATTGCTGAAAAACGCCGTATGAGCCACAGTTACCGGCATCATAATTCCGATTTATGGCACATCATGTCAGGCAAGTTCACGATCCAGACCTACATCAAAGGCCATTGGCACGACGCAATGGTGCTCTCGGTATCGGACTCCCAGAAGGTTGATGAGTCGCGATGCGCCGCCTCTTACGACCAGCACTTTCTGGTCGAATTCATCAACAGTCTCGAAACGCTCTTCGAGCCTGCCATCAGCGTAAACCTTCCGCTGAGCTGGAACTCAGTCGACAGCAAAGGGTATCCCCCGTTTGTGTACGACATCATACCGGCCGGTGCCGCCCGTAAGTCGTTGCAGCGGCGATTTGCTGGAGAACGGCCGGAGGGGATGGACATGGGCTTCTTCCTTCTGAGCCGCTGCACCCCTTCACCCATCGGACACTTGCGCGTGAAGGAGTCTTTCGAGCAAATCGATCAGACTCGCAAGGAGGCCTTTGCCCGCAAAGAGGTTGTAGACCGGACCAGTGACTTTCTCGAATACGCCTATGAATCTGGCGCGGCCTTGGGCGGTGCCACGGGCGCCCAGGGCGAAGCGCCGAAGCTGATTATGGTCGAAGGCGAAGATGGCGCCCTGTATGCCGACGCCATGCTTGCCGACGAGCATGCGCGCCGTCATTGGCTGGTGAAGTTTGCTCGCAACCAGGCCACTGAACGCGACAAAAACATCCTGCGAACGGAATACCACTACTACAAAGCAATCTCTCAGCTTGGTTTGAACACCATAGCCACAGATGGACTTGTGCTCGAAGAAGCCGACAAGCCGAGCCTGTGGATGCCGCGCTTTGATCGGCGAGTCGCTGACGGCGCGGTAGAAAGAATTCCGGTCGAGTCGATTTATTCGGTGTGCGGGAACACCGAACCGGGTTCGAGGATGAACCATGAGGACGTGCTCCGCCGCCTGGAGAGCCTGTGGCGCATGAACGGGCAGGACGTAGAGCTTGAGGACTTGGTGTTCGAGTACCTGCGCCGTGACCTGCTCAACCGCATCCTTGGGAACTCGGACAATCATGGCCGCAACATGGCCATTTTCAGATATCAGAACAAGTTCGAGCTGGCGCCGATCTACGACCTCGCGCCAATGGTGCTCGATCCGGAAGGCGTTACGCGAGCCACTAAGTGGGAGTCTGAGCACATGGGAAGTCCAGACTGGAGAACGATCTGCGGATACTTCCAGGACTTGGTAAGCCCTGACGTGCTCTTCGAGCGTCTGCGTGGAGCAGCTGAGACGTTTCGGGCTTTGCCGGATCTGCTGGTCGATGTTCCAGAGGAAGTGAGGCGTGCTCAGTCCATTCCGATGAACAATCTGGACAACCGCCTGGCTGAGTGGGGGCTTCGATGAACGATAACGCCCCCGAACGGCGCAAGGAAATCATCGAAGACATCGCGATGCAGCACGCGATGGGGAAGGAAACCCTCGGAACCGCTGTTCGCCGACTAAGGCTCGAGGTAACCGGTCTGGACCAGGACACCTTTGCGCTGATGTGCAAGATGTCGACTAAAGCCCTGTACCAGATCGAGAAGGACAAGGGTAATCCGACCCTCAGCACCATCGAATCCATTTTGCGGAAGTTCGGTCTTCGCCTAGGGCTGACCATGGCGAATCAACCCATTTATGCGCCGCCGCCTGACTCGCATAAGACTTCCGCTAACGCGCCGATTCGTGGCGTTAGGCCTCGGCGCAAACCAGCGCAGTAGCGCGACTCCTCTGCGAGCTACCGGAAGGGCAAGGATGGCCTTGCTGATTGAGCAATGGTGAAAAAAACAAGGCAGGGGGCGGAGAGGTCAGCTCAAGACTAAGTTGTAGGGTCGTCCGATTGCTTATAGCGATGTACCTGCGACTCAGCGAATTCCCGATGATAAATATCTGCTTGCTCATTCAGTGCCAAGACGCTCTGAACGATATCTTTTTTCGAAGACTCGACACCTGTTGCATACACCATTGCTCGCCAGCAAAGGAATAAAATTGAAACCGGCTCTGTGGCTAGGCCTGCAAAATGTGCGCGCTCAAGAAGTGCTCTTTCTTGTGGTTCTCTTGTCGACCGATCTCTGATTAGGTCCATTGCCGTCTGGTCTGCGTGTATAAGATGACTGCTCATACCATAACCATGTAAAAACGATTTGTATCCTCGTAAATCAAGTCCATTTTTGTGAAAATCACAAAGAACTCGGGCCATTTCGCTAAATGACCACTTTTGTTTAAGGGAATTCCGCTTGGATTTTGGCCATTTTGCACGGAGCTCAGCCTCATGGTCGGGATCAAGAATAACACCACCAATGAGCATCTGAGTGTCTTGATTATCTGACCCGGCAGCAAAGGGTTTCGCCCTCTCCGACCTCTGAAGGTCCTCGATTTCATTCAATAACACGGCGTATTCGTCTATACGTAAGCCACGTTCTTCTGGAGGTGCGATACTTACAAATAAGAATCGAGTAGCACACTCGAGTGCAGTCCGCATTATGATGTCGCAGTCCCAAAGCCTCCAATCCTGAAGAAGGAGGTTTATGGATTGGCATCTCTCCGAGTAGTAGTGCAAAACCATTCCCGAATGTGAGGAATATTTAGGATCGATTTCTCTCGAATTCTTAATGACCTGCTGCAATTCATCTCTTAGTTGGGAGTATACGTCTAGGGATGCATGAATGAGGTGCTGCATATTAATCCCTAAGATTTTTTGTGAATGGTATGTGGGGGGAATTCGGCTCCATTATTTCGTCATCTATGATCTTCTTCTGCAATAGCCTGAGCCGCCGAACATTTTATCATTTCCCTTGTAGAGCTCATCAGCCCCTCCTGAGGAAGCCTCTTCAATGCATCAGTTGACCAGCTAAGCATGGAAAGCTTCCTCCGTAAAGATAGCTGCGGCTAGGGGACCTACATGTTCAAAGCAGCTCCAAACTTTCTATAGGCAATAAAACCTCGATCGAGTGAGGGCGAGGGCATCTCAATGGCAAAAACCTCGCAAAACCCGCGACGCTCTCCGCCACCAAGGTTCATGCTGGTTAAACGGATCATCCACCAGCACCGCCGGCATATCCCGCAAGCGAATCCACGGCTCATCCTGCCAATGCAGCATGCAGAGAGACATCTTCGGCCAATCCAGCACACTCAACGTGGGACGCTCTACCCTATGTGAGAAGCGCTCATCACGCAGCGTGGGCACCACCTGATGGGTGATCCACTCACGCAGCAACCGATACTCGGGACAGTAGTGATAAATCAGCAACGCATAAAGGCCCGACTCGCTCAACATCAGACGTTCTTCGGTCAACCCTTGGATATGCACAAACATCATTCGGCGCTGGTCAGGGTCAAGCTTGCGCGTCATGCGTTCGTCCAGGTGCTTGCTCATCAAGCGCCCCAAATCGGAAGCGCTGAACCAAGCCTGGTTTTCAACCAGAAGGGCGTGCAGAGGAATACTGTGACGAATAAATTGAGTAGGGATCAGCGGCTCAGACATGACAGACCTCCAGAAGCGGCTGTGCATGAGCTGGCGAGCGGGTAGGGCTGGTTACCTTCATCGTGAAGGTCAGGTTTACAGGCATATCCTTTACCTCTGGCTGCTTTCTTAGGGCATTCGTTATGGGTGTCGGGAGCTAAGAAACCCACCAGAGACGGGCCGGACATATTCCCCTTTCGGGTCTTGTATTCGCCCACTCCCGACATAACGGGCATTTTCGCAGGCGTAGGGAAACCGCAGGCGAAAAAAAGCCGCTGGCTGTCGGGTGCGGAGGACCGCTCTGGTTGAGGCGTTTCTTAGGCGCCGAGTAGAGAGCCTAGGGGGACAATGTAGTGCGGTCAACCTCTCAAACTATGTCATCATTTTTCTGCCGCAGTGTCTTAGCCTTAAACATTCGCAATGATAGTTTTCCAAAATGGACCTCCAAGAGACCCTTCGCTCAGACGAGGCCGGCCGCTCAAAATGGTTGATGTGTCAGCCCCGCTAAATCCACCTGGTATTCCACGTGGACTACTCCTGCAGGAAGAACTCCTCCAAGAAAACTCTCAGGAGTGATCTTGGGGAAGTCTACGTCCACGGGGAACAGACGTACCTCCAAAAGGTTGAACGACTCCTTTCGAGCAGAGCAACCTGCCTCAAGGCCGCAACGCAGTAAGGCGCTCTCTAACGACTTGGTCGATACTCCCGCGGCGATCAGCCGGTTGCATACAAAATCAATGGACTCTCCCGAAGCCGCAGGCTCAAAACGATAATGGAGTAAGTTGAGCGGTTTGCCCAAGGAAAGCGCTAGCTGGAATTGCCCTGCCACGTGTATGCGCGAATCGTAGCGGCTAATTGTTGACTTAACTTCATAATTTTCTGCATCCGTATGTATGTCTATTGTTCCACCGAACGGACCGCGCCACTCAAAACTCAATCCCAGTTGCACCAAACGTTCTATGGCAAGCAGTTCTGCCAGCGTTTCGTAGCTGCTGCGATTAACTAATGCATTTCCCAACAGATGCCGCCAACGTTCCCACCAGGCGAGAGGGTTTTCAATAAGTTTCTTTCTTGCATCGTTGTTTTTTCCAACTGCAACCATATGCTCGCAGATTACCCCGAACTCATTTCGTAACCACTCAGTTGAAGACTCCAGTCTCAGGAACCGACGAAGCTGTCCGTTGATAAGGCGCTCAACCGTTCTCAAGTGAGCTCCTGAAAATCCTTCGGATATACTTATATATTCATGTAATTCAATTGCGACACCAAAAAGTTCACCTTCTCTAAATATCCACGCGGGGCAGGCATTGGGTAGGGCATTTATAGGCAGCATGCGGCCATTCTGATCAAGATTTGCGAATCCCTGACGTATCTCATCAAGCAAATCCATCTACGCCTCCGTTGTATGGTCAAGTCTGGTATCTAGGCAGCCTGCTTCTGTAAACAACGCTTTGGCATAGCCTTCAATTCCTCCTAAGTAACATGAGGGCTCGATTACTAAAACTTTTGCCGTGTTCAGCTTCATTACGGCACGAAACTGATCTTGAGTTGGCTTTCTCGTAATGCGCTCCATAAAGAGCGCGCGCGTAAGTTCTATTCTGAAGCCGGCCCTGCCTGGACGCTCCACTAGTTGCACCACCGTGTCTGTTGTTACGGTTTTGAGTACTGCCTTTGTTGCCTCTTCTGTTCCTTGCCATGTGAGGTGTATAGTCCACCACATCGCTCGAAGCCAAATGCGGCTGCGCCCCTTCCAGAAACGAACCGCAGAACCGTCACTCCAGCGGCTTTTCACTAGGTCGGGTATGATCTTCAAAGACAGGAATCGCCAGAAACCATCATCCGCTGCAGTGCGTATGTTCATGCCCTCTAGAGCGAGAATTTTGTATATAGCGATGCCAACCTGGATGTCGTAGAGGCTGGGTCCTAATTGTTTACTTCTGACTTCGTTATAAAAAGGGATTTCTGCTAATAGCAGTTCTCGAAGTCGTTGCTGTTCGACCGTTAATCCCGTAGGGAAGTATTCGCTATTTTCCTCCATTTCATAATGACGACGTCGAGATAGAGTCAAATTTAACGTAGGAAAAGTCATCTAAATCTCCACTTCACGGATCCGGCGATCGAGCCATTGTTGCGTCGAGGTAAAGAGGGCGCCGAGAGAGGATGTGTCCAGTTCACCTAAGCGGATGAAAGCGGCGACAGCATCTGCGACACTCGAAAACTCCTCGGTATATCCATATTGATTTAGAATGGAGTCGAAGTCGGATCCCAGATCGATTTTGACTTGGTGAACAACAAGTGCAATCCAAGACGATACAATCTGTCTCATCAATGGGCTCTGCCGATTCGATCCCGTACGACGCTCCTGTAGATGCTCGAAAAGTTCGTGATCCCTGTTCAATATTAATGCCACATAGCTGCACGTAAATGGCTCGTCCCGTGGGTCACTCCAAGTGGCCCTCATTTCCCAAAGAGGACTCGCTGCGCCCAAAGCCTCCTCCTGAATCGGAAATAGTGAGCCATCTCCATCAATGGCTATTTCAACTGATGGAGCCAGTGATCCCAAGCGAGAACCGCGTTGGCTTGCCAGCCCAATAACGCTGCAGGAGCTCCCAGGATCGCCCAATATCAGTTGAATGGTTACCAGCCCATTTCCTCGTATGCTGCCGATAGGCAGATGTAAGTTAATTTCAGCTGTATCTTCACCCAATGACAAGGAGATGTCTTTTTTTGTTAGGACAAACGGTTCACTAAGAGTACGCCAACAGGAGTCGGCCGACGCCCACTCTAAGGCCAAAATCAGCTCACCATCGCTTGCAATTAGGCCCTCCTCCTCGAATAATGGTTTTAGCGTTTGAGTGCTTTCAATAATACAGCGAACAACAAGGTCATGCGTGTCCGCACTCCAGTCACTATCGGTGCCAAGTGTATATTGGTTTTCGGAAACCAACTTGGCGCCAGGATTGCATCCGCTACCATATGTAAATTCGTAGCGAGTATTCAGTTGGTGATTTTCAGAAAAGTTGGTCGGTAATGTGCGGTAGGGTGACAATGAACTACTCACAGCCTACCTCCGACTCCCTTGATATTTTTACGCGAAGTATCGGACGCAATGTCCTTCCCGCATCGTTAACGATCTCTATCACGAGATGGCCTTTCAGTATTGAAGTCTGCTCGGGGTGATTTTTATAAATGAGCAGTTTATCCATGTCTTTTGTATCGGTAAATTTAAGTTTGGTTGCACTATCAGTGGGCGATGCCAGACGGGCTGCCGATAGATGGAAGGGAAAAGGACCTAGGCCACTTTCTTTCCATGTATCTCTTGATATAGGGCCAGACTCTGAATCTACTTCAATAAAAAATTCCCTTGGGGATTCTTGATTTTCCGTTCCCCATAAAAGCGTCCAATTGATCGATAGACTACCTGCTGCATATGCTACCTCATGAATATCAAGGACGGGAGCGAGTGGTAAGGTTCGAGACAGCTTACTCTCTTGACCTACATGCCTTGCATAAGGCGCGGTCTTTCCTCCTCTGCCATCTGAACCAAACCCGCGCGCAGGGAGTAGGAGGTCGGCAAGATTTCTTGCCATACGAATTGATGGCTTAATCCTTATGTTCGCCGGAGGTCGCAGGCCGAAGTCTTTAAGGGTTTTGCCGCATGCAGTACGGATCTTTTCAATAATTCTCATACCATTGATATCAACCCATGTGGCATGGTCGGCCCGCTCGCAGCGCCGCAAATATCCTTCCAAGGACAACTCTGCTCTAATGTGATCATTTTGATTTGAAATAAGCAGAAGTCTGTCATGCTGGGGAACGAATAAGGCAATCATATACAACCCGTCTGGCGAGCCCGAGAATCCTCCCGCCCAGCCTCGGTTCTCTGTACTATCATCCCAACATATGCTCATCCCGGGCTTCCGCATAAAAGTCACAATGGGACGGAACGGAGCCGAATGTTCCAAGCATCCGAGCACGCATAAGCTGGGACTTGGGATGTTGTGAGGTGCGCCCATACCCAGCTGTTCCTGACTCAATACCGTCGCCATTAGTAGGCCGGCAGAACCCCCGTTGAGAAACTCCTTGCGCAGAGAAATATGTTTTCGAATCACGTCCGCTGATTGAACGCCTTGCTGGGTAAAGTAGTCGTTCGTGGGCGCATCTTCGGATAATGCGCGATTGTAGAGCGATTGTGTCACGCGAAAAATAGGTAGCATCTGTCGTTCGAGGATGGGTTGGCCATTAACCTTTACGGAAAGATAGGGTCCTCCTGTAAAGGATGGATTGTCTATGCGTACGCAGAACCATCGTTGCAAGGCGATGCGGAGGTATGACTCGTAATTTTGGTACCACCACGGACGCGGTCCATTTTCTCTGTCAAATGCTGGGATTAGATCTTTTCTAAGAAATGGTATGAGAACGGAAGTTCCCGTCTCTTCTCCGCAAAAGGGCTCGATGCTGAGTTGATCAAGAATGCGATGAATTTCCTCGGATGACGTTATGGGGCGTAGTTCTTCTTCGGCTCCCCACCATGCGATTCCGGTTCGGCTTGTCTGTTGTAGTCGATCAGGCTGCGTTTCATCTTCTACTAAGCTGGCGACTAGACGCTCTTGAAAACCATCACCAAATTTGATGCGGCTATAGTAGATAACTAAGCCCGCGCCCATTTGAAAGTAACAGGTTTTACCAAGCCCCCAAGATCCGCCGGCAGTGTTATCACTCCGTGTTCGACCAATTTCGAACACCAGCTTTAGAAGATTACCATGAGATGCATTATCCCAAGTCGCGCCGAAGGTTAATGGTCCGGTCAGACCTTCTGTTAGAGAATCACGAATTTCAAGAGTTGTCGTTTTGTGAGGGTATCGATGATACAGCGCCGATGAATTAATACCTTGGTTGAATATTGATGCAAGGGTTTCGGTAGAGCATTCATGCAGATTTATATCTACGCATATCGGTTCTCCATTAACTCTTTTACTTCCCGCATCTAGCGAGTTCTGAACTGACTCTCGAACGAGCAGGTCGAGCCGAGGCATTTCTTCGTTCTGCATCGCCCGGAGAAGAAATGCCCCAGATTCCTGCATTGGTTGCAGTGGAAGGCCATAGTATTTCATCTGCTACGCCTCGGCTCCAGTGTCAGCCAAGTCGTCGTCTGTCGCGACAAGTGAAGGCGGTATTCTTACCGTGAGATGCGTTATGTAGGACCTGCTTTTTACCTCGCCTCCGGGGAGCCATAGGCTGATGCCTACGATGTCGGATTTGGCGTGGAGTGAGTCACGACGTTTATTGGGTTTTGACGAGGATGCATTACGGCTATACCTACTGTCGCTATCGATAAGGTAGATAAGAAGCTGCGGGATACGACCGACCCCGCCCATAGCTCTCAAATTATCAATCTCACTATTATCGAAATTGGAGCTTGATGTATTGGTTTTTTCGGAAAACTTGGCATCCGCCAGCAGGTCTCTTGGATCCCGTAGCGCGCCGATAGATACTCCGTCATCCGAACGAACCGTTGCGATGCGACTACGGTTCACTAAGCCAGGTGTTCCTCCAGGGAGTTCCCAGACCTTCTTGCTTCCGGAGTTTCCCGCGACCACCACGTTCCACTTGTCGTAGCCAGCATTAATCGCGTGTTCTTCTAGCCATGTCAAAAATGGGTATATATCTGAGAAAAACTGATTTCCTGAGTGAAACTCAAAACTATTTAAGAAGCTAGCCACAGTGTCAACACCTACACCTCTCCAGACGAGACTGTTCCAATTGCCCTTTTCACCGTCTTTGCCTAGACCTTTAATGAAAGTTTCCGTAAGAGTGAGGTTTTTATTCAGAATGGTTTTAGCGTCGGCTCCGTCGTGAAAAAGAGTCGTTTGACGGTTGATGCCGGAAAAATCGAAGTCCGCCGTGATAGTCTGTTGCATCCTGTTTGGGGCGGTGGGTCTGAGCCAAGCCATCCTAGGATGCACGCGCACTCGAGGGCCGAATTCGGAAGGTCGGGTTCCACCATGCATGAATTTCTCTAGATCGTCGCGTAGGTCTTCTTCGGCGATCGTCATGAACTCATACTTTTCCTTGGTTTCGCTCGGCATCCATATCCGGGGCAAGAGTTCATACCCTCGTCTGTATCCGAACCATCGCCCCATTTGCATCAGAGAATCAGCTTGAGCGGAAGCTCGTAGGAAGAAAGTGCTGACCAAATTTTCAATGGTCAATCCTCGTGATAGGGTGCCTCCTCCAATCACAATGAAAGCAGGTGAAAAATCAAGGTCATCTGGGTTTTCCGGATAAAAAAGACGCCGAACTTCATTCTCATCACTCACTCCGTTATTTGCGCAGTTATCTACGCAAATATGGATTCCTTGGTGATAAGTCCGGTCCTGTTGATCATCCAACTCAATTGCGGTGACTTTCGAAAGAAGAGTCTTGATTTCCGGAAATATAATGTCGAATGGTGGGAGTTCGTTGAGCTTGTCAAGCCGGCCGTAGTTTGGAAATCTATCCGCGAAATCAACTTTGTCCAGATCAGAGGTTACTGCGGTCCAAATCAGCTCACATTGAGATCGGAAATCAGCCTCATTAGCAATATATGTCCCTGCACAAGCTTTTAAGTATTTCCGTACTGCTTTCTCCATATTTTTATGGTGCAACTGTTTTGAACTGGTATGCACAAGCATACTGACAGGCTTGCACGCCCCAGATACACGAATTACCGCTACGCAACAAAGGAACCACAGCAAGCTTTGCTCAAGCGTGCCAGGTAGCTTGGTTTGCTCTGAGTGATGCAACTCTCCTATTTTTTCCAAGTCATCTTTCGGTACGTCATAGACAATACCAAGCGGCTCCCGGTGTGCTTCTAGGTGGCCAAAGATCTGAACGGGTCCAAAATGCTCATTTGCTTGCTCAAGCGCTACTATAAAGTCCTCAGGATAGAGTGTTTTTCCAGGCCCTTCGTTTAGGAAGTTTGCTGCCGGAGTTGCTGTGTATGCCACGTAATTGACACTCTGCAGCGGCAAGTGAACAAGTCGAAGAATGAGTTTGTTTATTTTTGAGCGTTCTTCTTTAGAGACCTGTCCGGTATTGATACCAGCTTGATCAGCTTCATCATCGATTATTACCAATCGCATCTGCTTCATTGCGACCTTGTGAGCTTCGATCCACTCAATGAGATGTTTTAGGCGAGATGGATTTTTCAGGCAAACGATCATGTGTCGATCCGGTCTCCCCGGTTCAAACTGCATGTTTTCGGCTCTGTTCCCGTAGGGGCTGGCCTTGGAGGGATGATCGATCGATTTCCAGTTCAAGTTTCCTGGACGGAAGAGATCCTTGATCAAGCGCTTACCTGTCTGGATCCGCAGATTCTCCAAGGTTCCTGTCAATACGACGAATAGATTCCAACGATGATCGGCAGCCATGGAAATCAGACCTGCCATATTCGCAGTTTTTCCAGATTGCACATGACCCACTACTAAACCCTTTACAGGTCGCCGATCGCTGGTGTCCATTCGAAGATAGCGAAGAACTCTAAGGGCCGAGTTCTCGATGTTTTTAATTGCGGTTTTTCCCCACGCTTGATTATGAAGGTGTGTTTGATAAAGCTGCCATGCACTATGTGGGTCGCTGGGTACTTGTACGCCTGGCTCTGCTTCCTCGGCCCCTACTACCACTAGCGGTCGAGTAGCGACTACGGACCTTTGCTCAGCGAGCTGCTTTGCCTTGATAATGTCGTGCCAGCACTGTAAACGTGCTTCAGGCTTGACACCGAACGATGGCCAACCTTGCAGGTCCTCTTGATCCTGAAACCACCTATCCAAATCTCCGGAAGTCTTTCCTAAGTGGTAGAGATCCTCCCAGCTTTTGCCTCGCTGGCGCCACCTTTCGATAAAGGATCGGCAGGGATCATATGCAGGATCAATATTGAAGTCGGTCATTAGCTTCCTTTCTTTTGGCAATTTATGGTCAGGGCGTCTCAAGGCACTGTAGTATGCGCTGAATGGTGGCATAGGGCCGGTAGCTATGCAAAGCGGTGGAATTCGCGATTGGCCAAATTGGCGTGATGAGCAAATCGATCGCCTGCATTGGTAGGCTTGATTTCTGGGGTAATTGTAAGGGTCTGACCGTCGGGAGCCTTCGATAGGATACGTTACTTTTAAAGACCGACGCCGACTTGTATATTCAGCTTGAGTTTGGCAAAAACTCACGGGTTTCTAACGATCGGGCATTGAGAGCTCACAGGCCGCTCCATACGTAGGAATGTCGGGCCAGGAGACGTATTTTTGATTACAATCCGGCACAGCCTCCAGAAGCCAGTCCATTTCTGCCTCAGGTCCACGGATACCGCACTCCCAAAGCTCGAAGACGCGCCATCCCTGTTCGAACAGTTCGGTCTTGTTTCTCAGGTCCCGTTTAACATTCTGGTCGAATTTTAATCGCCAGAACTCTTCGCGGGTTCGAGGGGTTGTGGCATATCTGCATCCACGGTGTCTGTGCCAGAAGCACCCGTGGACGAAAATACAGACGTTGTAGCGAGGAAGCACTAGGTCCGGCCGACCTGGAAGTTTTCGAGAATGTAGTCGATACCTGAAGCCATGCCGATGAAGCAGCTTTCGGACCTTCATCTCGGGAGACGTGTTGCTACCACGAATGCCGGCCATCATGCGCGACCTGACTTCTTTACTGACTATGTCCATGACTGAATCCCAGATGAATTTACCGTTAGGCCGAGATACCGCCAGCGAATGTGATACCGAGCTTTCAAGGCCGATCCAAATCGTCGATCTCTTTGCGGGCCCTGGAGGCCTCGGCGAGGGGTTCGCTTCGTTCGGTAACGGAACTCGGTTCGAAATTGTGGTCTCTGCTGAAATGGACCCAATTGCTCGCCAAACGCTCCAACTGAGAGCGTTCTACAGGCTTCTCAAGCGTAAAAAGCCTGACCGATTGTGCGATTACTACGATTTTTGCAATGGTCGTAGTGATCAGCCGTTCAGCGATATGAGCAAAATCCTATGGGACGAGGCCGAAAAAGAGGCTAGATGCATCACCTTGGGTTCAGAAAAGGGTGATCAAGAGCTTGATGATATTCTTGAGGCTCGCCTTCAGGATCGTCCCTGGGTGCTGATTGGTGGTCCTCCTTGCCAAGCCTATTCAATTGTCGGGCGGGCACGCAATCAAGCTAAAGCCGATTACAACGCTGAGAACGATCACCGGCATTTTCTCTACAAGGAATACCTGAGAATCATCAAGGAGAGAAAACCGACAGTTTTCGTGATGGAAAACGTAAAAGGTATTCTGTCTTCGAAGGTCGCGGGTGCGAGTATTTTCACGCAGATATTGCAGGATCTTACTGACCCTAACAAAGCCCTCGGTGACCCCTCGCCGGGTACAAGGTACCGCATCTGCTCCTTGGTCACCGGTCAGTCGTTCGGCCCTGATGATGATGTGAGCAAGGTAGATCCTCGCGGTTTCATCATCAAGGCAGAAGAGCATGGCATTCCTCAGGCGAGGCATCGGGTCATTCTTTTGGGTATTGCTTTGGACGAACAGGGAAATGTTCCTGAGCACGGAAGTATTCCCGAGGTAAATGAGCGAGTCAGCACAAAGCAAGTCCTTGGCGATCTACCAGAACTGCGTAGCCGCTTGACTAAGCAGCGTGATGACGGTGAGGCTTGGTACAAAGAGGTTGCAAATCAGCTCGATGAGCTCAGATCGGAAGTCGATGTTCGGGTCGAGCCAAAGCTCGATTCTGCGATGCGGATCGCTCGTGATTCTCTATTGTCGGGCTCCCTCGACGTTGGCGCGCTTCGAGTCCCTCGCCGCCAAGGTGACGGGAAAACGAGAGATGATGTTCTGGACCAATGGTATCGTGATGACAATCTGGCGTATTGGCTGAATCACGATGCCCGAGGGCATATGCCTTCAGATCTGCGTAGATACATGTTTGCCAGTGTGTATGCTCGGGCCTACAAAACGTCTCCGAAAGGGCATCTGCAATTTTCGCTTTCGGGCCTCGCACCTGCTCATAAGAATTGGGAAAGCGGTAAGTTCAGTGATCGCTTCCGAGTGCAATTGGAGGATCTTCCTTCAACGACAATCACAAGTCATATATCCAAAGATGGTCATTATTTCATCCACTACGATCCTAAGCAGTGCCGAAGCCTGACAGTTAGAGAGGCTGCTCGTCTTCAGACGTTTCCAGACAACTACTTTTTTCAAGGTAACCGAACCCAGCAGTTCCATCAGGTTGGAAATGCTGTGCCGCCACTGCTGGCAAATAAAATTGCTTCAGTTGTGTATGCGGTAGCCTGTCAGAAAATTCAGGCGAAGGAGAAGGATGAACTGCGGGAAAGCAGAGCTACATCGACGGTCCTGACTGCTACCGCCTGAACTGTACAAGCTGGTTAGTGGGTTTAAAGTTTCAAAAAAAGGCCGCTTCAATGAGCGGCCCTTTTTCGTAAACCAAGAATCAATCCCAGCTAAGCGCACCACCGGTTTGATACTCAATCACCCGAGTCTCAAAGAAATTCTTCTCTTTCTTCAAGTCCATGATCTCGCTCATCCAAGGGAACGGGTTCGTCGTCCCTGGGTACTCTTCCTTCAACCCAATCTGCGACAACCGACGGTTAGCGATGAACTTGAGGTAGTCCTCCATCATCGCCGCGTTCATGCCCAGCACGCCGCGGGGCATGGTGTCGCGGGCGTATTCGATTTCCAGCTGAGTGCCTTGCAGGATCATCTGGGTCGCTTCTTCCTTCATTTCGGCGTCCCACAGGTGCGGGTTTTCGATTTTGATCTGGTTGATCACGTCGATGCCGAAGTTCAGGTGCATGGATTCGTCGCGCAGGATGTATTGGAACTGTTCGGCGACGCCGGTCATTTTGTTGCGGCGGCCCATGGAGAGGATCTGGGTGAAGCCGCAATAGAAGAAGATGCCCTCCAGGACGCAGTAGTAGGCGATCAGGTTGCGCAGCAGCTCTTTATCGGTGTCCGGGGTGCCGGTTTCGAACTTCGGATCGGAGATCGAGCGGGTGTATTTCAGGCCCCAGGCGGCTTTTTTCGCGACCGATGGGATCTCGTGGTACATGTTGAAGATTTCGCCTTCATCCATGGCCAGCGATTCGATGCAGTACTGGTAGGCGTGGGTGTGGATCGCCTCTTCGAAGGCCTGGCGCAGGATGTACTGGCGGCACTCCGGGTTGGTGATCAGGCGGTACACGGCCAGGACCAGGTTGTTGGCAACCAGGGAGTCGGCGGTGGAGAAGAAACCCAGGTTGCGCATGACGATGCGGCGCTCGTCGTCGGTCAGGCCTTCCGGGTTTTTCCAGAGGGCGATGTCGGCGGTCATGTTGACTTCTTGCGGCATCCAGTGGTTTGCGCAGCCGTCCAGGTACTTCTGCCAGGCCCAGTCGTATTTGAATGGCACGAGCTGGTTGAGGTCGGCGCGGCAGTTGATCATGCGCTTTTCATCGACGGCGACACGGGCGGCGGCGCCTTCGAGTTCGGCGAGGCCTTCGGCGACGTCGAGTTTGTCTAGGGCGGCCTTGGCGCGAATGATCGCGGCCGAGTCGCTGGCCGTCACGGCGCGGGCTTCGAGCGCGGCGGCACCGCCGGCGCTGTCGAGGCGGTCCATGTTGGCTTCAGAAGCGTGGCCGGCGTTGGCGCCTTTTACAGCGACTTCGCCGTCTTCTTTGTCGAATTCGTCCCAGCTCAGCATGACGTGTCGTCTCCTGCGTGAGGGCCAGAAGCCTGGTGAAGGCCTGCTGGCGGCGGTGGATCTTGGAAAATCGTTCGTTGCAGCTGACGCAGGCAATAAACAGAAAAATGTACGGGTCATGCTGAAGCGGCTGTGAACGCGAGGCGGCGATTGGCCTCGGCGTGGGCTTCAGGCTGGCGGATCCCTGTAAGGGAATATTGCAGGCCCGTTTAAGGCGGCATTATAAGGACTTTTTTGCCTACGTGGTGCGGCGAAATCGCCCACGGGGGAGGTGGCCGGTGGCATATCCGCGTGGGAGCGAGGATTTACAAGGCTTTGGCCGTAGAAGATTTTTTTTGCAGGATTCGGATGCGGGGTTTTTTTGATCAAAAAATGAGCTGTTTTTGCGTTTCTACACTACATGTTGTGTTTTGCAAGGGGTTTTAAGGTCTTCAGACACAACCAGGCCCGATCAGAATCGGGCCCTGGAACACGGGTAATGATCAACCGTTGGAGCAGCCGTTGCCCATGATGCTGTAGCGCAGGATGTGGCGCTGGCCCTTGGAATCGTCGTAGACCATCTTCGCCGGGACCACTTCGCAGACGTTCGGGACGTCGCTCATGGAAATGACTTTGGCGATGTCCAGGTGGGTGGAGTAGGTGTACTCCTCAATGGCGGTTTTTTGCTGGGCGACATCGGTCGGAGTCTCGTCTGCCATGGCGGTTGCGCACAGGCTGCCGAGGACCAGAACCCATAAAGCTTTCATTCGATTTCACCTTTTTTGAGGTCGAGAGGGGTCCGGCGTTTTTCAAGGTAGTT
>NZ_JAGGOF010000108.1 GCF_018614775.1 Pseudomonas fluorescens
AAGACAGTTGCTCCCACAATTCTTTCGGTGTCGGTGGGTTAGCGTTCGCTCAGGGAAAACTGCGTCAGGCAGAAGGTAGGGATGCCCATGTCTTCCAGGCGCTGTGACCCGAGCAATTCCGGCAGATCAATGATCGCTGCCGCTTCGTGGACTTTGGCGCCCATGCGGCGGATCAGGTTGGCGGCGGCGATCAGCGTGCCGCCGGTGGCGATCAGGTCATCGAACATCACCACCGAGTCCCCCTCGCACAGGCTGTCGGCGTGCACCTCCAGGAAGGCTTCGCCGTATTCGGTCTGGTAACCCTCGGCGAGCACGTCCGCCGGCAGCTTGCCTTGTTTGCGGAACAGCACCAGCGGCTTGTTCAGTTGATAGGCCAGGATCGAGCCGATCAAAAAGCCCCGCGCATCCATCGCACCGATGTGCGTGAACTCGGCCTCGACATAGCGGTGGGCGAAGCTGTCCATCACCAGCCGCAGGGCGGTGGGGGACTGGAACAGCGGGGTAATGTCGCGAAAGATCACGCCGGGTTTGGGGAAATCGATCACGGGGCGGATCAGGGATTTGATGTCGAAGGAGTCGAAAACCATCGTCGAAGTGTCCTGGCAGGGCTGCAAACGCGGCAGTATAGCGCGGCCACAACAATCCCTCAGCAGCCGTCCTCAGCCCCGCGCGTCCATCAGCCGTCGATCGAGCCGCCAGCCAGGGCGCATAGCTGGATCGGGTCGAGAATGTGGATCTCCTTGCCTTCGGCTGCGATCAGCTCGTTCTGCTGGAAACGGGTGAATACCCGGGACACGGTTTCCACTGCCAGGCCCAGATAGTTGCCGATTTCATTGCGCGACATGCTCAGGCGGAACTGGTTGGCCGAGAACCCGCGGGCGCGAAAGCGTGCGGAGAGGTTCACCAGGAACGTGGCGATGCGCTCATCGGCGGTTTTTTTCGAGAGCAGCAGCATCATTTGCTGATCGTCACGGATTTCCCGGCTCATCACCCGCATCAGTTGACGACGCAACTGCGGCAATTGCAGCGCCAGTTCATCGAGGCGCTCGAACGGGATTTCGCACACCGACGTGGTTTCCAGCGCCTGGGCCGAGACCGGGTGGGTCTCGGTGTCCATGCCCGACAGGCCGACCAGTTCGCTGGGCAGGTGGAAGCCGGTGAGCTGCTCTTCGCCACCATCACTGAGGTTGAACGTCTTCAGGGCGCCCGAGCGCACCGCGTAAACGGAATCGAAGGTGTCGCCCTGGCGGAACAGGAACTCACCTTTCTTCAACGGGCGGCCCCGTTTGACGATTTCGTCCAGCGCGTCCATATCCTCCAGATTCAACGAAAGTGGCAGGCAGAGGGGGGCCAGGCTGCAATCCTTGCAGTGAGCCTGGTTGTGGGCGCGCAGTTTGACTGGCTCGGACATTTCTTAAATCCTTGTGGGAAAACACACATAAGACGTAAGGGTAACCCAGCGCGGGGGGCTCGGGCCAGTGCGGTCTCACCGTCAAATTGTCGCGCTCAGATAACGCGGGAGAATCGCTGTCGACTGTGTTGCTCCAGATAGGCGTCGAAGACCATGCACACCGAGCGCACCAGCAAGCGTCCGGCGGGCAGGACTGCGATGTGATCAGGGCAAAGTTCGATCAAGCCATCCTCGGCCATGGTCTGCAGTTGCGGCCACAGTGGCGCGAAATAGGCGCGAAAATCGATGTTGAAGGCGCGCTCGATCTCGGCGTAGGCCAAGTGGAAATGGCAGATCAACTGCTGGATCACCGCACGCCGCAGACGGTCGTCGGCATTGCAGACCAGCCCGCGACTGGTTGCCGGTTGACCGTCGGCCAGGGTGTTCTGGTAGTGGTTCAGGTCGCTGCTGTTCTGGCAGTACACGTCGCCGATCTGGCTGATGGCCGAAACACCGAGGCCAATCAGATCGCAATGCCCATGGGTGGTGTAGCCCTGGAAGTTGCGTTGCAGGGTGGCCTCTTCCTGGGCGATCGCCAGGTCATCGTCGGGCAGGGCGAAGTGGTCCATGCCGATATAGCGATAACCGGCAGCGGTCAGTTGTTCGATGGTGCCTTGCAGCATCGCCAGTTTCTGCTCCGGGTTGGGCAGGTCCTGGCTGTTGATGCGCCGTTGGGGCATGAAGCGTTCCGGCAGGTGGGCATAATTGAACACCGAGAGGCGGTCCGGTTGCAGATGAATCACTTCCTCGATGGTGCGGGCGAAATTCTCCGGGGTTTGCCTGGGCAAGCCATAGATCAGGTCGATGTTGATCGAGCGGTACTGCAAGGTGCGCGCGGCTTCGATCACGGCGCGGGTTTCGTCCAGACTTTGCAGGCGATTGACCGAGCGTTGCACGGCCGGGTCGAGGTCTTGCAGGCCGACACTGACCCGATTGAAGCCCAGTTCGCGCAGCAGGCCCATGGTCGACCAGTCGGCTTCGCGGGGATCGATTTCAATGCCGTAGTCGCCGGAGTCGTCGTCCACCAGGTTCAGATGCTTGCGCAGCTTGGCCATCAACTGGCGCAGCTCGTCGTGGCTAAGGAAGGTCGGAGTGCCGCCGCCCAGGTGCAACTGTTCCACGCGCTGGGCCGGGTCCAGGTGGCAGCCGATCAGCTGGATTTCCTGTTCCAGGCGTTGCAGGTAGGCATGCGCACGACCGCGGTCCTTGGTGATGACCTTGTTGCAGGCGCAGTAGTAGCAAATGTTCGCGCAAAACGGCACATGCACATACAGCGACAGCGCACGCAAGGCCCGGCGGCTTTCGCGCAGGGCATGGAGCAGGTCAAAGCTGCCCACCTGGCTGCCGAACTGCGCCGCAGTCGGGTACGAGGTATAGCGCGGTCCCGCCAGGTCGTAGCGGCGGATCAGATCAGAGTCCCAACGAAGGGCGTCGAGCATGCGGGCGTTCCCCGGATAGGCTGGCATGGGGGGAAGTCTAGGGGCGGGCGGGCATGGGTGTGTTGATTTGCGTCAACGGGGACAACGGATAGGCAGGGCCCGCTGCAAGCCCCCTGTGGGAGCGAGCCTGCTCGCGATGGCGGTGGGTCAGCTTACATGGATGTTGAATGTGAGGCTGTCTTCGCGAGCAGGCTCGCTCCCACAAGGGGCCCGGTCAATGCCCCATCAACCAATGCTGATGCGGCCCCGGCAATGTCCAGAGACCAAAGACAATCACCAGCAACCCGCCGGCCATGCGCACGCTGCGCTTGCGCAGCAGGGCGGTGATGCGTTCGGCGGCCAGGCCGGTGGCGAGCAGCACCGGCCAGGTGCCGAGGCCGAAGGCCAGCATCAGCAACGCGCTATCGAATGCATTGCCCTGGCTGGCGGACCACAGCAGGGTGCTGTAGACCAGCCCGCACGGCAGCCAGCCCCACAATGCACCGAGCAGCAAGGCCCGGGGCAGGCTCGACACCGGCAGCAGGCGGTTGGCGACCGGCTGGATATGCCGCCACAGGCCACGGCCCACGCTTTCGATGCGCGTCAGGCCGCTCCACCAACCCGCCAGGTACAGGCCCATGGCGATCAGCAGCAAACCGGCCAGCACCCGCATGATCATCGCCGCCGGGCTGTTGGCAACCGCCCAACCGGCCAGGCCGATCAGCAGCCCCGCCGTGGCATAGCTCAGGATCCGTCCCAGGTTGTACGCCAGCAGCAATTGGAAGCGCCGGCCGCGCTGTTCCTTGGGAATCGCCAGGGTCAGGGCGCCCATCAGGCCGCCGCACATGCCCAGGCAATGGCCGCCGCCCAGCAGGCCGAGGATTACCGCCGAAACCAGGAGTGGCGCCAGATCAAGCATGGGGCGGGGCCTTGTCGTCCGGGGTGCGCGGCTGGCCGTCGGCTTCGTTCACCGCGGCCTGGTGATTAGGGTCCTGATCGTCGAACAGAATGCTGTGGGCCGGACCGTCGAGGTCGTCGTACTGCCCGCTGTCCACGGCCCAGAAGAAAATGTATACGGCGATGGCCACGATCAGCAGCGCCGCCGGAATCATCACGTAAAGAGCTGGCATCTCATAACTCCATGCCCGCGCGGCTCAGGCCGGCAGCGGGCGGGTATCGGGCGTGGCGTCGAGCACGTGCGGCTTGGGCTGACGGGTCAGCCTCAGCGCGTTCAATACCACGGTCAACGAACTGATGGACATGCCGACCGCCGCCCACACCGGTGTGATCCAGCCAAGGGCGGCGAACGGCAGCATGAGGCCATTGTACAGCCCGGCCCACACCAGGTTTTCGATGATTACCCGGCGAGTGCGGTTGGCCAGTTTGAAGGCGTGGATCAAGGCGTCGAGACGGTTGGACAGCAGGACCGCGTCGGCGCTGGTCTTCGCCAGGTCGGTGGCCGAACCCATGGCGACGCTGATGTCCGCCGCCGCCAGCACCGGCACGTCGTTGACCCCGTCGCCGAGCATCAGCACCTTGTGGCCTTGCTGGTGCAACTGTTGCAACACCGCCAGCTTGTCGTCCGGGCGCAGGCCGCCCCGGGCCTCGTCGATGCCCAGTTCGGCGGCGACGCTGGCAACCATCGGCGAACTGTCGCCCGACAGCAACAACGTGCGCCAGCCCCTCGCCTTGCAAGCGGCCAGCAGGGCGGGAGCATCGGCGCGCAGGCGGTCGTCCAGGACTAACCAGGCCAGCGGTCCAGTGGCGTCGCCCAACAACAACCATTGTCCCGGTTCGTCCGGCATCATCGGCACCGCCGTGCCACTCAGTTCGCAGACGAAACCGGGCTGGCCGATGCGCAGGCGCTGTGCCCCCACCAGACCCTCAAGGCCCAGCCCCGGGCTGCTGTGTACCTGCTCGGCGGCCAGTGGCGCGCGGCCAAAGGCGCGAGCGATGGGGTGTTCGGAGCGGTTTTCCAAAGCGGCGGCCAGCCCCAGGCAGTGATCACTGTCGAGCGCCGCCAGCGGTCGAATGGCACGCAACGCCAGGCGGCCTTCGGTGAGCGTGCCGGTCTTGTCGAAAATCACCGTGTCGATCTGGTTCAGGCCCTCCAGCACATGGCCGCGGGTCAACAGCAGGCCGAGTTTGTGCAAGGTGCCGGTGGCGGCGGTGAGCGCGGTGGGCGTGGCGAGGGACAACGCGCAGGGGCAAGTGGCGACCAGCATCGCCAGGACGATCCAGAAGGCGCGGGAGGCGTCCAGTTGCCACCACAGCAGGCCGATGGCAGCCGCGGCTGTCAGGGAGAACAACAAGAACCATTGGGCGGCGCGGTCGGCGATTTCCGCCAAGCGCGGTTTTTCGGCCTGGGCCCGGTCCAGCAGACGCACGATGGCGGACAAACGGGTGTCTTGCCCCAGGGCCAGCACCTCGACCGTCAAGGCGCCCTCGACATTGAGCGTGCCCGCCGTGACCGCATCGCCCACTTGGCGCGGCTGCGGCAGGTATTCGCCAGTGAGCAGCGATTCGTCGATACTGGACTGGCCGTCGAGAATCCTGCCGTCGGCGGGCAGCACCGCCCCCGGGTGCACCAACACCCGGTCGCCGTTGCGCAATTCACTGAGCAGGATCCGTTCGCTCTGGCCGTCATCCGCCAGGCGCAGGCACGAGGCCGGGAGCAGATTGACCAGTTGCGCGGTGGCCGCAGCGGTACGTTCCTGGGCCCTGCGCTCCAGATAGCGACCGGCCAGCAGGAACAGCGCGAACATGCCCACCGCATCGAAATACAGCTCACCCGCACCGGTGATCGACGTCCAGATCCCGGCGACGTAGGCGCTGCCGATGGCCAGGGACACCGAGACGTCCATGGTCAGGTGGCGGGTACGCAGGTCGCGCATCGCGCCTTTGAAAAACGGCGCGCAGCTGTAGAAGACGATGGGCGTGGTGAGAAACAGCGCCACCCAGCGCAGGATGGTGTGCATCTCCGGGCTCAGGTCGATATTGAATTCCGGCCAGGTGGCCATGGTCGCCATCATCGCCTGGAACCACAGCAGCCCGGCCACGCCCAGTTGGCGCAAGGCCAGGCGGTTTTGTGCCGCCAGTTGCTCGCTGGCCTGGTCGGCCTGGTAGGGGTGGGCGACGTAACCGATCTGGCGCAACTCGGCGAGCAGGGTGCTCAGCGGCAATTGGGCATCGGCCCAGCGCACATGCAGGCGATGGTTGGACAGATTCAACCGCGCCTCGGCCACCGCCGGCAGGCTGCGCAGCTGTTTTTCGATCAGCCAGCCGCAGGCGGCGCAACTGATGCCTTCCATCAACAAGGTGGCTTCGGCCAGCTCGCCTGCATGACGCACGAACGATTGCTGCACGTCAGGGCGATCGTACAGCGCCAGTTCATCGGTCAACTGGACGGGCAGGGTGTCGGGGTTGGCCGACGCCTCACTGCGATGCAGGTAATAACTCTCCAGGCCCCCGGCGACGATGGCCTCGGCCACCGCCTGGCAACCCGGACAGCACAGCTCGCGGGGTTCACCGAGGACTACGGCGGTGAAGCGACTGCCGGGCGGAACGGGCAGGGCGCAGTGGTAGCAGGGCAGGGGAATGGTCATTGCGTTTTCACAGAACGTTGTCCAATGATCGTTCCCATGCTCTGCGTGGAAACGCATCCTGTGACGCTCCGCGTCACGCTTGCGAGGGGACGCGGAGCGTCCCGGGCGGTGTTCCCACGCGGAGCGTGGGAACACTCAGAACCACGGCCTACTTTTTCAGGTCTTCAGCGCCTTGCAGCGGCTCATCGCCCAGCAGGATGTCCTGATCGTGATTGATCTGTTCTTCCTCGAACAGCCGCCAGGTCTTGTCATTCTCCACACCCAGCAGTTCGACAAAGCGCCGGCCTTCGATCTTGTCCGCCAACTGACCGACGTAGCGCCCCGGCTCGCTGTCGTTGCGAGTCAAGGCCACCTTGCGGTCCTTTTCCGGCTGAGTCGGAGAGACCAGGCTCAGCTCCAGGGTCTGCGGGCGGCTGTTGCCACTCAGGCGCAGGTTCACTTCACCGGTGACATCATCCAGTTGCACGTTGGCATGCAGTTGCAGGGTCTGGGCCAGCAGCTCGCGCTCCAGCGAGCGGTTGATGCCCTTGCCGGCCTCGTAGTAGTTGTCGTTGACCAGGTTGTCCGGGTTTTTCACCGCAATGGTCACCATTGTCAGGCTCAGTGTCACCGAACAGGTCAGGATTGCGATGATGATCCACGGCCAGAGGTGCTTGTACCAAGGGCTGGTGGCGGTTGCTGCAGGCATGTTCAGTTCTCTCAACGAGTTTGTGGGCCGATGAACCGGCTCTTGGCTTCGACGTGAACGCTTTCGTCATCGGCATCCTTGAGGATGAACGTCACCTCGTTGGTGCTCGATGGCAGTTGCTCGGGTGCGCTGGACAGCTCGACCGGCTGGCTGAAAATTTCGCCGGCGGCGACCTGGATTTCCCGTCGACCTTGCAGCTTAAGGTCAGGCAACCCGGCGGCTTCCAGCACGTAGGTGTGGTCGCGCTGGTCCTTGTTCATGATCTTCAGGCTGTAGACGTTCTCGATCCGGCCTTCGGCGTTCTCGCGGTACAGCACGCGGTCCTTGCTGACATCGAAACCCACCAGCGAGCGCATGAAGAACGCCGTCACCAGCAGGCTGACCATCGTCAGCAACACCAGGGCATAACCGATCAGGCGCGGGCGCAGTTTATGGGTTTTTTGCCCTGACAGGTTGTGTTCGGTGGTGTAGCTGATCAGGCCGCGCGGGTAATCCATCTTGTCCATGATGTTGTCGCAGGCGTCGATGCAGGCCGCGCAGCCGATGCATTCGACCTGCAAACCGTCGCGAATATCGATGCCGGTCGGGCAGACCTGGACGCACATGGTGCAGTCGATGCAATCCCCCAGGCCCAGTGCCTTGTAGTCAACGCCCTTCTTGCGCGGGCCACGGCTTTCGCCGCGACGCGGGTCGTAGGAAACAATCAGCGTGTCCTTGTCGAACATCACGCTCTGGAAGCGCGCGTAAGGACACATGTAGATGCACACCTGCTCACGCAGCCAGCCAGCGTTGCCGTAAGTGGCGAGGGTGAAGAAACCGACCCAGAAATACGACCAGCCATCGGCCTGGCCTGTGAAAAACTCGAACACCAGTTCGCGGATCGGCGTGAAATAACCGACGAAGGTCATGCCGGTCACAAAACCGATCAGCAGCCACAGGCTGTGCTTGGCAAGCTTGCGCAGGAACTTGTTGGCCCCCATGGGCGCCTTGTCGAGCTTGATGCGCTGGTTGCGGTCGCCTTCGGTGACCTTTTCGCACCACATGAAGATCCAGGTCCACACGCTTTGCGGGCAGGTATAGCCGCACCAGACGCGCCCGGCATACACCGTAATAAAGAATAGGCCGAAGGCCGCAATGATCAGCAACCCGGACAGCAGGATGAAATCCTGGGGCCAGAAGGTCGCGCCAAAAATAAAGAATTTACGTTCCGGGAGGTTCCACCAGACGGCCTGGTGGCCGCCCCAATTCAACCAGACCGTACCGAAATACAGCAGGAACAACACCGCCCCGCCGACCATCCGCAGGTTGCGGAACAGGCCCGTGAAGGCGCGGGTATAGATTTTTTCCCGGGAGGCATACAGGTCGACGCTTTTGTTCGCGTCCTTGGCAGGCGGGGTAACGTCATGTACCGGAATCTGATTGCTCATCAAAATGCATCCCACGGCAGTGGAAAAGTGCCAGGGCCAGTACGTGCCGACCACGGTCACAAAGGGGTGTTGCAGTGGCGCAATGATACGCCTGTCGCTCTAGCTCAAGGGTGCGACCTTTGGTCGCGTTGGGAGTAAGGGCCGAATGGTGTAGCGGATGTAACAAGTCATGACCCAGATCAATTGACTATAGACAGTCCATGGCGTTGGGGAAACGAGAGGGGGAACGCGCTTCCGGGAAGGCCACCTGCCATTCGTGGCGAGGAAGCTTGCTCCCGCTCGGCGGCGCAGCCGTCGTAAAGCGGCTCATATGGTCTAGCTGTAGGAGCGCATCGCTTCGGTTGCGGCGGCTTTGCCACCCAGCGGGAGCAAGCTCCCTCGCCATGAAAGCCGCGTTCTCCGTCGGACCCGCTGTTGTGCTGAGCTCGCGAATTCACGCTTCGTCCTCGTCGATCAGTCCTTGAACGAATCGAAGGAAATTCGAGCACGCGGGTTTCTCGGATTCGGCCAGGTCCCTCAGGGCTGATAAGCCACGCCCTCAGGCGGCCCTTTTTTGCGGAGCTTGAGCGGTGCCAACTTGTTTTACCGAGTCTTTACTGCGGTTCTCCGGCGCTCATGAGGGGAGCGAGGCTCGCAGGTAGTTTTTCCAGACGGCACGGTAAGCCTGTTCAGTGATGACACAGGGTGCTATTGATTTGTGAGTTCAGTGAGGAACTCTTCAAACGATTCGCATACGAACGCTAGATCCTCTTCGTCCATCAAATACAGATAAACGTTCCCGAAGTCATCCGTCTTTACGGACAGCAGAAAAGAATTTCCACCCTGGTCGTATGCAAAGGGGATCATTCCTTTTAACGAGGGAACGTCGTCAGTCAGGTCGCGATACACGGTTTCGATAGGTGCTTCTCCATACTTGATCGGTGTGAACCCACCCAGCAAGAATTCATTTTCGCTGCTGCTCTCAGACAAATTGCCACCGTTGTGCCGTAGATAAAAGTTCCTAAAGGCCGTCGGCAATTCCACATTGAATTTTTCTTGAAACTCATTCAGCTCCTGCACAGAGATGGTGTGTTCGGAGTCTTCAAGGATCAACCGCATTTGGCTACTTCTTTTGTTCTGCTCTTGAAACGAGCCGGATGGGTATAGGCTTGGTCAGTAGCTGCTTTGTATTGAGCTACGCCGCCATTATGACTTATGCCGTTATGGGCGCTTTGCTTGATGAGCTGCATATAAAAAGGGGCATATCGATCAGATCGCTATGCCCTTTGGTTTTGGCAGCTAGCGCGGGTCGACGTTATCCAGTACGCGGTTCGCCAGCAGTGAACTCAATTCGATCAATTGCTGGATGCCCAAGGCAATGTGACGTCGTGGACCATCCAGGTCGAAGGCCAAATCGCTGACCATCGCGTCGGCAGAGGCAAGGGTTTCGCTGAGATTGGCGAGCAGGCATTCGTTGTCGATGTTTTCCACGACGGTGAATAATTGGTCGGGTTTTGGAGCGTCTTGGGATTGTTCCGATTTTGGTAGCAGGTAGTAGTCGAGCGTGCGTTTGGTGGCTTCGTCGTGTTTCTTTGCGTTGCGACCGGCTGCGTAGGCGGAGGTAGAGTCCGCGTCCGGCGGATTGGGTGTGACCTTATACATGGTGGTGCTCCTTTCGTAAGAGGAACCATCACCGTCTGCCGCCAAGCAGATGGGGTGACGGATTACACAAGGTTGGCGGACCGGAACGAAAGGAACCCCGGCATCCCCGGAGGGATCCTTGCGCAACCCGTCATAACAGATGAAGGGTTGTTGCGCCTTTCGAGTGCCGGGCCGCCAAGCCCGTTCGCTGAGTGTGCAGCGACGGGATTACGATAGGGGCTAGGGCCAAGGCGCACAAGCGGGCGGATTCTGGCGTAGTTGTAGGCAAAGGCGCAAGGTTACGTAGTCTGGACGAGCGCGGCAGTCGGGATGTAGGCACGGTCTGAAGGCTACCTGCAATTCGTGGCGAGGGGGCTGTGTTCCGTCGGATCCGCTGTTGTGCTGAGGTCGCGAATTCACGCTTCGTCCTCGTCGATCAGCCCTTGAACGAATCGAAGGAAGTTCGAGCAAACAGGTTTCTCGGATTCGGCCTGGTTTTCTTCAGGGTTGAGGTCGCTATCGAACGTATCAGTGGTGAAGTAACTGACGGCTCCCGAATCGAGATTCAAGCAGAAGAAGTTGCCACCCCAATCGTTAGCAAAAGGCAGCAGGTGGGCAGGAAATACCTGTTTCTTCAGCATGAGCTGGTAGGTGGATGCTTTTTGCCAATGACGGACTCCAGGTGGTCTAGGTCCGCAGGGGTGATAGCCGTGTCGTCATTTGAGAATGTATTTTCAATCATTATTGATCTCCTGTCATGAACAGTCCCCAGGTTTGGAGGGGCGTTTGGAAATCTTGTTGGCGAGCCATCCTTTTTTGCCGCTGCAAGGACCGACTCGCGGCTTTCGTATTTAACTTTGAAGTGTTTTTCGTACTGGGCTACCGACCCACCGTGGGGGAAGATGGCTTCGTGTGCAGATGTTTTTACAAGCTGCATAGTGGTGGTGCCGGTTTTGGGGTTGAAATCATCAACGTGGTGCCAGGTATAGCCGGTTGCTGTTTTCTTGGAAATACCAGCTTCTTTGAAGGTCCGCTCCCACAAGGGATTTTGCGTTTCCAATCAAATATCGTGGCGTCGGCTCGTTTACTCTTGGTCCGCGCCTCTTCGCGTGCCCAGGATGCGGTTCTCTGCCCGGGTCAGGTAAGCCCTTATCAGCCGTTCGGTTATTTTGTTAACTGTTGCATTGACTCCATTTGGCGCTGGGGTTCTGATAATGCCGCCCAGCTCATCGCCAAATTCTTTGTTATCTTCTGATAGAGAACTCTTCGACAGAAAGGAGCCGTTCAGCAGTCGGCTTTCGTAGGGCGGGGACTGCTCTTTGCAGAAGGTGAACGCCTCACAGCTGTAAATTTCCATACCGGCGTAATAGCCGTCGGCTTTGTTCAAATGTTGAACGTAGATTTCTCCATACTTTTCCTTAGAGTTATACAAAGCAAGTTTATTCTTGCTGGCTTTCAAGCTGACGGAGGGCAATCTGATCTGTTCCAGCGCCTCCAGTAATTCCGATTCCAAGCTTTTGCGAATATTCATTTCTACCCTTCCTGCATGGCTACCGCGCCGTGAGCTAACGTCGAAGGGGCGGCAGCCACGACGAGGCTCCTTGTCTTGGCGCGCCGCAGTGGTACGCCCGCAGCGTTATCCCGCCGAGCTTCTGCTCTCGTCACGCTTGCAACGGCGCGGCCAAAGCGATGCTTTTCCAGCTTGCCTTTCTTTTTTTCTCTAGAAGCGTAATTAACGCTTCGCCTTCGGGCTGGCCTTTTTTTGGCAACTTGAGGGGGGCCAGAACGTAAAGCTTTACCGAATCCTGGTGATCTTCAGTCACAGCATCCCCGGTGGTGTTCCAGATCTTATCCACGACCATGACGGCATCGGTATCGCTTGGCCAGTTCAATTGAACAAAGGCTTCATCCATTTTTGAAATAATCTGGCCCTCGGTAAGCGGTGCGTCCTTCAGGGTTTTTTCAGCAAGCACCGTCAATAGCGCCTGAGGGAACATCCAAGGGCTATCGCTGGTAAATCCTTGCTTAGGCAATCGCCAGTTTCCGGGGAGGCAGATAAAGAGCTCCGTGCGTGGTTTTGCAACGAAAAGGCCTACGGTAAACAAAAGCTTGAAATCGTTTTTGTTGGCGATGCAACTGACCCTGAAGTCCATACTTACTGAGTCAGGTTGAGGGACTAATGCTTTGGGTAATACCCACCCTGCGGTGCTGCTCACGAACTCCACAATTGCATCCCCCGGCAGGTCTTCCTCGTCAGCAACTGTTTCGAGGGCAGAGATGGCGCCTTGTGCCTTCAGGCGCTGGTAAATCTTAGGGAAGTTCCAGCTCTGGGCCAGATCAAGGGCGGTGCGATTGAGCTTGGCGTGTAGCCTGTTAAGGTCCGGGTGATATTTGAGCAAGAGTTCAACTGTATCGCTCTGCCCAAAAGTAACAGCGGTAATCAACGGGGTCGCAACTGAAAGGGGGGAGCCATTGACGTCAGCTCCCGCCTCAAGAAGCCAGCGCGCGGTTTCCAGATGCCCGTTTTTTGCTGCCAGTGCGAGCGCTGTGGCGTTGCCGGACCCCACGGTAGGCTGGTCAAGGTCCATACCCAAGTCAGCTAGCAAAGCACACACTGCGACCTGATTCCTTTCGGCCGCATGATGTAGAAGTCCTGGATAACTCACCAAATCATAGCGAGGGGGCACAAGTAGCTCGGGATGGCTGTTGAGTTGGGCGCGCAGGAATTCGACGTCTCCCGCCTCTATACGGGCATAAAGGTCTCGCACAAGAGAGGCGTTTGATCCATAGGTTTTTTCTAGGCTAGTCATCTAAAAATTCACCGTTTTGCATTTTTTCGCCCATCGCGTTCAACGCTTCGATAACTTTGCTCTTGCCGCCTTTTCGCGCCTCTGCGAGCGTTTGCGACACTTTTCGGGCGCTGGCAATTGTGTGGTTTCCGCTTCCGTTGGGCGCCCAGACGAAGTTATGGGGGCTGTCGTTCAAGCCAATACCAAATTTCTTCAGGACCGCTTGGGAATGAGCGACATATCGACGATTGCTGTCCGACCAATTCTTGGGGGCTTTCTCGCGCACGATGTGATGGCGATGCGGCTTGTCCATGACTGCCGCTGAGGGTTTTGGCCCCATTGCTTTTTTATCAGCCTTGGACAGCCGGCACGTTTCCAAACCTAACGGGTCGATCCAACCAATGGGGTTTGGCGAATATTGATAAAGGTTGAATCCCCCCGCCAACCCCATCGGATCCGGCGTAATAAACCGCCCCACATCCGGATCATAAAACCTGAACGTATTGAAATGCAGCCCCGTTTCCCGATCCAGGTATTGTCCCTGGAATCGCAGGTTCTGCTCTTCGATATAGTACGGCTCGCGCACCTCCGCCAACGTGTTGCCCCACACCCGGTACGTCGCCTGCCAGACACTGTGGCCGTCGGCTTCGGTGAGTTGTTCCGGCAGGCCGTTGAGGTCGTTGTGGTAGTAGCGGACTTTTTGCAGCGGGCCGGTGCCGTCGACGCGGGCCAGGGGTTCGTAGCCATTATCTTCGTAAAGGTACAGGCTGGTTTGCTGGTGGCGATGTTCCTGCAACAGGCGCAGGCCGTCCCAGGTGAAGCGGGTTTCGCCCAGGGGGTAGCCGTTGTGGTCGTGCTCGTTCTTGATGGTGCGCCGGCCCAGCGGGTCGTAGGTCATGCGTACGACGCTGTCGTTCTCGTTGCGCACTTCGATCAGGCGGCTTTCGGCGTCGTAGGCGAAGCGTTGCAGGCCGCGGGCGGCGCTGCGTTTTTCGATCATCCGGCCGAAGGCGTCGTAGCGGTAGCGTTTGTCCTGATAGGTCAGCAGTTTGTTGTGCACCACCAGGCCGGCGCCGGCCTGTGGGCCGTCCAGCAGGTTGGCGGCGG
>NZ_JAGGOF010000010.1 GCF_018614775.1 Pseudomonas fluorescens
AGGTTTTGTTTGATAGGAGCGAGCCTGCTCGCGATAGCGGTGCAAAATTCAACATAGATGTCGAATGAAAGTCAGCCATCGCGAGCAGGCTCGCTCCCACAGGTTGTGTAGGGTGTCAGCTCAGCTCACCACATACATCCAGCTCCACCATCCGCCGGATCTCCTCCACTGGCAGCCCCGCGCCAATCAGCGCCTGCAACTTGCCGAACGCCGCCTCGCGGGTCATGCCGCCACCGGAGAGCACGCCGACGCCACGTAGCCGACTGCCGGCCTCGTACACGTCCAGCTCGACGCCGCCTTCATGGCACTGGGTCACGGCTACCACCACCACGCCGTTGTCCCGGGCGCGTTCGAGGCTGGCAAGAAACGCCGGGTTGTCGCTCGGGCCGGTGCCGCTGCCGTAGCACTCCAGCACCAGGCCCTGGACTCCACTGCCCAGCAGGCCATCGAGGAGGTCGGCGCTGATGCCCGGAAACAGCGGCAGCGCCGCGACGTTCGCCAGCTGCTTGGGCTGGTTGTAGTTCAATTGCGCCGGCAGGGACGGCGCCTTGAGGCCGCCACCCTGGCGCGCCAGGCGCTTGAACGGGTGACGCCCGAAGCTGCGCACTTTCGCGCAGCGGGTCGGCGCCAGCAGTTCACCGTGAAAGTACAGGTGCACGCCCGGGGCCAAGCCTTGGCCGAGGGCGACCAGGGCGCCGCCGAGGTTTTCCCAGGCGTCGCTGTCCGTCACGCCGGCGGGCAGCATCGAACCGGTAAAGCAGACGCGTGCCTGCAAGCCGAGCAGCTGGAAGCTCATCGCCGCCGCGCTGTAGGCCAGGGTGTCGGTGCCGTGCAGGATCAGCACGCTGTCGCAACCCTGCACATCCACCGCATCGACCACGGCTTCGCGCAGTTGCTGCCAATAGGCCGGGGTCATGTTGGCGCTGTCGATCAGCGGCGACATTTCCCGAAAGCGCCATTGCGGGACGGCAAGTTCGGGTTGGCTGTGCAGGTAATCGCGCATCCGCGCTTCAAAACCGGATGCCGGGGCCAGGCCGTTGGCGCTGGCCTGCATGCCGATGGTGCCGCCGGTGTAGAGCACCATGACGTGCTGGGCGGCAGGGTAGGACGAAGCATTCATGGGGGTTCTCCGAGGAAGAAACGGCAGCTTCAACTGGCTGCCACAACATAAGGCCGAGCATGACGCCGACCTTACGCTGTGTCACGCCGGGCGCAGGGGATGCGCCCGGTGGTTAACGATCAACCTGCCGATCAGCGTTGCGCTGCGGCCACGCCTGCAGGGGCGTTTTGCGAGTTGGCGACCGGTACCGACGGGTTGGCTGGCCAGGCTTTGCGGTCCAGGTCCAGGTCCGGGAACTTGCTGGAGTCGAAGACCGGGACCTTGATGCCCGCCGAACGCTGGTCGTCGTAGTCGCGCAGGATGCGCATGCCAACCTTGAACAGCAGGAACAGCGCGATCAGGTTGACGAACGCCAGCAGGGTCATGGTGATGTCGGCAAACGCAAACACGGTGCTGAGGTTTTCGATAGCGCCCCAGAAGATCAGGACCAGCACCAGCGTGCGATAAGCGATCAGTGCCTTGCGGTTTTCACCGAGCATGAAGCGCAGGTTGTTCTCACCCAGGTAGTAGTTGTAGAGGATCGAGGTGAACACGAACAACGCCAGGGCCACGGAGATGAACATCCGGCCCCAGTCGCCGACCACGGCTGCCAGGGAGTTCTGGGTCAGGGCAATGCCGTCGCCTTCGAAGCCCGGGGTGTAGAAACCCGACAACAGGATCAGCAGTGCGGTGCAGGTGCAGATCACGAAGGTGTCGAGGAACACGCTGAACGCCTGGACCACACCCTGTGCCACCGGGTGCTCGACCGATGCAACGGCGGCGACGTTAGGCGCACTGCCCAGGCCGGCTTCGTTGGCGAACACACCGCGCTTGACGCCCATGACGATAGCGCTGCCGATCAGGCCGCCGAAGGCCTGGTCGAGGCCGAAGGCGCTCTTGACGATGGTCGCGAGCATGGCCGGTACGTGGTCGAATTGCAGCACGATCACGTAGATGGTCACGCCGATGTACACCAGGGTTTTGACCGGTACCAGCAGGTCGGCAACCTTGGCGATGCGCTTGATCCCGCCGATGAACACCAGGCCCAGCAGCACCGCCAGGCCCAGGCCGGTGTAGGTGGTGTCGAGGCCGAAGGCGTTGTTCAGGGAGTGGGTCACGGCGTGGGCTTGCAGGCCGTTGAAGGCGAAGCCGAAGGTGATCAGCAGCAGGAACGCCATGATCATGCCCAGCCAGCGCTTCTGCAGACCGTGCTGGATGTAGTAGGACGGGCCGCCACGGTATTGGCCTTCGGAGTCGCAGCGCTTGTAGAGCTGGCCGAGGGAGCATTCGAAGAAGCTGCTGGACATGCCGACCAGCGCGGTCACCCACATCCAGAACACCGCACCGGGCCCACCGAGGGTCACGGCGATGCCGACGCCGGCAATGTTACCCGCGCCGACGCGGCCGGCCAGGCTGAGCATCAGGGCCTGGAACGAGCTGAGCTGGCCGGCGCTGCTTCTGAGGCTGTCACGGAACACCGCGAACATGTGGAAGAAATGGCGGAACTGGACGAAACGCGAGCGGATCGTGAAGTAGCTGCCGAGCCCGACAATGAGCACGATCAGTACTTTCCCTGAGAGGAAGTCGTTGATGACTTCGAGCATGAGTATTCCTCGCTGTTTTTTGTTTAAGCAAATGCTGGCCATTTGGAAACATCGCGTTACATCGGCCGGCAAGCGGCACGACAGGCGAGGCGATGTTTCGTCCCGGTCCATTTCGCGGGTTTGTTATTAGTTCGGTTTTCGCATGTGTTTGGCCTCGTTACCGACGACCGCTCACGCGAAGAGGGGCGGCACTATACCGATCAGTGCGGTGCCCGTCTGCACGGTTGTGGTGCGTCCGACGAAACGGACCTTTTGCAGCACCTGGCCGGTCGGTCAGGTTCTTGTGGGAGCGAGCCCGCTCGCGATGGCTGGCGACACGGTTTTTTCAAACGGCAGCGCGTCATCGTTCATCGCGAGCAGGCTCGCTCCCACAGGTTCTGTATCCCTTGTGCCTGTTGGTTAAAAAAAAGGGCTTGGGGAAAAAATCCCCAAGCCCTCAAAAGGTGAGAGGTGTCTAGTCCCTCGACCTGGTGAGCAATAGCAGCGTCGATCACGCTTTGAGCGGGACCAGACGTGGAGCAATCATGTTTTCCGGGCGCAGGATGTCGTCGAGCATGGCGTCGTCGAGCAAGCCTTCTTCGCGCACCAGTTCCAGCACGCCGCGGCCACTTTCCAGGGCAACACGGGCGATGCGGGTGGCGTTTTCATAGCCGATGTACGGGTTCAGGGCAGTGACCAGGCCGATGGAGTGCTCGACCAGTTCGCGGCAACGCGCTTCGTTGGCGGTGATGCCGACGATGCAGTGCTCGCGCAGCATGTCCATGGCCCGTTGCAGCAGGCGGATCGAGTCGAAGATCTTGAAGGCGATCAGCGGCTCCATCACGTTCAGTTGCAGCTGGCCGCCTTCGGCCGCAATGGTCAGGGCCAGGTCGTTGCCGATGATCTGGAACGCCACCTGGTTGACCGCTTCCGGGATCACCGGGTTGACCTTGCCGGGCATGATCGAGCTGCCTGGCTGGCGAGCCGGCAGGTTGATTTCGTTGATGCCGGTGCGCGGGCCGCTGGACAGCAGGCGCAGGTCGTTGCAGATCTTCGACAGCTTGACCGCGGTGCGCTTGAGCATGCCGGAGAACAGTACGAAGGCGCCCATGTCGGACGTGGCCTCGATCAGGTCGGCAGCCGGTACCAGCGGCTGGCCGCTGATGGTTGCCAGGCGTTGCACGGCCAGGGCCTGGTAGCGCGGGTCGGCGTTGATGCCGGTGCCGATGGCGGTGCCGCCCAGGTTCACTTCGGTGAGCAGTTCCGGCGCCAGGGTTTTCAGGCGCGCCAGGTCTTCGCCCAGGGTGGTGGCGAAGGCGCGGAATTCCTGGCCGAGGGTCATCGGCACAGCGTCCTGCAACTGGGTACGGCCCATTTTCAGGACGTGGCTGAATTCTTCACCCTTGGCCGCGAACGCCTGGATCAGGCTGTCGAGGCTGGCCAGCAACGCGTCGTGGCCCAGCAGCAGACCCAGGCGGATCGCGGTCGGGTAGGCGTCGTTGGTGGACTGCGCCATGTTCACGTCGTTGTTCGGGTGCAGGTACTGATACTCGCCCTTCTGGTGACCCATGGCCTCCAGGGCGATGTTGGCGATGACTTCGTTGGCGTTCATGTTGGTCGACGTACCGGCGCCGCCCTGGATCATGTCCACCACGAATTCTTCGTGGAAATCACCGCGGATCAATCGTGCACAGGCTTCGCTGATCGCTGCGTGCTTGGCTTCGCTGAGCTGGCCCAACTCGCGGTTGGCATCAGCGGCGGCCTGCTTGACCATCGCCAGACCGACCACCAGCTTGGGGTAATGCGAGATCGGAACGCCGGAGAGACGGAAGTTGTTCACCGCTCGCAGGGTCTGGATGCCGTAATACGCTTGCGCCGGTACTTCAAGTACGCCAAGCAGGTCTTTTTCTGTGCGGAATGATGCAGCGGAGGACATGATGGAAATCATCTCGATAAGGACCCGGTCAGAGCCGGAACGCCTCGAATCCTAGGCTTCCATGAAAATTAGGGCCAATGCTGTTAAGCACTGCCCTATGCATATTCGGCATAATGTGGCTGTGACGCCGACGGCGCGGCGAACGTGTGACCTGTTTTGGTGCGTGTGTGGGAGAACGTTATGAATCTTGAAAGCAAATGGCTGGAAGACTTCAGCGCCTTGGCCGCGACCCGCAGTTTCTCCCAGGCGGCCGAGCGGCGCTTCGTGACGCAACCGGCGTTCAGCCGGCGGATTCGCAGCCTCGAAGCGGCGCTCGGGTTGACCTTGGTGAACCGCTCCCGTACACCCATCGAACTGACGGCCGCGGGGCAATTGTTCCTGGTCACGGCGCGCACCGTGGTTGAGCAGTTGGGCGAAGTGCTGCGCCATCTGCACCACCTGGAAGGCGGGCAGGGCGAAGTGATCCAGGTGGCCGCTGCCCACTCCCTGGCGCTGGGCTTTTTCCCGCGCTGGATCGCGCAACTGCGCAACGACGGCATGAACATCGCCACGCGGTTGGTGGCGACCAACGTCGGTGACGCCGTTCATGCGCTGCGTGAAGGGGGTTGCGACCTGATGCTGGCCTTCTACGATCCCGATTCAGCCATGCAGATGGACCCGGAGATTTTCCCGTCGCTGCACCTGGGCCAGACCGAGATGCTGCCGGTGTGTGCCGCCGATGCCGACGGCAACCCGTTGTTCGATCTCGAAGGCGAGGCCAGCGTGCCGTTGCTGGCCTATAGCGCCGGGGCGTTTCTCGGGCGGTCGGTGAACCAGTTGTTGCGCCAGCGGGCGCTGCGGTTCACCACGGTCTACGAGACAGCCATGGCCGACAGCCTGAAAAGCATGGCCCTGGAAGGCCTCGGTATCGCCTGGGTGCCGCACCTGAGCGTGCGCGCCGAACTGGCCCGGGGCGAACTGGTGATTTGCGGCGGGGCGCAGTGGCACGTCCCGCTGGAGATCCGCCTGTACCGCTGCGCCCTGGTGCGCAAGGCCAATGTGCGGTTGTTGTGGCGCAAGCTGGAGGGTGGGGCAGCGCAGGGAGGCACCGGTTCTTGAAGGCAATGCCAAACCCTGTGGGAGCGAGCCTGCTCGCGATAGCGTCGGGTCAGCAACATTGATGCAGACTGACCCACCGCTATCGCGAGCAGGCTCGCTCCCACAGGGGAATTGAGGTGTGCTTTCGCTGACCTTCGGGTCAATAAAACCGCCGTTTAAACGCAAAAGACGGATGGTCGCGACAGGGGCTGTTTATCTGCTTCATTGCGGTATACTTCGCGGCCTTCGGCCGGTCCAGACTGGCCATAATTCGTACAACAAGCCACGCCGGTTTCCCGCGTGGCTTGTTGTTTTTTGACGCGTCTGCGGGCGCCCAGACAGAAGAGGCACATTGATGAGTGCATTGGTTGGCGTGATCATGGGCTCCAAGTCCGACTGGTCCACCCTTAGCCACACCGCCGATATGCTGGAAAAGCTCGGCATTCCGTACGAGGTGAAAGTGGTGTCTGCCCACCGCACCCCGGACCTGCTGTTCCAGTACGCCGAAGAGGCCGAAGCCCGTGGCATCGAGGTGATCATCGCCGGTGCCGGCGGCGCGGCCCACCTGCCGGGCATGTGTGCGGCCAAGACCCACCTGCCGGTGCTGGGCGTGCCGGTCCAGTCGTCGATGCTCTCGGGCGTCGACTCGTTGCTGTCGATCGTGCAGATGCCGGCCGGCATTCCGGTCGCGACCCTGGCCATCGGCAAGGCCGGTGCGATCAACGCGGCCCTGCTCTCGGCGAGCATCCTGGGCGCCAAGCACCCACAGTTTCATACCGTGCTGAAAAAATTCCGTGCTGAGCAGACAGACAGCGTCCTGGATAATCCAGACCCACGCATTGCCTGAGGTTGTTGAGATGAAGATCGGTGTAATCGGTGGCGGCCAGTTGGGCCGCATGTTGGCCCTGGCGGGTACGCCGCTGGGGATGAACTTCGCTTTCCTGGACCCGGCGCCGGACGCCTGTGCCGCGGCACTGGGCGAGCACCTGCGGGCCGACTACGGCGATCAGGATCACCTGCGCCAGTTGGCCGATGAAGTCGACCTGGTGACCTTCGAATTCGAAAGCGTCCCGGCCGAAACCGTCGCCTTCCTGTCCCAGTTCGTCCCGGTCTACCCAAGCGCCGAAGCCCTGCGGATCGCCCGCGACCGTTGGTTCGAGAAGAACATGTTCAAGGACCTGGGCATCCCCACGCCAGCCTTCGCCGACATTCAGTCCCAGGCCGACCTGGACGCCGCCGTGGCCACCATCGGCTTGCCGGCGGTGCTCAAGACCCGCACCCTGGGTTATGACGGCAAGGGCCAGAAAGTCCTGCGCAAGCCTGAAGACGTGGTCGGCACGTTTGCCGAACTGGGCAGCGTGGCCTGCCTGCTGGAAGGTTTCGTGCCGTTCACCGGGGAAGTCTCGCTGGTCGCCGTGCGGGCCCGCGATGGTGAAATCCGCTTCTACCCACTGGTGCACAACACCCACAAGGACGGCATCCTCAAGCTGTCCGTCGCCAGCACCGACCACCCGCTGCAAGCCCTGGCCGAAGACTATTCCAGCCGCGTGCTCAAGCAGCTCGACTACGTCGGCGTGATGGCGTTCGAGTTCTTTGAAGTGGACGGTGGCCTCAAGGCCAACGAAATCGCGCCGCGGGTGCACAACTCCGGGCACTGGACCACCGAAGGCGCCGAGTGCAGCCAGTTCGAAAACCACCTGCGGGCGGTGGCCGGGTTGCCGCTGGGGTCGACCGCCAAGGTCGGTGAAAGCGCGATGCTGAACTTCATCGGCAAGGTGCCGGACACCGAGAAAGTCCTGGCGATTGCCGATTGCCATCTGCACCACTATGGCAAGGCGTTCAAGGCCGGGCGCAAGGTCGGCCACGCCAACCTGCGCTGCGCTGACCGGGCCACCCTGGCCCAGCAGATCATCAAGGTCGAAGCGCTGATCGCCGAGCAATAATCTGAAACATCGTTGGAACCATTCGTCGGCCGGATTCTCTCATGGCAAGGTGCCAAAGTCTGGCTAGGCTTTGGCATGAATCTAAATTGAAAGGGGAATTGCCATGGGAATCATCGGAACCATCTTTATCGGCTTGATCGTCGGCCTGCTGGCGCGCTTCCTGAAACCGGGCGATGACAGCATGGGCTGGATCATGACCATCCTGCTCGGTATCGGCGGTTCGTTGGCGGCCACCTACGGCGGCCAGGCCCTGGGCATCTACCACGCTGGCGAAGGCGCCGGCTTCCTCGGTGCCCTGGTGGGCGCGATCGTGCTGCTTGTGATCTACGGCCTGATCAAAAGAAACTGATTCAAATGCGACAAAGCCCTCTGCTCGCGGCGCGCGCAGAGGGCTAGAATGCCCGGCGTTTCACTTCTCAATCATTGCCGAGCCCGTTCATGCGCCGTCTAGTGTTGACCCTTCTTTTGCTGGGCAGTGGCCTGGCCCATGCTGCCGAACTGCCGGAAACCGACTGGCTCGAACTGATGCCCAAGTCGGACCAGAAGGCCCTCGAGGCCATGCCCGACATCGACCACAACTCCCCCGAAGCCAACGGCACCTTCACCAACAAGGGTGGCCTGAAGCAGAGCAAAGGCTTGCCGGCGGTGATGTACTCGACCAAGACCGTGCCGTCGATGAATGACAAGCACATTCGCCTCGGCGGTTACCCGGTGCCCCTGGAAACCGACGCCAAGGGCCGCAGCACGCTGTTCTTCCTGGTGCCTTACCCCGGCGCCTGCATCCACGTCCCGCCACCGCCGCCCAATCAACTGGTGCTGGTGCGCTATCCCAAGGGCCTGAAGCTGGACGACATCTACACGCCGCTGTGGGTGATCGGCACGCTGAAGATCGAAAAGGTCGACAACGACCTGGCCAGCGCGGCGTATGCGCTGGAGGCGGAGAAGGTGAGGGTGGTGAAGGAGGCGGATTTGTAACGCCGGACATCTGTTCGACCCAGTGCCCTGCGATCAGGCGACCGATCTGGTACTCGATCGGTCCACGCCGATCTTTATCAGGATGCTCAGTAGGGCCAGTGCCGCGAAGAGGATGCTGCTCCACATCAGGCTGTGGGTGCCCAGGTGCGTGATAAACCAACCTGCCAGTATCGTGCCCAGCGTGATGCCCAGGTTGGAGAACGATATATACAGGCTGTTGGCGAACTCGGGAGCGTCCTGTGCCTCACGCATCAGCCAGGTCTGGCTGACCACCAGACCGGCGGAGTGCAATAACCCCCACAACACGACTAGGCCGACCATCAAAGGCAACGAGAAACCCAATCCGTATACCAGCAGATAGACGCCGATATACAACAGCGGATAGAAGACGACAGTACGGACAATATTTTTCTGCAGCAGTCTGCTGAAGATGAAGTTACCGATGATCCCGAAGACACCAAACAACATCAGCATGGCACTGATCCAGTTGCCATCCATGTGGCTGATGTCCCGCAGGTATTCCGCAATAAAGCTATAGGCTGAAAACATTGCGGCGAATACAAAGACCACCGTAGCAATCGTCAACCACAACTTACCTCTGCGCAAAATGGCGAGTTGCTTACCCAGGGATACTTTCCCGGTAGTGGGCATGGAAGGCATCAGGAAGCCAATGGCGACAAATGCCAGGCCGCTGGCCCAGGCGCCGAAGAGAAAGGCCGCCGGCAGCGAAAAGTGGTCGGCGATGAATGCACTCAAGGGCACGCCAAGCACCAGCCCAACCGCGACGCCGGCAAAAACCTTGGCCGTCGCCCCGGGACGATTTTCGGGAGCAACGGAATTGGCCGCCACCACCAGGGTCACGGCGAAGAACGGCGCATGCACCAGCGCCGGCAAGATGCGGAACCACATCATTGTGCTGTAATTGTCCGCATAGGCGCTCACGATGTTGGTGATGACAAATAACAGCATGATGCCGAGCAGGATATGTTTTTTATTCCACCTCGACATCAGCAGGGTTGTGAAAGGGCCCGTCACTGCAACGACAATGGCGTAGGCACTGACAAGCAGTCCGACTTCGGCAGCGCTGAAACCGCGTTGACTGACCAGTTGTAGAAGCAAACCGATGATGCCGAGCTCGGTAGTGATGATAGCGAAGACAGCGAGCGCCAAGGCCCACAATAGTGAGGAGTTATATTTCGTCATGGGAGTTCGTCTCTCGTGAAGCGTATTTAGCCTGCGAAAACTTCATATACCCGCGAGGGCAGTGAATGTTGCCGGCGAGTCTAATTGCTTCCTGTCAATTGATTAAGTAGGCTGAATTTCAATCTTTAAGTCCCGTGAGGAATCAATTGGGCATGATCAACCCTCCATTCACCGAGGTGAGGAATTTCGTCGCCATCGCTCGGGCCGGCAGCTTCACCTCCGCAGGGCTGGCGCTGGGAATGACCGGGTCAGCCTTGAGCAAGAGCGTCATGCGGCTTGAAGCGCGGCTGGGGGTCAAACTGCTGCACCGCACCACCCGCAAGGTCAGCCTGACCCATGAGGGGGATGTCTATCTCGCCAGTTGCCAGCACGCGCTGGCCATTCTTGAAGAGGCCGAAACCAATTTACTGACCGGGCAACAGATCCCCAGCGGTCGAGTGCGTATCGACATGCCGGTGGCATTCGGACGCCGCTATGTACTGCCTGTGTTGATCGAGCTTGCCGCCCGTCACGAGCGACTGGACCTGTCGGTGAGTTTCAGCGAGCGCAAGGTCAACCTGGTGGCTGATGATATTGACCTGGCGGTGCGTATCGGTGCACTTGAGGAGGATGCCGATCTGGTCGCACGTAGGCTCGGCGAGCAGCGCCTGGTCATTTGTGGTGCGCCATCCTATATCGTCAAGCATGGGATGCCGCTGACAAGGGAAGATCTTCAGCAACATGATTGCATCATCAGTTGGCGCCGGGGCCAGCGTCATGCATGGTTGCTCGGAAGCGAAAATGGAGAGTGCGAGCTTTATGACATCCCGGTGCGTCACGAAATAGCGGATGGCGAGGCGCTACTGGCCGCTGCTCTGGCCGGCGGTGGCCTGGTCCAGATTCCGACGTGGTTGGCTGAAGAGCATCTACGCGCAGGTACGCTGGTTCCTGTGCTCAGCGAGCTGTCAGGCGGAGAAATGCCGATTCACATCATCTGGACGAAGACCAGTTACCTTCAGCCAAAACTGCGGGTGGTGGTTGATGAACTGTTACTCGTCGCGCAGGTGGCTGGTAGTGGTTTTCGGGCTATAGCACCGGTCGCAACACTCCCATGACTGCTGGCTAGCGGCCAAATCCCCTCTGGACGCGCTCAATATTCAGGAGCAGCGCCGGATCCTGTGGGAGCCGAGCTTGCTTGCGATGGCGGTGTATCAGTCACAATAATGTTGGCTGACAGTCCGCCATCGCGAGCAGGCTCGCTCCCACAGGTTTTTCCGTGTGGCTTAGAGCGGCTTGCTAGCGATGCTCACCCCGAGGGTATGGCTGGCGTCGGGCACCAGCGTCACCACGTCATCCATCACATTCGCCGTCTCAATGCACAGCATGCGCTGCCAGCCATCGTCGGCCATGTCGCTGAAGGCCTTGGCGCGTTCGGTCCAGGGGTTCCAGATCACCGCCGAGCGTGAACCACGGCTGGTCAGCTCGATCCGGCGTTGCCAATGGGCATCGACGATGCTCAGTGTCGGCGGGGTGTTGAGGTAGATGCGGTCGGTCTCGCCGGCAAAGTGCAGGTCGCCGGCCTGGGTGACGGTTTTCCAGTCGTCCAGGGTTTCGATATAACTCAAGCCATCGAGCCCTTCGACGTGCACGTTGCGCACATCGCTCACGGCGAAATAACTGTGCAGTGCCTGGCTGAGGCAGACGGTTTCGCTGCCCCGGTTGTGGCTGGTCAGGCTGATGTGCAACTGCTCGTCCAGGACGAGGGTCAGCGTCAGGTCCACCTGATGAGGCCAGCCCGAGAGGCCGTTCTCGGGGTAGGGCAGCACGAATTCGACCTTGAGGCTGTCGCCCTCGGTTTCGATGCCCTTCAATTCCCAATCCATCGCTCGCACCAGGCCATGGGCCGTGGCCGGGTCGTTGCTCACGCGCATGGCCTGCACGCTGTCGGGGTTGCGCGTCAGGTTGCCGAACCACGGCCAGCACACCGGCACGCCGGCGCGGATGCTCTTGCCGGCCTTGAACGTCGCCTGGTCGTTGAGCCAGATCAGCGGCGGCTGGCCGTCCACTTGATAGCTGAGCACATGCGCGCCTTGCTGGGCCACCAGCAACTCGGCCTGACCGTGGCGAATGCGCCAAGCGTTCAGTTCATCCAGTTTGACGGCTTCGAGGTTGGGCGTAGGCATGTGGCAAATCTCGCTCTGGAACACGGGCTACGATGGACCGCAAAAAAGCCGCCGCGTTTAACGGGCGCGGGGCGGAACCGAGCGGGTGCGACCACTGCCGTCGATGGCGACGAAGACAAAGACCGCCTCGGTCACCTTGCGCCACTCACTGGACAGCGGATCGTCGCTCCAGACCTCGACCATCATCTGGATCGAGCTGCGGCCGATTTCCAGTGCCTGGGTATAGAACGACAACTGCGCGCCCACGGCCACCGGCACCAGGAACGCCATGCGATCGATTGCCACGGTCGCCACGCGGCCGCCCGCGACCTTGCTGGCCATGGCGGTGCCGGCCAGGTCCATCTGGGACACCAGCCAGCCGCCGAAAATATCGCCAAAGCCGTTGGTCTCGCGCGGGAGCGCGGTGATTTGCAGGGCCAGGTCGCCTTGCGGAATTGGATCTTCCTGTTCGAGCTCTATCATGCCGGGGGTGCCTCTGACCCGTAACGCTGTCTGATGCTTCAGGTGAATAGCCGTCTTCGTAAAAAACGATTCAGCCCGAAGAGGCCACGTTCATCACTTTTTCGTAAAGGCGTGCCAAAGGGATACTCTGCGAAACCGGCTGGCTCGGTCTGGTCCTACGCCACCAACGACGTTTTCGCACAGCAACCCCTTACAGAGTGTTGCAGGTTGCGAGTATATCGGGCGATAGGCGTCGAGACGACCACCCGGTTCTGTTTTCGACTCTCAATTGCGCGCTTCTATGTGTTTTTTCGAACAATTTGCTATGGTGCCGAACCTGCCCAGGCCCCAACCCGTACCGTCAGGGCGGCAGAATTGACTATAAGAGAAGCCCTTGCCATGACCACTGCGCCTTCGAGCACGGCGACGCCCGCACAACCCGCACGTCCATTGACCCGCAACGATTACAAGACCCTGTCGCTGTCCGCCTTGGGGGGGGCGTTGGAGTTCTACGATTTCATCATCTTCGTGTTCTTCGCCACCGTGGTCGGCAAATTGTTCTTCCCGGCCGAGATGCCCGAGTGGCTGCGCATGATGCAGACCTTCGGCATTTTTGCCGCCGGCTATCTGGCCCGGCCACTGGGCGGGATCGTCATGGCCCACTTCGGCGACCTGCTGGGGCGCAAGAAGATGTTCACCCTGAGCATCTTCATGATGGCTATGCCGACCCTGATCATGGGCCTGCTGCCGACCTACGCGCAGATCGGCATGTGGGCGCCAATCCTGCTGCTATTGATGCGGGTGATCCAGGGCGCGGCCATTGGCGGTGAAGTGCCGGGGGCCTGGGTATTCGTTTCCGAGCACGTTCCTGCGCGCCATATCGGCTATGCCTGCGGCACGCTCACGTCCGGCCTGACGGCGGGGATCCTGCTGGGTTCGCTGGTGGCTACCGCGATCAATAGTCTCTACACACCGGTGGAAGTGGCGGATTACGCCTGGCGGATTCCCTTCCTGCTGGGTGGCATATTCGGCCTGTTTTCGGTGTACCTGCGCCGCTGGCTCCATGAAACCCCGGTGTTCGCCGAGCTGCAGCTGCGCAAGGCCCTGGCCGAGGAAGTGCCGTTGCGCGCGGTGCTGCGAGATCATCGCGGCGCCATCGCCATTTCGATGCTGCTGACCTGGTTGCTGTCCGCCGCCATCGTCGTGCTGATCCTGATGACCCCGACGGTGTTGCAAACGGTCTACCACTTCGCGCCGACCACCGCGTTGCAATCCAATAGCGTGGCGATCGTGCTGCTGAGCATCGGCTGCATCCTGGCCGGCGCTCTGGCAGACCGCTTCGGCGCGGGCCGGGTCTTCGTGTTCGGCTGTGCCGCGTTGCTGGTCAGCTCCTGGACCTTCTACCACAGCCTCGCCGAGCACCCCGACTGGCTGTTCCCGATGTACGCCATCACCGGCCTGCTGGTGGGCACCATCGGCGCGGTCCCCTACGTCATGGTCAAGGCCTTCCCGCCCGTGGTGCGCTTCAGCGGCTTGTCGTTTTCCTACAACGTGGCCTACGCCATTTTCGGTGGACTGACACCGATGATCGTCAGCCTGCTGCTCAAGGAAAACCCTATGGGGCCGGCTTATTATGTGGCGGTGCTGTGTGGGCTCGGGATGGTGGTGGGGGGGTATCTCTGGAAGAAAGGGCGCTAGGCCGACGTCTTTGTATTGATCATTCCGGCCTCATCGCGAGCAGGCTCGCTCCCACAGGTTTTTTGCGGTGAATGCAAATCTGTGTGGGAGCGAGCTTGCTCGCGATAGGGGCTGCGCGAATCATCTTGTAAAACTCCATGCTGGCCTTTCATCCAATTGTCATATTTCAGCCATAGAGTGTTCACACGGCTTACCGATACTTGGCCGACTTAACACACCCTATCTGCTAGGAGTAAGGCATGAAACTGAAGCGTTTGATGGCGGCAATGACCTTTGTCGCCGCTGGCGTTGCGACTGCCAACGCGGTTGCCGCTGTTGACCCTGCGATCCCGAGCTACACCAAGACCACTGGTGTATCGGGCAACCTGTCCAGCGTCGGCTCCGATACCCTGGCCAACCTGATGACCTTGTGGGCCGAGAACTACAAGAAAGAATACCCGAACGTAAACATCCAGATTCAGGCCGCCGGTTCTTCCACCGCGCCGCCCGCACTCACCGAAGGCACCTCCAACCTGGGCCCGATGAGCCGCAAGATGAAGGACAACGAGCTGCAGGCCTTCGAGCAGAAGTACGGCTACAAGCCAACCGCTATCCCGGTTGCCGTGGACGCCCTGGCGGTATTCGTGCACAAGGACAACCCGATCCAGCACCTGACCATGGAACAGGTCGATGCGATCTTCTCGTCCACCCGTCTGTGTGGCGGTAAAGCCGACGTCAAGACCTGGGGTGACCTGGGCGTGACCGGCGACCTGGCCAACAAGCCAGTGCAACTGTTCGGTCGTAACTCGGTATCTGGCACCTACGGCTATTTCAAGGAAGAAGCCCTGTGCAAAGGCGACTACAAGGCCAACGTCAACGAGCAACCTGGCTCGGCTTCGGTCGTGCAGTCGATCAGCTCTTCGCTGAACGGCATCGGTTACTCGGGCATCGGCTACAAGACCGCCAGCGTGAAGACCGTGGCCCTGGCCAAGAAAGGCAGCACTGAGTTCATCGAAGACAGCGAAGAAAACGCCCTGAACGGCAAATACCCGTTGTCGCGCTTCCTCTACGTGTACGTCAACAAGGCGCCGAACAAGCCTCTGGCCCCGCTGGAAGCCGAGTTCGTGAAGCTGGTCCTGTCCAAGCAAGGCCAGGAAGTCGTGGTCAAGGACGGCTACATCCCACTGCCAGCCAAGGTAGCCGCCAAGGCCCTGGCTGACCTGGGTCTGTCGGAAGGCGGCAGCGTCGCCAAGCAGTAAGACCTGAGTCCGGGCCAAATGCCCGGCCTCATGTGGGAGCGGGCTTGCTCGCGAAAGCGGTTGATCAGTCGACATCCATGTCGAATGTGCTGGCCCCTTCGCGAGCAAGCCCGCTCCCACAGACACGAATTTTCTGTCCGCTGCCAGCTTCCACGGGCGGCGGATTTGTTGCGTCACTGCATTGTCATCTTTCTGTCATACAGGATCGCTAGGGTGTGCGCATGAATGATCTGGCCAATTCCACAATGACTACGACTTCCCCTCCCAAGCGCATTGACTTCAATACGCCTGAGCTGCAACGCAAGCGCCGTATTCGCGCGCTCAAGGACCGCCTGACCCGTTGGTACGTCCTGGTGGGCGGCCTCGCCGTGCTCGCCGCCATTACCCTGATCTTCTTCTTCCTGGCCTATGTGGTGCTGCCACTGTTCCAGGGCGCGGACCTGACCGCCAAGGACTCGATCACCCCGGCCTGGATGCAGGACGCCGGCAAGCCCCTGATGATCTCCATCGAAGAGCAGAACCAAGTGGCGATGCGGGTTTCCGACAAGGGCCAGGCGCTGTTTTTCGACATCAGCAACGGTGCCGAACTGCGCCGTGTCGACCTGCCGGTACCGGCGGGCACCCAGGTGACTTCGATTGGCGAAGATCAGCCCGGCAGCCCGCTGGTGGTGATCGGCCTGTCCAACGGCCAGGCCCTGGTGTTCCGCCACACCTATAAGGTCAGCTACCCGGACGGCAAGAAAACCATTTCGCCCGCTGTCGAGTACCCGTACGGCGAAACGCCGATCGTCTTGAACGAGCAGGGCGCGGCCCTGGAGCACGTCAGCCTCAACGCCACCGATTCGACCCTGCTGCTGGCCGGTTCCAGTGGCGCCCAGTTGCATGTGCTGTCCCTCAGCCGCGAAGAAAACATGATGACCGGCGAAGTCACCAGCGAGCAGGCGCGTATCGAGCTGCCGCAAATGACCGAGCCGGTGAAGAACATCTTCGTCGATCCGCGCCAGCAATGGCTGTACGTGATCAATGGACGGGCCCAGGCCGACGTGTTCAGCCTGCGGGACAAGAGCCTCAACGGTCGCTATAAACTGCTGGAGAACGGCGAAGCCCAAGTCACCGCTGCAACCCAGCTGGTGGGTGGCATTTCGCTGATTGTCGGCGACTCCGCGGGTGGTCTCAGCCAATGGTTCATGGCCCGCGATCCTGACGGTGAGCAGCGCCTGAAGCAGATCCGCACGTTCCAGATGGGCACTACACCGATCGTTGAAATCACCGCCGAGGAACGTCGCAAAGGCTTCGTTGCCCTCGACGCGGCCGGTAAGCTCGGCGTGTTCCACAGCACCGCCCACCGCACCTTGCTGGTGGACCAGGTGGTCGACGGCCAGGGCCTGTTCGGCCTGTCGCCACGGGCCAACCGGTTGATCGTCGAGCAGGGCGGCAAACTGCAACCGCTGCTGCTGGACAACCCGCACCCGGAAGTGTCGTGGAGCGCGTTGTGGAGCAAGGTCTGGTACGAAAACTACGACGAACCCAAGTACGTCTGGCAATCGACCGCCGCCAACACCGACTTCGAACCCAAGCTGAGCCTTTCGCCGCTGACCTTTGGTACCTTGAAAGCGGCGTTCTACGCGATGTTGCTGGCCGCGCCGCTGGCAGTGGCCGCAGCGATCTACACCGCGTACTTCATGGCCCCGGGCATGCGTCGCAAGGTCAAGCCGGTGATCGAGCTGATGGAAGCGATGCCGACGGTGATCCTCGGTTTCTTCGCCGGCCTGTTCCTCGCGCCGTACGTCGAAGGCCACCTGCCGGGGATCTTCAGCCTGCTGATGCTGCTGCCGATTGGCATCCTGGTGGCCGGCTTCGCCTTCAGCCGCCTGCCTGAGTCCATTCGCCTGAAGGTGCCGGATGGTTGGGAAAGCGCCCTGCTGATTCCGGTGATCCTGTTCGTCGGCTGGCTGTCGCTGTACATGAGCCCGTATATGGAAGCCTGGTTCTTCGGCGGCGACATGCGCATGTGGATCTCCCATGACCTGGGCATCACCTACGACCAGCGCAACGCCCTGGTGGTGGGCCTGGCGATGGGTTTCGCAGTGATCCCGAACATCTATTCCATTGCCGAAGACGCCGTGTTCAGTGTGCCTCGCGGCCTGACCCTGGGCTCCCTGGCCCTGGGTGCCACGCCGTGGCAGACCATGACCCGCGTGGTGATCCTCACCGCCAGCCCGGGCATTTTCTCGGCGCTGATGATCGGCATGGGCCGTGCGGTGGGTGAGACCATGATCGTGCTGATGGCCACCGGCAACACCCCGGTCATGGAAATGAACCTGTTCGAAGGCCTGCGCACCCTGGCCGCCAACGTGGCGGTGGAAATGCCCGAATCGGAAGTCGGTGGCAGCCATTACCGCGTGCTGTTCCTGTCGGCGCTGGTGCTGCTGTTGTTCACCTTCGTCATGAACACCCTCGCCGAGCTGATCCGTCAGCGTCTGCGCAAGAAATATTCGTCGCTTTAAGAAAGGTAGAAGTCTGTGAAACAGAACTCCCTGAAAGGATGGTTCAAGAGCGGCGCCCCCGGCGTCTGGATCAGCGGTGGCGCGGTGTCCATCGCGGTCATCATGACCATTGGCCTGCTGGCAGTGATTGCCGTGCGCGGCCTGGGCCACTTCTGGCCGGCGGACCTGATCCACGCCAACTACAACGTGCCGGGCATGCCCGCGCACCTGGTGGTGGGCGAAGTGGTGCAGAAGGAAGAAGTGCCTCGCGAGCGCCTGAAAAGCGCCGGCCTGCCGGTGCCGGACGAAGGCCCCGAGTTCATGACCCGCGAACTGGTCAAGGTCGGCAACCGTGACCTGAACGGCACCGACTTCACCTGGATCGTTGGCGAATGGCTGACCAACCAGACCACGCCGCCGGAACTGATGGCGATCGAGCGTCGTGAGTGGGGCAACTTCTACGGCTACCTGGTCAACGTCAAGGAAGACGGCAAGGTCATCGCCGAGGGCGAGGCCGCCTGGCCGGAACTGCAGGCCCGGGTGAAACGCGTCAACCAGTTGGCCGGCGACCTCAAGACCCTGGAAAAATCCGACATCGGTGCGATCAACGCCGGCCTGGAGCGTATCCGCCTGCACGGACGCAAACTGGAACTGGACGGCAAGCTCGACGCCGCTGCCCAGGCCGACCTGGACAGCGAGCGTGCCGAACTCAATGCCCGTTACAAGGACATCGAAGCGCGCCTGTCCGACCTGCATGCGCAGTTCAACCGCGACAGCCTGACCGCCCGCGATGCCAACGGCAAGGAAGTGGAGATCGGCATCGGCAAGGTGGTGCATGCCTATCAGCCGAACGCCATGGGCACCTTGACCAAGGTCGGCTTCTATTTCAGCAAGGTCTGGGAGTTCCTCAGCGACGATCCGCGTGAAGCCAACACCGAAGGCGGGATCTTCCCGGCGATTTTCGGCACGGTGATGATGACCCTGATCATGGCGATGATCGTCACGCCGTTTGGCGTGCTGGCAGCGGTCTACCTGCGTGAGTACGCCCGCCAGGGGCCGATGACCCGACTGATCCGCATTGCGGTGAACAACCTGGCCGGTGTGCCGGCGATCGTCTACGGCGTGTTTGGCCTGGGCTTCTTCGTCTACGTGCTGGGTGGCTCGGTCGACCGGCTGTTCTTCCCCGAGGCCTTGCCGGCGCCGACCTTCGGCACCCCGGGCCTGCTCTGGGCATCGCTGACCCTGGCGCTGCTGGCGGTGCCGGTGGTGATCGTGGCGACGGAAGAAGGCCTGGCGCGGATCCCGCGCACCGTGCGCGAAGGCTCCCTGGCCCTTGGCGCGACCAAGGCCGAGACCCTGTGGAAAATCGTCCTGCCGATGGCGAGCCCGGCGATGATGACCGGCATGATCCTCGCCGTGGCCCGCGCCGCCGGTGAAGTGGCGCCACTGATGCTGGTGGGCGTGGTGAAACTGGCCCCGTCGCTGCCGCTGGACGGCAACTACCCGTACCTGCACCTGGACCAGAAGATCATGCACCTGGGCTTCCACATCTATGACGTCGGCTTCCAGAGCCCGAACGTCGAAGCGGCGCGACCGCTGGTATACGCCACGGCCCTGTTGCTGGTGCTGGTGATCGCCACGCTCAACCTGTCGGCGGTGTGGATCCGCAACCACCTGCGCGAGAAGTACAAGGCACTCGATAGTTGATTACACACTGATTTCCTGTGGGAGCGAGCCTGCTCGCGATGGTATCGCCTCGGTTCAAAGTCAAACCGAGTCGCCTGAATCGCGAGCAAGCTCGCTCCCACACAACCGAACCGAATTTGTTAGCACAGGGAGCCTCCCATGCAACACGAAGCACAGACACACGGCATCAACATGTCGGCCCTGGGTCGCGACAAGCAGAGCCTGAACCTGGCCCAGGAAACCGTCGCCATCGAAGTGCCCGGCCTGAGCCTGTTCTACGGCGAGAAGCAGGCGCTGTACGACGTCAGCCTGAACATCCCGAAGCAGCGCGTTACCGCGTTCATCGGTCCGTCGGGTTGCGGCAAGTCGACCTTGCTGCGCACCTTCAACCGCATGAACGACCTGGTGGACGGTTGCCGCGTCGAAGGTGAAATCAACCTCTACGGCAACAACATCTACCGCAAGGGCGAGGACGTGGCCGAGCTGCGGCGGCGCGTGGGCATGGTGTTCCAGAAGCCCAACCCGTTCCCGAAGACCATTTACGAGAACGTGGTCTACGGCCTGCGCATCCAGGGCATCAACAAGAAGCGCATTCTTGATGAGGCCGTGGAATGGGCGCTCAAGGGCGCGGCGCTGTGGGATGAGGTCAAGGACCGCCTGCATGAATCGGCCCTGGGCCTGTCCGGTGGCCAGCAGCAACGCCTGGTGATCGCCCGCACCATCGCCGTGGAGCCGGAAGTGCTGCTGCTCGACGAGCCGTGCTCGGCCCTGGACCCGATCTCGACGCTGAAAGTCGAAGAACTGATCTACGAACTCAAGTCCAAATTCACCATTGTCATCGTGACCCACAACATGCAACAGGCGGCGCGGGTTTCCGACTACACCGCGTTCATGTACATGGGCAAACTGGTGGAATTCGGCGACACCGACACCCTGTTCACCAACCCGGCCAAGAAGCAGACCGAAGACTACATTACGGGCCGGTACGGCTAGCGGCAGCTGCGAGCCGCAAGTTTCAAGCGGCAAGTAAAAGCAGTTCAGCGTAACGACACACATCAGCTTGCAGCTTGAAGCTTGCAGCTCACAGCTTTTGCGGAGCAAAACCCATGATTTCGAAGGAAGGCCTTACCCACCACATTTCCGCACAGTTCAACGCTGAGCTCGAGGAGGTGCGCAGCCACCTGCTGGCCATGGGCGGGCTGGTGGAAAAACAGGTCAACGACGCGGTCACCGCGCTGATCGAGGCCGACTCCGGCCTGGCCCAGCAAGTGCGCGAGATCGACGACCAGATCAACCAGATGGAGCGCAACATCGACGAGGAATGCCTGCGTATCCTGGCTCGTCGCCAGCCGGCGGCTTCCGACCTGCGCCTGATCATCAGCATCTCCAAATCGGTGATCGACCTCGAGCGCATCGGCGATGAAGCCACCAAGATCGCCCGTCGGGCCATCCAGTTGTGCGAAGAAGGCGAAGCCCCGCGCGGTTACGTCGAGGTTCGCCACATCGGCGACCAGGTGCGCAACATGGTCCGCGATGCGCTGGACGCCTTCGCCCGTTTCGACGCCGACCTGGCGTTGTCGGTGGCCCAGTACGACAAGATCATCGACCGCGAGTACAAGACCGCCCTGCGTGAACTGGCGACCTACATGATGGAAGACCCGCGCTCAATCTCGCGGGTGCTGAGCATCATCTGGGTGCTGCGTTCCCTGGAGCGTATCGGCGATCATGCGCGCAACATCTCCGAACTTGTGATCTACCTGGTGCGCGGTACCGATGTACGGCACATGGGGCTCAAGCGAATGAAAGAAGAAGTTGAAGGCATGCCGTCCGAAACTGCTAATGTTCCGGGCGAAACTGACGATAAGTAAGATTGCCAAGAAAAGCGCCCGGCCTTCTGGTCGGGCTTTTTTTTGGGTTTTTTTTAATCGAAAGCAGCACCCCGCGAACGAAAAGTCCCGGCGTGACTGAAGCTTTTAGGCAATGTGCCATTAGTAAAAGCGGTATGCTTGCCGGGATTTTTTAGAGGTGTATCTGGATGAGTAAGGTCAGTGTGTTGGTCGTGGACGATGCTTCGTTCATTCGTGACCTGGTGAAGAAGTGCCTGCGCAACTACTTTCCGGGCGTGCGTATCGAAGACGCGGTGAACGGCAAGAAAGCCCAGGCCCTGCTGGCTCGCGAGGCGTTCGACCTGGTGCTGTGCGATTGGGAAATGCCGGAAATGTCCGGCCTGGAGTTGCTGACCTGGTGCCGCCAGCAGGACAACCTCAAGGGCATGCCGTTCGTGATGGTCACCAGCCGCGGTGACAAGGAAAACGTGGTCCAGGCGATCCAGGCCGGCGTTTCCGGCTACGTCAGCAAGCCGTTCACCAACGAGCAACTGCTGACCAAGGTCAAGCAGGCGATGCACAAGGTCGGCAAGCTCGACACGCTGATGAGCAGTGCCCCGACCAAGATGAATTCGGCGTTCGGTAATGACTCCCTGAGCGCCCTCACCGGTGGCAAGGCTGCGCCGGTTGCTGCCGCTGCCGTTGCCGCCGCTCCAGCCGCTGCCGCACCCGCCCGTGGCTTGCTGAACAGCCCGCCCGTCAAGGCCCCCGCAGCTTCCGCGACGCTTGCCGGCAATCGTGGCCAGGGTCAGTTGCGCCTGTCCAGCGGCACCCAGCCCTGTGTGATCAAGGGCCTGAGCCTCAAGGAAGCCTTGTTGGTGGTCAAGCGCACCGAGACCCTGCCGCAAGTGCTCGAAAGCGCGGTGCTGGACATGGAGCAGGGCGACAACGCTGAAACCGCTCGTCTGAACGGCTACCTGCACGCCATCGTGGCCCACGAGCAGACCCCTGACAGCGAATGGCTGCAACTGACCTTCCGCTTCGTCGACAAAGACCCGCAGAAACTCGACTACATCTCGCGCCTGATCGCCCGCGGCACCGCCCAGAAGCACTTCGTGCCGGGTGCCTGATCCTCAGAGATCGTTCCCACGCGGAGCGTGGGAACGATCACCGCTCTGATCCAATTTTGAAACATCCGTCGACTACGCTGGTCCATCCCAGCTGCTAGGCTGCTGTGCAGGCCTTCATTCTTTCGACAGAACCTTTGCCCATGCTCGCGCCCCTGCTGTTCGCCTGCGGTCTTGTCCTGGCCTCCACCTCGGCCATGGCGATGACCATCTACAAATCCACTGACGCCAATGGCGTGGTGTCCTATAGCGACCGCCCCAGCCGGGGCGCCCAGGTGTTCGTGTTCCGCGACCGCATGGTCGAGCACCTGGAGCGGCAAGTCTTCCTCGATATCAAGAAGCAGAAGGGGGTGGACGCGGTGTTCGTGCGCAATGACTTGTACGCGCCGGTGGAGATCGAGCTGAGTTTCGCCGGCTTGCACAATGTGAGCGGGGCGCCGAGCCGGCCGATTCGTCGGGTGCTGCCGGCCCGCAGCAACTTGCGCCTGGCGTTGCTCACGGCCTCTCAGCCTGGAAAGCCGTTGGTGTACACCCCCAGGTTCGAATATTCCCTGGGCGACCCGGCAGACGCCGCGCAGGCCTATCGCTACCCGCTGCCATGGCGCGGTGGGCCGTTCCGGCTGAGCCAGGGCGCCAACGGCCAGTACAGTCACTATGGCCCGAAAAACCGCTACGCCATGGACATCGCCATGCCCGAGGGCACACCGATCATCGCGGCGCGCGGCGGCGTAGTGATCAAGACCGAGAACGAGCAGACCGGGCGTGGCGATGACCCCTCGGGCAACTTCGTACGAGTGTTGCACGATGATGGGACCATGGGCGTCTACCTGCACCTGCAGAAAGGTTCGGTGAGCGTGCGGGAAGGGCAGCGGGTGACGGTGGGCTCGCCGTTGGCGCTGTCGGGCAACACCGGCAACAGCTCGGGCCCGCACCTGCATTTCGTGGTGCAGCGCAACACCGGGTTGGGGCTGGTGTCGATTCCCTACCAGTTCAATCAACCGGTGGGTGAGCTGCCCAACTTTGCGTTGGGCAAGCAGTGATGTGTCGCGGGTACTGGCGCCTCCGCGAGCAGGCTCGCTCCCACATTGGAATGCAATCTCCCGTGGGAGCGAGCCTGCTCGCGAAGGGAGCGCCGCGGACCTGGAGTCAACGGTTCAACCGAGCATCAACACCTTCGCCAAAATGATCTTCGGCCCTTTCATCTTCTTGATGATGATCCGCAGGCCTTCGACTTCCAGCACTTCTTCCTCTTCCGGCACCCGCTTGAGGGTTTCGTAGACCAGCCCGGCCAGGGTCTCGGCCTCGACGTGGTCCAGGTCGATGCCCAGCAGGCGCTCGACCTTGAACAGTGGCGTGTCACCGCGAACCAGTAGCTTGCCTGGCTGGTAGGCGAGGATGCCGCGCTCGGCCTTGCGGTGTTCGTCCTGGATGTCGCCCACCAGCACTTCCAGCACGTCTTCCATGGTCAGGTAACCGATGATGTTGCCGTCGGCTTCTTCGACCACGGCGAAGTGCGAGCCGCCCTTGCGGAACTGCTCCAGCAGCTGCGACAGCGGCATGTGCCGCGACACGCGCTCCAGCGGCCGGGTCAGTTCGGCCAGGTTGAACGACTCCGGGATGTGATCCAGGGCCGCCAGTTCCAGCAGCAGGTCCTTGATGTGCAGCAGGCCGACGAACTCCTGGCGCTCGCTGTCGTACACCGGGTAGCGGCTGAACTTGTGGCGACGGAACATCGCCAGGATTTCCTTGAGCGGCGCGTTGAACTCCAGCGTCACCAGGTCTTCCCGGGAGTTGGCCCAGTCCACCACTTCCAGCTCGCCCATCTCCACGGCCGAGGCCAATACGCGCATGCCCTGGTCGCTGGGGTCCTGGCCGCGGCTGGAGTGCAGGATCAACTTGAGTTCTTCACGGCTGTAATGATGCTCATGATGCGGGCCGGGCTCACCCTGGCCGGCGATGCGCAGGATCGCGTTGGCGCTGGCGTTGAGCAGGTAGATCGCCGGGTACATGGCCCAGTAGAACAGGTACAGCGGCACGGCGGTCCACAGCGACAGCAGCTCGGGTTTGCGGATCGCCCAGGATTTGGGCGCCAGCTCACCAACGACGATGTGCAGGTACGAAATGATGAAGAACGCAGTGAAGAACGACACGCCCTTGATCACTTCCGGCGACTGGACGCCGACCGCGTCCAGCAGCGGTTCGAGAATGTGTGCGAACGCCGGCTCGCCGACCCAGCCCAGGCCCAGCGAAGCCAGGGTGATACCCAGCTGGCAGGCCGACAGGTAGGCGTCGAGCTGGCTGTGGACAGTGCGCAGGATATGCCCGCGCCAGCCGTTCTTGTCGGCGATGGCCTCGACCCGGGTCGAGCGCAACTTGACCATGGCGAATTCGGCCGCAACGAAGAAGCCGTTGAGCAAAACCAGGATCAGAGCAAAAAGAATCATGCCGAATTCGGCAAAGAGCGTAACGAGGGACAAGCCAGGGGAAGGGTCCATGATGGAGTTTTGCGGGTTCCGTAGGTGCGTGGAAATTGGAAATGAGCGCCTGAAAAGGCAGGCACAAGTCAGCCAATGTAGCGGCTGACTCGGCAGTTGCCTAGGGGGGAATGCCGGCCGGTATCAATCGGCCGGGCTGGCGAGGCGCGCACGAACCACTTGTGCCTGGGTGAAATGGCAGGTGAACGTGCTGCCGTGGCCGGGCACGCTGCTGATTTCCATGCGCCCGCGATGGCGCAGCAGGACATGCTTGACGATCGCCAGGCCCAGGCCGGTACCTCCGGTGTTGGAGTTGCGGCTGGAGTCGACGCGGTAGAAGCGCTCGGTCAGGCGCGGCAAGTGTTTGCTGTCGATACCGATGCCCGAATCGCGCACGCTCAGGTGCGCGCCTTGTTCGTCGCCCCACCAGCGCACATGGATCCGGCCTTGCTCGGGTGTGTACTTGACCGCGTTGAACACCAGGTTGGAAAACGCGCTGCGCAGTTCCGCCTCGCTGCCTTTGAGCTGCACGGCCGGGTCGGCTTCCAGGGTGATGGTCTGCTGCTTGGGGCCGGACAGCTCCTGGGCATCCTCGGTAATGGTCTGCAGCAGGTCGTCGATGGGCACTGGCTGGTTGTCCGACGGATAGTCGGTGGCTTCCAGCTTCGCCAGCAGCAGCAAGTCGTTGAGCAGGGTCTGCATGCGTCCGCCTTGCTGGTGCATCTGCTGCAAGGCCCGGCTCCAGCGCGGGTTCACGTCCTCGACGTTGTCGAGCAGGGTTTCCAGGTAGCCACAGATCACCGTCAGCGGCGTGCGCAATTCGTGGGACACGTTGGCGATGAAATCCTTGCGCATCTGTTCCAGCTGATGGATGCGCGTGACGTCGCGCACCAGCATCAGGTGCTCATTGTTGCCATAGCGGGTGATGTACAGCTGGATGCGCAGCCGGTCGTTGGTGGGCGAAGGAATTTCCAGCGGCTCGGCGTAATTGTCCTGCTCGAAATATTCCTTGAAGCGCGGATGGCGCACCAGGTTGGTTACCGGCTGGCCGCTGTCCTGGGGCGTCTTGAGGCCCAGCAGGGTCTCGGCGGCGCGGTTCCACCATTCCAGGTTGCCGTCGCTGTCGAGCATGATGACGGCGTCTTTCAACGCGGCGGTGGACTCCTGGACCCGGTCGATCACCGCTTGCAGGCGGCCGCGCACGCGCTGGTCGCGGCGTTGCAGGTGGTAGATGCTGTCGAATACCTCGCCCCACAGGCCATAGCCGTCGGGCGGGGCTTCGTCGGGTTGGTGCAGGCGCAGCCATTCATGCAGGCGGAGCAATTGCTTGAGGGTCCAGGCCAGGTACAACCCCAGGCCCGCCGCGAGGCTCCAGCCGTAATAGCCAGTGACGAGGCCGACGACCAGGCTGCCGGTCACCAGCAACAACATGTGGCGAATCAGGGTGCCATGCCAGTTTTGATTCACGGGGCTTCCTTCGGAAGCAGCTGAAAGCTGCAAGCTTCGAGCTGCAAGTTTGGAGCGGGTCGGTAGTGGCTCTTGCTTGCAGCTTGTAGCTTGAAACTCGTGGCTGCTTTTCTCATGCCTTTGTCGAAAAACGATAGCCGGTGCCGCGCACGGTTTGTACCAGATTCTCATAGGCATCGCCGAGGGCTTTGCGCAGGCGTCGGATGTGCACGTCCACGGTGCGCTCCTCGACATAGACGTTGCCGCCCCAGACCTGGTCCAGCAACTGCCCGCGGGTGTAGGCGCGTTCCTGGTGGGTCATGAAGAACTGCAGCAGGCGGTATTCGGTAGGGCCCATCTCGGCGGGTTTGCCGTCGATGGTCACGCGGTGGCTGATCGGGTCCAGCAGCAGGCCGCCGACTTCGATCGGCGCTTCACCGTCGGTCGGCCCGGCCCGGCGCAGCACCGCCTTCAGGCGCGCCACCAGCTCCCGTGGGGAGAACGGCTTGGTGATGTAGTCGTCGGCACCGACTTCCAGGCCCTGGATCTTGTTGTCCTCTTCGCCCTTGGCGGTGAGCATGATGATCGGGATATCCCCGGTCAGCTCGTCGCGCTTGAGCCGTCGTGCCAGTTCGATGCCTGACGTGCCGGGCAGCATCCAGTCCAGCAGGATCAGGTCGGGCTTGCGGTCGACGATGATGGCGTGGGCCTGTTGAGAGTTCTCTGCTTCCATGCAGTCATAGCCGGCCATCTCCAACGCAACGGCGATCATCTCGCGGATGGGCGCCTCGTCGTCGACGATCAGAATGCTCCTGCCAACCATGGGGTAATCCTCTTGTCATTTAACTGTCTTGCGCCGCATTAGATAACGGAAATATTGCAGTCGTGTGACAGTTATTTCATCGCCCGGCAGCGCGGAGGATCCTGGGCTAGACTTTTCAGTCCGAATCCTGACAACCACAAAAGAAGGTTTCCATGAATCAAATGACTGTTTCTTTCAAAGCCCTGCTGCTGGCGGCTGCCGTGGCTCTGCCTGGATTTGCAGTGGCTGCCGATCCTGCGATGGAGAAGAACGGCATGTTTACCGACCATAAGGGCATGACCCTTTACACCTTCGCCAAGGACTCGGCCGGCAAGTCGGTGTGCAATGACAAGTGTGCGGCCAACTGGCCTCCGCTGGTGGCTGAGGCGGATGATAAATCCATGGGTGACTGGACCGTGATCAAGCGTGATGACGGTTCAATGCAATGGGCCTATCAGGGCATGCCGCTGTACACCTTCGTGATGGACAAGAAGGCAGGAGACATGGAGGGCGATGGCAAAATGGACGGCGCCTGGAAAGTTGCCAAGGCCAAGTAATGGCTAAACCCATGTGGGAGCGAGCCTGCTCGCGATAGCGTTCTGTCAGTCGACATCCATGTTGGATGATAAATGGCTATCGCGAGCAGGCTCGCTCCCACAGGTTCGCCGATCAACGCAACCCATAATCCAGCACAATCCCGACGAAAATCGCCAACCCGGCCCAGTGGTTGTGCAGGAACGCCTGGAAGCAGCGCATCCGGTCCTTGCCCCGGGTGTACCAGAACTCCCAGGCAAAGCAGGCGGCGGCGGCCACCAGGCCGAGGTGGAACCAGCCGCCGAGCTTGAATTGCGACCCGGCCAGCAACAGGCAGCCCAGGGCCAGGCCTTGCAGCGTCAGAATGATCACCCGGTCGGCATCGCCGAACAGAATCGCCGTGGACTTCACGCCGATCCGCAGGTCATCGTCCCGGTCGGTCATCGCGTAGTAGGTGTCGTAGCCCACTGTCCACAGCAGGTTGGCGATGTACAACAGCCACGCGGCCGCCGGCAAATGGCCGGTTTCGGCGGTGAACGCCATCGGCATTCCCCAGGAGAACGCCGCGCCCAGCACCACTTGCGGGTAATAGGTGTAGCGCTTCATGAACGGGTAGGTAAACGCCAGCGCCAGCCCGCCCAGGGACAGCAGGATGGTCGGCGCATTGGTGCATAGCACCAACAGGAAACTCACGCCCATCAGCACGGCGAAGAACACCAGCGCTTCCTTCGAACTGATCTTGCCGCTCGCCAGCGGGCGCTGGGCGGTGCGTTTGACGTGACCGTCGACCTTGCGGTCGGCCCAGTCGTTGATCACGCAACCGCCGGCGCGGGTCAACACCACCCCGAGGACGAAAATCACGATATTGGCCAGGGACGGCGAACCTTCACCGGCCACCCACAGGGCCCACAACGTCGGCCACAGCAGCAGGTAAATGCCGATGGGCTTGTCCATGCGGGTCAGTTGCACGAAGTCCCAGGCCCGCGGGTTCAGGCGGTTCAGGGATTTGAGCAGTTGCAGGTACATCAGCAGTTCTCCGAATAGGCGCGGGCCACGGTCCACACCCGTGGCAGGAAGACTTCCGCCACCAGCACGCTCAGCGCGCCGCGGTCGAAACGCGAGCGGCGGCCCCACAGCTCACGACGGCGCACGTCTGCGGGCAACCACGCCTCGGGATAATGGCAAACCTCGATAGCGCGGCGCTGGAACGCCCGGTCACAAAACAGCAGCTCGCCCAGGGACCGGCTGCCCAGTTCATCCATATGCAAGCCATCGCCCTGCAACGCGCTGCGCGACGCCACGCTGCGGGCAAATACCCACGGCTCGCCATGGCCGCGCAGGTATACCTCGCGCACCCAGCCCTCGCTGCCTTCGGCCAGGTCCAGCGCAGCGCACTCATCGCTGCGCAACGGCTGCCAACCTTCGAACAACGGCGTCACGCTGAAATGGCCGTCCGAGAGATCCGTCAGCCGCCGGGTCAAGGAACCTTCGTCGAACAGCCAGTCGAGTACACCGGCATCGGGGCGGGGCGACAGCAGGTGCCCCGGCAGCCATTGGCGTGTAGGAAATAGCGAATTTATCGGCGGCACGGAGGTCTTGAATGGCAGCAAATGAGGCCGCGAGCTTACCATGCCGGTGGGGTGTTTTGACTGGCCTGGGTCGTCGTCGCGTCGATCCTGCTTGCATCTGGCGCAATCGATCAGTACAAAACGCCCTGAGCCGGAAGGGCGTCTCCATCACCCCACCAATACCGGCAACTGCCTGACACCTGAGGAAGTACCTGAATGAAGAAGTGGCAATGTATCGTCTGCGGCCTGATCTACAACGAAGCCGATGGTTGGCCGGATGACGGCATCGCTCCTGGCACCCGTTGGGAAGACGTACCGGCAGACTGGTTGTGCCCGGACTGCGGCGTCGGCAAGATGGATTTCGAAATGATCGAAATCAACTAAGCGTTTTCCCTGATCGTTTCCCCGGATGGAGAGCAACATGAGCGCACCTGTCGTCATCGTCGGTACTGGGCTGGCCGGCTACAACCTGGCCCGGGAGTTTCGCAAGCTCGACAGCGAAACCCCGTTGCTGCTGATCACCGCCGATGACGGTCGCTCCTACTCCAAACCCATGCTCTCCACCGGCTTTGGCAAGAACAAGGACGCCGACGGCCTGAGCATGGCTGAGCCGGGGGCCATGGCCGAGCAGCTCAAGGCCGAAGTGCGCACCCACACGCGCATCAGTGGCATCGACCCGGGTCACAAACGCCTGTGGATCGGTGAAGAGGCGGTGAACTACCGCGACCTCGTCTTGGCCTGGGGCGCCGAAACCGTGCGCGTGCCGGTGCAGGGCGATGCCGCGGACCTGATCTTCCCCATCAACGACCTGGAAGATTACGCGCGCTTCCGGGCCGCTGCCGCGGGCAAGCGCCGGGTGCTGTTGCTCGGCGCCGGCCTGATTGGCTGCGAGTTCGCCAATGACCTGATCCTCGGCGGCTATGAGGTGCAACTGGTGGCGCCGTGTGAGCAAGTCATGCCGACGCTGTTGCACCCGGCGGCCGCCGCAGCGGTGCAGGCCGGGCTGGAAAGCCTCGGGGCGCGTTTCCACCTGGGCCCGGTGCTCAATCGCTTGCAACGGGTGGATGACGGGTTGCAGGCGCACCTGTCCGACGGCCAGGTGATCGCCTGCGACCTGGTGGTCTCGGCCATCGGCCTGCGCCCGCGCATTGACCTGGCGGCTGCCGCTGGCCTGGTGGTCAATCGCGGCGTGGTCGTCGACCGCCACCTGAAAACCTCCCACGCCAACATTTACGCCCTGGGTGACTGCGCCGAAGTCGACGGTTTGAACCTGCTGTACGTCATGCCGCTGATGAGCTGCGCCCGCGCGCTGGCCCAGACGCTGGCTGGCAACCCTATCGCCGTCAGCTACGGCGCCATGCCGATTACCGTGAAGACCCCGGTATGTCCGCTGGTGGTGTCGCCACCACCGCGGGGCAGTGAAGGCGCCTGGAGCGTCGAAGGGCAGGGTGGCGATATCAAGGCCCTGTGCCGTGACGCCCAGGGCAACCTGCTGGGCTATGCCCTGACCGGCGCGGCGGTGATGGAAAAACTGGCGCTGAACAAGGAACTTCCGGCCCTGCTGGCGTAAATACGGGTCGTTCTGTCGCAAAAACCCTGCTTTTGGGCCCACAAACGTCGCTGCGACACTGGCGTCGCCTTCGGCCCCGTGCCATCCTCACTCCCGTCTGCCGCAGAGTAGAGCCTGCGGCGCCTTAGGGGTTGTTCCGAAGAGAACAGCACGGACATAACAACAAAAAAACCGTCAAAGGGGCTTCATTCATGCGTAAACCAGAACTCGCCGCCGCCATCGCGGAAAAGGCAGACCTCACCAAAGAACAAGCCAACCGCGTCCTCAACGCCGTCCTCGAAGAAATCACCGGCGCCCTGCATCGCAAGGACAGCGTCACCCTGGTGGGCTTCGGCACCTTCCTGCAACGCCACCGCGGCGCTCGCACCGGCAAAAACCCACAGACCGGCGAACCGGTGAAGATCAAGGCCAGCAACACCGTTGCCTTCAAGCCGGGCAAGTCGCTGAAGGACAGCGTCAATCCATAATGGCTGAGGGTTCCTCAGTGAGAGGGGCAGGTGGTAGCAAAAAAGGGCACGCCGATGGAGTCGGGTGCCTTTTTTTTCGGACTTAGGTTAATGGTGTGTGGGAGTAAGGCTTGCCCGCGATACCGGCGCGTCCATGCGGCCGCCAAGTTACCTTCTGGTCCGGGGTAGCCCATCGATCAGGGGGCGGGTCGCAATTGGCGAAAGCTTCGCTGTATACTCCCTGCGCCGCACACCCCTGAGCTACAGGAACAACAGCATGACTGTACGTCAAACGATCTACTGGCAGCCTACGCCGCCTTAGCGCTACGCCCCCTCGCAATACGTCGCTTCCGCCGGCTTCGCTCGCGGTGCGTGCTGCTGTATGCCCGGTTCCTACACCCAAAGCACACAGCCCATTCATTCCTCACAATTTGAACTCGTATCGACGCGCTCGCCATTTACCCGGCGTGTGTGCGGTGCATTGCCTTGGATATTCTTATGCTGCAATCACTCAAGCAAACGTGGCTTTCCAACGTTCGTGGAGACGTGCTGGCGGGGATCGTAGTCGCCCTGGCACTCGTCCCCGAAGCCATCGCCTTCTCGATCATTGCCGGCGTCGACCCGAAGGTCGGGCTCTACGCCTCGTTCTGTATCTGCGCCGTGATTGCCTTCGTCGGCGGTCGCCCCGGCATGATCTCGGCCGCTACCGGCGCCATGGCGCTGCTCATGGTCACCTTGGTAAAAGATCATGGGCTCCAATACCTGCTGGCGGCCACGCTGCTCTGTGGGGTTCTTCAAATCCTCGCGGGGTACCTGAAGCTGGGTTCGCTGATGCGCTTTGTCTCGCGCTCGGTGGTTACCGGTTTTGTGAACGCACTGGCCATCCTGATTTTCATGGCGCAGTTACCTGAACTCACCCATGTCACCTGGCACGTCTACGCCATGACCGCTGCGGGCCTCGCAATCATCTACTTATTTCCGTATGTGCCGAAGGTCGGCAAGTTGATCCCCTCGCCGCTGGTGTGCATCCTGACGCTGACTGCCGTCGCGATTTACCTGGGGTTGGATGTCCGCACCGTCGGTGACATGGGACAGTTGCCGGACACGCTGCCGGTATTCCTGTGGCCTGAAGTCCCGCTGAACGTTGAAACGCTTCGCATCATTTTCCCGTATTCGGCCGCCCTGGCCGTTGTGGGCCTGCTGGAGTCCATGATGACCGCGACCATCGTCGATGATCTGACTGACACCACCAGCAACAAGAATCGCGAATGCAAGGGCCAAGGCATTGCCAACATTGCCGCCGGGATGCTCGGTGGCATGGCGGGCTGCGCCATGATCGGCCAGTCGATCATCAACGTGAAGTCCGGTGGCCGTAGCCGTCTCTCCACCTTGTGTGCCGGTGTCTTTTTGTTGCTGATGGTGGTGTTCCTGGGTGAGTGGCTCTCCAGGATCCCGATGGCGGCGCTCGTCGCGGTGATGATCATGGTGTCCATCGGTACCTTCAGCTGGGACTCCCTGCGCAATCTGAAAAAGCATCCCCTGTCGACCAACCTCGTCATGGTCGCCACGGTCGTGGTCGTCGTGGCCACGCATAACCTGGCCTATGGCGTACTGGTGGGCGTGTTGCTGGCATCGCTGTTCTTTGCGAACAAGGTCGGACATTACCTCGACATCCAGAGCAGCCTTGAAAAGGCGGGATCGCACCGCACCTATCGCGTGGTGGGCCAGGTGTTCTTCAGTTCTGCGGACAAGTTCACCCAGGTCTTCGACTTCAAGGAAGCGCTGCGCAAAGTCACCATAGACCTGACCCAGGCGCATTTCTGGGACATCACTGCCGTCGCGGCGCTGGATAAAGTGGTCATCAAGTTCCGCCGTGAAGGTGCTGAAGTCATGGTGCTGGGCCTGAATGAGGCCAGCGCCACGATCGTCGACCGCTTCGGCGTGCACGACAAACCGGACGCCATCGACAAGCTCATGAGCCACTAAGGAGATCTACAATGACCCAAGTAATGGCATGCATTGATAGTTCACAATCCTCGCTGGCGGTCTGCGACTACGCAGCATGGGCGTCACGACAACTTGATGCGCCTCTGATCCTGCTGCATGTACTGGATGAAGCGAAATACCCGACATCGGCCAACCTGAGCGGCAATATTGGCCTGGGAAGCCGAGAGCATCTGCTGGAGGAACTGGCGACCTTGGATGCCCAGCGCGCCAGGCTCGCCCTGGAGCAGGGTCAACACATGCTTGAAAACGCCAGGGAGCGAACGGTCCTCAGCGGCGCGGCGATTCCTGAGTTGAGGCAGCGGCACGGCCACCTGGTAGAAAGCCTGAGCGACCTCGAAGACGATATTCGACTGTTGATCATTGGGCGAGTCGGTGAAGACAGCCCACGCAATCTGCACCGCCTCGGCAGCCAGATCGAAGCGGTGGTGCGGTCCATCCCGCGCCCGATCCTGATTACCGCCAGTCGCTTCAAAACGCCGGAAAAAGTCATGCTCGCGTTTGACGGTAGCGCCACAGCTTTCAAAATCGTGCAGATGCTTGCGAGCAGCCCTCTATGTACCGGGCTGCCGATTCATCTGGTCATGGTGGCTGTCGAGTCGCAAAGCAACCTGGAGGCGCTGGAGAAAGCCTGTGACATGCTCCTGGCTTCAGGCTTTGAAGTCCACGCGCATATCCGGCAAGGCGACGTGGAAGCGGCTCTGCACGATTATCAAGCCGAGCACGCCATTGACCTGCTGGTGATGGGGGCCTACGGGCACTCACGCATCAGGCAGTTTCTGGTGGGCAGCACGACCACGACAATGCTTCGAAACGCCACCCTTCCAGTGTTGCTGCTTCGCTGACCCACGCCACGCTATTTGCGCTTCGGGCAGTTGAGTCTGATAGCTGAAAGGGCATACCGATCAAATCGATATACCCTTTGGGTTTGTGACTATCGTGGATCGACGTTATCCAACACCCGATTAGCCAGCAATGAGCTCAGCTCGATCAGTTGCTGGATGCCGAGCGCAACGTGGCGGCGTGAGCCGTCCAGGTCGAAAGCCAGGTCGCTGATTTATCCCCGCTGGGCCACGAAGCGGCACCAACCCTGCCGACTCAAGCAACCAGACACACCGGGGGAAAAGGGACAGACACGGTATTGCCCGTTCGGTTTATACGAACAGACGACCGGCTTTTCTGAAGCCTCGCTACCCCATCGCGAGCAAGCCAGTTACGGCATGCTCATCAGCGCCATTCTCAGGCGCCTGACCAGCGTTGGTGTCTTGAGGCAGTCCGTCGGACTTAAGCCACCCAAGGCGGGCACTTTCTGTTCCAGCCACCAAAGCCCTTCCTTGAGCCCTCTCTTACCGTAAAGCACAACGGCCATATCGAGGTGATCGTCCATTGCCTTGGCGAGCGTGCGTGCGTTGTCGTCGAGATAGTCTTCTTCATACAAGGCTACGAAGGTCTGCCATTGGGCATCGCCCACGTATTCGTCTTCCAGTCCCATTTAAAAACCTGCAAAGGAAATCAAGTTGCTGCCGGTCGGGTTTCGCGCCGACGGTGCCAGGATCCCATCATAGCCGTTGGCTTTCGCCCAGGCGCCAATCTGATGGGTCTGGGTGTATTTGTCGCCCGTAATGCTCTTGAGGGAAACTCCGAGTTGTTTGCGCACATCGGCCCGAGTTAAATCCAGGACGTTGTTGAGTTGCACTTTTTTGCTCACCAGTACCCTCGTAGACAGGTCTACACCCCAGTGGTTGACCTCGCCCATGGCGGTCTTGCGTGAGTTCGCGCCGTATACCCCTCCCAGCCCCGGGGCGGTGTAGCGGTGTCTGGAGGCTACGTTCCATTTGTGAGCCGTCCACGTCGTGCTGATTCGCCCTGGCTCTTCAAAACGATAAACGGTCCGGTTGACCTTGCGGCCCTTCGGCGGCGTTGTACATTTCATCAACCCCAGGGGGTCGATCCAGCTCACGGGATTCGGCGCGTATTGATAAAGGTTCAGCCCACCGACCAGCCCGATGGGGTCCGGCGTGGTGAAACGGCCGATGTCCGGGTCGTAGAAGCGCAAGGTGTTGTAGTGCAGTCCGGTTTCCCGATCCAGGTACTGGCCCTGGAACCGCAGGTTCTGCTCTTCGACGTAATACGGCTCTCGCAACTCTTCGGCGGTATTGCCCCATACCTGGTAACGGGCGCGCCATAGTGTGTGGCCGTCAGTTTCGCAGAGTTGTTCGGGCAGGCCGTTGGAATCATTGTGGTAGTAACGGACTTTCTGATGCTCGCCCAGGCCGTCGACTCTCGCCAACGGCTCATGTCCTTCGTCGACGTAAATGTAGAGGCTGGTTTGGCTATCGCGGTGCTCCTGCAACAGTTGCAGTGCATCCCACGTGAAACGGGTGCGACTGAGCAGGGTGGCGTTGCGGTCGTATTCGGCTTTTTCAATGCGCCGACCCAATGGGTCGTAGGTCATTTTTACAACCGAGCCGTTGTCATTGCAGACCTCCACCAGGCGCTGTTCAGCGTCATAGTGAAAGCGCTGGGTGCCGCGGCGATTACTGCGCTTTTCCACCATGCGACCGAAGCCGTCATAGCGATAGCGCTTGTCCTGATAGGTCAACAAGCGGTTATGCGCGACGTGTCCTGTACCCGTCGACAGCCCGTCGAGCAGGTTTGCGGCAGGGTCATAGGTAAAGCTCTCGCGCTGCCCCTGAACGTTGTCCTGACTGGCGAGGACGCGACCGGTGGCGTCGTAATGCAACAGTTGCCGATGCGGTGTGCCGGGCTGGCCGTCGAAGCGCTCCACCAGTTGATCGCTGGCGTCATAACCGAACAGTGACTGTGCTGCCGGCGGCAGCAGTGTCGATTGGTCCTGTTGCCGGCGACGGCGGGCACGCAGGCGGCCGCTGCGGTCGTATTCGCTGCGGGTGCTCATCCGCCCCTGGGTGCGTTGTACTTCGCGGTGCAGGCGGTCGCGTTCGAAGTCACTGATTACCCTGCCGTCCAGATTGATCTGGTGCAGGTGACCGCTACCGTAGTGCAGACGGTTCAGCCAGCGGCCATCGGGTAGCAGCGTCTGGGTCAGGTTGCCCAGCTCGTCGTAGCGATGCTCCAGCTGCCCGGCCCAGTTTTGCTCTGTCATGAGTTGCCCGAGGGCGTCATAACCAAAGCCGATTTCCTGCTGCTCGCCAGTCAGGTTGGTGAACGTGATGGTGTTGACCTGATCAAGCGCGTCATAGCGATATTCAGTGCGGCCGTCGGCAGTGGTCTTGGCGACCAGCCGCCCCATCGCATCGCGTTCGAGCTCATGAATGATCGGTGCCTGGGGAGCGAGGGCCAGGTCGGTGCTACCCGGCACCGCATGCATTTCCACGCGGCTGACGTTGTCCAACGCGTCGTAGGCGTAGCGTTTGAAGCTGCCGTCCAGGCTGTGCTGGACGGTAAGGCGATCACCGGCGTCCCAGGTGAATTGATAGCGTTCACCGTTTTCGTTGGTCAGGGCCAGCAAACGTCCGTAGTTGTCGTAGCTCAGTTCGACCCGGCGGCCGTGGGCGTCGGTGCGTATGCGCAGTTGCCCGGTCAGGGTGTGCTGGAAATGTGTGGTGTGCCCGGCAGGATCGCTGTAGCCGATCAACTGGCCGCTCGCATCGAGCTGGTATTGCTCAGTGCGTCCGTCCGGCAGTTGTTTGCTCAGCAACCGACCTTGATCGTCATAAGTAAAAAGCGTCCGTTCGCCCAGCGCGTCAGTGCTGCTGAGCAACAGCCCGCGCTCGCAATAGCTCAAGCGTGTGGTGTAACCCGAGCAGTCGGTGTGTTCGCTGAGCTGTCCGAGGGCTGTCCAGCGCATTTTCTTGCTTTTGCCGGTGGCGTCGATGACCTCCACCACCTGGCCATGGGCGTCGTGGCGGTAGCGGGTGACATGGCCCAGAGGGTCGGTTTCGCGAATGCGATTGCCACGCGAGTCATAGCGGTACTGCCAGGTATGCCCGGCGGCATCGGTTTCCGCCAGGGGCAGTGCCCAGTGCTCAAGCCACAGTGTCGATTCGCAGCGCCCTAACGGGTCACGGGTTTCACAAAGGTTGCCGGCTTCGTCATAACTGAACCGATGCTGTCCGCCATTGGGATCGGTCGCCTCGACCAACTGGCTTTCGTCATTCCACTGGAACGCCCAGCGGCGGCCCAAGGCGTCGGTGGTTTCGATTATCTGATAGCGAGCGTCCCAGCGACGGGTACTGGTGCGATTCAGGCCGTCGGTGATGCGCGTGGTCCCGGCAGTCAGGTCATAGTCGAAGCTGTAGGCGTCGCCTGCGTCGGTCCAGTGGCGAACCACGCGCCATTCCAGGTTTTCAATCAACGCCCATTCGTAGAAACAGCGCAGTCCGGCAGGCAGTTGGTGCTCCACCATGCGCCGCCCGGCGTCGTAGGCATAGCGGCGCTTTACCTGGCCGTTGGAGGCACGGACCTCGGCCAGGTCGCCTTGGGTGTCATAGCCATAGTGCATCAGCACTTCCCGACGGTCATCGGAGTAGAGCCGGTCGATCCGACTGACCCGTTGTGGCCAGCGGTCGTCATAAGCCAGTGCGATACGAACCAGGTCAAAGGTTTCCCGCAGCTGTGTCACACGACCAGCGTCGTCATAATCGAGATAGATGCGGTTGTCGTTGCGATCGCCGAGCTGGCTCAGGCGTAGACGCGTTGTACAGCCCGGTGACGGGGTGAACAGCCGGTACAGCCCATCCGAACTGTCGATCAGCAACTCACCGTTGGCATGCCTGCGCACACTGAGCCCTTCACCTGCGCTGAATACGGCGCCGCCCGGAGGGATCGAACCCATGTCGATGCGCCGGCCCTGTTCGTCGGTGTAGACCAGCGTTTCGCCGCCCTCGGGATGGGGCAGGATCTCGACGCATACTTCGTAGGAAACGCTCCAGCCCGCGCCGAACATCCCGTTCCTACGCTCGTCGCGGCTGTTGTATAAACGTTGCCAGTCAATTGGCAATATGCCGGGCAGCACGAAGTCCAGTTCGTCAATATCCCCCAGCACCTTGGCACCGGTCGCCGCGTGCACCGGGTTCGACGAGCCCATCGCAGCGTTGGCGACGGCGCCCATTGCACTGCTGACGGCCATGGACGCTGCGCCACCGATCAGCATGCAGGGCAGGTTGCTGAGGAATTTGCCTTTGCCGCCCTTGAGCATCAGCAGCGCGGTGACCGCCAGCCCCACGCCGGGCGTCTTGCCGCTGCGGATCTCGCGCACCACCACCGAACCGCCGCCGATGGTGACATTGGACGAAATCAACCCGGACGATACGACCTTGGCATCACAGGTGCTGCGGTCGCCGCTGCGCACGGCGGGTTGGCCGTTGATGGTGACCTTGTCCGAGCCTTCGGCCAGGAACTGTGGTGGCATCGGCGGATGCTTCATGCAAACGACCATGTCCAGCGGCTTGGGCACGGCGCCTGGGGCAGGGGTGGCAACGGTGGGACGCCACATCTGCGAGAAGAAATTCTCGGCCATGTCCAGGTAGCTGGGTTCGGCTTGCGGCTCGGGGGGTTCCAGCTCGGTGCCGGCCGGCGCGACATGGGACTGGATCGCCCCAGCGGCGCGAGCGGCGGGGATATTGTTGGTCAGGGTGTCGGTGGAACCGGTGAGGATGTTGGCCTGCACCGTGGGCGGAAAGAGGGCGTTGCCGATGCCCTCGCATAAATTGCTCAAGCCCTTGTCGGCCCCGGTCTTGCTCATGGCCAGGCCGACAATGGTGCCAACCACCAGGCCGAGGACGAAACAGCCGAGGCCGCCAGTGACCACGGTGATACCGGTGGCCGCGACCACAGCAGCCGTCGCCAGGGCGGTGATCGCGATATTGGCCGCCACCTCCAGCACGCCGCCGAGGATGTCGGCCATCATCGAGGTGTGGTCCAGTGCGTCGCCTAGCCGTGCGGCCCAAAGCGCGTCAGACATGCAAGTCGCTCATCAAACCGCCCCGTCAAACACCAACGACCCCTTGATCGTCGCCCAGTGCGCGGCTTCGGCGTCGCCGAGCTTTTGCGCCTTGACGTAGCTCAGGGCGAGCATCTTGCGGGTGCCGGGCAGGACCAGGGCCAGTTGGAACTGGAAGACCTTTTCGTTGCCCTTGCTGAACTGGCTGCGCAACTCGATGGCTTCGACTTCCTGCTGGGCGCCCAGGCGCACGGCGGCGCCCGGTTGGCAGCGCAGGTCCTGGACTTGTTTTTCCAGGCGCGCCAGCTGGTCGTCGAGGTTGCTTTGCAGGGTCTCGCCCTCGGCCAGCAAGCTGCGGCTGACGATCAAGGAGGTGCCCAGCTCGGGGAACTTGAGGATGTTGATCGTCGCGTCCAGCAATTCGCCGGGCGGCAGTTGGAGCTGGAATTCATTGATGCGGTAAGTCATGGCGCCTGAATCTCTGGGTTAACCTTTGGGGAACGCGGCTTTGATGTTGGCGTCGATACTCGCCTTGACGCCCTGGCCGTCCGGCGTGGCGCCGGGGCCGCCGCCGTTGTTCAGGTGCAGCACGCCGCCGGTGTTGAACTCGGCATCGCCGCTGGCATAGAAGCTGATCTGCACGCCGCTCAGGTTGATCTGGCCGCTGGCGTTGAGTTCCAGGATGCTTTTACCGCACACCAGTCTCAGGTTTTCGCCCACTTCAATGACGTAGCTCTGGCTGATGCTGTCGGTCTTGCGCAAGCCCACCGACAGGATGTCCTCCTGCTTGACGATGCGCAGGCGGTTGTTGCCGATGATCACCGTCTCGTTGTGGCCGATGCTCTTGTTGCGGTCGTGCCCCACCGAATGGCTTTCATCCACCTCTACCACGATGTCCTGGTTGCGCTCGGCATGGATGTACAACTGCTCCGCGCCTTTCTTGTCTTCCATGCGGATTTCGTTGAAATTCGCCGGCGTGCCGCCCTTGCTCGAACGGCTCTTCATGCCGCTTTGGGTGGCGTTTTCCGGCAAGTCGTAGGGCACGGTCTGTTCGGCGTTGTAGACGCGACCGGTGATGATCGGCCGGTCCGGGTCGCCTTCGAGGAAGCTGACAATCACTTCCTGGCCAATGCGCGGAATCTGCATCGAGCCCCAGTTCTTGCCGGCCCAGGATTGCGACACGCGAATCCAGCACGAGCTGTTCTCGTTGGACTGGTCGTGGCGGTCCCAGTAGAAATGCACCTTCACCCGACCGAACTGATCGGTCCAGATTTCCTCACCCTTGGGACCGACCACCAGCGCGGTCTGCGGGCCTTTGACGACAGGGCGGTGAGTGATGGGCAACGGCCGGTAGCTTTGCTGGGCGTCGATGCAGGTCAGGCTGCTTTCGAACTGTGCCGACGGCGCGCCAACACCGGTTTCGCCGCTTTCCTGGGAGATGTAATAGCGGGCGCCAACGATCAGGTATTCGCGGTTCTGGTCCTGGCGGGTGAAGCCGGTCAGGCTGAACAGATGCCCCGATCCCAGGCCCCGGGCATTACCCGTCAGCTCGACCTGTTCGTGCAGGGTCTGCAAGGCTTCGATGCGGGTGCGGGCGTAATGCTCGCCGTCGGCACTTTGCACGTAGGTGCCGGGGTAGTCGTACAGCGGATAGTCGCCAGCGGTGTGCGGACGCGGCATCGCCGAGCGCACGTCGATGCGCGCGCTGGGGCGCTGGAAGTCGTAGTCGTTGAGCTCCAATGAACCTGGCTGGACTTCCTGGGCCAGGTGCCAATCGTGGATGTGGTCGCGTTCGCGGTGCTGTTCGTTCTTCGGGTAGTAGGGCACCGACGCATAGTCGGGCGCGCTGGCGTGCGCGCCGTAGGCATCGGCCAGCACCAGCACGTGGCGGCCCTGCTCATGGCGGAAGAAGTAATAGATACCTTCCTGTTCCATCAGTCGGCTGACGAAATCGAAGCTGGTCTCGCGGTACTGCACGCAGTATTCCCACTCGCGATACGGCCGGCTCAAGGCGTCTTCGAAATCGGAAAAGCCCAGGTCGCGGAACACCTGCTTGATGATCTGCGGGATGGTCAGGTTCTGGAAGATCCGGCAATCGGAGGTGCGTGTCAGCAGCCAGAACCAAGGCCTGAGCGTGGCCTGGTAACTGGCGAACTGGCCCTGGTCGACGTTCTGGCTGCAGCGGGCCACGATGCCATGGAAATAGCGCTCGCCACCGCCGTCCAGCAGCAGGCTCACGCACATCGGTTTGCCAAGCAACTGGTTGAGGTCGATGGCGTTGTCCAGCGAGTGCAACTGCAACTCGTAGTTGAACAGCCTTCCCAGCTCTTCGCCGCCACCCATGTCCTTGAGCAGCAGCACCTCGGGCCCCAGGGGGCTGGTGATTTTGGCCAGGCGTGTGGCTTGGTTGAATAACATCGGGTGTCCCGTGCAAATTTTAATAGCTGAAGGAACGCAACCTACTGTGGGAGCGAGCCTGCTCGCGATAGCGGAGTTACATTCAACATCGAGGTTGAATGACCCACCGCAATCGCGAGCAGGCTCGCTCCCACAGGGGTATCTTCCACAGGAGTGACTGTGTTCCTGTCAGGTCAGGTCGCGTCGCTGAAATCGTACTGCAATTCGTTATCCACGGCGCGGATCCGCACACCGGCCAGGGCCTTGCCTTCGAGCATGCGGGTGAGAAACTCGCGGCTCATGTCCGGCAGCAGGCTGTTGGTCAGGATGGTGTCGATCATCCGGCCGCCGCTTTCGGTTTCGGTGCAGCGCGAGACGATCAGGTCGATCACCGCGTCGTCGTAGTCGAACGCCACTTTGTGGGTGTTCTCCACACGCTTCTTGATGCGGTTGAGTTGCAGGCGGGTGATGGCCTTGAGCATTTCGTCGCTGAGTGGGTAGTACGGAATCGTCACCAGGCGACCGAGCAGGGCCGGCGGGAAAATCTCCAGCAGCGGCTGGCGCAGGGCCTTGGCGATTGCTTCCGGCTCGGGCACGTTTTGCGGGTCTTTGCAGACCTGGGCAATCAGTTCGGTGCCGGCGTTGGTGGTCAGCAGGATCAAGGTGTTCTTGAAGTCGATCACCCGGCCTTCGCCGTCTTCCATGACGCCCTTGTCGAACACCTGGAAGAAGATCTCGTGCACGTCCGGGTGGGCTTTTTCCACCTCGTCCAGCAGCACCACGCTGTACGGTTTGCGCCGCACGGCTTCGGTCAGCACGCCGCCTTCGCCATAGCCGATGTAGCCCGGTGGCGCGCCCTTGAGGGTGGACACGGTGTGGGCTTCCTGGAACTCGCTCATGTTGATGGTGATGACGTTCTGCTCGCCGCCGTACATGGCTTCGGCCAGGGCCAGGGCGGTTTCGGTCTTGCCCACGCCGGAGGTGCCGGCGAGCATGAACACGCCAATCGGCTTGCTCGGGTTGTCGAGGCCGGCGCGGGAGGTCTGGATGCGCTTGGCGATCATCTGCAAGGCGTGGTCCTGGCCGATGATGCGCTTTTTCAGGTGCTGGTCGAGGTTGAGCACGGTTTCCAGTTCATTGCGGGCCATGCGGCCCACCGGAATGCCGGTCCAGTCGGCGACCACCGAGGCCACGGCCTGATAGTCCACGGTCGGCAGGATCAACGGGGTTTCGCCTTGCAGGGCGCTGAGGCGCTGTTGCAGGTCCACCAGTTTCTCGCGCAGGGCGTGGTTTTCGTTGTCGCAAGCTTCGCTGCCGTCCTCGCTGTCCACCACGCCGACGCGTTCACGCAGGGTGGCGCGGGTGGCGAGCAGTTCGTCCACCAGGGTTTTCTCTTCGGCCCAGCGGCTTTCCAGTTCAGCGAGGCGCTGGCGCTCGGCGCTCAACAGGTTTTCGCTCTGGGTCTGGCGGCTGCCGATGTTCACGCCGATCGCCTGTTCGCGAGCGATGATCTGCAGCTCGGTTTCCAGCGCTTCGATGCGCCGACGGCTGTCATCCACCTCGGCCGGCACGGCGTGCAGGCTGATGGCGACGCGGGCGCAAGCGGTGTCCAGCAGGCTCACGGATTTGTCCGGCAGCTGGCGCGCGGGAATGTAGCGGTGGGACAACTTGACCGAGGCTTCCAGGGCTTCGTCGAGGATCTGCACCTGGTGGTGCTGTTCCATGGTCGAGGCCACGCCGCGCATCATCAGCAGCGCCTTGTCTTCCGACGGCTCGGCCACTTGCACCACCTGGAAACGCCGGGTCAGGGCCGGGTCTTTCTCGATGTGCTTCTTGTACTCGGCCCAGGTCGTGGCGGCCACGGTGCGCAGGGTGCCGCGGGCCAGGGCCGGCTTGAGCAGGTTGGCCGCATCACCGGTCCCGGCGGCGCCACCGGCGCCCACCAGGGTGTGGGCTTCGTCGATGAACAGGATGATCGGCTTCGGCGAAGCCTGGACGTCTTCGATGACCTGGCGCAGGCGCTGTTCGAATTCGCCTTTCATGCTCGCGCCTGCTTGCAACAGGCCGACGTCGAGGCTGCGCAGCTCCACGTCCTTGAGGGACGGCGGCACGTCGCCGGCGACGATGCGCAGGGCAAAGCCTTCGACCACTGCAGTCTTGCCCACGCCGGCTTCACCGGTGAGGATCGGGTTGTTCTGCCGGCGGCGCATGAGAATGTCCACCAGTTGGCGGATCTCTTCGTCACGGCCGACGATCGGGTCGAGCTTGCCGCTGCGGGCCTGTTCGGTGAGGTCGACGGTGAAGCGCTTGAGGGCTTCCTGCTTGCCCATGGCGCTGGGGGCCATGGCGCCGCTGGCTTCGCCCGGCACGGCACCGGCGTTGAAGCCATCGCTGGCGCTCAGGGCGTTTTCCGGGGAGTCACCGACGTATTCGTCAAAGCGCTCGCTCAGGGCTTCGGCCTTGACCTTGTCGAACTCCGACGACAGGCCCAGCAACGCATGGCGCAGGCTCGGGGTCTTGAGAATGCCGAGTACCAGGTAACCGGTGCGCACCTGGCTCTCACCGAACATCAGGCTGCCGTAGACCCAGCCGCGTTCCACGGCTTCTTCGACGTGGGAGGACAGGTCGGTGATCGATGTCGAGCCCCGTGGCAGCCGATCCAGGGCATCGGTCAGGTCGCGGGCCAGGCGCGCCGGCTCGACGTTGAACTGACGGATGATGCGGTGCAGGTCCGAGTCCTGCAGTTGCAACAATTGATGAAACCAGTGGGCCAGTTCCACATACGGGTTACCGCGCAACTTGCAGAACACGGTGGCGGCTTCGATGGCTTTATAGGCCACGCTGTTGAGTTTGCCGAACAACGCGGCGCGACTGATTTCACCCATGCTCATGGCTCCTTGAGGTCTGTGAGGTGGTGGCCTGTTCGGCGTAATGCCGGGCCAGTATTAGATCGTTGGCATCTGTTTCGGGCTGCCCCAGCCAGGTGTTGAACCCCAGGCGGAAACGACCATTGAGTTGCAGTGCCGGCACTTCGGGCTGTTCCAGCACCAGGTTCAGGTCCCAGTCCAGTTCATGACCCAGGTACTCGGCGACCCAGGCCACCAGCTCGTTGAACGACTGGCTGCCGGGCAGCATGCCCATGTAGTCGACGAGCTTGAGCGGGCCCAGGCGAATGCGGAATTTGTGCTGGCGATCCCACACGTAGCGGCCCAGGCAGAAGTCCACGCGCAGTTGATGGGCGCTGACGCCGACGCGGCTGCGCTCCGGCAGTTCCAGCCATTGGCCGACGTATTCTTCGATCTCCACCGGCAGGCCGAAGTATTCGCCGAGGATGGCCTTCAAACCGTCGGGGTAGCGGGTTTGTGCCGACAGGTGGCCGCTGTAATGCAACTTCGCGGTGTCGGGAATCAAACCCTGCTTGAGCAGGCTCGGCATGCCCCGACCGCTGAGGGCCGCGAGGCGCGCCGACCAGTAGTCATCGTCCGGGCGATCATGGCTGACGGTCGGCCGTGCTTCGGCCCAGGCCCGGTAGAACAGGCTGAGCAAACGATGATGGAACACATCGAGAAAGCGCTTGCTGGTGCTGTCGGCGTGGTTGCGCTGGCGCTCGCGCACATACTCGGTGATGTGCAGCGGCATCGGGCCGTTGGGGCCGCCGAGGCCGAAGAAGAACTGTTCCAGCCGCGCCGGCGCACCGTCGACGCCCGGCTGTACCGAAGCCAGCGTCGCCGGGGCAAAGGTGCATTCGGCCTGTTGTCCGAGGCGCAGCGGGTCATCGGCCAGGCGCAACGAATGGCCCAGGCGCGGCAGCTCGGGCGACTCGCACTCGATGCGTCGCAACGCCTGGAAAAAGTCGTATTCCCAGGGTTTCTGGTGCATCGCGTCCAGGGTACTCACAGGGTCGGACGACGTCCGGGCTTGGCTTTCCATCGCATGATCTCGCCGCGTTCGGTGGTACGGATCACCGTCTCGGTAAAACTGTTGATCGACACGTAGCGTGCCAGGAAGCGCTCGAACACCGCACCGAGCAGGAACACGCCGGTGCCGCGAAACGCATTTTCATCGAACTCCAGGGTGATCTCCAGGCCGCGACCAAAGACGATCGGGCCGGGCATCGGCAGACGCCGGGTGCAGGCCTTGCTGCTGACGTCCCGCAGGCCTTCGATCTGCAATTGCAGCGCCGCGTCGTTGCTGTCGCCGTACAGGCGCAGCAGTTCACGCAGGGCGGCGGCGCCCTGGCCCTGTTCGGCGAGGGACAGGTAGTTCAGCGACAGCTGGCTGATCAGTCGCCAGGCTTTGGCGTCGTGGGCATGGCTGGCCCGTGGGCGGCTCGGTCCGGCCACGCAGCGCACGGCGCCGACCGGGGCACTGTCGGCCAGGGTGAAGTCGGTCTTGCCGTTGCCCACGCTCATGAACAGCGGCAGGTCGCGGTTGGTGCACAGTGCCGTCACGCCCAGTTGGCGCAAGTCATGGCGATAGGGCGCCTGCTGGCTGTCCACCAGGCTGACGAAGGTTTCGCTGCCGATGTAGGTCGAGCGCGGGCCGTTGCGCCGCTGATCGCTGGACAACACCCGCGGCTCGCGACGCACCGTGTAATAGGCCTGGTCGCGGCCATAGCGGGATGGATCGCGCACGGCATAGAACGGCAGGAACGGCTGCTCCGGTCCGGTGCCGTGGCCGGTGAGGCCGGTCAGCGAATGCACTTCGAAATCCATCGGCCGGGTGCGGTCGGCGATCACGTGGTGCTCGTTGACCCGTTCCGACAAGTGAATGCGATCCAGGCGCTTGGGAAACAGGTTGATCGCCGGGGTGCAAAACGGAAGAAACTGCGCGGCACTGACGCTGCCTTCCAGGCTCGGATCGTGACGGTCGAACAGCACGATCAGCTCCAGCTCCTGGCCGTCGCAACGCTTGACCGCGCGGCTCAGTTGGGTGAAGTCGACGAACAGGAAGCGCTGGGGCAGGGCGAAGTATTCCTGCAACAGGCGGTAGCCCTGGAAGGCCCGTGATACAACGGGCAGCGCGGCGTCGGCATCATCGAAGCCACGGGAGCGCAGCGCGTCTTGCGGCAGGCGTTCGACCCAATCACCGCCGGGTTTGCGGGCGAACACCGCGCAGGCATTGCCCAGCAGTTGTTCGTAGAGGCGGAAAGGTTGCTCGTCGGCGCCGCTGAGGTACAGCGGCAGGTTGTCCAGGGCCAGGCTGTTGAACGGCAGTTCGGCGCCGGTGCGCAGGGTCAGGCGCAGGCCAGCCTTGGCTTTTGGTTCGCTGGCTGCCAGGCGCCCGAGCACGGTGGACGGGTTGCCGAAGTACTCGGCCTGGCTGACCTGCAACGGCCACAACGTCACCGCGTGGGCGGTGCGGTACTCGCAGCAGGTCTGGGTTTCCCGGCCCAAAGCGGCGCGCAGGACGCTGTCGCGGGGCAGCGTGAAGCCGCTGCTCAGCGAGCCCTCGTCCGGGTCGGCCTGCATCTGCACCACGGTCATCGACGGCGTGGGTGCCAGGTAATGGGGGTAGGCGATTTCCAGCAGGTTATGGGTGAAGGTCGGGTACTCGGCGTCGAGCTTGAGCTGCACCCGCGCGGTCAGGTAGGCGAAGCCTTCCAGCAAGCGCTCGACGTAAGGGTCGGCGCAGTCCATGCCGGACAACGTCAGCCGACTGGCGATCTTGGGGTATTCCTTGGCGAACTCCGCCGCGCTTTCGCGCACGTGGTGCAGTTCCTGGTTGTACAGTTCCAGCAGGCGCGGGTTCATGGGCGCCTCCGCTGATCGGCGTTGACCACGCGCACATGCCCGGATTCCAGGTCCAGATCAGTTTGCAACAGCAGGCGCAACGGCACCGGTTGGGCCCAGAGATCGCCCTCGATCTCGAAGCTCAAGGCGTTGTGGTTCATCTCCGCCGTCGCCCGGGCGCGCACGCGCAGGGTGTGCCGCAGGATCCGCGGTTCGAAGGTGGCGATGGCCTGGTGGATCAACGCTTCCAGGGCCGGGATATCGACGTTCGACGCGCTGTTGCCGGCCAAAGCCGGCAAGCCGAAATTGACCACCGAAGTGCCCGCCGGGGTATGCAGCGTGGCATCGTGGCCGAGCAGCGACGTGGTGTTGAGCAGCCACGCCAGGTCACGCAGCACCGAGGCTTTCAACTGGGTGAGCGAGAGCACGCGTTTGTCGGCGCTTTCCTTGGGATTGGTCGGATCGTCATCGGTCAACCGGTCCAGCAGGGACGGTTGCAGGCGATCGCGGGTGGCGATTTCGGTTACCACGTAAAAAGGGCCACGAAGTTTTTCTGGTCGAAAGCGCCGGGCAGGCAGTGACCACCGCCAGCTACCATCGAGGCTTCCAGCTGACCAGCGACTTTCCTGATCGCCTGGTACTGAGAACGGCATTCAGTGCTCGGCGCAGGTTCCGGTGCAAAGTGCTGGACGATAATAATCTGGGCGTTATTGAAGTTTTCGACGCGTGGTTTACCTTGGCGATCGACGCCCAAATGACAAGGCCAGGGCATGTCCAGGGTCAACAGGCTCTGATCCGGTTTACGCAAGGCGCAGCGTTGATCGTGGTTCTCAAGGGTCAATACTTGGCCGCCAAGATCGACCTGATTGTCTTGTGCGGTGGTTGTGGCCGGGGCCGTTTCGGCGCAGGCGTACAGACTCAACAGCACGCAACTCGACAGCAGTGAATGCAGCGTACGCTTGATCATGGCAGTTCCCAGAACCAGACTTGCTTTGAGCGATGGGCCTGGTCGGCAAAGTCGCCCGTGACCCTGCCGCGATTCCACAGATCGATGTGGTCGCCGGTACGCGCTTCCAGGGATTGCCCGTGCCGTGCAAAGCAGTCCTTGAAGAAGATGATCCCGGTCTTTTGAGCGAGCTTGCGCCGATCTTCGGCACTTCCCGAGAGAATCAGTGGACGCCCCAGATGGTGCCGCCAGAGCCAGTTGGCCAACGACTCCGCGCCACGTGCGTGTTCGTGGGCGCATTTGGGTTCGGTGTAGGTGGATTTGTTGACCTTGATGGTTTTTTCCGCGTTGAGCGTGACGCTCATGCGGATTGCGCATTGATTGTCCCAAGGGCCGTCGCAGGGCGTTGGCGTATCGGGATAGCTGTTCCACAAATTGATAAACGAAGGTTTGGCCATGACTCAGACACCGCGCGCAGAAAAATGGATTCGAGCAAGCACCAAACACCCCCGGCGCGTGGCACCGGGGGCGTGTTCGATTACACCTTGGTGTTGGTGCGGATGTTCCAGCCGAACTTGACCGGGCCGCCTTCTTTGGTGCCGTCGGCTTTCTGCGGTTGGTAGTCCACCAGCACCTTGGCGAAGTTCAGGGTGACGTTCTCGGTCAGGCGATCATCGCTGCCCGAACCGCCAGTGCTCAGGGAGGTGATGATCACCTCTTCCAGGTTGATGATCATGTACTCGACCTGGCTTTCACCACCGGCCTTGCGCACGGTCAGCTTGACCTTGTCGATGTGCTTGCCGCTGGCGCAGTGCATCATCAGGTTCGGCGATGCCTTATCGACGTACTTGGTCAGCGACAGATCCTGGATATTCACCTTGCCCGCGCCACCGCCGGTGCCGGAGTGCATGTTGCCGGTCTGGGACATGCCCCAGCTCCAGTTCAGGACGTCGATTTCGTCCTTGTGGGCCTTGTCCATGGACTCGCCCTTGATGTCGCCGATCTTGATGAAAATATCAACAGCCATGTTTTCTCCCTGTGTGGTCTCTACCACGTTGTTTGATTGACGCCGACCTTGCGAATTCTTTGTACAGCAGTGACCTTCAACTCAATGAAGGCCCCCTGTGGGAGCGAGCCTGCTCGCGATTACGGCGTGTCAGGCCACACAACGGATGACTGATCCACCGCCATCGCGAGCAGGCTCGCTCCCACACTTCTACCGCGTACCGTTCAGCTTGCTTTACGCGCCCTTGGCCGAAGGCAGTTTCGATACCAGGCGCAACGACACGGTCAGCCCTTCGAGCTGGTAGTGCGGGCGCAGGTAGAACTTGGAGTTGTAGTACCCCGGGTTGCCTTCGACTTCTTCGACGATCACTTCGGCTGCAGCCAGTGGATGCTGGGCCTTGGTGGTCTCGGTGGAGTGCGCCGGATCACCGTCGACGTAGTTGAGGATCCAGTCCTGCAACCAGCGCTGCATCTCGTCCTTCTCTTTGAAGGAACCGATCTTGTCGCGCACGATGCACTTCAAGTAGTGGGCGAAGCGGCACGTGGCGAACAGGTACGGCAGGCGCGCGGCCAGGTTGGCGTTGGCGGTGGCGTCCGGGTCGTCGTATTCGGCCGGCTTCTGCAGCGACTGCGCACCGATGAAGGCGGCGAAATCGGTGTTTTTCTTGTGCAGCAGCGGCATGAAACCGTTCTTCGCCAGCTCCGCTTCACGGCGGTCCGAGATGGCGATTTCGGTCGGGCACTTCATGTCCACGCCACCGTCGTCGGTGGGGAAGGTGTGGGCTGGCAGGTTTTCCACTTCACCGCCCGACTCCACGCCGCGGATGCGCGAGCACCAGCCGAAGTGTTTGAACGAGCGGTTGATGTTCACGGCCATCGCGTAGGCGGCGTTGGCCCAGGTGTACTTCGAGCTGTCGGCGCCGTCGGTGTTTTCTTCGAAGGCGAAGGCTTCCACCGGGTCGGTCTTGGCGCCGTACGGCAGGCGCGCCAGGAAGCGCGGCATGGTCAGGCCGATGTAGCGCGAGTCTTCCGATTCACGCAGCGAACGCCAGCCGGCGTACTCAGGCGTGGTGAAGATCTTGGTCAGGTCACGCGGGTTCGACAGTTCCTGCCACGAGCCCATGCCCATGACAGTTGGCGAGGCGGCGGCAATGAACGGTGCGTGCATGGCCGCGCAGACTTTCGACAGTTCGCCCAACAGCTCCACGTCCGGTGGCGACTGGTCGAAGTAGTAGTCGCCCACCAGGCAGCCGTAAGGTTCGCCGCCGAACTGGCCGTATTCTTCTTCGTACATTTTCTTGAAGAGCGGGCTCTGGTCCCACGCGGTGCCCTTGAATTTCTTCAGGGTCTTGTGCAGGTCCGGCTTGGAGATGTTGAGCACGCGGATCTTGAGCTGCTCATCGGTCTCGGTGTTGTTGACCAGGTAGTGCAGGCCACGCCAGGCGCTCTCCAGTTGCTGGAAGTCGGGGTGGTGGATGACCTGGTTGACCTGGGCGGTGAGCTTGGCGTCGATGGCGGCGATGATCGATTCGATCGACTTGATGGCGTCGTTGGACACCAGGTCGGTCTGCGCCAGGGCCTGTTCGGCCAGGGTGCGCACGGCAGTCTCGACGGCTTCGCGGGCACGCTCGGTCTTGGGTTTGAATTCTTGCAGCAGCAGGGACGCAAACTCGCTGGTTTCTTCGGTCGCGCCGAGATTCTGGACGCCTTCGCGGGCGGTATTGTCAGTCATGATCATTGGTCCTGTGCTGGCTTCGGCGCGCTCGCCAGGGCCTGCAACAGCGCTGGGTCTTTGATCGCCTTCATGATGATTTCTTCGGCGCCGGTCTTGCCGTCCATGTAGGTCAGCAGGTTGGCCAGCTGAGTGCGCGCTTCAAGCAGCTTGTTCAGCGAGTCGACCTTGCGAGCCACGGCAGCCGGGCTGAAGTCGTCCATGCTTTCGAAGGTCAGGTCCAGGCTGAGGTTGCCTTCGCCGGTCAGTTCGTTGGGCACATGGAACGCCACGCGCGGCTGCATGGCCTTGAGGCGCGAGTCGAAATTGTCGACATCGATTTCGAGAAACTTGCGATCGGCCACCGGTGCCAGAGGCTCGGCAGGCTTGCCGGCGAGGTCAGCCATTACGCCCATGACGAAGGGCAACTGGACCTTTTTCTCGGCGCCGTAGAGCTCGACGTCGTACTCGATCTGCACTCGAGGCGCGCGGTTGCGCGCGATGAATTTCTGAGAACTTTGCTTCGCCACGTTGCTGCTCCTGGTCGCTTGAGCGACGGTGTTGGCGTCATCCGGCGGAACCGGTGACGTGACTGCGTGATCCGCTCGCTGTTAATCGCTGTCCGGGCCGCGCAGGTTTTCAAATTGACTCATGCCGTCGGGAATCAGGTTGCGCACGATCGCCGCAAAATCGGCGTGCACCAGATTCTTCGCCCGGTTCAACAGCACCGGCAGCGGGCTGGAAGGCTCATGACGGGTGTAGTAGGCGAGAATCCGATCCAGGCTGCGCAGCACGTCGTCGCGGTTGTTGATATCGCCGCTGAGCGTGGCGGTGTTGCGCGGGGCGCTTGGTGTGGCGGCGGACTCGGCCGTCGCCGTGCTGTCGTCGCCGACCGGATCGGCCAGGGCGCTGTCGCCACTCTGCGGAGCGAACTGGCCGAGGATCTGCAGGGCCATTTTCAGCGGCTGCTTCAGCGGACCGAGGTCCACGCCCTGGGCGGAACCGACCTGGTCACTGACCTGTTGCTCGATGGCTTCGGCGGCGCTGCGGGCTTCCAGCAGCGCGGCACGGGTGATTTCCAACTGCTCGGGGTCGCTGTCGAGCAGGGCCCCGGCGAGTTGCTCGGCGCCGAGGTTTTCATCGGCGAAGCTTTGCAGGCCGCTGGCGTTGGCGGCGGCGCGCAGGCTGACCGCACCGAAGGTTCGCGAGCGGGCCAGAATGCTTTCGCGCAGCAAGCGAATCGTCACGTCGGACGTCAGGCCGGCGAGGGCGTTGATGCGCACGGTGGGATCATTGTCGTCATCGGCGTCCAGGCGCGGGTGCAGGTCGGCCCAGTACTGCTTGAGCAATTCGCTGATCAGCGTCAGCGAACGGGCCAGCCCCGCAATGCCTTCGAGGGCCAGGCTGCTTTGCAACAGGAAATGGGTAATGCGCAGGTCTTTGCTGCGTTGCAGCAGGTCCAGGCTCTGTTGCTGGATGCTGCGCCACTCGGGCGGTTCGGCCGGCAGGATCGAGTCGCCCATGCTGCGCTCGGGCTGGCCTCGGGAATCGCGTTCCAGGCGCAAGAAATCCGCGTCATATTCCAGGTCTTCACCGCAAGGCGAGTTCGCGGAAACGGCGGCGAGCAACAAAGGCACATCCACTTGGATCGATCTCCCTATCGCCCGGAGACATTATCGGGCAGTTCACATGCAAGTTCCGGGTGGAACTTCGCATGTTCCTTGACGGTAATGGCTCGATAGATGCGATATGATCTTAAAGTGCCATCAGTGATCATCAAGAAGTTGTGCATTTTTGGTGTAGTACTTATCGCTTGTCAAGGTAAGCTATTTCGACTCTGTTACAGTTGTGAGGCGCTTAACAACCCGCGCGACTGGCTGGTCGAGGAAGGGTATCAAGAGAGGCTTTTTGTCATGCAAGCCGGTTAATATTGGCCAATATGCTGGCAAAACGCCGTTTCATGGTTGTTTGCAGGATTTTCGGCGCCTCGCGGGTCATGCACCCTGCGTTCGCCCGCGCGAAGTCGCGTACGTGAAAAGAAGTATTCAGCAAGGAGGCGAAATGCCGCTGTGTTTGACTATCACTAGTTATCACAAGATTACCCCCGGTCAGTGTTCGGAAAAGTCCATGGACCAGGGCGTGATGGCAATTGGCCGTAATTCTGATAATGACTGGGTGTTGCCGGACCCTGAGCGCCTGGTGTCCGGCAAACATTGCGTTATTCAATACAAAGACGGGCGCTATTACTTAACCGATAACAGCACCAACGGTGTGGAATTGGTCAAGGCCGGTATCCGCTTGCGCAAGGGCAACAGTGAGCCGCTGCAGGATGGCGAGGTGATCCGCATCGGTGATTATGAAATCCAGGCGCGTGTCGACTTCAGCCTGCCGGCCACGGACAGCAACCCGTTCGCCGAGTCGCCCAGCAGTTTCGAGGCCTTGATGGGCCGCCAAGGCGCCGCCGCCCCTGCGCCATCGTTCATTCCCGTGGCCTCGCCTGCGCACTTCCAGGGCGTGTCGGCCATGGACACCCTCCCGGACCTGTTCGATTTCCTCGCGCCCGCCAGCGTCCCGCCGGCCACCCAGCCTGACCACGTCCCCGCCGAGCAGCATGATTTCCGCCCGCCGACCCCGATCCCGCGGCCGAACCCGCCACCGGTGATCGAGCCCATGGTAATGAGCGCTGCCCCGGTGATTCCCGAGGATTGGGACCTGTTCAGCGACAAGCCGGCACCCGTGGCGGTGACCCCGGTCGCCGTCGCGCCACTGCCTGTGGCGCCGCCGCCAGTGGTTGAGCCAGTACCTGCGCCCGTGCCGCCGATGCCGGCCGCCCCCCTTGCCAGTGTGCCGGTCGAGCCTGCGCCGTTGCGCGAACCCCCGGTTACCCGTGCCGAAGCGCCGGCGACCCGGGGCGACGCTGCCCAGCCGGACCTGCTGCAAGCCTTCCTGCGCGGTGCCGGGCTGGATCAGTTGCGCCTGGACAAGGCCCAGGCCGAAGCGCAGATGGAGAGCATCGGCCGCAGTTATCGGCTGATGGTCGAAGGCCTGATCGATGTCTTGCGTGCCCGCAGCAGCCTCAAGGGCGAGTTCCGCATCCAGCAGACGATGATCCAGCCGGTGGAAAACAACCCGCTGAAGTTCGCCCCCAATGTCGATGAAGCGATGCTGTTGCTGTTGCGTCACGGCAACCAGGCGTTCATGGCGCCGGACGCGGCGGTGCGTGACAGTTTCGATGACTTGCGCGCCCACCAGTTGGCGGTGATGGCCGGCGTGGAAGCCGCGATCAAGCATTTGCTGGCGCGCTTCGAACCGGCGCAGCTGGAAGAGCGCATGGGCAAGCCCGGCGGGTTATCCAGCATCTTCAATGGCTCGCGACAGGCCCAGTACTGGCAGCAATTCACCGAGCTCTACAGCAATATTTCCCGGGAAGCCCAAGAGGATTTCCAGGACCTGTTCGGTCGTGAATTCAGCCGCGCCTACGAAGAACACAGCACACGACAGCGACGTCGCTGAGCGTCGCCGTCCCCTAACACCACTTACAAGCACACAACGGATAGCTCAAACGTCATTGAGGACGCAGGATGATTCCCAGGTTTTTACTCGCAGTCGCCACCGCGCTTCTGCTGACGGCGTGTGCCAAGGATGCGGCGAAACCGCAGCCCGAAGAGGCGGAAGCCGAGGCCAACACCGCCGCCGTCGAGTTGCACTTTCAGGCCATTGCCGGCCTCAACCCCGGCGCCACCGGCCAGCCGGCCCCGGTGCGGGTGCGCATTTTCGAACTGAAGAATGCCGCCGTCTTCGGCCGTTCCGATTATTTCGCCTTGGCCGAACACGCCCAGGCGACGCTGGGCGCCGACCTGATCGATCAGGATGAAGTGCTGATCCAGCCCGACCAACAGTTGAGCCTGCAACGTGATCTCGACCCGGCCACGCGGCACATCGGCATCCTGGTGGGTTATCGCGAACTGGATCAGTCGCTGTGGCGCACGGTGTTGAGTGTGCCGGCGCGCGAATACACCGAATACCAGATCAGCCTCGACGTGCACGCCGTGCGCAGCAGCGTCGTCGTTCCCCCATCCAGCCCTGCCCAATAAGCAATCGGAGCCCCCATGTCCTGGAACAATCGCGTGGTCTGGTCGGAAGGCATGTTCATTGGAACGCAGCACTTCCAGCAGCACGACCGTTACCTGGAAAACCTCATCGACGCCCGCAGCCGTCCGTTGTCGGCCGGCGCCTGGGGGTTTTCCGAATTGCTGATCGACCAGGGCCTGCTGGCTCAGGGCAAGCTGGCGATCATCTCGGCGCGAGGCCTGTTGCCGGACGGCACGCCCTTCAACATTCCCCACGATGACCTGGCGCCCACGCCGCTGAACGTCGATGACAACCTGCGCGACGGCCTGGTGTACCTGGCCTTGCCGCTCAAGCGCGCCGGTGCCCGTGACACCGTGGATGAAGGCGAGCCCCTGGGCGCTGCGCGCTACGTCAGCCAGGTCAGTGAAGTGCGCGACGACAACGCACCGTTCGAAAACCGTGCCCCGGTGGCCCTCGGTTCGCGGGCGCTGCGTCTGTTGACCGCCCAGGACGGCATTGGCGACTACGCCGCCGTCGGCGTGGTGCGCATCAAGGAAAAACGCGCCGACCGGGCGCTGGTGCTCGATGACAGCTACATCCCGCCGCTGCTGGACGTGGTTGCCTCCAAGCCGTTGACGGCGTTTCGCAGCGAGCTGCTGGGCCTGCTCCACCAGCGCGGCGAAGCCCTGGCCGGGCGGGTCGTTGCGTCCGGTGCCGGTGGCGCCTCGGAGATCGCCGATTTCATGTTGCTGCAACTGGTCAACCGCGCCCAGCCGCTGATCCAGCACTTGAGCCAGTTGAGCCCGTTGCACCCCGAGCGGTTCTACAGCGAACTGGTGGCGCTGGCCGGCGAGTTCTCGACTTTCACCGCCTCCGGACGCCGACCGCAGGAATACCCGCCGTACCAGCACGATGACCTGGCCCTGAGTTACGCCCCGGTGATGCAGGCGTTGCGTGAGGCCTTGTCGATGCTGATCGACAGCAAGGCGACGCCGATCCCGATTGTCGAGAAAGCCTACGGCATCCACGTGGCGATGCTGGCCGACAAGACCCTGCTCGACAGCGCCAGCTTCATCCTGGTGGTGCGCGCCGATGTCCCCGCCGAAACCCTGCGCGGCCGCTTCGGCCAACAGAGCAAGGTCGGCTCGGTGGAGCACATCCGTGACCTGGTCAACCTGCAACTGCCGGGCATCGGCCTGCTGCCGTTGCCGGTGGCGCCGCGGCAGTTGCCGTACCACGCCGGTTCCACCTACTACGAACTCGACCGCGGCAGCGACCACTGGCAGCAACTGAGCAACTCCGGCGGCTTTGCGTTCCACATCGCCGGCCAGTTCCCAGGCCTGAACCTGGCGTTCTGGGCGATCCGAGGATAAACCGCGATGAGCAACGACGATCGTACCCAGTTCATGCCGACCCCCGGTGGCCGTGGCGCCGACCCGTTCCGCCCGGACCCGGGCCGCGCCCAGCCGACCCCGTCACCGGCGCCGCTGTCGATGCCGGCCGCGCCGGTGCTGACCGGCAAGGCCCAGGGCCTCAACCCGCTGGAAAGCGCCGCGGGCCCGCTGCTGGCCCTGCTGACGCGCCTGCGCAGCACCATCGCCCACCCGGCACCGGCCAGTTTACGCGCACAACTGCTGGCCTACCTGCGCCACTTCGAAGAGCGCGCCGAGGCCGCCGGCGTGGCGCGCAACGATGTGCTGCTGGCTCGCTATGCGTTGTGCACCGCGTTGGACGAAGCGGTGTTGAGCACCCCGTGGGGCGGCACCAGCGACTGGGGCAAGCAAAGCCTGTTGATCACCGTGCACAACGAAGCCTGGGGCGGCGAGAAAGTCTTCCAGCTGCTGGAACATTGCCTGCAAAGCCCACGGGAACGCCTGTACCTGCTGGAGCTGCTGTACCTGTGCATGTGCCTGGGCTTCGAGGGGCGCTACCGGGTGATGAACGACGGGCGCAGCCAACTGGAAGCGTTGCGCGAGCGAACCAGCGCGGTGATCCGCAGCGCCCGTGGCGAATACGAGCGCGAACTGTCGCCCCACTGGCGCGGCGTCACCGTGGCCCGTGATCGACTGGCGCAGTTCATGCCGCCATGGATCGCCGTGGCCATTGGCGTCGCCCTGTTGCTGGCGTTGCTGTTCGGCCTGCGCATGAAGCTGGCCGCCGATGCCGAGCCGGTATTCAAGAACATCCATGCCCTGGGGGAAATCCCGGTGCAGACGGTCGACCGCCCCGTGGTGCAGCCAAAGCTGATCGAGCGACCGCGCCTGGCCGGTTTCCTTGCCGATGAAATCAAGGCCGGCCGGGTTGCCGTGGAAGACGCCGTGGACCGTTCCGTGGTGACCATCCGTGGCGATGAGCTGTTCGCCTCGGGCAGCGCTGGCATCAAGGACGATTTCCAGCCGTTGATGCTGCGCATCGCCGATGCCGTGCGCAAGGTCAAGGGCCAGGTCCGGGTGACCGGCCACAGCGACAATCGCCCGATCGCTACGCTGCGGTTCCCGTCCAACTGGGCGCTGTCCGAAGCACGGGCGCGCTCGGTGTTGGAAATTCTGTCGGCCAAGACTGGCCAGCCCGAGCGCTTCAGTGCCGAAGGCCGCAGCGACACCGAGCCGCTGGCGTCCAACGCCACCGCAGAGGGACGTGCGCGTAACCGTCGGGTTGAAATCACAGTGTTGGCGGAGGGGGTCGAGTGAAGGCGTTTTTCAGTTTCATGATCCGCTGGGTCATTCCATTGTTGGGTCTTATCGCCCTGAGCCTGATCATCTGGTTCGTCGGCCCGTTGCTTGACTGGCTGGTGCCCGAAGGCCGGCGCTGGGCGTTGATCGTCCTGGTGTTCGCGGTGTGGATCGCCTACCGCGTGTTCCGCATCATCCAGGCCCGGCGCCAGGCCGCCGAGGTCATGCGCAGCCTCGCCGAGCAAACCCCGCCCGACCCGAGCAGCATCGCTACGGCCGAAGAGCTGGAAACCCTGCGCCAGCGCATGGACGAAGCCTTGGCGCTGCTCAAGAAAGCCAAGCTGGGCGGTGACGAACGTCGCAACCTCTACGAGCTGCCGTGGTACGTGATCATCGGCCCGCCGGGCTCGGGCAAGACCACGGCGCTGGTGAACTCCGGCTTGCACTTCCCGCTGGCCGCGCAACTGGGCGCCGGTGCGGTACGCGGCGTCGGCGGCACGCGCAACTGCGATTGGTGGTTCACCGATCAGGCCGTGTTGCTCGACACCGCCGGCCGCTACACCACCCAGGACAGCGATGCGACGGTCGACAAGGCTGCGTGGCTGGGCTTTCTCGGCCTGTTGAAAAAGCAGCGGGCCCGGCGCCCGATTGACGGCGCGTTCATCGCCATCAGCCTGTCCGACCTGTTGCTGGGCAGCGACGCCGAGCGCGCCGCCCATGCCGCGGCGATCCGCCTGCGGATCCAGGAGTTGTACACCCAGCTGGGCGTGCGCTTCCCGATCTACCTGATGCTGACCAAGCTCGACCTGGTGCCGGGCTTCATGGAGTATTTCGATACCCTGAGCAAGGAAGAGCGCGCCCAGGTCTGGGGCATGACCTTCGCCCTGGACGATGGCAAGGGCAATGACAGCCCGCTGGCGCACCTGCAAAGCGAATTCGCCGGCCTCGAACAGCGCCTCAACGACCGCCTGGTGGAGCGCTTGCAACAAGAGCGCGACCCGGCGCGACGCGACCTGATCTACGGCTTCCCACAGCAGTTCGGCGCACTCAAGGATTGCCTGCAAAGCTTCCTCGAAGGCGTGTTCAAACCCAATGCCTTCGAAGAGCGGGTGTTGCTGCGCGGGGTGTATTTCACCAGCGGCACCCAGGAAGGCAGCCCGATCGACCGCCTGATTGGCTCCATGGCCCAGAGCATGAACCTGGACCGCCAGCACCTGGCGCGCCAGACCGGCACCGGGCGCAGCTACTTCATCGAAAAACTCTTCACCGCCGTGGCCTTCGCCGAACGGGGGCTGGTGGGCGTCGACCCGAAGGTCGAGCGTCGGCGCAAGTGGATTGCCCGGGGCGTCCTGGCCTCCACCGTCGTCCTGGTGCTGGTGGTCGGGACGTTGTGGTGGGTCAGCTACCGCGCCAACCAGGCGTACATCACCCAGGTCGACCAAAAGGTCGCGCCACTGGGCCAGACCGTGCAAAACCTCAGCCCGGCGCAGCGTGATGTGCTCGCCGTATTGCCGCTGCTCAATGCGGTGAAGCACCTGGCCGACGACGCGCCGGATTGGGCCGAAGGCCTGGGCCTGTACCAGGGCGACATGCTGGAAGCCGAGTCCGGCAGCGTGTATCGCAAGCTGCTGATCGCCGTGCTCGGCCCGCGCCTGGTGGCGCGAATCGAAGAGCAACTGCACAGCGGCGGCAATTCTGATTTCCTCTACGAAGGTTTGAAGGCTTACCTGATGCTCGCCGACACCGAGCACTACGACGCCGATTTCATCAAGGCCTGGATCGCCCTGGATTGGGATCGCAGCCTGCCGCGTGACCTGCCGGCCGAGCAGCGTGCGGCCTTGAGCGAGCACTTGCAGGCGCTGTTCGAGCGCCGGCCGCCGACCGCGCGGCTGGACCCGCGGCTGATCGAAGACCTGCGCCGCCAATTGCAGCAACTGCCCGTGGCGCAACGGGTCTACGACCGGATCAAGCGCCAGAAGCTGCCCGATGGCATCCCGGACTTCCGCATCACCGAAGCCGCCGGGCGTGACGCCGCGCTGGTGTTCAGCCGCAAGAGTGGCAAACCGTTGGGCGAGCCGTTGAGCGGGTTCTTCACCGTCAAGGGTTACCGCCAGGGCTTCTTGCTCACCAGTCTGAGCCAGACCGGCACCCTCGCCGAAGAGCAGTGGGTGCTGGGCTTTGAGCAGGCCGACCAGCAGAACGTCGCCAGCCTCGCCGCCGATGTGCGCCGCCTGTACTTCCAGGACTATCAGCGCCAATGGGATGCCTTGCTGGCCGATATCGACTTCGTGCCGATCACCAGCGTGGCCCAGGCCGCCGATGTGCTGCGGGTGATTTCCGGGCCGACCTCGCCGTTGAAAAAACTGCTGGTGGCCGTGGCGAAGGAGACCGACCTGCAACAGGATGAACGCCGGCTGGCTGCCCAAGGCGTGCCCGTGGAAGGGGGTGTCGACAAGCTCAAGGAGCGCCTGGGTAGTTTGCTTGGCCAGGAGCAGGCACCGCAAAACGCGCCCCAGGCCAGCGATGATCCGATCACCGCGCACTTTGCCGAACTCAACAGCATCGTCAGCAAGAACGAAGGCGAACCGGCGGCCATCGATGGCCTGCTGGCTGACATGAATGCCCTGTACGTGCAGGTCAGTGCCATGGTCGGCGCCAGCGGCGAGGCCTTGCTGGGCGAGGCCAAGAATCAGGCCAGCGCTGCCGCGACAAGGGTCAGCCTCAACGCCGAACGCCAACCGCCGCTGGTGCAGGGGTTGGTCAAGTCGGTGATCAACTCCACCACCAACACCATGATGGGCGGCGTGCGCAATCAACTGAATGCCGCCTGGACCAGCGAAGTGGTGAACATCTATCGCCAGTCCCTGGCCGGGCGTTACCCGATGTCGCCGGGCAGTGCGCGGGACGCGACCCTCGACGACTTCGGTCAGTTCTTCGGCGTCGGCGGAGTGATGGACAACTACTTCCGCAAGTACCTGCAACCTTACGTGGACACCTCCACACCGACCTGGCGCTGGCAGCCGGGCGCGGCGCAGAAGCTCGGCATCGCTCCCGGCGTGCTGCAAACCTTCCAGCGCGCGGCGAGCATCCGCGATGCATTTTTCCGTTCCGGCGGGACCCAGCCGATGGTGCGCTTCGAGCTCAAGCCGGTGGCGATGGACTCGACCATTACCCAATTCCTGCTCGACCTCGACGGCCAGCAGTTGAGCTACGACCACGGTCCGAGCCGTCCGACGGCCATGCAGTGGCCGAACCCGGGCAGCATCGGCGTGGTGCGGATCTCGATCATGCCGCCGTCTTCCAGTGGTCGCTCCGGCATCACCCTGGACGGCCCGTGGGCGTGGTTCCGGTTGCTGGAGCAATCGGACCTGACCGCTGGCAACTCGCCGGACCGCTTCAATCTGCGCCTGCGGGTCGATAACGCCAGTGCCTCTTACGAATTGCGCGCCAACAGCGCCTTCAACCCGTTCAAGAGCCGAGTGCTCAGCGGCTTCAGCCTGCCGGAGCGGCTATGAGTACGCCGGGCTTCTATGGAAAGTTGGCCAGCCGTGGCGACTTCGTCAGCCGAGGCTTGCCCCAGAGCTTCATCGGTCCGTGGGATTCGTGGTTGGCGGCCGGTTTGCTCGCCAGTCAGAGCAGCCTGGGCGAGCGCTGGCTGGATGCCTATCTGGTCAGCCCGCTGTGGCGTTTTCTGGTCGCGCCCGGCGTGTGTGGGCCGGATGCGGCGGTGGGCGTGGTGATGCCGAGCATCGACCGGGTCGGGCGCTATTTTCCGCTGACGGTCGCGGCGCTGCTGGAGGCTGACGCGGACCCGGCGTCGGTGGTGGGCGGCGCGGACGAGTGGTTCGAGCGGGCAGAAAACCTGTTACTGAGCACCTTGAACGTGGAAGCCAGTTTCGAAGCCTTTGGCGCCGAACTGGAAAACCTCGGCAGCCCGACGTACCGGCCGCGCACACCGGGTGGCCGCTTCGCCAGCCTGCATCGCTTCGATGCCACGGACCCGCAGCAGCGCATGAGCGCGCTCGCCGAGTCAGCCTGCGAAGGTGCGAGCCTGTGGTGGGGCCAGGGTTCGGAGCGCATCGCGCCCGGTTTGATGCGCTGCCAGGGCCTGCCGGCCGCCGCTGATTTTGCGCAATTTTTGCTCGGCCAAGAAGGTGTTGTGTAGATGCGTGCAAGTGCCGGAAAAGCATTCAAGTCTGCAAGCAAGAGCCATGTCGGCATGGTCCGCCAGGTCAACGAAGACGCCTGTCTGGACCTGCCGGAAAACGGTCTGTGGGTAGTTGCCGATGGCATGGGTGGGCACGCGGCGGGCGACTACGTCAGCAGCCTGATCGTCGACAGCCTGCGCAGCATCGCCGTGGGCCGCTCGCTGGACGAATACGTCGCGGCGCTGCAAAGCGACCTGTTGCGGGTCAACGCCGCCGTGCGTGAAGAAACCGCCAACCGTGGCGTGACCATGATGGGCAGCACCGTGGTGGTGCTGGCCACGCGTGACCTGCGCGGCATGTGCCTGTGGGCCGGCGACAGTCGCTTGTATCGCCTGCGCGACGGCGTGCTGGAAAGCGTCTCCCGGGATCACAGTTACGTCCAGGATTTGCAGGACAGCGGTCTGCTCAGCGAAGCCGAAGCCCGGGTGCATCCGCGGGCCAACATCGTCACCCGCGCCATCGGCGTCGAGGCGCAGCTGAACCTGGCGCTGGTGGAACTGCTGCTGGTGCCCGGCGACAGCTACCTGCTGTGCAGCGACGGGCTGAACAAGACCGTCGAGGACGAGGAAATCCGTGAAGTGCTGAGCCACGACGACCCCGGCGAAATCGCCAGCAGCCTGGTGTCCCTGGGCCTGATGCGTGGCGCGCCGGACAACATCACCGTGGTGGTCGTGAAGGTGCCGTCATGACCCCCGCCTTGAATATCCAGATCCCCGGCTACGACATCGACGGCGAGATCGGCGAAGGCGCGATGGCCAACGTTTACCTGGCGACCCAGCGCTCGCTGGAGCGCAAGGTCGCGCTGAAAGTCATGGCCGCCGCATTGGCCGCCGACCCGACCTTCTGCGAGCGTTTCCTGCGCGAAGGCAAGACCCTGGCACGCCTGTCGCACCCCCACACCGTCACCATCCATGACATCGGCAATGTCGGTGAGCTGTACTACATGGCGATGGAGTACCTGCCCAACGGCACGCTCAAGGAGCGCATCGCCGCCGGGCTGACGCCGGAGCAGGGCCTGGCCTACATCCGCCAGATCGCCTCGGCCCTGGGTTATGCCCACGGCCTGGGCCTGGTGCACCGTGACGTCAAGCCGGCGAACATCCTGTTCCGCGCCGACGGCACGGCGGTGCTCTCGGACTTCGGCATCGCCAAGTCCCTGGACGACCGCACCCAGTTCACCCAGGCCGGTTTTGCCGTCGGCACCCCGAGCTACATGAGCCCCGAGCAGGCCCGTGGGCAGGACATCGACGGCCGTGCCGACCTGTATGCCCTGGGCGTGGTGCTCTACGAAATCCTCGTCGGCAAGCTGCCGTACACCGGCAGCGATGCGCTGTCCACGGCCCTGGCCCACCTGACCGAACCGCTGCCGGAACTGCCGCTGCATCACGGCCGTTACCAGGACGTGTTGCGCAAGCTGTTGGCGAAGGACCCGGCGGAGCGTTTCCCGGACGCGGCGGCGCTGCAGCGGGCGCTGGATAATCTGCCTCAGGACTCGAACGAGGCGACCCTGATCCGCCCGTTGCCCCTGCCGGGCGCGCCGCAACCGGTGGTCGATGACTTGGCGGGGCTGACGCCGGTGTCCATCGACATGCCGAGCGGTCCCGCGCAGCCGCAATCGCGTTCCCAACCGACACCGCCGCCGGTGACTGCGCCGCAGCGACCAGCCGCTTCGCCGCCGCGCAAAACCCCGGTGTTCGCCCTGGCTGCCGTCGCGGTGGCCGTGGCGCTGGCGTTGGGGGGCGCGGGCTATTGGTGGTTGTCCGGTGGTGACGGCAAAACCACGAAGCCGCCTGTTGCGTCCACTTCGCCGTCCAGCAAGCCACCGGTGAAAGCGCCCGACCTGCCGCCGGCGAAGACCTCCGACGCACCACCGGTCAAGCCGCCCGTGAACCTGCCGGTAGCGACCGAGGCCGATGGCGGCCAGCGTCCGCTGCTGATGGCCGGCAAGAAAACCCTGTTCCAGCGGGTGCTGAGCAAGCCGGGTGCGAAACTCGTCGACGCGCCGGGCGCTGCGGCCGGCAAAGACTTGCCGGCCTTTTCCGTGCTGTACGTCTATCAGCGCAAAGACGTCGATGGCAGCGCGTGGGTACGAGTCGGTGCCGCCACCGATGGCCGCAGCGACGGCTGGTTGCCGGCCGCCCAGGTCAGCGACTGGAAGCAAAGCCTGGTGCTCAAGTTCACCGAGCGCTCCGGCCGTGCGCCGGTGATGTTCCTGCGCCAGCCTGGCGAGGTGGAGAAGCTGCTGGCCAACCCTGCAAACGCCAGGAACGTGCTGCTCAAGGCCCAACAGAACCCGGCCGACAACCAGCAAGTGCTGGCCCTGGAACCGGCTGCCAGCGCCGTGCCGCAGAACCAGTTCTACCTGCTGCCGATCTTCGATGCCCGCGAGAGCCTCGACGAGAACGGCCAGCCGGTGCAGTTGCTCAACGTCGCGTCCATCGACCCCGGCAACGCGCCGAAAGCGGCGTCCGGCAACACGCCGATCCTGAGCGCCAACGCCGATGCGTTCCGTACCGCCGTGGTACTGGTGGTGGACACCACCGTGTCGATGCAGCCGTACATCGATCAGGTGCGTGACGTGGTCCACGAACTGCAAACCCGCATTGCCGAGCGCGGCGAACTGGACAGTGTCAGCTTCGGCCTGGTGGGTTTCCGCAACAGCACGAAGAAGACCCCGGGCCTGGAATACGTCGCCAAGACCCTGATCACCCTGGAGCAGGGCCGCGATCCGCAACGCTTCATGGACCTGGCGCGACAGGTCAAGGCGTCCACCGTGTCGAGCCATTCGTTCAACGAAGACGCGTTTGCCGGGGTCATGGAAGCGGTGGAGGGCATGGACTGGTCCGGTTATGGCGGCCGCTTGATCCTGCTGGTCACCGACGCCGGCGCGTTGCGCAAGAACGATCCGTTTGCCGCCACGCAGATGAACGAGGCCGAAGTGCGTCAGGCGGCACTGGGCAAACAGATCAAGATCTACGCCCTGCACCTGCTCAGCGACGCCGGCAGGAAAACCCACGCCGGCGCCCAGAGCCAGTACCGCACCCTGACCGCCGACGCCAATCCGCAGATCGGTGACTTGTACATTCCGGTGCCGGGCGCCGATGTGCACAAGCTCGGTGAGCGCGTCGGCGAGATCGGCTCGGTGTTCGCCGACCTGGTGCACCAGGTGCGCAGCAACCAGGCGCAAAGCGTTCCGCAACTGGGCGCCGCGCCCAGCTTGGTCGATAAGTCGGCGGCGGTCGGCTACGCGATGCACATGGATTTTCTCGGGCGCAAGACCGCCAGCCAGGCGCCGCAACTGGTCAGCGCCTGGACCGCCGACCGCGACCTGACCAACCCGGCGCTGCCGGCGTTCCAGGTGTGCGTGATGCTGACCAAGCTGCAACTCAACGACCTGCAGCAATCGTTGAAGCTGATTGTCGACGCGGCCCGCAAGACCCAGAGTTCGCCGAAGGATTTCTTCCAGGAAATCGCCAGCGCCAGTGCCTACATGAGCCGCGATCCGTCGGCGTTGCGCAAGGGCGGCAACCTCGCCGACGGCGGGATCCTCGGCGAGTACCTGGAAGGGCTGCCGTACCGCAGCAAGTCGCTGAACATGACCCAGGATCTGTGGCTGTCGTTGAGCGTGGCCGAGCAGGAAGATTTCATCGACGAGCTGGATTCGAAAATCCGCCTCTACGAAACCTTCCACAACGACTTGGCGAACTGGGTGCGCTTCGGCGATGCCGAGCCGGGTGACGCCTTGTACCGCGTTCCGTTGTCGACGCTGCCGTGATGCTGGACATGAGCGCAGTGCACAAAAGCCGGGGCGTCGGCAGCCAGCGCTACAGCCTGGTGATTCCACGGCTGCAATTGCGCGGCGGTGAACAACTGGCGGTGGTCGGCCCAAGCGGTTGTGGCAAGAGCACGCTGCTCGATCTGCTGGCGCTGGTGCTGGCGCCGGATCAGGCCGGCCGCTTCGACTTCACGCCCGCCAACACGCCGCTGGACATCGCCAGATTGTGGCGGGGTTCGCGCCAGGGCGACCTGGCTGAGCTGCGCAGTCGGCACCTCGGTTATGTGTTGCAAACCGGCGGCCTGCTGGGCTTCCTGGATGTGCGCGGCAACATCGCATTGCCGCGCCAGTTGTTGGGGTTGAAGGATGACGGCAGCGTGACGCGCCTGGCCAAGCAGCTGGACATCACCGATCAATTGGACAAGAAACCGGCGGACCTGTCCGTCGGCCAGCGCCAGCGCGTCAGTTGCGCCCGCGCCCTGGCCCACGGCCCGCGCTTGTTGCTGGCCGATGAGCCGACCGCCGCCCTCGACCCGCTGAACGCCGAGCGTGTCATGCAGTTGCTGGTGGCCCAGGCCCGCGAGCACGGCGTCTGCTGCGTCGTCGCCACCCACGACGAAGCGCTGGCCCGCGCCAGCGGCTTGCAGGTGCGCCGCATCAGTTGCCGACGTGATGCCGACGGCGGCGTCACCGCCACGCTCGGGGAGGCTTGCTGATGCGCAGCGCCCTGGTGGCTTCCCTGGCCTGGCAGGATTATCGCAACGACGCCTGGCTGTCGGCCTGCTCGGTATTGGCCCTGGTGGCCGTGGTGGCGCCGTTGTTGGTGTTGTTCGGGCTGAAATTCGGCCTGGTCAGCAGCCTCACCGAACGCCTGCAAAACGACCCGGCCACGCGGGAGATCATTCCCTTGGGCGGTGGTCGCTTCAGTGCGCAATTCATCGAACAACTGGGCCAGCGCAGCGACGTGGCCTTCGCCTTGCCGCGCACCCGGCAAATCGCGGCGACTGCCGACTTGAGCAATGCGGCTGCGGCGGTCACCGTGGAAATGCTCCCCACGGCGGCCAACGATCCGTTGCTCGCACGCCTGCCGGTGCCGCAGGGGCTGGATCAAGTGGTGCTCAGTCAGACCGCTGCGGAAAAACTCGGGGCCAAGGCCGGGGATTGGCTGCAAGCCAGTTTCGGCCGGCAGGTGGCCGGGCGCAGCGAAGCCCAGCGCACACAGGTCCAGGTGCTGCACGTGCTGCCCCTGGAAGCCTTCGCCCGGGACGGTTTGTTCGCGCCATTGGCCTTGCTCGAAGCAGCCGAGGATTACCGCGACGGTCGCGCGGTGCCGGCGTTCAACTGGCCGGGCGATGCGGTGGGCGTGGCGGGGCAGCGGGTGTACCCGGCGTTCCGGCTGTACGCCCGCAGCCTCAGTGATGTCGAGCCGCTGCGGCAGTATTTCGCCGGGCAGAATCTGTTGGTGTCGACCCAGGCCCAGACCATCGCACAAGTGCAATCGCTGAGCCGCAATCTGTCGATCGTGTTCTGGATCATCGCCGGGTTGGCCCTGGCCGGCGCGTTCGCGGCGATTTTTGCCGGCGCCCTGGCGGCGGTCGAGCGCAAGCGCAGGGAGTTGTCGGTGTTGCGTCTGCTGGGGGTTTCCACCGCCGCGCTGTTGTTGTTTGTGGTGTTGCAAGCGCTTTACAGTGCCGGGCTTGCGGCCCTGCTTAGCGCCGGGCTGTATGGCCTGGCGCAGTCGGGCCTGAATCATTTATTTGCGCAGCTGCCGGGCGAATACGCCAGCCATCTGCTGCTGCGTCACTACCTGTTGGCCCTGATGGCCGTGCTCGGCGTCAGTGCCGTGGCCGCGGCGTGCGGTGGCTGGCGCGTGGCGCACATCCAGGCGAGTGAAGGAATCCGTGATGTATAAGTTATTAGCCGCCGCCGTCGCGTTGAGCCTGGCCGGTATGGTTTGCGCCGATGAGGCCAGCGACAAACTCGACAACCCCAAGCCATTGCCCGATGACGTCAGCCTGCCGCTGCCGTGCGACGGGCAGATGGTGTTCCGTTACGTCTACATCCTCGCCCAGGGCACCCTGGACGACCGTGAGATCAGCCTCGGCTACCCGTTCAGCGAAGGCGAGGCCGGTTACCAGCAGTCGTTCATTTCCGGTTACCGGCGCGACTTCATCAACGGCCAGTTCACCCTCAAGGATCTGCCCAAGGACTGGAACCAGACCCTCACGCCGTTGATGCCCAAGACCGACGCCAAGACGCCGCTCAAGCCGATGCTGTACTTCATCGGCAAGTACGAGGTCACCGCGCGCCAATACGCCCAGGTCATGGCCCAGGCGCAATCGCTGGCCAGCGGCGAGCCGGCACCGGTCTGCGAGACCTTGCAAGCCGACCTGCCCGAAGGCGTGGCCGGGCGTCTGCCCAAGGTCAAACTGTCGAAGTTCGAGGCTGAGCGCTTCTCGGCGGTGTACAGCGCCTGGCTGATGAAATACCACAAGGACTTGCTGCCGGTGAGCGGCCGCGGCACTTCCGCCGAAGACGGCGGCCTGGGCTTCGTGCGTTTGCCCACCGAAGTCGAATGGGAATTCGCCGCCCGTGGCGGGCAAGCCGTCAGCCGTCAGGACCTGGAAGGGCGCCTGTTCCCCCGGCGCCTGGAAGGCAGCGAAAGCGACGGGCCACTGGCCGATTGGGCGGTGTTCAATCAGGTCGCCGGCGGCACCGGTCAGGCCGCGCGGTTGATGCCGATCGGCACCAAGCTGCCCAACCCCATCGGCCTGTTCGATGTGGTGGGCAACGCCGCCGAGATGGTCCAGGAATCCTTCCAGCTGGTGCACGCCGGACGTCGCCAGGGCGCCTACGGCGGCTTCGTGGTCAAGGGCGGCAACTACCTGGAAGGCGAGGGCACGCTGTTCACCGGCATGCGTCGCGAGTACCCGTTGTTCGCCGCCGACGGCACCGAGCAAAGCAACGAGACCACCGGTTTCCGCGTGGCCGTCGGGGCGTTGTCGGCGCCGCGTTCACGCTACAAGGAATTGTTTGCCCAATGGCAGAAGGAAGGCCGCCTTGCGTCCCTGACCGACGCCATCGACGACGCCGACGACCCGACCAAGCGCCTGGACAGCATCATCGCCGCCAGCGTCGACCCGCGCCTGCAAGCCGAGTTGGGGCTGGTCAACGAAGAGCTCAAGCGCAACGTCTCGCTGATCGCCCAGCAACGCGAGGAAGCGGCTGGCAACCTGATCCAGTCATCGGCGCTGGTGGCCGAGACCGTCAACAACTACAACATTCGCCTGACCAACTTGCAGAACAGTCGGCAGGTGGCCCTGGACGCCAAGGACGAGGCCAGTGCGCAGTTGTTCGCCACGGCCATCGACAACGGTCGCAGTGCCCTGGATGGCGCGGTGGCGATCTACATCGACAACCTGGCGACCGGCACGCGCTACACCGATGCCGTGATCCAGGCGCAGTTGCAGCGCATCAAGGAAGAGTTGGAGCGCAAGCCGGTACTGGGCAAGAGCCTGGTGGCACGGGCCACGTTATTCGTTCGTCATGTCGGGGATTATCGTCAGCAGAAACGCGCCGACCCGGCGGCGATATTGAAGGAATTGCTCGCATCGGGCGCTCAGCGGTCTTGAGCGTTCGCTGTTAGCGAGCTTGGAAGGGACTCAGGCGGCGATGGGGCCGCGCTGAGCTGGTCAAAACTTAAACGAGAACACAACTATGCTTTTCTCCCGTAAACCTTTTGCTTCGGTTTCCAAGCGTCACTTGCTGATGGTCGCTGTTGGCTTCAGCACCGTACTGACCGGCTGCGCCACGTCGCCGACCGCCAAGGTCGCGTCGAGCACCAAGGTCGAGTACTACCCGAACTGCTACGAGCCGGTGCAACACCTGCGCGCCACCGAGGGCGACATGACCAAGTCCGTGGTCACCGGCGCGGCTGTCGGCGCCGTGGGTGGTGCACTGTTGGGTGCCCTGTCCGGCGACTCGGAAAAACGTGGCCGCAACGCTGCCATCGGCGCTGCGGGCGGTGCCCTGGCGGGCGGCGCGGTGGGTTACTACAACGAGCGTCAGAAACAGATCGCCGATGACAACCAGCGCATTGCTTCCTATGCCGCCGACGTCAACAAAAGCGCTTCCGACATCGACCGCAGCACCGCCTACGCCAAGACGTCGCAGCAGTGCTACCAGAACGCGTTCAGCAAACTGGTTGCCGACCGCAAGGCCAAGACCGTCAACGACACCGAAGGCCGCAAGCGCCTGGCGGAAATCGTCGCCGGCCTGAAAGAGTCCAACGACCTGATCGTCGCGGTCAACGGCAAGGCGTCCGAAGACCTGAACAACTACACCCAGGCTTATGAGAAAGACTTGCAGCAGGTGGGTGTGCAGCGTACTGACGTGGTGACCGTGGCCACTGCTGATACCACGCCAGTCGTGGCGCCTGCGACCAAGAACAAGAAAACCGTGAAACCGGCGAAAAAGCCTGTTCTGCCAACCGTGCCGAAAGAAGCGGTAACCACCGAGAAAACCCTGCAGACCGCCAAGGCCAAGCAGGCTGAAAGCAAGCAGGTCGCCAGCGCCGGCACCAGCCAGGTCAACAGCATGTGCAAGAACCCGGACCTGGGCGACTGGGCACCGGTGCCTTGCCCGAATGTTTGATTGAGTGATGGTTGCTGATCATTCCTGCCGGGAGTGATCACGACATAAAACCTGTGGGAGCGGGCTTGCTCGCGAAGGCGTCGGTTCAGTTGGCTTCAATGTCGACTGACCCTCCGCTATCGCGAGCGGGCTCGCTCCCACAGTTGTCTCGGGTTGGCTGCAATATCCGTAACAGCCCCGATCTCCTGTGGGAGCGAGCCTGCTCGCGATGGCGGTCTAATGGCTAGTCTGGGTATTTTGACCGGGTACATATCCATTGCTGCGGTAACGGCCGCTTAGGGTTTCGCCTGACGGCGACTTACTTTTGAACAGCGCAAAAGTAAGCAAAACGCTTTGCCCCACCACTCGGNNCTCCGTGGGCCGCCGCGAAGGACCTTCCATGGCCCAGCGCGGCTAATCCGGCATCCATGCCGGATTACCCACTGCGCAATACCTGCGTTCGGCCAGCGTGGTTAACGGGGCCGTCAGATCAAAAGCTCGTCGAGGCGGCCTTATAGCCGACCTGGCTCCTTCGGTTGTACAACCCGTCAGATTTAGCTGGGCTGGGCTGAGTTTAGAGCTCGGGCTCGGGCTGGAACTGTGGGAGCAAAGCTTGCTCGCGATGCGCCCTGACAGCCGACCTACTTCTCCCGGCTGTACCTGAGTCCAAATGTGGGAGCGGGCTTGCTCGCGAAGGCGGCGGCCCGGTCAGCATTGATGTGGCCTGACATACCGCTTTCGCGAGCAAGCCCGCTCCCACAGTCTGGTTTTGTGTTGGTTGCGGTATCCGTGGCAACCCAGATCCCATTGTGGGAGCGAGCCTGCTCGCGATGGCGTCAGCCAGGCTGGCACCATTACCGGCTGATTTACCCCTTGGCCCCCGGCGCCGCCGTCTCTTGCGCCTCCAGATGATCCAGCGCTCGCTCAACCAACAACTGAACCCCATCGGCCATGCGGCTGATTGCCAGGGCTACGCTGCGGCGTGAGTCGTCGACGTCGTCGGCCAGGTCGGCGGCGAGGGTGCTGATCGATAGCAGGTCTTCGGAAGCATTGGCCAACAGGGTTTCAGTGTCGATGTGGGGCGCGACGATGAAGAGTTGGTTTTTGTCGGTTTCGGGTGGAGCAGAGGGTTTGGGGTTGAGGTAGTAATCGAGGGCGCGGGTGGCGGCGTCTTCGTCTTTTTTGGCTTCTAGGGCTTCGGCGCGGGATCTGGAGCCGCTTTGCGGCGGATTCGGAGTTACTTTGAACATGGTAGGTTTTCCATTGGAGAACCACTTTGAACCGCTTGCACGCGATGGAAGGTGGCAGCTGTGAGCGAGTGTGCAAGACCGGGTAAACCACCAAACCCCGGCAGACCTCAGGAGTCTCCCGAACACAGCCGCCATAAAACACGGGCACGAATGCGCCTTGAATCGACGGAGTCATCATGAGTTGGTTGTTTTACTCGGACTTGCACGTCCGTGTCACCGTTTTTTGCGATGACGGACCAAGGTTAGCGGCGCTTCGGCAGGCTGCCTAGTTCATGAACAGCCCGGCATCTTGAAGGAAACGTCCGAGAAACTGGACAGGGAAAGGGATCAAGAAACCGCATTCTTCGGCAGCGCCTACAGAAACTTCTTACACGCGAATAATTTGGTGACTTGGCAGTCATCATGCAAGAAAACCCATTCATCTCCTGCTAAACCGATCCGATGATGGCGTTCCGCCGAAGAATCGCTAAACTGCGCCTGCATTCATCTTTCTTTTCGAGGCGCTGTCGATGAAATTTCGTTTTCTGCTGTGGATGCTGGGGCTGTTGATGAGCAAGGCCAGCCGGAGCAATCCAGCGTTCCAGCAGCAGTTGGGCGACAAGGAGTTGGTGTTCCAGTTGCAAACCCTGGACGGCAAGGTCGCCCGGCATTTCACCGTGAAGAACCAGCGCATCACCAGCCAGTCCGGCACTTACCCGACACCGGCGTTCGCCATCGCGTTCAAGGACGCGGCCTATGGTTTCGCGACGATGCAGGCCAAGAACAAGCAGCTGGCGTTCATGACGGGGATCCAGGACAAGTCAATCCAGATCAAGGGCAACCCGGCGCTGGTGATCTGGTTTCAGGGGTTGACCCGGTATCTGAAGCCGAAGAAGGCCAAGCCGAAGGGTTGAGGCCACCAATCTCTGTGGCGCGGGGATAAATCCCCTCGCCACAAGTACTCGCCCGCTACTCCATCTGTGCCAATCAGGCCGCGGCTCTCAGTTGTGAAACTGCGAAGCCAGTTCTCGCAGCAACACCTCAGCCTCCAGCACCTTGCTGACAACGTCGTTGGCTTTTTCCCGCGTCAGGCCCACGCGCTCCAGCAACGCATCGGGGATTTCCTCGTCCGGGCCGGAGCCGACGCCGCGGGCGCGCAGCAGGCGCACGGCCAGGCACACCAGGTTCGGGTAGGCGGCGTATTCACCGTCGTAGTGCGGGTCGTGCTGGAAGCGCAGGGCGGTGGCCAGTTCGTCGGGCATGTCCCAATAGCGCATCAGCCACGCACCGATCTGCTCGCGACTGATCCCCAACAGGTGTTGTTCCACATAGCTGTGGCACAGGTGCGGGTTGACCTCCAGGTGCCGGCAGATCAACGAAAAGTGCGGCGGGAACACGTGGGCCAGCAACAGATAGCCGAAGTTGTGCAGCAGGCCGGACAGGTAGGTCAGGCCACCTTCAGGGCGCTGGGCGCGTGGCATGGCGCGGGTCAGGCCTTCGATGACGGCGGCGGTGTAGATCGACTGCTGCCAGTACGGCGTGGTGTGTTGCGGGTGGTCCTTGGGCAGGCTCAGGGTCTTGCCCAGGGCCAGGCCCAGCGCCAGGTTGATCACCAGGTCGAAGCCCAGCACCCGGACGATGGCATCTTCCACCGAGCGAATCTTGCCCGGCGAGGCGTAGTACGGCGACGCGGCCCAGCTCACCACTTGCGCGGCCAGGGCCGGGTCGGTCTCTACGACGCCGGTGATGTCATCGATGGTTGCATCAGGATCGACCCGCAGCTTGATGATTTTCTGCGCGGTTTCGGCCAGCGGCGGGATTTCGATGGTTTCCTCCAGCCGTTGCTGGATCCGTCGCGCCGTGAACGCTTGCACCGCCTGGGTGATTTCCGCGCGGTCGTCGTGCGGGCGGTCCAGGTTGGGGGTGATGTTGCTGGTGGCTTCGCCGAAAGATGCGGCACTGGCCTTGGTGAGCATGGTCTTGAAGGCTTCGCTGGTGACTTCCAGCAGCAGCCCCGGCTCACCGGAGTGGATCAGCAGCTTGGGCTCGCGCAGCAGGCACTCTTCGTACAGGCACGGAGAGCTGGTCAGCGCCGGCAGGCCGGGCAGCAGGCCCAGGTTGTGTTTGCCGAGCATCTTCTCCAGGCGCTCGGTGGGCACCGCCGTGAGCTTGCGGCCGGTGAGTTCGGCCAGGCGGTTGAGGTCCAGCAGCTGGCTTTGTGGAAACAGCACCATGAGCGCGCCGACGGCGTCGTGCAACAGAACGGCTTGCACCTTACGGGCCGGGTTCAGGCCGGGCCGTTCGAGAACTTCGTCATAGGCGATGCCCAATTTCTCGAGCAGCAGCCGAATAACAGACGGAGCGTGCGGGGATTCGGGGGCTAGGGCAGCTTCTGTCATGGTCTGTATCCGTTTTCCTACAAGTCGATCAGTATAACCAGCTTGCCCGGCACGCGGGACTTGAAACTGCGAGCGTGCTCACACTTGGCCGTATTGCTGCCCATGGCGTAGCCAGCGGTCCAGCAGCGGGCTGACGTGATCGGGCCAGCGTTCCAGCAGGGCCTGGGCGGCGTCGCGCACGGCCGGGAGCAGGTCGGCGTCACGCATCAGGTCGGCTACCTTGAATTGAAGCAGACCGGTCTGGCGCGTGCCGAGCATTTCACCGGGGCCGCGCAATTCAAGGTCTTTTTCGGCGATGACGAAGCCGTCGTTGGTTTCGCGCATGATCCCCAGCCGCTGGCGCCCGATCTGCGACAGCGGCGGGTGATACAGCAAGACGCAATGGCTGGCGGCGCTGCCCCGGCCGACCCGGCCGCGTAGCTGGTGCAACTGTGCGAGACCCAGGCGCTCGGGGTTTTCGATGATCATCAGGCTGGCATTGGGCACGTCCACGCCGACTTCGATCACGGTGGTCGCGACCAGCAATTGCAGGGCACCGGCTTTGAATTCGGCCATGACGGCGGCCTTCTCGGCGGGCTTCATGCGGCCGTGGATCAGCCCGACCTTCAATTCGCCAAGGGCGGCGGTGAGGTCTTCATAGGTGGTCTCGGCCGCCTGGCAGGTCAGTTCTTCCGACTCTTCGATCAGCGTGCACACCCAATAGGCCTGCCGCCCTTCGGCACAGGCCCCGCGCACCCGCTCGATCACTTCGACCCGCCGGGTGTCGGTGACCAGCACGGTATTGACCGGTGTGCGCCCGGGCGGCAGTTCGTCGAGGATCGAGGTGTCGAGGTCGGCGTAGGCGCTCATGGCCAGGGTCCGCGGGATCGGTGTGGCGGTCATGATCAACTGGTGAGGGCACATCCGCCCACCGACGCCTTTCTGCCGCAGGGCCAGGCGCTGTTGCACGCCGAAGCGGTGCTGTTCGTCGATGATCACCAGGGCCAGGTTCTTGAACTGCACTTCGTTCTGGAACAGCGCGTGGGTGCCAACCACCATCGGCGCACCCTCGGCGATCTGCGCCAGGGCGGCGGCGCGGTTCTTGCCCTTGAGCTTGCCGGCCAGCCAGGCGACTTCGATGCCCAGCGGTTCGAGCCAGCGTTGGAAGGTGATGAAATGTTGCTCGGCGAGAATCTCGGTGGGCGCCATCAGCGCCACCTGGTAACCGGCCTCCAGGGCCTGGAGCGCAGCGAGGGCGGCGACCACGGTCTTGCCGGCGCCGACGTCACCCTGGATCAGCCGCAGCATGGGTTCGGGCTGGCTCAGGTCGTAGGCGATTTCGTTACCGACCCGTTGCTGGGCACCGGTGGGGTTGAAGCCCAGGTTGCGCAGGTATTTGGGCGGCAGCACGGTGGCCTTGGGCATGGCCGGTGCGCGCAACGAACGCAGGCTTTCGCGCAGGCGCTGCTGGGACAGTTGATGGGTCAGCAGTTCTTCGAAGGCCAGGCGATGCTGGGCCCAATGATGACCCAGGGCGAGTTCGTCGACATCGGCATCGGCCGGCGGGTTGTGCAGGTAGCGGATCGCGTCGGCCAGCGGCGCCAGTTGGTAGTCCCGGGCCAGTTCGGTGGGCAGCCAGTCGGGCAGGCTGCTGGGGCCGAGCAGGGTCAGGGTCTGCATGCACAATTGGCGCAGGCGCTGTTGGGTCAGGCCTTCGGTGAGCGGATAGACCGGGGTCAGGGTTTCATCCACCGGTGGCGGTTCGTCGCCGGTAATGGCGCGGTACTCGGGGTGGTAGATTTCCAGCCCCGATGCACCGGGCCGCGCTTCGCCGTAACAGCGAATCCGCGTGCCGCGCTTGAGGCCTTCTTTCTGCGCATTGCTGAAATGGTAGAAGCGCAGGCTGAGCCCGCCGGTGCCGTCTTGCATTCGCACGACGAGGCTGCGACGCCGGCCCATGACCACGTCGGCGCCGCTGACGGTGCCTTCGACCACCGCGTCCTGGCCCGGGCGCAAATGACCGATGGGCACCACGCGGGTGCGGTCCTGGTAACGCAGCGGCAGGTGAAACAGTACGTCCTGGAGGTTTTCCAGGCCGACCTTGGCCAGTTTTTCGGCCATCGCTTCACCGACACCCTTGAGTGCCGTGACCGGTACGTTCGACAGCTCAGTCATGGCACCGACTTACTTGGCAGCGGGCGGCTTGGCCACGGAACACAAGCGGATCGAGTCAGCGAGGATCTCGATGGCCTTGGGCCGCGGGAAACTGGCGCGCCAGGCGATGGCAACGGTGCGGAACGGCACGGGCGCCGAGAGCGGACGGACTTCGATCACGCCTGGGGCATAGTGATGGCTGTCCACCGCCGACAGCGGCAGGATCGAGATGCCCAGGCCGGAAGCGACCATGTGGCGGATGGTTTCCAGGGAGCTGGATTCCACCGTGGTGTGCTTGGCGCCTTCGCTGCCCTTGGTCAGGGTCGGGCAGGCTTCGAGCACCTGGTCGCGGAAGCAGTGACCCTCGCCGAGCAGCAGCAGGCTCTTGTCGTTGAGCAGGCCGGCGTCGATGGACTTTTTCTGGGTCCAGGGGTGCTGGGCCGGCATCAGGACGTAGAACGGCTCGTCGTAGAGTTGCAGGGTCAGGACGTCGGGTTCGTTGAACGGCAGGGCGATGATGATCGCGTCCAGTTCGCCGTTGCGCAGTTTGTCGCGCAGCACATGGGTGAAGTTTTCTTCGATGTACAACGGCATCTGCGGGGCGACCCGGTGCAGTTGCGGAATCAGGTGCGGGAACAGGTAGGGGCCGACGGTGTAGATTGCGCCGACCTTCAGCGGGGCGGTGAGCTGGTTCTTGCCAGCCTGGGCCAGTTCGCGGATGCCCTGGGCCTGTTCCAGCACTTTTTGCGCCTGGGCAACAATGCCTTCGCCCACCGGCGTCAGGCGCACGGCGCTCTTGCTGCGCTCGAAAATCAGCACACCGAGTTCGTCTTCGAGCTTTTTCACGCCCACCGACAGCGTCGGCTGGCTGACGTGGCAACGTTCAGCCGCGTGGCCGAAGTGCTGCTCTTGGGCGAGGGTGACGATGTAGCGTAATTCTGTGAGGGTCATGGCGAGCGTCCGTGAAGTTGCGAGCCAAGCATACCGGCTGCAATCGATAGACGCACGTTATCAGACTGAGGGCGCGGTGCGACACTGGGTAATGTCTGTTGGGTCATTGCCGGATATGTTGATCGTTCCCACGCTCCTGCGTGGGAACGCAGCCCGTGACGCTCTGCGTCACACCTGCTTGCGGCGCGCCAGGGTTGGAACGCGGAGCGTCCCTTGAGGCATTCCCACGCAGAGCGTGGGAACGATCCACGGAGGAGGACTCAGCGTCGGCGCTTGTCGATCGAGTACACAAACGGTGCCGTCAGTTCGATGGTGCCGTTGGTCAGCAACTCCGGCGGTGGCTTGGGCAGCGGTTGGGCGCGGCGGATCATTTCCAGGGTCGCCCGGTCCAGGGAGTCGGTGCCTGCGCTGCCCACCAGTTCGTAGGACAATACGTTGCCATTGGCATCCACCACGAAGCGCAGGCGGCTGGTGCCTTCCTTGTTCATCTGCAGGGCCCGGGGCGGGTACGTCTTGTACTTGCCCAAGTGAGACAGCAGCGTGTTCTGCCAACTGGCTTTGACGGCCGCCTGCGCAGGCGAAGGCCCAGGGGCCGGTTGCGCGGATTTCTCGGTTGGCGCAGGCGTTGGCGGGGTATCGCTCGGCTTCTGCTCCGACGGTTGTTCCTTCGGCGGCTCCGGCTTCTTCTCCTCCACCGGCTTGGGTTTGGGCGGTTGCGGCTTGGGCTTGGGCTTGACCGGCTTGGGCACGGCAATCTCGGCCTTCGGCGCTTCGGCGAGCTTGGGCAGCGGCAGCTCTTCGATCGGCTCTGGCGGTTTCGGTGGCGTGACGACTTTCGGTGGAGCTGGCGGTGGCGGTGCGGGCAGCGGTGCCAGCTCGACCATCATCGCCTGGGGGGGCAATTCGATGGGCGGGCGGGACGTCCAGTTCAGCGTCAGCGCGATGGCGAGCGCATGCACGCCCAGCACCACGGCCAGGCTACCGCTGTAACGCGTCAGCTTTTGGCGCGTTGTGATCATTTTTTCGGCGCCGTCTCGAGTCCGACCAGGCCGACCTTCAAATAGCCGGCGCCACGCAGGGCGTCCATCACGTTCATCAGGTCGCCATAGTCGACGCCTTTATCGGCCTGGAAGAAAATCGTCGTGTCCTTCTTGCCCCGGGTCTTGGCATCGAGGGTCGCACCGAGGTTCTCGGTCTTGACCTCGTCTTCGCCGAGGAACAGGCGCTGGTCGGCCTTGACGCTGAGGAACACCGGTTTTTCCGGGCGCGGTGATGGCTTGGCCGTGGACGCCGGCAGATCGACCTTGATGTCCACGGTGGCGAGCGGGGCGGCGACCATGAAGATGATCAACAGCACCAGCATCACGTCGATGAACGGCGTGACGTTGATTTCGTGATTCTCGGCCAGATCGTCGTCTGCGCCTTCTTTCAAATGCAGGCCCATGGTCGTTTACCCCACTTTCACCATGTGCGGCTGCGAACCACGCTCGGGCGGCAGGTGGTCGAGGTCACGGCTGACCAGCAGCAGGACTTCGGCCGAAGCGTCGGAGACCTGGGCCTTGTAGCCGGCAATCGAGCGGGCGAAGACGTTGTAGATGACCACGGCCGGGATCGCCGCGACCAGGCCCAGCGCGGTCGCCAGCAGGGCTTCGGCAATGCCGGGCGCGACGACGGCGAGGTTGGTGGTCTGGGTCTTGGCGATGCCGATGAAGCTGTTCATGATGCCCCATACGGTACCGAACAGACCTACGAACGGCGCGGTGGAACCGATGGTGGCGAGCACGCCGGTGCCGCTGCTCATGTTGCGACCGCAGGCGGCGACCAGGCGCTCCAGGCGGAAGCTGACCCGTTCCTTGATGCCTTCTTTCTCGCGGCTGTTGGCCGACAGGCGCATTTCTTCCAGCGCGTCGTGTACCAGCAGGTTGGCGAGGGTGCCTTCTTTAGCGGCGGTGGCGCTGGCTTCTCTGAGGGTGGTGGCCTTTTTCAGGGCGGCGATTTCACCCCGCAGGCGGCGCTTGGCGCCCAGCAGCTCGAAGCCTTTGGCAATCCAGATGGTCCAGGTGATGATCGAGGCGATGGCCAGGCCGATCATCACGATCTTGACGATGATGTCGGCGTTCTTGTACATGCCCCAGGGCGACAGGTCGTGGGCCATGCCCAGGGAATTGTCGGCTTCGAGCACTTGCGGCGCATCGACCTGGACCGGTTCAGCGGCCACTGGCGTTGCATCGGGGGCGGTGGCCGCGGCTGGAGCCTGGGTGGCCGTCGGCGGATTGGCCGGCGCCTGGGCATCGGCGAAGGCGGCGGCCGGCGCCAGCAACAGACTGAGCAGCAGGGCTGCCATGGCGCTCCAGGCGCGAGGTCGGTGGGTTGGCGAAGCGGAGGATAGAAAGTGTTTCATGCTGGCCGGACCTGAGAGGAAAAGACGGTTGATGTTCTTCCAGGCCTCGTGGGGGCCGAGAACAAAAGTGGCGTACATTATTGCAAGTAATTCTTGTTAACAAAAGTAATACTGTAACTTTTTTCTCACTTCGCTGGCCGCTCATCCCCTCCGAGGGCTAGTCTGCGGCTTTACCAGAGGAGATATTGATGTCCGCTTCTTCTGTTTTGATCGCCGGCTGCGGTGATATCGGCGGTCGCCTGGCTCGCCAGCTTGTGGCTGGGAATTGGCAGGTCCACGGTCTGCGGCGCACGGTTGCGCGCCTGCCCGCAGGGGTGATGGGCGTAGCCGGTGATTTGTTCAGCGAGCGATGCCCGGCCGATTGGCCCACCGGCCCGCTGGATTACCTGGTCTACAGCGTCGCCGCCACCGAGCATGACGAGGCCGGTTATCGTGCGGCTTACGTCGACGGGCTGCAGCATGTGCTGGGCTGGTTGAAGCAGCACGGCCAGCGGCCCAAGCGCCTGCTTTTTGTCTCCAGCAGCAGCGTCTATGGGCAGCAGCAGGGCGAGTGGGTCGATGAAACCTCCGTCACCGAGGCCGGCGGTTACTCCGGCCGGCTGATGCTCGAAGCCGAGCAAGTGGCGCTGGGCAGCGGCATCCCGGCGAGCCGCGTGCGTCTTACGGGCATCTATGGGCCGGGTCGTGAGTGGCTGCTGAGCCAGGTGCGCCAAGGCTATCGCGTGGTGATCGACCCGCCGTTGTATGCCAATCGCATCCACGCCGACGATGCGGCGGGGTTGCTGGCGTTTCTGCTGGAGGCGGATCGCCAGGGCAAGGCGCTGGACGACTGTTACATCGGCGTCGATGACGCGCCCGCGCCGCTGGCCGAAGTGGTGGGCTGGTTGCGCGAGCACATGGGGGTGACCCAATGGGCCGAAGACGCCAGTGTGCGCCGCGCTGGCAGCAAACGCTGCAGCAACGCCCGGGCGAAGGCGCTGGGCTGGACGCCGCGGTATCCGAGTTTTCGCGAGGGGTATGCGGCGATTCTGGAAGGGCGCTGCTGATTTTCAGATACCCGGATGCACTTGTGGGAGCGGGCTTGCTCGCGAAGGGGACCCGGCATCCAACATCTTCGTTGGCTGGAAGGACGCTTTCGCGAGCAAGCCCGCTCCCACACTGGGATTTCTGTTTGGGTTACTGCTTTTCCAGCACCCACTGCCGCGTCCCCGGCGTGAACGAGGGCATTTCATCCGCCAGCGCGGCGTTGATGGTCTGGAAGATCTCCAGCTTCTTGCCGTCGCGGGCGAAGATCCAGGTGTTGCCCTGGCCGTTCTGTTGCAGCCAGATGTTGTCGTTGCCGCCGCTCATGGAGGCGCAATCGCCGGCCAGGCACAGGGCGTAGCGATCGGCGCCCGGCAGGCCGCTGACCTGGCCGTTCGGCTGGAACTGCACCGCCGCGCCTTGGCCGGGGCCGTTGACGATGTGCCAGGTGCCACCGAGGTAGGCGGCATACAGCGCTCGCTCGAAGCTGGCGCCGATGGGGGCGCCTTCCGGGACCTGGATGGACGCGCGGTCGAACACTTGCTGCGGCTCGTTCTCGTTGGCGGCCTGGCTCAGCCGGTCGCCGTCGCGTTTCAGCTCGCTGGCGGCACTGCCGTAGAAATCGACTTTCCAGGTGCCATCTTCTTCGCCCAGCAACTTGCCTTCGACGTTTTCAAAGCCGTTGGTGTAGCGTGCCTGGCCAGCCCGGGTGTTGATGTCCCATTCCAGGTTCGGGCCATAGCCCTGCAATGCCTCGCGAAGTGCGCCACCCTTGGCGGCAGCGTCGATGGCGGCCTGGTTGATCCAGGTGCCGCTGATGTCACGGTCGGCGGGGTCGCTGGCACAGCCACCCAGGAGCAGGGCGACCAGCGAAAGAGCAAGCGCGTTGCGCATGGTGGAATCCTTTCAAGACGAAAACGGCGCAGCGCGGTGGCTGCGCCGGCCTTATTACTCGATGACCAGGATGGCGTCCATCTCGACCTGGGCGCCCTTCGGCAGGGCGGCCACGCCGATGGCGGCGCGGGCAGGGTAAGGCTGGTCGAAGTACTTGCCCATGATCTCGTTGACCTTGGCGAAGTGGCTCAGGTCAGTGAGGAAGATGTTCAGCTTGACGATGTCCTTGAACGAACCGCCGGCGGCTTCAGCCACGGCCTTGAGGTTTTCAAAGACCTGCACGGTCTGGGCTTCGAAGCCTTCGACCAGTTCCATGGTTTTCGGGTCCAGGGGGATCTGGCCTGACATGTACACGGTGTTGCCGGCCTTGATTGCCTGGGAGTAGGTGCCGATGGCGGCCGGGGCCTTGTCGCTGGTGATAACGGTCTTGGTCATGAATGACTCCTTGTAATGAACAGGCTACGCGCGCATCCGGGTGATACGGATGACCCCGGTCAGGGCGCGCAGTTTCTTGATCACGCGGGCCAGGTGCACGCGGTCGTGCACGCTGACCACCAGCTGGACGACGCTGATGCGGCCGTCGCGTTCGTCCATGCTGATTTTTTCGATGTTGCCGTCGGCGGCATTGACGCTGCTGGCCAGCAAGGCGATCAGGCCGCGCTGGTGCTCCAGTTCGACCCGCAGCTCGACGTTGAATTCGCCGGTGACATCCTTGGCCCAGGAAAGCTGGATGCATTTTTCCGGGTTATGACGGATTTCACTGATGTTGCGGCAGTTGTCCAGGTGCACCACCATCCCCTTGCCGGCGGACAGGTGACCGACAATCGGGTCGCCCGGGATCGGCGTGCAGCATTTGGCGTAGCTGAGCACCAGGCCTTCGGTGCCGCGAATCGCCAGCGGGCCTTCGGGGCTTGGCAGCTGTTCGCCTTCGCCCAGCAGGCGGCGGGCGACGACATAGGCCATGCGATTGCCCAGGCCGATGTCTTCGAGCAGGTCTTCGATCAGTTCGAGGCGATACTCGTGGAGCATCACCTGCACGCGTTCGGTCGGGATCTTGTCGAGCGAGCTGTCGAAACCGTTCAGCACCTTGTTCAGCAGCCGTTCGCCGAGGTTGATGGACTCGGAGCGGCGTTGCAGTTTCAAGGCGTGGCGGATGTGCGTGCGTGCCTTGCCGGTAACGACGAAGTTGAGCCACGCCGGGTTCGGCCGGGCGCCGGGGGCGCTGACGATTTCCACCGTGGAGCCGCTTTGCAGCGGTTCGGACAACGGTGCGAGACGACGGTTGATCCGGCAGGCGATGCAGCTGTTGCCGACGTCGGTGTGCACCGCGTAGGCAAAGTCCACGGCCGTGGAGCCCTTGGGCAGCTCCATGATCCGACCCTTGGGCGTGAAGACGTAGACCTCGTCCGGAAACAGGTCGATCTTGACGCTTTCGATGAATTCCAGGGAGTTGCCGGCCCGTTGCTGCATTTCCAGCACACCCTTGACCCATTGTCGGGCCCGGGCGTGGGTGCTCTTGGGTTGCTCGTCACCGCTGGATTTGTAGAGCCAATGGGCAGCGATGCCGTTGTTGGCCATTTCTTCCATTTCGCGGGTGCGGATCTGGATCTCGATCGGTACGCCGTGCATGCCGAACAGGGTGGTGTGCAGCGACTGGTAGCCGTTGGCCTTGGGGATTGCGATGTAGTCCTTGAAGCGCCCCGGCAACGGCTTGTACAAATTATGTACAGCGCCCAATACGCGGTAGCAGGTATCGACCTTGTCGACGATGATCCGGAACGCATAGACGTCCATGATCTCGTTGAAGGCCCGGCGTTTGCCGCGCATTTTCTTGTAGATGCCGTAGAGGTGTTTCTGCCGGCCGCTGACTTCGCCTTCGATGCCGTCGATGGCCAGGCAGTGGCTCAGCGACTCTTCGATCTTGTTGACGATTTCCTTGCGGTTGCCCCGGGCGCGCTTGACGGCCTGGTTGATCCGCGCCGAACGCATCGGGTGCATGGCCTTGAAGCCTAAGTCTTCGAACTCGATGCGGATGGCGTGCATGCCCAGGCGATTGGCGATGGGCGCGTAGATTTCCAGGGTTTCCTTGGCGATGCGCCGGCGTTTTTCGCCGGACAGCACTTCAAGGGTGCGCATGTTGTGCAGGCGGTCAGCGAGCTTGACCAGGATCACGCGAATGTCGCGCGCCATGGCCATGGCCATTTTCTGGAAGTTTTCGGCCTGGGCTTCGGCCTTGGTCTCGAAGTTCATCTGGGTCAGTTTGCTGACCCCGTCGACCAGTTCGGCCACGGTTTCGCCGAATTGCGCTTGCAGCGCTTCCTTGGCAATGCCGGTGTCTTCGATCACGTCATGGAGCATGGCGGCCATCAGGCTCTGATGGTCCATGTGCATGTCGGCAAGAATATTCGCCACCGCAAGCGGGTGCGTGACGTACGCCTCGCCGCTGCGGCGGCGCTGGCCGTCGTGGGCTTGTTCGGCGTAGAAATAGGCTCGGCGGACCAGGTTGACCTGGTCCGTGCCGAGGTAGGCCGATAAGCGATCGGCGAGGGCGTCTATGCTCGGCATGATGATGACTCCTGCCGTCTGCTGTGACCCCGCGCCGTGCTACGTCGACCAGGCATAGGCTTAGACCGCCTCGTTGGACTCGTCCTCGAACGCTGCGAACAGCGGTTCGTCTTCGACGATTTCAGCGTTGGCGATGAACTCGTAGCTCATCAGGCCTTCAGCGATTTCACGCAGCGCTACCACGGTAGGCTTGTCGTTTTCCCACTGGACCAATGGCTCTTTGCCGCCGGTGGCCAGTTGACGGGCACGCTTGGTAGAGAGCATGACCAGCTCAAAGCGGTTTTCCACGTGTTCTAGGCAGTCTTCAACGGTTACGCGGGCCATGGTATTCCTCGGAGCGAATGCAATATGCGCGCTGCCCGGTTGGGCGAGCGGACTCGACAGTTTAAAAAAACACCAGCGTTTAGGGAAGCGCTGATTTTTTGACCAAACTCCTCGACGCGCTGCGAGTACCAATGTAAAGCCCTCGCAGCGGTTTTGGGAAGGGCTGTTCAGCCCAGCAGTTCGGCCAATAATTTACCGAAACGTTGCTGCTGGCGTTTCTGCTGCAGCTGGCTGGCGCGGAAAATCGCTTTCAGATCGTCCAGTGCGTGGGCGAAATCGTCGTTGATGATCAGGTAGTCGTAGTCAACGTAGTGGCTCATTTCGCTGACCGCTTCACGCATCCGACCTTCAATGATCTCGTCGCTGTCCTGGCCGCGGTTGGTCAGGCGCTGGCGCAATGCCTGCTGGCTCGGCGGCAGGATGAAGATCGAACGCGCCTGAGGCATCAGTTTGCGCACCTGCTCGGCGCCTTGCCAGTCGATTTCCAGGATCAGGTCGTGGCCTTCATCCAGGGTCTGCTGCAGGTAACTTTGCGAGGTGCCATAGAGGTTGCCGAAGACTTCGGCGCGCTCGAGGAAATCACCGTGTTCGGCCATCTTCACGAATTCTTCGCGGTCGACGAAGTGATAGTTCACGCCGTTCATTTCGCCCGGGCGCATGGCGCGGGTGGTGTGGGACACCGAGACGCGGATGTCCGGCTCGGCGTCGATCAGGGCCTTGACCAGGCTGGTCTTGCCGGCGCCCGAGGGCGCGGAAATGATGTAGAGGGTGCCGGTGCTGTGGGTCATGTCGGGTTAGCCTTACTCAATGTTCTGTACTTGTTCGCGCATCTGCTCGATCAACACCTTGAGGTTGACCGCAGCCTGGGTGCTGCGCGGGTCGAAGGCCTTGGAGCCCAATGTGTTGGCTTCGCGGTTGAGTTCCTGCATCAGGAAGTCCAGGCGGCGCCCGGCCGCGCCACCGGACTTGAGCACCCGGCGAACTTCGATGATGTGGGTGCTCAGGCGGTCCAGTTCTTCGGCCACGTCGCTTTTCTGGGCGAGCATGACCATTTCCTGCTCCAGGCGTTGCGGGTCCAGCTCGGCCTTCATGTCGGCGAAGCGGTCGAGGACTTTCTGGCGCTGGGTGGCGAGCATCTGCGGGACCAGCTCGCGCAGGGTGGTGACGTCGGCCTCTATGGCGGTCAGGCGCTCGTTGATCAGCCGGGCCAGCTCCGCGCCTTCGCGCTCGCGACCCGCCTTGAGTTCTTTCAGGCCCTGGTTGAACAGCGCCAGCGCCTCGGCGTTCAGCGCTTGCGGATCGCTGGCGTCGCCCACCAGCACGCCGGGCCAGGCCAGCACTTCCAGCGGGTTCAGGGCCGCAGGGTTCTGGATCAGGCTGGCGACGGTTTCGGCGGCTGCAACCAGTTGCGCGGCGCGCTCGCGGTCGACTTGCAGCGTTTTGCCGGTGCTTTCCTCGGTAAAGCGCAGGGTGCATTCCAGTTTGCCCCGGGACACGCCCTGGCGCAGGGCTTCGCGCACGCCGCCTTCCAGGTCGCGGAAGGATTCAGGCAAACGCAGGTGCGGTTCCAGGTAGCGGCTGTTGACCGAGCGCAGTTCCCAGCTCAGCGTGCCTTGGGCCCCGGCTTTTTCGACGCGGGCGAAGGCGGTCATGCTGTGCACCATGGAGGTTCCTCGCAATGCAGGCCGGCACGACATGAGATCGTGACGCCTGGAAACTGTGGATTGAAGCCCGAGGGCTGCAAAGGCGCAGGATTGTAGCGCAGTGAGGCGCATGCCCCCAAACCGCGCCAATGACAAAGCGCTGCAGCCCGTCGGCCGGGCCTTTGAGGGGCTGCGCGGGCCCGCGCTTTTTGGAACTGCGCTACGTTTAGACTGCCCTATAACAGCACACGGCTTTATAATGCCGGCAGTTTTCCGTCCCCTGTACAGGTGTTCCCTATGAAACGTCCAAGTGGTCGCGCTGCCGATCAGCTCCGCTCGATCCGCATTACCCGCAACTACACCAAACACGCCGAGGGGTCTGTACTGGTCGAGTTCGGTGATACCAAGGTGATCTGCACCGTCAGCGTCGAAAACGGCGTGCCGCGGTTCCTCAAGGGCCAGGGCCAGGGTTGGCTGACCGCCGAGTACGGCATGCTGCCGCGCGCCACCGGTGAGCGGAACCAGCGCGAGGCCAGCCGTGGCAAGCAAGGCGGGCGCACCCTGGAAATCCAGCGCCTGATCGGCCGTTCGCTGCGCGCAGCCCTGGACATGTCCAAACTGGGGGACGTGACCCTGTATGTCGATTGCGACGTGATCCAGGCTGACGGCGGCACTCGCACGGCGTCCATTACCGGTGCCATGGTCGCGCTGGTCGATGCCTTGAAAGTGATCAAGAAGCGTGGCAGCCTCAAGGGCGGCGACCCGCTCAAGCAGATGATCGCCGCGGTGTCCGTGGGCATGTACCAGGGTGAGCCGGTCCTGGACCTGGACTACCTGGAAGACTCGGCGGCCGAGACCGACCTTAACGTGGTCATGACCAGTGCCGGCGGCTTCATCGAGGTCCAGGGGACTGCCGAAGGCGCGCCGTTCCAGCCGGAAGAATTGAACGCTATGCTGGAATTGGCGAAGCACGGCATGAGCCAGATCTTCGAACTGCAAAAGGCCGCGCTGGCCGACTGATCGATGCACGTTTCAGACAAGGAGAGCGACATGAGTGATGAGCCAGTCCTGCTGCCCCAGCCGAGCAAAGAGGCGCGCCAATGGGCAATGTTTTGTCACCTGTCCGCCTTGTTGGGGATCTGGATTCCGTTCGGTACGTTGATCGGGCCGCTGGTGCTCTGGCAACTCAAGCGCGACTCCGACCCGTTCGTCGATGCCCAGGGCAAGGAGGCGCTGAACTTCCAGATCACCGTGGCGATTGCCTCGGCGATCAGTCTGTTGCTGATGGTCGTGGTGATTGGCTTCTTTCTGTTCGGTCTGGTAGCCATCGGCGCGCTGGTGCTGACGATCATCGGTGGTGTGAAAGCCAATGAGGGGCAGCCGTATCGTTATCCGTTTACCTGGCGGCTGGTCAAGTAACGAACCTGTGGGAGCGAGCTTGCTCGCGGAGGCGTCGTGTCATTCTGCTCAACGTTGACTGACACACCGCTTTCGCGAGCAAGCCCGCTCCCACAGTGGTTTTTGGGGTGCGCATGAATTTTTGTATCCACTGAAGACCGGATGTGGGAGCGAGCCTGCTCGCGATAGCAATAGATCTGCAAATGCTCCTACTCCTGCGCTTTTAGTTACTTTTGTCTGGGCGGCATTTCGGTTCGTCCAAAAGTTACCGCAGAAACAGATATGTGCGCCAACCAAATCAGATTTATCTGACTTGTAAATGGCGTCCATACATGTAAGTCGGCTGGCTTATTAAACTATCTTACATTTCCAGTCACAACTAAAAGCCCCTAACCCAACTTATGTCCTTGGCAACAACCTTTATCGATTGCTAAGGTTTCCCGCAGTCTTGTTCACCAAGAAATCTCTCGACATATCCAGGCCATTGAAGGCCCTCGGATTCCCAACGCTACCCGCGTTAAGACCATTAACCTATTCATGAGGCGAGCCCAGGTAAACAGGTTGTCTCTGAATATCCAGCCCAAGAATAAACTCAATGGTTCAACTCGATTTCTATGGAACGCTGGTCGCCGCCTCTCTAGTACTTTTGCTGGGCCGCGGACTCGTCGCGCGTGTCGGTTTTTTGCGTGCCTATAATATTCCCGAGCCTGTCGCGGGCGGTCTCGTAGTTGCCCTGGTGCTCTTGATACTGCGGTTCCTTGATATTGAAGTACGATTCGATACTTCATTGCAGACGCCTCTGATGTTGGCTTTCTTCGCCACCATCGGTTTGAGCGCAGACTTCGCCAGCCTGAGAAAGGGCGGGCGTGTCGTGGGGATCTTCCTGTTGGCGGTGACCGGACTCCTTGTGGTCCAGAACGCATTGGGCATCGGGCTTGCCAGTATGTTGGGGCTCGACCCACTGATGGGCTTGCTGACAGGGTCGATCACCCTGGCGGGCGGGCACGGGACCGGTGCAGCCTGGGGAACGCTGTTCAGTGAGAAGTTCGGGCTGGCCTCTGCCTCGGAGCTGGCGATGGCCTCGGCAACGTTCGGCCTGGTATTGGGTGGCCTGATTGGTGGGCCGGTCGCTCGCGTGCTGATCAAGCGTGTCCCGAAACCCGGCCCTGAGCCTGAGAAGCCACGGCTGCCGAAGGGCTTTGAGCAACCGAACAAAGAGCGCTCGATCACCCCGTTTTCGTTCATCGAGACCCTGGCCCTGATCGCGGTCAGCCTGCTGGCAGGCACGCTGCTCAATGGCTGGCTTCACGACACCGCATTCGAGTTGCCGACCTTCGTCTGTGTCTTGTTCGTCGGTGTCGTGCTGCGCAACGGACTTTCGGCGCTTGGCGTGTATCAGGTGTTTGAGCGGGAGGTCTCCGTGCTGGGAAATGTCAGCTTGTCGCTGTTCCTGGCGATCGCGCTGATGTCGCTCAAGCTCTGGGACCTGGCAGCGTTGGCGTTGCCGATCTTCATCATCCTCGCCGCGCAGGCGCTGGTCATGGCGTTGTTCGCGATTTTCGTGACGTTCAGGATGATGGGGCGTAACTACGATGCGGCGGTATTGGCGGCGGGGCACTGCGGTTTTGGCCTGGGGGCCACGCCGACGGCCATCGCTAACATGCAAGCGGTGACCCAGCGTTATGGCGCTTCGCAGATCGCCTTTCTGGTGGTGCCGATGGTAGGAGCATTTTTCATCGACATCATTAATGTCATCGTGATCAAGCTGTACCTGGCGCTGCCGTTTTTTGCTGCGGGCTGAGGCCCGAATAACATCTGCCAAAAAAATGCCCGTATCTTGCGATACGGGCATTTCTCTTTAGCCGCTCAACTACCAGGGCCTGACTGAAGCCACTGGAAAGCGGCACTCAGATCGTCAGCGTCCAGTCGTAATCCACGATCAGCGGCGCATGCTGCGAGAACCGCGGCTGACGTGGCAAGCGAGCGCTACGTACGAAGCGGCGCAGGCCGGGTGTCAGCAACTGGTAGTCGAAACGCCAGCCGAGGTTGAGCATCTCGGCCTGCTCGTTGTCCGGCCACCAGCTGTACTGGTCGCCTTCACGGCTGACTTCGCGCAGGGCGTCGACATAACCCATGTTGCCAATGATCTCGTCCATCCAGGCCCGTTCCGGCGCCAGGAAACCCGGGGATTGTTGGCTGTCGCGCCAGTTCTTGATATCCAGCTTCTGTTGCGCCACGTACAGCGAGCCACAATAAATGTACTCGCGACGCTTGCGTCGCTGTTTATCAAGGTAACGGGCGAAGTCGTCCATCAACTTGAATTTCTGATTCAAATCTTCATCGCCGTTCTGCCCCGAAGGGAGCAGCAAGGTCGCGATGCTGACCTTGTCGAAATCGGCTTGCAGGTAGCGCCCGTAGCGGTCCGCCGTCTCGAAACCGAGACCGTTGATGACAGCCTTCGGTTGCAGCCGCGAGTACAAAGCCACGCCACCCTGGGTGGGGACTTCGGCATCGCAGGCATAAAGGAAGTAACCATCCAGTTGGAAGGCTGCATCGTCCAGTTCAAAGGCGGAGGCACGGGTGTCCTGCAGGCAGATGACGTCGGCATTCTGTGCTTGCAGCCAACTGAGCAAACCACGCTCCACTGCAGCCTGAATACCATTGACGTTCACACTGATGATCCGCATAAATGGCCCCAAAAATCACGTGCGTGTATGATACACGGCGTGTACCTATTTAGCTAAATCCGCGGTATTTGAGGCTTTTTTTCATGCAGGCGTATCAGCGCGATTTCATTCGTTTTGCCATCGATCGCGGCGTTTTGCGCTTCGGTGAGTTCACCCTCAAGTCCGGACGCACCAGCCCGTACTTCTTCAATGCCGGCCTGTTCAACAGCGGTTCCGCCCTGGCGCAGTTGGGTCGTTTCTATGCGGCGGCCATCGTCGAGAGCGGCATCCCGTTCGACGTGCTGTTCGGCCCGGCCTACAAAGGTATCCCGCTGGCGGCCACCACGGCCGTCGCCCTGGCCGAACACCACGGCCGCGACCTGCCCTGGTGCTTCAACCGCAAGGAAGCCAAGGCCCACGGTGAAGGCGGCAGCCTGGTCGGTGCCCCGCTGACGGGCGAAGTGTTGATCATCGACGACGTGATCACTGCCGGCACCGCCATCCGCGAAGTGATGCAGATCATCGCTTCCCAGGACGGCGCCAAGGCCGCCGGCGTGCTGATCGCCCTGAACCGCCAGGAGCGCGGCAACGGTGAGCTGTCGGCGATCCAGGAAGTGGAGCGCGACTTCGGCATTCCGGTGATCAGCATTGTGTCGCTGAACCAGGTGCTGGAATTTCTGGCCGACGATCCGCAGCTCAAGCAGCATTTGCCGGCAGTCGAGGCTTATCGGGCGCAGTTCGGCGTCTGATTAGTTTGCAGAGCGTCCTGTGGGAGCGAGCCTGCTCGCGATAGCGGCGGATCAATCAACCTCAGTGTTGAGGCTCAATCCGTCATCGCGAGCAGGCTCGCTCCCACATTGGGTTTTTTTCAGAGTGTCGTACAAAAAAAGACCCCGCTCAGCCAGGCTGAGCGGGGTCTTTTTTAGGTGTCGTTCAAGCGCGCTTGCGATTACTGATCAACGTGCCCACGCCGGTATCGGTGAAGATCTCCAGCAGGATTGCATTCGGTACCCGCCCATCAATGATCAGCGAGCTGCCGACGCCACCCTGAACCGCTTCCAGCGCGCAACGGATCTTCGGCAGCATGCCGCCGTAGATGGTGCCGTCGGCGATGAGGTCGTCGACCTGTTGGGTCGACAGCCCGGTCAGGACCTTGCCCGACTTGTCCATCAGGCCGGCGATATTGGTCAGCAGCATCAGCTTTTCAGCTTTCAGTGCTTCAGCAACCTTGCCGGCCACCAGGTCGGCGTTGATGTTGTACGACTCGCCATTGGCACCTACGCCGATGGGCGCGATCACCGGGATGAAGTCGCCCTTGACCAGCAGGTTCAGCAGGTCGGTGTTGATGCCGACCACTTCGCCCACCTGGCCGATGTCGATGATTTCCGGCTGGGTCATCTCCGGGGTCTGGCGGGTGACGGTGAGTTTTTTCGCCCGGATCAACTCGGCGTCCTTGCCGGTCAGGCCGATGGCGCTGCCGCCATGGCGGTTGATCAGGTTGACGATGTCCTTGTTGACCTGACCGCCCAGGACCATTTCCACCACATCCATGGTCTGCGCGTCGGTAACGCGCATGCCATCGATGAAATGGCTTTCGATCGCCAGGCGCTTGAGCAGGTCACCGATCTGCGGGCCGCCACCGTGCACCACCACCGGGTTGATGCCCACGGCCTTCATCAGCACGATGTCGCGGGCGAAGCCGGTTTTCAGCTCCTCGCTTTCCATCGCGTTGCCGCCGTATTTGATCACCAGGGTCTTGCCGACGTAGCGTCGGATGTAAGGCAACGCTTCGGACAGGACCTTGGCGGTATTGGCGGCGGCTTCGCGTTCGAGGGTCATTCAGGGCTCCGGTGGTACTTCAAAAATCAGAACGGTAGTTGAAGATCAGGTGCAACACGTTTGAGTTGGCTGTGGAACACATCCTTGATGCGCTGCAGTTCGGCTTCGTTGTCGGCCTCGAAGCGCAGGACCAGCACCGGCGTGGTGTTGGACGCGCGCACCAGGCCCCAGCCCTGGGGATAGTCGACCCGCACACCGTCGATGGTGGTCAGTTCGGCGCCTTCGCCCCATTGCGCGTCGTGCAGTGCGTCAATGATGCTGAATTTGCTCTCTTCGGTCACATGGATATTGATTTCTGGCGTAGAAATATCGTTGGGGAAGGTCGCGAACAGCTCTTCGGCGCTGGAGGGCTCCTTGCTGAGGATCTCCAGCAGGCGCGCCGCGCTGTAAATGCCGTCGTCGAAACCGAACCAGCGCTCCTTGAAGAAGATGTGGCCGCTCATTTCGCCGGCCAGCAGGGCGCCGCTTTGTTTCATTTTCTTCTTGATCAGCGAGTGACCGGTCTTCCACATCAGTGGGCGACCGCCATATTCCTTGATCAACGGCACCAGTCGACGGGTGCATTTTACGTCGAAAATGATCTCGGCATCCGGGTTGCGCGCCACCACGTCCTTGGCGAACAGCATTAACAGGCGGTCCGGGAACACGACGCTGCCGGTGTTGGTGACCACGCCCACGCGGTCGCCATCGCCGTCGAAGGCCAGGCCCAGGTCGGCGTTGGTTTCCTTGACCTTGGCAATAAGGTCTTGCAGGTTTTCCAGCTTGCCCGGGTCCGGGTGGTGGTTGGGGAAGTTGCCATCCACCTCGCAGAACAGCGGGATGACTTCGCAGTTCAGCGCTTCGATCAGTTGTGGCGCGATCACGCCAGCCGCGCCGTTGCCGCAGTCGACCACCACCTTCAGGCGGCGGGCGAGCTTCACGTCCTTGACGATTTCATCGTTGTAGCGCCCGAGAATCTCGACCTTGGTCACGCTGCCCTGGCCGCTGCTCAGGTCGTTGGTCTTGAGGCGGGTGTGCAGGGCCTGGATTTGCTCGTTGGCCAGGGTGTCGCCGGCAATGACGATCTTGAAGCCGTTGTAGTTCGATGGGTTGTGACTGCCGGTGAGCATCACGCCGGATTTGCCGGCCAATACGTTGGCGGCGTAATACAGCGCCGGTGTCGGCACCAGGCCCACGTCGCTGACGTGGCAGCCGCTGTCGGCGACGCCCTTGATCAGCTGCTCGACCAGTTCAGGGCCGGACAAGCGGCCATCGCGGCCGACGGACACGTTCGGTTCGCCCTGGGCCAGGCTCTGGGAGCCGATGGCGCGGCCGATCCAGTAGGCGGTTTCGGCGGTGAGGGTTTCCGGTACCACGCCACGGATGTCGTAGGCGCGGAAGATGCTGTCAGGGAAGATCGGGGCGATTGCGGCTGGGGTGTTCATGGGCGGGGCGCTCTATCAAGGAAAAGTGACTGGGGACAGGCCGACAATGGGCGTCGGCAGGCTCAAGCTGAAGGGTATGACGGCGTTTTTGACAGAGAGTTCGTGGTGGGAAAGTGCCATGAGACAGCGTTATCCCGGCCTCGGTCGCCTAATACATTGATTCCGGATGGGAAACCTAGCAGAAAGCCATTGCGCATTTTTCGCCCTGAAACAGAAGCTTAATATACAGCCGGGCGGGACGCCCGGCCTGGCCCCACTGAATCAGTGGCTGCCGGAGTGCCCGAAACCGCCGGCGCCGCGCTGGCTTTCGTCGAATTCGGTGACCAGTTCGAAATGCGCCTGCACCACTGGCACCAGCACGAGTTGCGCGATGCGCTCGCCGACGGCGATGTTGAAGGCGGTCTGGCCGCGGTTCCAACACGAAACCATCAGCTCGCCCTGGTAATCGGAGTCGATCAGGCCCACCAGGTTGCCCAGCACGATGCCGTGCTTATGGCCCAGGCCCGAGCGCGGCAGGATCAGCGCAGCCAGCCCCGGATCGCCGATGTATACCGACAGCCCGGTCGGGATCAGCAGGGTCTGGCCCGGCTCCAGAAGCGTGTCCTGCGTGAGCATTGCCCGCAGGTCGAGGCCGGCGGAGCCTGGCGTGGCGTATTGCGGCAGCGGAAATTCGTTGCCGATGCGGGGGTCGAGGATCTTGGCTTGTAGCGCGTGCATGCAGTTAAACCTGGTTCAGCCGTTCGGCGATGAAAGTGATCAGTTGGCGAGCAATCTTGCTCTTGCTGGTCTGGGCGAAAAGTGTGGCGTGCAACTGGCGGTCGATCACGCTGCAGGCGTTTTCTTCGCTGTTGAAGCCGATGCTCGGGTTGGCGACGTCGTTGGCGACGATCAAGTCCAGGTTCTTGTCCTTGAGCTTGCGGGCGGCGTAATCGAGCAGGTGTTCGGTTTCGGCGGCGAAGCCGACACTGAACGGACGGTCGGGACGGGTGGCGATGCTGGCAAGGATGTCCGGGTTGCGAACCATTTGTAGTAGCAGGCCGTCGCCGCTCGTAGGGTCTTTCTTCAATTTTTGTGGGGCAACGACTTCAGGACGGTAGTCCGCTACCGCCGCCGAAGCGATGAACAGGTCGCAGGGGATGGCTGCTTCGCAGGCCGCAAGCATGTCCCGGGCGCTGACGACGTCGATGCGGGTGACCCGGTCCGGCGTTGGCAAGTGCACCGGACCGGTGATCAAGGTCACCCGGGCACCGGCCTCTACGGCGGCTTCGGCCAGGGCGAAGCCCATTTTCCCGGAGCTGTGGTTGGTGATGTAGCGCACCGGATCGATATTTTCCTGGGTCGGGCCGGCGGTGATCAGCACATGTTTGCCGGTCAGGGCCTGGCGCTGGAAGCAGTCGGCGGCGCATTGGGCCAGGTCGGTGGCTTCGAGCATGCGGCCCATGCCGACATCGCCGCAGGCCTGGCTGCCGGAGGCCGGGCCGAAGACTTTCAGGTCACGGCTCTGGAGTAATTGCAGGTTGGCCTGGGTGGCCGGGTCGCGCCACATGGCCTGGTTCATCGCCGGTGCGACGGCTACCACGGCGTCGGTGGCGAGCACCAGGGTGGTCAGCAGATCATCGGCAATCCCTTGGGCCAGGCGGGCGATCAGGTCGGCGGTGGCCGGGGCGATCAGCACCAGGTCGGCCCACTTGGCCAGTTCGATATGGCCCATGGCGGCTTCGGCCGCCGGGTCGAGCAGGTCCAGGTGAACCGGGTGGCCGGAGAGGGCCTGCAGGGTCAGCGGGGTGATGAACTCAGTGCCGCCGCGGGTCATCACGACCCGTACTTCCGCGCCCTGGTCGATGAGTCGGCGAACCAGCTCGGCGCTCTTGTAGGCAGCAATGCCGCCGCCGACGCCCAGAACGATGCGTTTCCGATACAGCCGCTGCATAGGCCTGCCTTTCGATTTCAGTGGTCAGTGCAGGGCGAACCCTTTGGCAACAGCCTGCCGGGGGGCAAATCGCCTGCAAAAAAGATGGGCTACGATATCACAGCGACCGCTACGGAACAGCGGTGCCCACAATCAGGGAGAGGCTATGAGTATTCGCGATTGGCCCGTGGCCGAGCGGCCGCGGGAGCGGTTGCTGGTGTCGGGGGCAGGCAGTCTTTCAGACGCCGAATTGCTGGCGATTTTCCTGCGCACCGGCGTGTCCGGCAAAAGCGCGGTTGATCTGGCGCGACAACTGTTGACTCAATTTGGCAGTTTGCGTGCGCTGCTCGAGGCCGATCAGGTCACGTTCAGCAGCCAGATGGGGCTGGGACCGGCGAAATTTGCCCAATTGCAGGCGGCCCAGGAGATGAGCCGCCGGCATCTGGCCGAACGGGCGCGGCAACGCACGACACTGGAAAGCCCGGGCGTCGTCCGTGACTACCTGAAGTCGATGCTGCGCCACGAGCCCCATGAAGTGTTTGGCTGTCTGTTTCTCAACGCCAGGCATCAAGTACTGGGCTTCGAGACGCTGTTTCGCGGCTCCATCGACAATGCCAGCGTGCATCCCCGGCAGGTGGTCAAGCGTGCCCTGGCCCATAACGCCGCCGCGCTGATTCTGTGCCACAACCACCCCTCCGGCAACGCCGAGCCCAGCCAGGCCGACCGGATGCTCACCGAGCGGCTTCAGGAGGCCCTGGAGCTGATCGATGTGCGGGTACTTGACCACTTTATCGTCGGCGATGGGGAACCGTTGTCGATGGCGGAGTATGGGTGGATGTGAAGCAGCGGCAAGCTGCAAGTTTCAAGCGGCAAGTCAGAGCTATGTGCGATCTGCTTTTGACTTGAGCTTGCAGCTTGCAGCTTGCAGCTTACGGCTTGAGGCTGACCTTGGAATAATCCTGACGGCCAAACGGGCTTACCGAATACCCCTGCACCTCCTTGCGGGTGAGGGCGAATGCGGTCGGGTGGGCCAGGGGCAGCCACAGGGCCTGTTGCTGGATCTGGGCCTGGGCCTGTTCGTAGAGCTTGGCACGCACGCCTTGTTCACCGGTGGTCTTGCCGGCGCTGATCAGTTTGTCCAGGTCCGGATTGCAGTAACGGGCGAAGTTGGTGCCGGACGTGACTGCCGCGCAGGAAAACTGCGGCGTGAGGAAGTTATCCGGGTCGCCGTTGTCGCCCGCCCAACCCATGAACAGCAGGTCGTGTTCACCGGCCTTGGCGCGGCGAATCAGCTCGCCCCATTCGATCACGCGGATCTCGGCCTGGATGCCGATTTGGGCCAGGTCCGATTGCAGCAGCTGTGCGCCAAGGCTCGGGTTGGGGTTCAGCAGGCTGCCGGAAGGGCGGGTCCAGAGGGTCGTCTGGAAACCTTCCTTCAAGCCGGCCTTGGCCAGCAAGTCACGGGCCTTGGCCAGGTCGTGGGGGTAGCCGGGCAAGCTCTTGGCGTAGCTCCAGGTATTGGGCGGGTAGGGGCCGTTGGCTGCTTCGGCAGTGCCTTCGAAGACGGTCTTGAGGTAGCTGGCCTTGTCGAAAGCGAGGTTGATGGCTTGGCGTACCTCAGGCTTGTCCAGCGGAGGATGTTGGCTGTTGATCGCCACGAACGCGGTCATGAAGGCGTCGGTCTGGGTCACGTCCAACGTCGGGTCCTGCCTGGCGGCCTGCACATCCAGCGGCTTGGGCGACAGGGCGATCTGGCATTCATTGCGCCGCAGTTTCTGCAGGCGCACGTTGGCATCTGGCGTGATGGCGAAGATCAACGGGTCCACCGCAGGCTTGCCGCCGAAATAGTCGTCGTTGGCCTTGTAGCGAATCGAGGCATCCTTCTGGAATCGGTTGAAAATGAACGGGCCGGTACCGATGGGTTGGTTGTTGAGTTTTTCCGGCGTGCCGGCTTTCATCAACTGGTCGGCATAATCGGCCGAATAGATGGAAGCAAAGCCCATGCTCAAGGTCGCCAGGAAGGTTGAGTCGGCATGATCAAGGGTGAAGCGCACGGTCAGCGGGTCCAGCGCATCGATTTTCTTGACCAGCGTGGGCAACTGCATGGACTGGGCATGGGGAAAACCGCTCTGGGCGACCTTGTGCCAGGGGTTGGCCGGATCAAGCATGCGCTCGAAGCTGAATTTCACGTCCTCGGCGGTCAGGTCGCGCCGCGGTGTGAAGTAGTCGGTGTGATGGAACTTGACCTGTGGGCGCAGCTTGAACACGTACGTCAGACCATCGGTCGAGACTTCCCAGCGAGTGGCCAGGCTGGGGACTACCTTGCCGCTGGCGGTGTCGAAGTCCACCAGGCGGTTCATCAGTACGTCGGCAGAGGCGTTGGTGGTCGTCAGCGAGTTGTACTGGACGACATCGAATCCTTCCGGGCTGGCCTCGGTACAGACACTCAGGGCGGCGGCCTGGGTCAGCGGGCTGATCAGCAGGGGGGCGAGCAACAGGGGGAGGGCAGCGAGGCGCATGATCGGTTTCCTTGTCAGGTCGAAAGCCCATCTGCGAGTGCAGTCTGGAAAAGGCCTACCCTAGTGGGCCCGTAGGTAAATGACTATCCCCTTTTTGCATTTTCCGGCACTCTGTGGCGGCACGTGGAATGGCTCAAACCGGCCACGGATGAAAAATACCCGAATGCAGCGACGAGCGGTCACGGGCTGCGCCGGCCTTGGCCTGAGCCGCCCGGAAGGGTTTGTCAGGCGTTTCCCGCAAAGACAAATCACATCGGTTGTTGTTGCACCGAGGTCTTTCTGGTATAAAGCAGCGCTCTTTTCTAGGGGCCCGGTTCCTTCACTGTAGGTGTAGCCGGTAAGACCCTTAAAGAAACGCGGCGCCTGGCGCCAAATGACTGAGAGATTAAGCGGCCAACCCATGCCGGGTTGGGCATGTGGTTTTAGAGGGCTGAGGCATGTCGAGAGTCTGTCAAGTTACCGGTAAGGGTCCGGTGACTGGGAATAACATTTCCCACGCAAACAACAAAACCCGTCGTCGTTTCCTGCCGAACCTGCAGCATCACCGCTTCTGGGTTGAAGAAGAGAAACGTTTTGTGCGTCTGCGCGTATCTGCCAAAGGCATGCGTATCATCGACAAGCGTGGCATCAGTGTCGTGCTGGCCGAACTTCGTCGCGATGGCAAGGTTTAAGGGAGCTAATCATGCGTGAATTGATTCGTTTGATCTCGAGCGCCGGTACTGGTCACTTCTACACTACCGACAAGAACAAGCGTACTACCCCGGACAAAATCGAGATCAAGAAATATGATCCGGTTGTTCGCAAGCACGTGATCTACAAGGAAGGCAAAATCAAGTAATTGATTTTCTCTCCGACAAAAAAAGCCCGTATCGCGAGATACGGGCTTTTTTTCGTTTGAATGTTGCATCGGTCGGCTTTATCAGCGCGGCAATCGGTCAGCCACAGGCAATGCCGATGATGATCCTGTCGGCGTTGGTGCGAAGGTTGATCCGGGTCGGGCGCAGGTCATGGGTACTGGCGTACCTGGGGCCCGTGGCGCGCACTTTGGCGCCATTGGCCAGCGCTCGGACTTCTTCGAGAAGCTCGGGGGTGCACAACTTGCCAATGGTGTACTGGGCCACGGCGAGGTCGCATTGATCAGGTAGGGCGGGCATGTTTGCCTCCTTGCAAATGGTTGGGAATCAGGCGTCCTGTTGAAGCGGTTGCGCATCCTGCGCGTTACCGCCCGACGATATCGATCGTGCAGCGCCCGTGAGCAGTCTTATCCAAGTCTGCAGTGGTTGACCAGTAGCGGAGTGTTAGCGCCTGCTACGGATTTGCCGTGGCTCAAGCCTTCTGTTCAAACACCACATAAATCTTGCGGCACGGTTCCAGCACTTCCCAGGTTCCCTTGAACCCGGCCGGAATCACAAATCGGTCGCCGGCCCGCAGGGTCTTGGCGTTCCCATCGCTGTCGCGCAACACGGAAACACCCTGGACGATCTCGCAGTACTCATGCTCGGTGTAGTTGACTGTCCATTGCCCGACAGCGCCTTCCCATACCCCGGCATTCATCTGTCCGCACGGGCTGTTGTAGTGGTTGTACACCGCTTGTTCGGGATCGCCCTTGAGCACCTTCGCCGGGTCCGGGCGATAGCGGTCGGCGGCAGTGGTGGCGTGGCTGAAATCGACTATGTCCTGGATGCTCATGCGGTAAACCCCGTTAGTGACGGCGCGGATGGCTGGAAGAGCCAAAGTCTATGTTTATTAAAACGAACATCGCAAGGCCGTTTGCTGGCGTTGTGTCAAATATATTGAAACTTCACCGGCCGCTGGTTTAGGGTGGCGGGTGCCCTCTGGCGAAAACAGCCCCGAAACAGGCTGGCCGGGGCAGAATTCGTTGAGCACTGCGTGCTGCGCGGCGCTCTTACTCAATAAGAGGAGGACACTCGCATGACCACCCTGACTCGTGCCGACTGGGAACAACGCGCCCGCGACCTGAAAATCGAAGGCCGTGCCTTCATCAACGGTGAATACACCGATGCGGTGTCCGGCGAAACCTTTGATTGCCTAAGCCCGGTCGATGGCCGCCTGCTGGGCAAAATCGCCAGTTGCGACGTGGCCGACGCCCAGCGTGCGGTCGAAAACGCCCGTGCGACCTTCAACGCCGGCGCCTGGTCACGCCTGGCCCCCAGCAAGCGCAAAGCCACCATGATTCGTTTTGCCGGCCTGCTCAAGCAGCACGCCGAAGAACTGGCCCTGCTCGAAACCCTGGACATGGGTAAGCCGATCAGCGATTCCCTGTACATCGACATTCCCGGTGCGGCCCAGGCGTTGAGCTGGAGTGGCGAAGCCATCGACAAGATCTACGACGAAGTGGCCGCGACTCCCCACGACCAGTTGGGCCTGGTGACGCGCGAGCCGGTAGGCGTCGTGGGCGCGATCGTGCCGTGGAATTTCCCGTTGATGATGGCTTGCTGGAAGCTCGGTCCGGCGCTGTCCACCGGTAACTCGGTGGTGCTGAAACCGTCGGAAAAATCGCCGCTGACGGCCATCCGCATCGCTGCCCTGGCGGTCGAAGCCGGTATTCCGAAAGGCGTGCTGAACGTGCTGCCAGGCTACGGCCATACTGTCGGCAAGGCGTTGGCCCTGCACATGGACGTCGATACCCTGGTGTTCACCGGGTCGACCAAGATCGCCAAGCAACTGATGATTTACTCGGGCGAATCCAACATGAAGCGCGTCTGGCTGGAAGCCGGTGGCAAGAGTCCGAACATCGTCTTCGCCGATGCCCCGGACTTGCAAGCCGCCGCCGAATCCGCCGCCAGCGCCATCGCCTTCAACCAGGGCGAAGTCTGCACCGCCGGTTCGCGCTTGCTGGTAGAGCGCTCCATCAAGGACACCTTCCTGCCGCTGGTGATCGAAGCCCTCAAGGGCTGGAAGCCAGGTAATCCTCTGGACCCTGCGACCAACGTCGGTGCCTTGGTGGATACTCAGCAAATGAACACCGTGCTGTCCTACATCGAGGCCGGTCACAGCGACGGCGCCAAGCTGGTGGCCGGTGGCAAGCGGATTCTCGAGGAGACCGGCGGCACCTACGTCGAGCCGACGATTTTCGATGGCGTGAGCAATGCCATGAAAATCGCCCAGGAAGAGATCTTCGGCCCGGTGCTGTCGGTCATCGCCTTCGACACCGCCGAAGAAGCTATCCAGATCGCCAACGACACGCCTTACGGCCTGGCGGCGGCGGTGTGGACCAAGGACATCTCCAAGGCTCACCTGACCGCCAAGGCACTGCGCGCCGGCAGCGTTTGGGTCAATCAGTACGACGGTGGCGACATGACCGCGCCGTTCGGTGGCTTCAAGCAGTCGGGCAACGGTCGCGACAAGTCACTGCATGCGTTCGACAAGTACACCGAGCTGAAGGCGACCTGGATCAAGCTGTGACTGCGCAACACTGATCCCCTGTGGGAACGAGCTGAAGCTGGGCGGTCGACACATATCCCTGTGGGAGCGAGCCTGCTCGCGATAGCGGTACGACAGTCGACGATTGTGTTGGATGTTGTCCCGTCATCGCGAGCAGGCTCGCTCCCACAATGTTTTGGTCGTGTCTGAAACCGATCACAGTCCACAGGAGCGTGGAAATGCGTTGGGCGACTTACTTCGCCGTGTTGGCGTCGGTCCTGAGCGTCGGTCTGGCGCTGGGTGTCAGCATGCCGCTGGTGTCGCTGCGCCTGGAGGGCTGGGGTTATGGCTCATTCGCCATCGGCGTAATGGCGGCCATGCCGGCGGTTGGCGTGTTGCTGGGGGCCAAGGTGTCGAGTCGTTTGGCCGCGCGCTTTGGCACGGCGGCGTTGATGCGGCTGTGTCTCTGGGGCGGGGCGCTGTCGATCGGATTGTTGGCGCTGCTGCCCAGTTATCCGGTCTGGCTGCTGCTGCGCCTGGTGATTGGCCTGGTCCTGACCCTGGTGTTCATTCTTGGTGAGAGCTGGATCAATCAACTGGTCATTGAACAATGGCGCGGACGGTTGGTGGCGCTGTATGGCAGCAGCTATGCGCTGAGCCAGTTATCGGGCCCGCTGTTGCTTGGAGCGCTGGGGACTGACCACGATTACGGGTTCTGGACGGGCGTCGCGCTGTTGTTGATTGCGCCACTGCTGTTGCTTGGCCGTAGTGGTGCACCGACCAGCGAGGCCGGCAGCGTTACGTTTGGCAATCTGTGGGCGTTTTGCCGAGGCTTGCCGGCGATAGCGTGGGCGGTGTCGTTGTTCGCCGCCTTCGAGGCAATGATCCTGACGTTACTGCCGGTTTACTGCTTGCGCCAGGGCCTCAGCGCCGAGATTGCACTGGCGATGGTCAGCACGGTGGTAGTCGGTGATGCGGTGCTGCAATTGCCTATCGGTGCCTTGGCCGATTACGTGTCTCGCCGGACATTGCTCATGAGCTGCGCGGTGCTGCTGGCGTTATCGAGCCTGGCAGTTCCACTGCTGATCGATACGCTGTTGATCTGGCCATTGTGGGTGCTGTTCGGTGCCAGCGCGGGCGGTCTGTTTACCTTGTCGCTGATCCTGATCGGCGAGCGTTACCGGGACGATGCGCTGGTGCGGGCCAATGCCCATGTCGCGCAACTGTGGGGCATCGGCTGCCTGGTCGGCCCCCTGGCAGCAGGGGCCGGCAGCCAGTGGGTCAGCGGGCATGCACTGCCGCTGCTCATGGCGGCGGGGGCGTTTGGCCTGGTGATTGTGTTGCTGCGTCACGGGGCGCTTGGGGCCCCTCAGCCTGCCTGATCAGCCACGGATGATCTCCACAGCTTTTGCAGGCTACAACATCCGCTCCAACCCGACAGTCGTGGCGAACCAGGCATTGAACCGGCGCCACCAGCTGCCAGGCTCGCGGTCCAGGTCGTGCAGTTTGCCGTTGTCCTCGGTGGTCCAGGCGAGCTTTCCATCTTCCAGCCGCACCTGGTAACTCAAGGTCGGCGCCATGCCTTGCAGCGCCAGCTCGCGCACCTGGCCGGCGAGTTCCTGACTGTCCACCAGCACGCCGACTTCGGTGTTCCACAGCACCGAGCGCGGGTCGAAATTGAACGAGCCGACGAACGCTTTCTGTCGGTCAAAAATGATCGCCTTGCTGTGCAGGCTGGAGTCCGATTCGCCGTAGGATTTGCTGTAGAACAGGTGTGGGCTGCTGCCGCTGTCGCCCGGTTGCCGACGCAGCTCGAACAAGCGCACGCCGTGTTCCAGCAACGCCTTGCGATACGGCGCATAGCCGCCGTGCACCGCCGGCACGTCCGTAGCTTCCAGGGCATTGGTCAGGAGGCTCACCGACACCCCGGCATCGGCGCGACTGGTCAGGTACACCAGCCCTGGCTGGCCGGGGACGAAGTAGGCGGAAATCATGATCAGTTCTTTGCTGACGCCCGTCAGCTCTGGCGCCAGTTGAGTGGTCAGCAGCAATTGTGGGTCCGGCTCGTCCTTGGCCAGTATTTTGCTGGGCGCGTCCCACATGGCCTGGTTCCAGGCCCAGATCAGTTGGCCGCGCCAGATGTCCAGGCGCGGCTGAGTTCTGTAGGTGGTCAGTTGCTGGTAGAGCGCTTGATTTTCCCTGTGGGTCTGTTCAAGTGACTCTTGCAGGCGCAGGCGACTGTTGGCCAGGTCCTTGGGCGTAGGGCGATGCGACAGGAACTGTTCGATGGGTTTGCTCAGGGCGCTGTTCCAGTACTGGTCGAAGCTATGCCCCAGTTGTTCGGCCACCGGCCCGACCCCGAGCAGGTCGATGTCGGTGAAATTCAGGTTGGGTTCGGCGTCGAAATATTCATCCCCCAGGTTGCGGCCGCCAACGATGGCCATGCTGTTGTCCGCCAGCCACAGCTTGTTGTGCATCCGCCGGTGTTGCTGCGACAGGTTGAACAGGCGCCCGAGACTGCGGGTCACGCCGGTGGCGCGTCCCAGGTGCAGCGGGTTGAACAGGCGAATCTGGATCTGTGGATGGGCAGCCAGGGTCGCAATGACCTGTTCCTGGCCATCGCTGGTGGTGTCGTCCAGCAGGATCCGCACGCGTACGCCCCGGTCGGCGGCCTTGAGCAGTTCATCCACCAGCATCCGGGTGCTGATGCCGTCGTGAACGATGTAGTACTGCAAGTCCAGGCTGCTCTGGGCGTGGCGAATCAGCTCGGCCCGCGCGGTGAAGGCATCGGTGCTGTCGGAGAGCAACCGAAAGCCCGACTGCCCGCCATGGGGTGCGACCTGGGCCTGGACCGAGCGACCGAACGCGGATTCGGCGGCCGGCAACGCCTGGGAGGGCTCGCGGGTGACATCAAAACTGGCGCAGCCGCCCAGCAGCGAGGCGACAAGCAGTAGCGCAGGCAGGATCGGTGTGGATCTCACGTAGGATCATTCCGCTCGAATGCGTTGATTGGCTGTGGGTGCCGCTTCCCGGCGTACAGTTCAGACGCCGTCGCGCCGGGTTTCGTTCAACAGCGCGATAGCGGCGGTTCCGACCCTGCGCACGGCCTCTTCGATCTGGGTCGTTGGCTTGGCAGCGTAGTTCATCCGCAGGCAGTTGCGGTACTTGCCCGACGCGGAAAAGATACTGCCGACGGCTACCTGCACGCCTTGGTCTTGCAAGACCCGATTGAGCTTCAAGGTGTCAAAGCCTTCGGGCAGTTCCACCCATAGCATGAAGCTGCCCCGCGGACGGCTGGCGCGGGTGCCAGATGGAAAATAGCGGCTGACCCAATCGATCATCACGTCACGATTACGCTGGTATTGAGTGCGCATCCGGCGTAAATGCGGTTCGAAGTGACCGCCCTTGAGAAACTCGGCGATGGCAATCTGTGGTTGCGGCGCGGTGGAACCGGTGCTGATGTATTTCATGTGCAGTACCCGCTCCAGGTACCGGCCGGGCGCTACCCAGCCCACGCGCAGGCCGGGCGCCAGGGTCTTGGAAAACGAACTGCAGAGCAGGACCCGGCCGTCATCGTCGAAGGATTTGATCGTGCGGGGGCGCGGGTAGGTGTAGGCCAGTTCGCCATACACGTCGTCTTCGATAATCGCCACATCGAAGCGCTGTGCCAGGGTCAACAGGGCGCGCTTGTTGGCTTCCGGCATGATGTAGCCCAGCGGATTGTTGCAACTGGGCGTCAACTGTATGGCCTTGATGGGCCATTGCTCCAAGGCCAGTTCCAATGCCTCCAGGCTGATACCGGTGAGCGGGTCGGTGGGGATTTCCAGGGCCTTCATGCCCAGGCCCTTGAGGGTTTGCATGGCGCCATGGAAGCTTGGCGAGTCCACGGCGACGATGTCGCCCTGCTCGCACGTGGCGCGGATACTCACGGACAGTGCTTCGTGGCAGCCCGTGGTAACGATCAGATCGTTGGCCCCCAGCTGACATCCCGAGTCCAGCAACAGGCGTGCAATCTGTTCGCGCAACGCCAGGTTGCCGTAGATGTTGTCGTAATACAGCCCCGGCATGTCTTGCCGGCGGCTGATCTGCGCGAGGCTGCGCAGCAGCGGTTTCATGGTCGGTGAATTGATATCCGGCATGCCGCGACCTAGCTGCACCACATCCTTGCGCGGCACCGCGCGTATCAACTCGAGCACTTGGTCCCACTGGGAAATATCCACGGGTCGCTGGGCTGGACGGCCTACGGCCGGCAGGTCCGGCAGTTCGCGGCTGACCGGTACGAAATAGCCGGATTTGGGTTTCGGCATCGCCAGCCCGCTGTCCTCCAGCATGCGATAGGCCTGCTGCACCGTACTCAGACTGACCCCGTGCTCCGTGCTCAAGGCCCGTACCGATGGCAGCCGGTCGCCTGGGCGGTAGAAGCCTTGTTCGATCCGGGTGCCGAGCAATTCGGCGAGATTCACGTAGAGGGTCATGGCGCATTCCCGATGAGCTGGACAACGGTGACCAATACAGATGGGCGAGAAAATGACGATTCAGTGCAAGAAAGGCCCATTCTGTATGGAAATAAAACAAATCGATTGAATCTGTATTGCTTTTCGCTGTTCGCACATCATGAAACCTCTGGCTACCCAAGTAAACAGGAGCGACCAAAATGAACGGCTTGAGCGATGTGCGGCTGACGATACACAGTCAGGAACTGGTGGCAGGGCAGGAAAAGGGGCTGCGTGGCGCGACAATGCGCAATGCCCCGCCCTGCCTGAGCCGCTGGGGTCTGTTCTGGCATCGCCTGCATACACGCAAAGCCTTGTTGGAGCTGACACCCGAACAGTTGCGGGATATCGGGCTGAGTCGGCAGCAAGCGCGAGAGGAGGGGCTCAAGCCGTTCTGGCGGATTTGAAACGAAGCAGTACCTGTGGCGAGGGAGCAAGCGCCCTCGCCACAGATCAAACCAACTCCTTCAGCCGATGCCACAACATCCCCAGTGCCAGCAGCGGCGAGCGCAGGTGTTTGCCGCCCGGGAAGGTCATGTGCGGAACCTGGGCAAACAAATCGAAGCCGCCGCTGTGCCGCCCACTGATCGCTTCGGCCAGCAGTTTGCCGGCCAGGTGCGTGGCATTCACTCCGTGACCGGAATAGGCCTGGGCGTAATACACGTTGGGCTGGTCCTTGAGCCGGCCGATCTGCGGCAGCCGGTTGGCGCCGATGCCAATCATCCCGCCCCACTGGTAATCGATCTTCACGTCCGCCAACTGCGGGAACACCTTGAGCATTTTCGGCCGCATGTAGGCGCCAATGTCCTGCGGATCGCGGCCTGAATAGTGACAGGCGCCGCCGAACAACAAACGTCGGTCCGCCGAAAGCCGGTAGTAATCCAGCGCTACCCGTTGATCACAGACCGCCATGTTCTGCGGCAATAATGCCTGGGCCTGGGCCTGGCTCAGGGGGTCGGTGGCGATGATGTAACTGCCGGCGGGTAACACTTTGCCGCTCAGTTCCGGGTTGAGCCCATTGAGGTAGGCGTTGCAGCCCAGCACCAGCGTCTTGGCCCGCACCGAGCCCTGCTGGGTGTGCGCCTTCACTTCAGTGCCATAGTCGATGCGGGTGACCGCCGATTGCTCGAACAGTCTGACCCCGAGTTGTTGTGCGGCGGCGGCTTCGCCCAGGGCCAGGTTCAGTGGGTGCAGATGGCCCGAGCCCATGTCGATCAAGCCGCCGACGTAGCGGTCCGAACCCACGACACTGTGCATTTCGTGAGCTTGCAGGAGCCGGGTCTGGTGGCGATAACCCAGGCTGCGCAGTTCCTCGGCATCCTCGGCGAAGCCTTCCAGGTCACCGGGTTTGTTGGCGAGGTCACAGTAACCCCAGGTGAGGTCGCAGGGGATCCGAAAACGCTCGACCCGCTGTCGGACGATTTCCACCGCCTCAAGGCCCATGAGTTTCATCTGACGGACACCATCGGCGCCGATGACCGGGGCGAACTGATCCAGCCCATGGCCGACGCCGCGGATCAATTGGCCACCGTTACGTCCGCTGGCTCCCCAGCCGATCTTGTGGGCTTCCAGCAGCACCACACTCAAGCCGCGCTCGGCCAGTTCGATTGCCGTGTTCAGCCCGGAAAACCCCCCGCCCACCACGCAGACATCCGCAACCAGCTCGCCTTGCAGCAGCGGATGGTCCGGTTGCGGCAAGCTGCTGGCGGCATAGTAGGAGGCGGCGTGCGCGTGGCTCGGGACAGGTTGCTGAACACGGGCGTTCATGTGCGTAATCCTGATTGTTGTGTTTGAGAAATTTTACGGAGCATAAGCTGGGGATTCGTCCCTGGGCAACAGTGGTCGGCTGGCGGTGTCTGGGATGAGGCTTTTCGGGCAGAATCGGTAGCAGACCCCACTCGGTAATCGCCTCGATGAGCTGCAACAGTCAAAAAATCCGCACGTTGCGTCAGCAGATTCCCTCGTTCGAGTGCGTACCGGGCTGTCACGACTGCTGTGGTCCGGTGACCACTTCTCCCGAGGAAATGTCACGCTTGCCGCGTAAGACCCGTGCCGAGCAGGACGCGGCCATGGAAGCGCTCGACTGCGTTCACCTGGGGCCGAACGGTTGCACGGTCTATGACGAACGACCGCTGATCTGCCGGCTGTTCGGCACCACCGCGACGTTGCCGTGCCCCAACGGGCGGCGGCCGGTGGCATTGATCCATCCGCGGGTCGAGCAGCAGATTCATGAGTATATGGCGTCCAATCGCCAGGTGTTGGTCTAGTCAGATCGTTCCTACGCTCTGCGTGGGAATGCCTCATCGAACGCTCCGCGTTCGGCTTTGTGGAACGCGGAGCGTCCCTGGCTGCATTCCCACGCGGAGCGTAGGAACGATCCTCTGCGCGGGAGCGATCAATCCGGAATCGGCAAACTCAGGCTTTCCTTCACTTCTTCCATCACGATGTAGCTCTTGGATTCGCGCACATGGGGCAGCTTGAGCAGGATGTCGCCCAGCAGCTTGCGGTACGAGGCCATTTCGGAAATCCGTGCCTTTACCAGGTAATCGAAATCCCCGGACACCAGGTGACACTCCAGCACATGGGGTAATTTCAGCACGGCGCGTCGGAACTCTTCAAAGGTGTCGCCGGATTTGTAGTCGAGGCTGATTTCGACAAACACCAGCAGGCTCCCCTTCAAGTGCTGCGGATTGAGCCGGGCGTTGTAGCCCATAATGATGCCTTCGCGTTCCAGGCGCCGGACCCGCTCGGTGCAGGGTGTTGTCGAAAGGCCGACCTTTTCCCCCAATTCCGTGAAGGAGATCCGCCCGTCCGCCTGGAGGATGCGCAGGATGTTGCGGTCGATCTTGTCCAGTTCGCGTTTGGTCTGGGTGTTGGTACGCACAGGTGATGCGCCTCCGTGAAAAGGGTTTTTACCGAGAATTCTCGCCAAATATAGGCAGTTATATAGTGAAAAGCACTGGCTGATCTTTTTTACACTGCGCCCATTGAAGGTGTGTACAACAAAACGTCAGCGGTTATCCGCGATGAGGGCAACAACATGCGCGTTCTGGTCTTGGGTAGCGGCGTCATCGGTACCGTCAGTGCTTACTACCTGGCGCGGGCCGGGTTTGAAGTGGTGGTGGTCGATCGTCAGCCGGCGCCTGCGATGGAAACCAGCTTCGCCAACGCCGGGCAGGTATCGCCGGGCTATGCCTCGCCGTGGGCCGCGCCGGGCGTGCCGCTCAAGGCCATCAAGTGGCTGTTGCAGCGTCATGCGCCGTTGGCCATCAAGGCCACCGCCGACATCGACCAGTACTTGTGGATGGCGCAGATGCTGCGCAATTGCACTGCAGGCCGTTACGCCATCAACAAGGAACGCATGGTCCGCCTCTCCGAGTACAGCCGCGACTGTCTCGACGAACTGCGTGCCGAAACCGGCATTGCCTACGAAGGCCGCAGCCTGGGCACGACCCAGCTGTTTCGTACTCAGGCACAGCTCGACGGTGCGGCGAAAGACATCGCGGTGCTGAAAGAGTCGGGCGTACCGTTCGAAGTGCTCGATCGCGCAGGCATCGCTCGCGTCGAACCGGCGCTGGCCAATGTCACCGATATCCTGGCCGGTGCCTTGCGCCTGCCCAACGACCAGACCGGTGACTGTCAGATGTTTACCACGCGCCTGGCGGAAATGGCCGTGAAGCTCGGCGTACAGTTCCGCTTCGGCCAGGACATCCAGCGCCTGGACTTCGCCGGTGATCGCGTCAACGGTGTCTGGATCGACGGCAAGCTGGAAACCGCCGACCGCTACGTCCTCGCTTTGGGCAGCTATTCGCCGCAACTGCTCAAGCCCCTGGGCATCCGCGCGCCGGTGTACCCGCTCAAGGGTTACTCCCTGACCGTGCCGATCACCAACCCGGCAATGGCCCCGACCTCGACCATTCTCGACGAAACCTACAAGGTGGCGATCACCCGTTTCGACAACCGTATCCGCGTGGGCGGCATGGCCGAAATTGCCGGGTTTGACCTGTCCCTCAACCCGCGTCGGCGTGAAACCCTGGAGATGATCGTGGGCGACCTTTATCCTCAGGGCGGCGATCTGGCCCAGGCCAGTTTCTGGACCGGCCTGCGCCCGACCACCCCGGACGGTACGCCGATCGTGGGCGCCACCCCGTTCAAGAATCTGTTCCTGAACACCGGCCATGGCACCCTCGGGTGGACCATGGCCTGTGGTTCTGGCCGTCTGCTGGCCGACCTGATGGCGAAGAAAAAGCCGCAGATCAGCGCCGAAGGCCTCGATATTTCCCGTTATGGCAGCCAAAAAAAGGAGTCTGCGAAACATGTCAATCCAGCGCCAGCTCACCAATGACCGCATGAGCCAGGTGGTCGTGCACAACGGCACCGTTTACCTGGCGGGACAGGTCGGCGACGACATGAGCGCCGGTATTGAGCAGCAGACTCGGGAAACCCTGGCCAATATCGAGCGTTTGCTTGACCTGGCCGGCACCGACAAGAGCCACTTGCTGTCGGTGACGATCTACCTGAAGGACATCGAGGCCCATTTCGCCGGGATGAACGCGGTCTGGGATACGTGGTTGCCCAAAGGCGTCGCCCCGGCCCGGGCCACGGTGGAAGCCAGATTGTGCGAGCCAGAGATTCTGGTGGAGCTGTCCGTCGTGGCGGCGTTGCCTTAAACGATCCCTCTCCCGGTGCGGGGGTGGTCATGCCATCCACCCACCGGTTTTTTCATTCATGATCGCCTAGAAGCCTGCCGCCATGCGTCCTGCCCGTGCCCTGATCGACCTTCAAGCCCTGCGTCACAACTACCAATTGGCTCGCGAAGTCACCGGAGCCAAAGCCCTTGCGGTGATCAAGGCCGACGCCTACGGGCATGGCGCAGTGCGCTGCGCCGAGGCGCTGCAGAACACGGCGGACGGATTCGCCGTGGCGTGCATCGAAGAAGCCTTGGAGCTGCGCGCCGGCGGGATCCGTGGGCCGATCCTGTTGCTGGAGGGGTTCTTCGAAGCCGATGAATTGTCGTTGATTGTCGAGCATGATTTCTGGTGCGTGGTGCATTCGCTGTGGCAGCTCGAAGCGCTTGAAAAGGCCCGGCTGAACAAGCCGATTACGGTCTGGCTCAAGCTCGACTCCGGCATGCACCGGGTTGGCTTGCACCCGGCGGACTACCAAGCAGCTTATCGCCGCCTGTTGGCCAGCGGCAACGTGGCGAAGATCGTCTTGATGAGCCACTTCGCCCGTGCCGATGAGCTGCACGATCCCAGCAGCACCCAACAACTGGCGGTTTTCGAAGCGGCTCGCCACGGGCTGGCGGCGGAGATCAGCCTGCGCAATTCCCCCGCTGTACTCGGCTGGCCACAGATGCCGAGCGACTGGGTGCGCCCGGGCATCATGCTCTACGGTGCCACCCCCTTCGAGGAAGCCCATGCGCTCGCCTCGCGCCTGCAACCGGTGATGACCCTGGAATCGAAGATCATCAGCGTGCGTGAGCTGCCTGCTGGCGAGCCGGTGGGCTATGGCGCCCGTTTCGTGACGACGCAACCGACCCGGGTCGGGGTGGTCGCCATGGGTTATGCCGACGGCTACCCGCGTCAGGCACCCACCGGCACGCCGGTGCGGGTGGCTGGGCAACGCAGTGAGCTGGTCGGGCGGGTATCGATGGACATGCTGTGTGTCGACCTGACGCACATTCCTCAGGCCGGGCTCGGTTCAACCGTGGAGCTATGGGGCAGGAACGTGCTCGCCAGCGACGTGGCGAAGGCTGCCGACACGATTCCTTACCAGATTTTCTGCAATCTGCGACGGGTGCCACGGCTCTATTCCGGGGCCTGATACGCGGCGCACCCTACCGGAAGTCGCTTCACCGCACAGGATTCGGGTCAAGGTGTTGTAAATACTGAACGCTGTCGCCATGATAACGCTCACTTTCCACACCATTTGATTCCCTGGAGGCTCCAGCATTGGACGTCGGTGAACGACTGCAATCCATTCGTAAACTCAAAGGCCTTTCCCAGCGTGAACTCGCCAAGCGCGCGGGCGTCACCAACAGCACTATTTCGATGATCGAGAAGAACAGTGTGAGCCCCTCGATCAGCTCGCTGCGTAAGGTCCTTGGCGGGATTCCCATGTCCATGGTCGAATTTTTCTCCGAGGAGATCCTTCAGGAGAAACCGACCCAGATCGTCTACAAAGCCAACGAACTGATCGACATCTCCGACGGTGCCGTGACCATGAAACTGGTGGGCAGGGCACACCCGAGCCGGGCGATTGCCTTTCTCAATGAAATCTACCCGCCTGGCGCCGACACCGGTGACGAAATGCTCACCCACGAGGGCGAGGAAACCGGGATCCTGGTAGAAGGGCGACTGGAACTGGTCGTAGGCGGCGAAACCTTCGTGCTTGAAGCGGGCGACAGCTACTATTTCGAAAGCACCAAGCCCCATCGTTTTCGTAATCCGTTCGATGCGCCGGCGCGACTGATCAGCGCAGCCACACCGGCCAATTTCTAAGGAAAGAGGCGCCGAGCCTGTACGGCAAGGCGCCCACGGGGTAAGCGGCCACCACGAACAAGACCCTTGTGACTTTAGGGTTGTTTCAGTGTGACGGGCTTACCGCTATACTTGCGCCCGCCTGCAAACCGTGGCCGCAGGCGTGACTAGCCACCATTGAGGGTGTACGCGTGAACCTAATTATGAAAATGCTGGCTGCACCAGCAACCGTATTGGCCCTATGGGCAGTCAGCGCCCAAGCGGCGACCAACGACGAAATTGCCAAGCGCCTTGAACCGGTCGGACAGGTCTGCGTTCAGGGGCAGGAATGCAAAGGCATGGAAGTTGCCACTGCGGTGGGTGGTGCCGGTGGGGCCAAGGCACCAAAAGACGTGATTGCCAAGCACTGCGGCGCTTGCCACGGCACCGGGCTGATGGGCGCGCCGAAAATCGGTGACAAGGCTGCGTGGAAAGAGCGTGCCGATCACCAGGGCGGTCTCGACGGCATCCTCGCCAAGGCGATTACCGGCATCAACTCCATGCCGCCTAAAGGCACCTGCGCCGATTGCTCGGATGACGAGCTCAAGGGCGCCATCAAAGAGATGTCCGGCCTGTAAAAAATCAAGCAGGTTTAGAGCGGGCCGAAAGGCCCGCTTTTGGCTGGGTGAATTTGAATACGAAGATACTCAGCTATTTTCCTTGGCAAAGACCAGCTTTCTTAAAAAGTCCCCTGACGAATTCAAGACTGATTTATAGATGCTATAAGCGTTTGTTTCAGTTGGCTGTATCTTATTGATCGTCCCATCAGCTATTTCAAGTAGTTCGCATCCCGGCATTGACATGATGATTGGCGAATGAGTAGCAATAATAAACTGCGCCCCTTGATGGGCAAGCTCAAAAACTCGCAGAATAAAAGCCAGTTGCCGCTGCGGAGATAAAGAAGCTTCAGGCTCGTCGAGGATATAAAGCCCTTTATGATTGAATCTGAATTGAAAAAGGTTTTCCATGGCTTCCCCATGGGAGATGGTGTGTAAGTCTCGACCGCCATAATAAGTCTTTATCTCAGGTCCAAAACTCCTTTCTTCATCCAGACGCCGAATTTCTGTGTTCAGATTATAGAAGGTTTCTGCTCTATAAAAAAACAGGTCTTTTTCCTTTATGTGTCCCTTCGAGAGTATTAGCTTTTGATAAAAATCAGAGTGAGTGTCTTCTGTTTTAAATATGAAATTTTTTCCTCCGCCTTCAGGGTTACATCCCAATTTGACAGCGATACTCTCTAGCAATGTAGATTTTCCGCATCCGTTTTCACCAATGAATATGGTTACACGGCGAGAGAAAATGATCGGAAATGAATTACGTAAACAAGGGCGAATACAGGCCCCGGGCTTTACGCGGACTTCCCGTAGATAAAGATTATCCATTTATACGCCCTCGAAAATTCGCTTTACGGATTCATTGACTCCGACCAGAGAGAGTGCAATTTCAAGTGAATGACGACTTGCCATTGAAAAGAGCCCCAAGTACCCGAGATAGTAAATGTATTTTGAACCAAAAAGCTCTGGAGAGACGGTTGCAACAAGTACAACAATTAATACGGTGGTGATGGCAATAAAGAATTCAGGTGTAAAACAGATTAGCAGGTTTAGTTTCTGGTACTCATAGCGGGCCGCTATCGCTTCGTTAAGGTGTGAGGAGTACCGTGCATGAATGTCATTGTGCGATACGGACCTAAAGTGCTCGATTAGTCTTAGAACGGACAGTTTATACTGTTCTTCTTTAATTATCTCATTTTTGTAGCGACTGGCGGTACCTGAGGAGTGCTTTTTTAATTGGTATGCTGTAAGCGACCAAATGATTGATAACGGTAATAGGAAGTACGGGGTCTCGACAATAAGTAAATAAGAGGTGGATAGCGCCAGTAGAGTAGAGCCAAGGAAATAAAGAGAACTCAATATTGCTGCGGCTATACGTTCTGCATCCTCTGTTATGCGTGTCATGAAAGCGCTGTATGTTGTATGTTTGTGGTTCTCACAAATGTATTTGATTAGATCCATTCGCAAAGTTGTTTCAATATAGGCGCTAAGGCAATCTGCGATTCCTTGCAAAACCCCTTTTGCGATAAAAATCAATGTCAGGGTTCGTAATAGGTTAATAATGTAATCCGTATCAGCTATTTTTGATATTCCTCCCGAAATAATATAAGGAATGAGCAGTTGACAGCCGGCCGATAAGATAAGGCATAGGGTAACAAAGGTTAGTATTGTTAAGCGTTTTCTAAGGATTTTACTCATCAAGCGTTTCCTGAAGACGTTGGTTAATCCGCTTCCGACGGTAGCGCGCCTCGCTGGTAGCGTAATAGATGTTGATGAGCGAGGCTGTCGGCAGAAGCACCCGTTCTAAATAGATAGCTGCTGAAACAAAATCACCGATAGGCAACGTGCTTTCAATGATAAGGCTAGATCCAAGGTAAAATAGTAAAATGATGCCAAACAAATAGGAGAGGTTGGAGAAAAACTCAAGAAGTGATATTTTGCCTCTGGCGAATAATGAAAGAAGTTCTATCTTGCCGCAGTTACCTTGAAGCTTATCAAAATTTGATCGTGAAGCACTACTTTTTGCTGTGCTGATACTACGAATTAGAAGGGTGTTTGCCTCGACGTATTGTTCATGTGAGCGTGAATATAATTTCCGTGAAAGTACTGTGATTGTGATCGTGTACAAAATTGCAGCCATTGGTGCGATGATGATTAGGGTGTTGTATGAGAAAATTATGAAAAGAGAGGGTAGAAGGATCCCGAGATTTAAGGTGATGTCCAGGTAAATGTGGTGATACAAGTAGATTGCACCTTCCACATCGCCGTCGATCAAATCGATTGCCTCGCCATAGTTTGAAATGGTTGTGTTGGGGATTATCGCGTTTGTTAGCTGGGATTTTAGCTGTTTTCGAGTGGCTGCAGAAAGTTTCTGGATGTATAGGTTTGACGCTAATCTTGCGCATGGACTGGTTGTGATGAGCAAGCAGGTCACAACAATAACGACGTTTTCAATTTCGCCGTATTGAGTGTAAAAATTGATTATCATGCCTATTAAATATGGGGAGGCGATGCTAGTAAACGCAACAGCTATCCCCATTAAAATTACCCTGAAATTTGAAATCATTATTATATATACTTCATCTCATGGGCGAGAAATGGAAATTCAAAATCATTGTTAAGTATCCCTATTGTTCCTAGTAGCGAACCTACCTTTCCCACCCACAAACCCAAGGGGTCGGCAGATCGGTTCCTCAATTCGCGCGCATCATGTTCTGCCAGATTCAATACATTGGCCCAAATATAAATTCGATGATCGAATGAGGCATCTGGGTTTAATTTTTTTATTATATTCAATAGCCCGTATGCTCCATGGCAAAGCGAATCATTAATGGGTCGCTTTCGCCTGAGCAAGTTCTCATAAGCAAATATTTTATTTGCAGGAAATCTTTCTAAGAAGTTGGCCGCGTCGACAACGCCTTCGGAGGCAAAGTAATGGAGTGCTAGATAGTTGCCAGGTAGTCCATGACTCCAGGCGAACTCGCCAAGTGACGAGTCAGTAGACCGCCTGCGGTAATCTCGCCAGTTTTCAATGTCGACATCGAACTCAGACAGTTCCCAGCTTAATAAATCCAAGAAGATTGAGTAAGTTGACGTGCTGTTCATGATGATTTTATTAAAATAAAAAATAGAATATGCGCATCCCATAACGCCGTGAGATATGCCGCTGAGCAACCCATCATCGCGATTGGTTATGGATTTGTCGAACGTTACTATCCTGCGACCGTCGACGGTGCCTAATTCAGATTCTATTTTTGTGTAAAGTGTTTTGCTAAGTAAGGAAAAGTCCGGGTCGTTGGTGAGTTCGTAAAGTTTAGTGGTCACTGCCAGTGTTCCAAATGTCCCGGAAAGCAGGTCATTTCCCCAGAAGTATTTTTGCCACCAATTTTCATTGAGGACAGAGTTTAGGTAGCTTTTATAACCGAGTAATAAGTCAGCGCATCGCTTGTCGTTATAGTGGGAGAGACTGATGTACAATGGTAGGATTGCAGAGGAAAGACCAAAGTGGAATCCACCTAGATGGGTGCCTGGGTTGGTAAGCTTTGTGTGAACTCTTATATACACTTGGTCAAGTAAAGCGTGAATAACTGCTTGGGGTATAGCTACCCACTGACTGGCCAGGGTACATCCATAAAGGATCCCGGTTAAACCGTAGTAATAGTCTTCCCCTAATTCTGAGTATTCTACATAGCCACCCGGTGACGCGTGAAACCCTAGCCATAGGCCATTGGAGGATAATTCGGTTGCAATTTTATTTTTTAAAAAATCGATGTTTTTATGTTGTGCTTGTTGGATCGTATCTAGTATTTAATCCAAGCTGTGATCGCCTACTTCATCGAGACAGTCATGTTGGCGAAATTTATGATCGGTGAGATTTTCATCATGTTCGTACATGTTTTGCATTGCGATCAACGTATTGTTTATTAAGCTGATCTCAAAAGCCAGTCTTTGCTCTGATAGGTTTTGTAGATAATTGATGCTGTTGGATAATCCGTCTAGATAATCGATATCACTCAGATACCCTTCGCCCAAATAAAAGGGTTCAGTGAATTCAAGATTACCTACTTGGCTTTTTGCGTATGGAATGTCTAAATCTAAACATGCTTTTATTTCTGCGTCCAAAAAACCAACGGCCGGCGCAGTGTCGTTATCAAGTATTTTTTTTAGAAAAGCTCTTCGGTCTTCGCTGGAGGTCATTAATGAGGCATGAAGTGAACACTGAATGGCATAATGATATGTCGCTGTCGCTCTAGGGACGTATCTACACGGCAGATTTGCGAGAAGGCTGATTTTTTCGATAATCGACGCCTTTTGCTCGCTTACCAAACGAAAAAAACACTGGAATCCTTCTATTATTTCTTCCTGATATTCCCACGGTTTAACGGCGTCACCACTCTGATATAGAACATTTTGTCCCGGTAGGATTTTTACCCCATCCATACCAAAGTTGTCGTTGCCTTGTTTGTCTTTTATATGTTGGTATAGGTTTAAACTTACGTACTGCTCCTTTAAGCCTCCCAAAGCACTTAAGTCTACTCCTATTCCATCGGTTCCCTTCCAAGTCCAATTGGGAAGCATACTAGTTTGAGTGGAATTCCATCGTATTTCTTTGGGTATGCTGCGGGTATTTAGAACGTTATAAAAAATTGTCTCGAGGTCGATAGGGATTGGGCTGTTTGCATGGGCGATAAGATTGTCAGATGTAATGTCGGATGCGGTGAATACGGTGCAGAAACCAAGTAAAAAGCCTGCTCTCTTATAGAATTGAGTCACTTGATCAGCAGACTCGGCTGACTGTTGTTCTACATACTGTGTCCACCCATGTGCTGGACCAATAATATAGCTAGGAATTGTCCAGTCGGCGTAGTCTTCACCTGCGCCATCAGATAGATTTGTTAGTAATGTAGATGCCGCACACTCGAGCTCTAGGTTTCTTGGCTTATAAACTATTCGCTCTCCGTTACAAAACGTCAATATGCATACGGTTGCGGATCCGTTGTGAGTTTCGCCTTCTGAAACGTCACATCGCTTCAAGCTATGAGGCTGATGAATATTAACTATTTTGCATAAGGAGTTTTTGTCGGCGCAGAGGTTTTTTGCTAAGCGGAAGCTTTGATCGATAAAGTTATCTGTCATCTTTTCTAATAACCTATCTAGCTCCGGATAGGCTGTTAATATGTTCAGCAGGTAAGGTGCGGTTTTTTTTAGTATTTCATAATGTTCTCTGACTGTTATTTTTCCAAGAGGAACGGTTTTTTCCAAAATGTCACGTTCAGTGAATAGAACATTGTTTGATGCTGCTGTAATTCGGGAGGCTAAATTGCAAAGGAAGCCATTAATAATTGTCGACTTGTCGTTGTCGGACAGCCCATCAATGTCTTTAAATGCTTGTTTGCTTTGTTGTATGTAGTACGCGAGATACGGCCAGACAGGGCAGTCGGTATGTAGTTCGTTCATATCCGCTAGTGCGGACGCTCTTAAGAAGTCTAAAGGTTTTGTCATGATTGCTCCGAAAAAATGTGGAAGTGGCCGACAGTGGGTCGGCCACCTATTTAACGATTAGCCGTATGTGGCAAAGCAGCATTGGTTCCAACACTGAGTGCAGCAACTTGTGCACGGGCGAGTACCACTCGATGCGGCAGTCAGATTGCTATAGGCCTGAATAACCAGTGACGAAATTGGAGCACTGGCAGTGAACAGACTTGTTCGGGCGCACTGAATGGCTTGCAAGTCAATTTGCATGTATATACCTCAATATTATCCTTATTGGGTTTGGCTGAACCGCGCTCTTATTCACGGTTTAGTTATTGCGGGTGGGCTTACTGGGAAATTGACGTTAGGAGCTATCCATATAAAATCCTCGCTATAAGTTTTTGGGGCTGACAAAGTCTTTCCAAGGTTTTTTTTGCGGTGTGGATATTGTTCTGAATGTCTAGTTATAGATATTAGTCCCGGTAAAATTAGAATCAATCGGAAACGGCCGGTATAGTCGAGTGAAATTTGTAATTTTAGTGTGAGGTCTGATGATCTATATGTGTGGGTGGTTTCTTTGTCTCAAGCGTGTTTGTAGGAGGCGGCGTAGGATAGTTCTGAGTGGGAAGAAGGGTTGGTTGAGATCAATTCAGGAAAAACGATTCAAGTGCCTGAATAGTTGATACATTTCTCCTTTGCCTACTGTTCATCGCAACCAAGACCCGGCAAGCTCGGTCCAACCCACATTCATGGAATGTCCCGGAGGGTCGGATGGTGCAGTTGTGTTCAATCGAGCAGGCGGTGGAGGATGTGCTTGAGCGCCTGCCCGCGCATATCCACCTCGGCATGCCGCTGGGGCTGGGCAAGCCCAATCTGTTTGCCAACGCGCTGTACCGGCGCATCGCCCAGATGCCCGAGCGACAGCTGACGATCTACACGGCGCTGAGCCTGGGTCGGCCCAACCTGGGCGATGGCTTGCAGAAGCGCTTCCTCGAGCCGTTTATCGAGCGGGTCTTCGGCGACTACCCCGAACTGGATTACCTCGCGGATCTGCAGCAGGACAGCTTGCCGGCGAACATTCGCGTCGAGCAGTTCTTCATGCAGCCCGGCAGCCTGTTGAACAGTGTGTCGGCCCAGCAAAACTACGTCAGCAGCAACTACAGCCACGCGGCCCGGGACATCAACGCCGCCGGCTTGAATCTGGTGGCGCAGTTGGTGGCAAGCGATCCGCAACACCCGGATCGCCTGAGCCTGAGCTGCAACCCGGACATCACCCTGGACCTGCTGCCGATGATCGCCAAACGGCGGGCGGCCGGGGAGACCATCCTGCTGGTCGGCCAGGTGCACAGCGACTTGCCCTACATGCCGGGCGACGCCGAAGTCGGCATCGACGGTTTCGACCTGCTGATCGACGAGAAGGACAACCACACGCTGTTTTCCACGCCGAACATGCCGGTGGGGTTTCAGGATCATTTTATCGGCCTGCACGCCAGTACCCTGGTGCGCGACGGTGGCACCTTGCAGATCGGCATCGGTTCAATGGGCGACGCGTTGACGGCGGCGCTGCTGGCGCGTCAGGCCGATAACGTCGGTTACCAGGCGTTGCTGGCAGACCTGAATCTCAGTCAATGGGCCCAATTGATCGAGCGCGAAGGTGGCATCGAACCGTTTGCCAAAGGGCTGTACGGCTGCAGTGAGATGTTCGTCAACGGCTTGCTGGTGCTGGCGGAGGCCGGGATCATCCGGCGCAGGGTCTACCCCGACGAGCCCACCCAGGAACAAGCCAACGCTGGGACCCTCGACGAAGCGGCGCAGCCCGACGGCATCTGCATACACGGCGGGTTCTTCCTCGGCCCACGCAGTTTTTACCAGCGCTTGCATGAGTTGCCCCAGAGCCGGCGGCTCGAATTCAACATGACGCGGATCAGCTACATCAACGAGCTCTACGGCCAGGAACGCCTCAAGCGCTTGCAGCGACTCGATGCACGCTTCATCAACACGGTTTTCACCATGACCCTGTTGGGCGCGGGCGTGGCCGATCAGTTGGAAGACGGTCGGGTACTCAGCGGCGTAGGCGGGCAGTACAACTTCGTTGCCCAGGGCCACGCGCTGGAGGGCGGCCGTTCGATCCTGCTGTTGCGCAGCTGGCGTGAGGCCGGCGGCGAGATCAGCTCGAACATCGTCTGGGAGTACGGCCACTGCACGATTCCCCGGCACCTGCGGGACATCGTGGTGACCGAGTACGGCATCGCCGACCTGCGGGGCAAGACGGATGCCGCGGTGATCGAGGCGTTGCTGAACATCAGCGACTCACGCTTTCAGCCGGGGCTGATCGAGCAGGCGCAGAATGCCGGCAAGCTGCCGAAGGAGTTCCGCCTCGATCCGCGATTCGCCGACAACACCTCGCAGCGTTTGCAGGCGATCCAGGCACGGCATCCGAACCTGTTTCCCGAGTACCCGCTGGGTTCTGACTTCGACGGCGTAGAGCGCGACCTGTTGCGGGCGCTGAACTGGCTCAAGAGCAAGTTCAAGCTCAGCGAGATGTTGGAGTTGGGCAAGGCGGCCCTGGACGCGCCGGAGCCCTCGGCGTTCGAGGAACATCTGGAGCGGATGCAGCTGGTGAGCACTGACGGGATTAAGGAAGACCTGTTCCAGCGCCTGTTGCTGGCGGGGCTCAAGGCCACCGCGCAATAACCGCCATCCGCAACCTCTTGTGGGAGCGGGCTTGCTCGCGAATGCGGTGTGTCAGCCAGAAATATTTTGACTGACACACCGCATTCGCGAGCAAGCCCGCTCCCACATCGATCAGTGGTGGGGTTATTCGATGAAGGTAACCACCCCACCCGTCAGCGACTTCACCCGCGCCAGAGATTCGACGCGATAGCCCTGGGCATCCAGCTCCGCGCGGCCGCCCTGGAACGATTTCTCGATCACGATGCCCAGCCCGGCCACGGTGGCACCGGCCTGCTTGATGATGGAGATCAGCGCCTGGGACGCTTTGCCGTTCGCCAGGAAGTCATCGATGATCAACACCCGGTCGCTGCTGGTCAGGTGACGGGGGCTGATGGCGACGGTACTTTCGGTCCTCTTGGTGAACGAGTACACCGTGGCGGACAGCAGGTTTTCCGTCAGGGTCAGCGACTGCTGCTTGCGGGCGAAAATCACCGGTACGCCCAGGTTCAGGCCGGTCATGATCGCCGGGGCAATGCCCGAGGCTTCGATGGTGACGATCTTGGTGATGCCCGAATCCTTGAACAGCGCGGCAAATTCATCGCCGATCAGCTTCATCAACTGCGGGTCGATCTGGTGGTTCAGGAACGCGTCGACTTTCAGGACCTGATCGGACAACACGATGCCTTGCTCACGGATTTTCTGGTGCAGGGCTTCCATGAAGCCTCCTCTGATGGCGCCTTCGGCGCCTGGGGTCAGTAAAAAGTAGTCGATTCTAACGTTTCAGCATGGCGCGTATATCGGCCAGGGCACTGTTGCCACGCACGGCCTTGACTTCGCTCGGAGTGTCGTCGTTGCCTTCCCACGCCAGGTCGTCCGGCGGCAGCTCATCGAGGAAGCGGCTCGGGGCGCAGTCGATCACTTCGCCGTATTGCTTGCGCTTGGCGGCGAAAGTGAAGGCCAGTGTCTGACGGGCCCGGGTAATACCGACGTAGGCCAGGCGCCGCTCTTCCTCGATGGTGTCGGCTTCAATGCTGGAGCGGTGCGGCAGGATTTCTTCTTCCATGCCCATGATGAACACGTAGGGGAACTCCAGCCCCTTGGAGGCATGGAGCGTCATCATCTGCACGCCTTCGGCGCCATCTTCCTCTTCCTGCTGGCGTTCCAGCATGTCGCGCAGCACGAGTTTGCCAATGGCGTCCTCGACGGTCATGTCGCCGTCTTCGTCCTTTTCCAGGGTGTTCTTCAATGCCTCGATCAGGAACCAGACGTTGCCCATGCGGTAATCGGCGGCCTTGTCGCTGGAGCTGTTGGTGCGCAGCCAGTTTTCGTAGTCGATGTCCATGACCATGCTGCGCAGCGCCGAGATCGGGTCTTCGCCGGCGCACTGTTCGCGGACCTTGTCCATGAAGCGCTTGAAGCGCGCCAGGCGATCGGTGAAACGGCTGTCCAGGTACTCGCCCAGGCCGATTTCATCGGTGGCGGCGTACATCGAGATCTTTCGTTCGGTGGCGTAGTTGCCAAGCTTTTCCAGGGTGGTCGAACCGATTTCCCGGCGTGGGACGTTGATCACCCGCAGAAAGGCGTTGTCGTCATCCGGGTTCACGATCAGGCGAAAGTAGGCCATCAGGTCCTTCACTTCCTGGCGTCCGAAAAAGCTGTTGCCGCCCGAGAGGCGATAAGGGATCTGATGGTGCTGCAATTTCAGCTCGATCAGCTTGGCTTGGTAGTTGCCGCGATACAGGATCGCAAAGTCGCTGTACGGCCGGTCGGTGCGCAAGTGCAGGCTGAGGATTTCCATGGCCACGCGCTCGGCTTCGGCGTCTTCGTTGCGGCAACGGATCACCCGAATCTCGTCGCCGTGGCCCATTTCGCTCCACAGTTGTTTTTCGAATTCGTGGGGGTTGTTGGAAATCAGCACGTTGGCGCAGCGCAGGATGCGGCTGGTGGAGCGATAATTCTGCTCCAGCATCACCACTTTGAGCGACGGGTAGTCTTCCTTGAGCAGCATCAGGTTTTCCGGCCGTGCGCCGCGCCAGGCATAAATCGACTGGTCGTCGTCGCCTACCACGGTGAACTGGTTGCGTTTGCCGATCAGCAACTTCACCAGCAGGTACTGGCTGGCATTGGTGTCCTGGTATTCGTCCACCAGCAGGTAGCGGACCTTGTTCTGCCATTTTTCGAGAATGTCGGCGTGGTCCTGGAACAGCTTGACCGGCAACAGGATCAGGTCATCGAAGTCCACCGCGTTGAACGCCTTGAGCGTGCGCTGGTAGTGGGCGTAGACGATGGCGGCAGTCTGTTCCTTGGGGTTACGGGCGTTTTCCAGGGCTTGCGGTGGCAGCACCAGGTCGTTTTTCCAGGCGCCGATCATGTTCTTGATCTCATCCACGCCGTCGTCGCCCGAGTACTCCTTCTGCATGATGTCGGTCATCAAGGCCTTGACGTCGGTCTCGTCGAAAATCGAGAAGCCCGGTTTGTAGCCCAGCCGCGCATGTTCCTTGCGGATGATGTTCAGGCCCAGGTTGTGGAAGGTGCAGACCGTCAGGCCGCGACCTTCACCGCCGCGCAGCAGCGTGCCGACCCGTTCCTTCATTTCCCGGGCGGCCTTGTTGGTGAAGGTCATGGCGACGATGTACTGGGCGCGGATGCCACAGTTCTGGATCAAGTGCGCGATCTTGCGAGTGATCACGCTGGTCTTGCCGGAGCCTGCGCCGGCGAGCACCAAAAGAGGGCCGCCGACATAGTTCACGGCTTCTTGCTGCCGGGGATTGAGTCGGGACATGACAGGGTCAGGGAGTCGTTTGCAAATGGGCCGGCATTTTAACAGGCTCAGAGAATTGTGCTGCTCTGTCCGACTTGTGACGCACACAGGATTGTCATTTGCCGCTTTTGCCACTTTCACGCAGGATGTGGGGTGTATTGGCGTCTAACGTACGACTTCGAATGGAAGAAAATCCGCCGCAAATACGTGTTTGAGAAGCATTGGCATTGGTCATTGCCCACCGGCAGGTCATAATGCCCGCGCCAACCACCTTGCAGAGTCTAGGGAGTCAGCTTGTCAACGCCTGTCGAACCCTTGCGTTTGCTGTTATTGGCCGAAACGCCTGAGTGGTCAGCGATCTTGCGCGAGTGCCTGGCGCCCCTGGGGCCCTCGATCGTGTTGATCAGTGCACCCAGCTGGGAGTCCGTCAGCAGCCTGTTCGAAGACAACCGCAATGCGATACTGCTGACAATTGCCGCATTGCAGCCGGCGCCGGGTCGTTGCCGTTTGCCGACTGTCCTGTTGCTCGAGCACGAACCGGCGACTCCCCCCGACGGAGTCAGCGACTGGCTGGCGCATGATGCCCTCGATACCGCGACCCTGCGTCGTTGCCTGCGCCATGTGCGCGAACGCGGCGTGCTGGAAAACACTTTGCAGCGCCTCGCCGAACAGGACCCACTGACCGGCATCGCCAACCGCCAGGGATTCCAGACCCTGCTGGCGGCACGCCTGGCTGAAAACGATGGGCGTGGCCTGGCCCTCGGTCACCTGGACCTGGACAACTTTCGCCACGCCAACGACGCCCTCGGCCACCAGGCCGGCGACCGCTTGATTCTGCAGGTCGTGTCGCGGCTCAAGGGCTCGCTTGAGGCCGGCGATCAACTGGCGCGACTGGGCAGCGATGAATTCGCCCTGCTGATCGACACCCGTCGCGCGCCCCAGCGGGCCGAGTGGATGGCCGAGCGTATTACCGAAGCCATGGCCGAACCTTATTGGGTCGATGGTGAGAGCCTGCTGATCGGTTGCAGCCTGGGCATTGCCCATGCGCGTGCCCAGGCGGGCGCCGACCCCTTGATGTGGCATGCCCATATTGCCATGCAGCAGGCCAAGAGCACCCAAGGCTGTACCTTTCACATCTTCAACGAACGCATCAATCGCAATGCCCGCAGTCTCGCCGATCTGGAAAGCGAACTGCGTCGGGCGCTGCGTCGCGACGAGCTGGAGCTGCATTACCAACCCCGGTTGAACCTCGACGGCGGCACCATCGTCGGCCTCGAAGCCCTGGTGCGCTGGCGTCACAGCGAGCGTGGCCTGCTGCCGCCGAGTGAGTTCGTGCCGCTGGCCGAGCAGAGCGGCCTGATCGTGCCGCTGGGCTACTGGGTGATTTCCCGGGCGCTGCGGGACATGCAGGCATTGCGTGAGCGGGGGCTGGCGCCATTGCACATGGCGGTCAACCTGTCGTTCAGGCAGTTCCAGGACAGCCAGTTGCTGTCGACCCTGAGCAGGCTGATCGCCGAACGCGGGGTCGAGGCGCAATGGCTGGAATTCGAACTGACCGAAACCGCCGTGATGCGTCGCAGCGAATTGGTCAAGCAGACCATGGATGCGCTGGGGCGGCTGGGCGTGCGCTTTTCCCTGGACGACTTTGGCACCGGGTTCTCCTCGTTCGTGCACCTCAACAGCCTGCCGATCGCCTTGCTGAAGATCGACAAGAGTTTTGTCGGTGGAATGGAGCAACGCGAAGAAAACCGCAAGCTGGTCCACGCCATGATCAACCTGGCCCACAACCTCAAGCTGGAAGTGGTAGCGGAGGGGGTGGAAACCCGGGAACAACTGGATTTGCTCCGGGGTTTCGGTTGCGACCAGGTGCAGGGCTTCCTGATCAGCAAACCGCTGCCGTTGCCTGAGTTGGTTGACTACCTGACGCTTGACGGCAGCCAGCAATCGACGCTGGAGATCAGATGAGACACCGTCCTGTGGGCCCGCTCCCACAAGGGGGATTTCACTCGGCCTGGATGACGGCGAAACCCCGCCGCCCCGGCTCGCGCCTGATCATCCGTTTCATCTTCCACTCGAATGCCAGCGTCAGGCTCACGGCCGCGCAAGCCAGCCCCAGGGCCAGGCCCCACCAGACACCGGTCGCGCCCCAGTTCAGGTGGAAGGCCATCCACCAGGCCGCCGGCGCGCCGATCAGCCAATAGCAGCCCAGGCCGACCAAGAAGGTGGTCTTGGCGTCCTTGAGACCGCGTATGCAGCCCATGGCGATGGTTTGCGTGCCGTCGAACAGCTCGAACCATGCGGCCACGGCCAGCAGGCTCACGGCCAGGTTGATCACGTCGCGAAACGCCGGATCCTTGTGGTCAAGGAACAGACCGATCAATTCATGGGGGAGCAGCCAGAACACCATGGCGAACGCCAGCATCGTGGCCCCGCCAAAGCCGATCCCGACCCGTCCGGCCAGGCGCGCCATCGGCAATTGCCCGGCGCCATAGTGCTGACCGATGCGCATGGTGATGGCGTAGGACATGCCTGCCGGGACCATGAACGCCACCGAGACGATCTGCAGGGCAATCTGGTGGGCCGCCAGCGGTGTGCTGCCCATGGTACCCATGCACAGCGCGGCAAACGCGAACAGCCCGACTTCCACCGCGTAAGTACCACCAATGGGCAGGCCCAGGCGCCACAGTTCCTTGACGTATTGACGGTTGGGCCGGGACAGGCCGTCCAGCAGCGGATAGGCCCGGTACGCCGGGTGCCGGTAAATGTGCCAGGCCAGCGCCAGGGCCATGCAGTTGGCGACGATGGCCGTGACCAGGCCGATGCCCATCAGGCCGAGTTTCGGCAGGCCGAACAGGCCGGTAATGAGCGCGTAATTGAGCAGGAAGTTGGCCACCGTACCGCCGAGGCTGATCACCATGACCGGCGTGGCCCGGCCGATGGCGCTGGTGAAGCCGCGCAGGGCCATGAAGCTCAAGTAGCCGGGCAGGGCGAACGGCAGCGCCAGCAGGAATTGGCCGGCGGACTGGACGTTGGTTTCCGTCTGGCCGAACAGCAGCAAGACCGGCTTGAGATTCCACATCAATAAACCGGCCACCAGCGCCATCAGCCACGCCAGCCATAGCCCCGCCTGAGTCAACCGGGTGGCACCTTCAACGTCTCCGGCGCCTTGGCGGATCGCCACCAACGTGCCCACCGCCGCGATCACGCCGATGCAGAAAATCGACACGAACGAATAACTGGCCGCCCCGAGCCCGCCTCCAGCGAGTGCTTCGGGGCTCAGGCGCGCCATCATCACGGTGTCGGTCAGCACCATCAGCATGTGCGCCAATTGTGAGGCAATCAGCGGTCCCGCCAACCGCAGGATGGCCCCGAGTTCGGTCCGCACCGGATGCTTCATGATCATCACGCTCCTTGTTCAGACGAGGCAGTAAAGCGACGATTCTCGGCCCTCGTGGCGATGGGCACAAAAGGATAATAGCGATCGCTGGCATGATTAAAACTCATGCAGCTGAACTTCTGGTAGGGTCCGTCCATTGCTATGGGAGCTTTGCTGATGTCACGTCGTCTTCCTCCTCTTTATGCGCTGCGGGCATTCGAAGCGGCGGCACGGTATAGCTCGTTCACCCGGGCCGCTGAAGAGTTGTCGATTACCCAGAGTGCGGTCAGCCGGCATATCCGAACGCTGGAAGAGCACTTTGGCTGTCGCTTGTTTCATCGCAGCGGGCGCAACCTGCAACTGACCGAAGCCGCGCGCTTGCTGCTACCCGGCGTGCGTGACGGCTTCATGGCCTTGGAACGGGCGTGTCATACCTTGCACGGGGAAGATGGCATCCTGCGCATGAAGGCACCTTCGACCCTGACCATGCGCTGGTTGTTGGCGCGCTTGAGTCGCTTCCGGCATTTGCAGCCTGGCAACGAAGTGCAGTTGACCAGCGCCTGGATGGACATCGATTCCGTGGACTTCAACATCGAACCCTTCGATTGCGCGGTGTTGCTGGGTAATGGACATTTTCCCGCGGATTGGGAGGCCAGTTTCCTGTTCCCCGAGGAGCTGATCCCGGTGGGCGCGCCCAACCTGTTGAACGACCAACCCTGGGATGCGCAGCGACTGGCCAATGCCGAACTGCTCCACCCGACGCCGGATCGCCGCGACTGGCGCAGTTGGCTGGAGCGCATGGGCTTGTCCGACCAGGTCTCGCTCAAGGGCGGGCAGGTGTTCGACACGCTGGAGCTGGGCATGATTGCTGCGGCGCGGGGTTACGGTGTCTCGATGGGCGACCTGCTGATGGTGGCCGAGGATGTCGCCCAGGGGCGCTTGAGCCTGCCCTGGCCGACCGCCGTCGCCAGCGGTGAGCACTATTACCTGGTATGGCCGAAAACCCGTCCGGGTGGTGAGCGTTTGCGCCGGCTCAGTGACTTTCTGCAGGGCGAGGTCAAGGCAATGCAATTGCCAATGGTGGAACGGCTTGGCTGAAACGTTGCAGTGTGTGTACTAGCCACTTAATATTATTTTCTTCCTGACCGTTCAAGTATTCGGCTGTGCTGCCGAATCCGTCACCATGGAACCCTCGTTCAGAAGGGCACACACCTACCTTCCCTTGGATAAAATGCCGAGCGTGCGACGTGATCAGGATGATCCGGTGTCTCGGCCAGGAGCCGTCATGTCCCAACCCCGTGCCCGGATCGCCTCACAGCTGGGCCTTGCCCTCGCCGTGATACTGGCGGTCGTGATCTCCGGCAGTACCGTCTTCGCCCTCCGCTCGCTGGACTCCGCCAACCTTGCCACCCGTGAAGAGCACCTGGCCAGCGAAGCGCGTCTGATGGCCGATCAGCTCAATACCTTCCACGGTACCTTGCGTGAGAGCACCCAGCGCTTGGCCGGCCTGTTCGAAAAGCGTTTCAGCGCGGGCCTGATCGTGCACCCGGACCAGCCGGTTGTCGTGGCAGGTGTGCAGACCCCTGGCCTGGACCTGGGCGGCGAAGTGCTGAACAACAACTTCAAGGAAGTTGACGAGTTCAAGCAGATGACCGCCGGAACCGCCACGGTATTCGTGCGCAGCGGCGACGATTTCATCCGTGTCAGTACGTCGGTGGCCAAGCAGGATGGTTCGCGAGCCATCGGCACCGTGCTCGACCATGCCAGTCCGGCTTACGCCCGTTTGATGAGTGGGCAGAGCTACATCGGTCGCGTCTTGCTGTTCGGCCGTTACTACATGACTCAGTACAGCCCTGTGCGCGACAGCAGCGGCAAGATCATCGCCGCGCTGTACGTGGGTTTCGACTACACCGACGCGCAAAATGCGCAGTTCGAAAACCTCAAGCGCTTCCGTATCGGCAAGACCGGCTCGCTGGCCCTGCTGGATGAGCAAAGCAAATGGCTGGTGCCACCGGCGGGCGTCCAGGCCCTTGATGCCGCCGTCACCACGGTCGTCGGCCTGGTCAAGGAACCGGGTAAGGGCGCGTTCTGGAGCGACACTGCCGAAGATTTCTACAGCGTCGCCGTACCGTTCGAGGGTGGACCGTGGGCGGTGGTGGCGAGCATGCCGAAGGCCGAGATCCGCGAAGTGACCTGGAGCGTCGGTACGCAACTGGCGATCGGCAGCCTGCTGGCGATGCTGCTGGCGGTGGGCGCAGCGATGTGGCTGCTGCGCAGCAAGCTGGCACCTTTGGGCGATCTGGTGCGTCAGGCCGAAGCCTTGGGCGCCGGCGACCTGAGCGTGCGCCTGAACGTGTCGAGCCATGACGAAATCGGCCAGCTGTCCCGTGCCTTCAACCAGATGAGCCAGGCACTGTCGACCATGGTCGAGCACATCCGCAAGGCCGCCCAGGAGGTCAACAGCCGTGCCCAGGCCCTGTCGGGGTTGTCCAGTGGTGCGTATGAGGGAATGGAGCAGCAGTCCGGTGAAATCACCAGCATGGCCGGCGCAGTGGAAGAGTTCAGCGCGACGTCGTTGAACATTGCCGACAACATGGGCAATACCGAGCGCCTGGCCCAGGAAAACGCCCAACAGACGCGGATCGGTCGGACTTCGATGGATGAAGCATCGTCGTCCCTGGAGCAGATTGCCGGCGCGCTGAACAGCACGGCCACGGTGATCAACACCTTGGGCCAGCGTTCCCAGGAAATCGGCGGCATTGTGGGCGTGATCACCTCGATCGCCGAACAGACCAACCTGCTGGCGCTGAACGCTGCCATCGAGGCTGCGCGTGCCGGTGAGCAGGGCCGTGGTTTCGCTGTGGTGGCGGATGAGGTCCGCAGCCTGGCGTCCCGTACCCGTCAGGCCACTGACGAGATTTCCGGCATGATCAATAGCATTCAGCAAGAAACCGGCAACGCCATCAGCACCATGGAGCAAGGCAACCTGCTGATGCAGGAAGGCCTGTCGCGTAACGCCAACGTGGCCTCGGCCCTGGCGCGGATCGACGAGCAAAGCCGCTCCGCCGGCCAGCAATTCGCCGCGATCACCACTGCCACCCAGGAACAGAGCAGCACCGCGACCCTGCTCAGCAGCAACTTACAGAGCATCGCCATGGCGAACAGCGAACAACGCCAAGTCGTCTCGAACCTGGCGCTCACGGCCAAGGAACTGGAAAAATTGGCCCAAGACCTGCGCCAAGAGGTTGATCGGTTCCGCTGAGGCTTCTGCAACCGCCGCGACCAGGCTTACCCCCACACTGTTTTGTGTCCGATCACAAAGCGTCCGGCCAGCTCGGTCAGTGTGGGAGCGAGCCTGCTCGCGATGGCGGTGGTTCAACTTGCACGGTGGTTGGCAGTGCCGACGCCTCGCGAGCAGGCTCGCTCCCACGGGGTTTTGTGTTCGATCGCAAAATTTCGGCCATCCCTCCTGCGTTTCCTTTTTTTAGAGTAATTGCCGTTTTTAAGCTTGCTGAAACGTTTCTTCAGGACTATAAAAACCGCACAACTCCAATAAAAGGCCAAGTCCATGACTCCGCTCAAACTCCTCGTTACCCTTGGCGCCCTGGGCGCTGCCTCCCACGCCATGGCTTGGGATTACGTCCTGCTGGACACCGACAAAGCGGCTCAGCCCTGGCAAATCACCAGCCAGCAACTGGGCGTGAAAACCGACAAGCCTTTTTCCGTGACGATGCGCACCCTGCACGGCGGCCGCCAGGAAGGCGTCAGCGTTGTCGATATCGATAACGGCACCCTGAAGCTTTCCGTCGTCCCGACCCGAGGCATGAATGTGCTGCAGGCATCGGTCGGCAGCGTACGCATGGGCTGGGATTCGCCGGTCAAGGAAGTCGTCAATCCGGCCTTCATTGAACTCAATGGCCGCGGCGGATTGGGTTGGCTCGAAGGTTTCAACGAGCTGGTAACCCGCTGCGGCTACGAATGGGTTGGCCATCCCGGCATGGACAACGGCGAGTTGCTGACCCTGCACGGTCGCGCTGCCAACATTCCGGCCAACAAGGTCACGTTGCACATCGATGAAAAACCTCCCTACGCCATCACCCTGCGAGGCGAGTTGAAAGAGCAGGCGTTCAAGAAAGTCGATTTCTCGGTGCAGACCGAACTGGTCACCGAGCCGGGCAGCGTGACTTTCGCGCTCAACGACACGCTGACCAACAACGGCGATTATCCGAAGGAATACCAGGCCCTCTACCACAGCAATTTCAGTACGCCGTTCCTGGAACAGGGCGCGCGGTTCGCGGCACCGGTGAAGCAGGTCTCGCCGTTCAATGACAAGGCCAAGGGCGACCTGGCCGATTGGCAAACCTACCGGGCCCCGACCAAGGACTACGACGAGACCGTCTATAACGTCGTGCCGTATGCCGACGCCAAGGGCGACACGCTGACCGTGCTGCACAACAAGGCCGGTAGCCTCGGGGTCTCGGTGGGCTTCAACACCGCCACGCTGCCGGTATTTTCCCTGTGGAAAAACACCGACACCCAAGGCCAGGGCTACGTGACCGGGCTGGAGCCGGGCACCAGTTTTTCCTATAACCGCCGGTACCAGCGCCCTCTGGGCCTGGTGCCGACTATCGGGCCGAAAGAGCACAAACAGTTCCAGATCCACTACAGCCTGTTGGCGGACAAGGGCGCTGTGGATAAAGCGCTCAAACGCATCGATAGCATCCAGAACGGGCAAAAGACCGAGGTGCGGGAAACGCCGCTGGTGGACCTGACCAAGCCATGATCCGGTTCAAGCGCTAGCCGGCCGATACTGCAACGCTTCAGCCAGGTGCTCACGGCGGATACTTTGCGCTTGCTCCAGGTCCGCCAGCGTCCGGGCGACCTTGAGCAGGCGGTGGGCCGCGCGCAGGGACAAGGTCAGCCGTTCGCAGGCGGTTTCCAGCCAGGCTTCGTCGGTTGTGGATAATGTGCAATGCCGACGCAAGCCCGGCAGGTCCAGGAAGGCATTGGCACAACCCTGGCGTCGGTGCTGATGCTCACGCGCCTGGGCCACCTGCTCGGCGACGGTGGCCGTGTCGCTGCCGGATTCGCGCTTGGGGTTCAGCGCCGTGGCTTCCCGGGCGACGGTCAAGTGCAGGTCGATGCGGTCCAGCAATGGGCCGGAGAGTTTATTGCGATAGCGCTGCACCATGTCCGGTGTACAGGAACAGCGGCCGCTGGGCTCGCCAAGGTAACCGCAGGGGCAGGGGTTCATCGCCGCCACCAACTGGAAGCGGGCGGGAAAGCGCACCCGGTCACGGGCGCGGGACACCACGATGTACCCCGACTCCAGCGGTTCTCTCAAGACCTCCAGCACCTTGCGGTCGAACTCCGGCAGTTCATCCAGGAACAGCACGCCGTGGTGGGCGAGGGTGATTTCCCCCGGTTGCGGTTTGGACCCTCCGCCGACCAGCGCCGGCCCGGAAGCGGAGTGATGCGGCTGGCGAAACGGACGCTGCGGCCAATGGCTCAACGGCACGCAACTGGCGACCGACTGGATCGCCGCGACCTCCAGGGCCTCGCTCTCGGCCAAGGGTGGCAGCAAGCCTGGCAGACGGCTCGCCAGTAATGTCTTGCCGGTGCCGGGGGGACCGCTGAACAACAGGTTATGCGCCCCCGCGGCAGCGATCAGCAGCGCGCGCTTGGCGCCGACCTGGCCTTGTACTTCATTCAGGTCGGGGTAGGGTTTGCTGGCGCAGAGCAGTCCGTTGGACACATAGGGTTCCACCGGGGTGTGACCGTTGAAGTGGGCGACCGCTTCGAGCAGATGATCCACGGCGATCACCTTCAGGCCTGATGCCAGGCAGGCTTCCTCGGCATTGTCGCGCGGCACCACCAGCGTCCGCCCGGCCTTGCGTGCCGCCAGCGCGGCCGGCAATACCCCGCGTACCGGGCGCACTGCGCCGGATAATGCCAACTCGCCGAGGCACTCCACGTCGTCCAGCGTCAGGGTCGGCACCTGCACGCTGGCCGACAGGATCCCCAGCGCAATGGCCAGGTCGAACCGCCCACCGTCCTTGGGCAGATCCGCTGGCGCCAGGTTCAGGGTGATGCGCCGTGCCGGGAAATTCAGGCCCGAGTTGATGATCGCGCTGCGCACCCGGTCCTTGCTTTCCTTCACCGCCGCTTCGGGCAGGCCGACCATGGTCAACGACGGCAAGCCGTTGGCCAGATGGACTTCGACGGTAACGGCAGGAGCCTCCACCCCCACCTGGGCGCGGCTGTGGACAATGGCAAGCGACATGAGTCGTTCCTTGAGTGAAATAGAAGGCCGCGTCCTGCGGCTCTTGAAGGTTAGTCGTGGACATGCGCTTCGGCGCGGCCGTTGAAGGGCTGAATGTTGGCTGGATGTTGCGCAAGCGCCGACTAAGGCGCAGAAGGTATGCGTGGGCGAGATCAACGACAATCCAGCAGTTGCGCCACGTGATCGTTGAATAATCCATACGGTCATGCCGTGCCGTCCATTGTTGGCCAACTTTCAGGGGATATAACATTTGCGGAGTGGCGAAGAGCCGTCGCTCCTTCGTCTGGATTACACCGGAGGGGGAGATGCACCCATCAACGGGGTCGCTCCATGGGCGCTCCATAAGGACCCCAATGAACTGGCTCAACGATGCAAAATTCTCGACCAAGCTGATCACCTCGTTTTTCCTCTGCGCCTTGATCACGCTCGCCGTGGGCATGCTTGGCGTCAGCGGCGTTTCCACCTTGTCGGCACGCTTGCAAACGGTGTTCAACAATAACCTGGTCTCGGTCGCCAATACGGCGCAGACCAAGACCAAGGCCGTTGGTCAGACGCGCGACATGTACCGCCTGTATGTGGCCACCGCCGGCAATGCCCCGCAAAGCACGAAGGATGAGTTCCTGGCGTCGATGAAGGCCAATCAGCTGGCCAGCGAACAGGCATTCGCCGCTTACCGCAAAGGAAACCTCGCCGAAGACGAGCGCCTGGCTGGCGACCAGATGGCCCTCGACTGGCCCGTCTATCAGGCCATGGTGCAGCGATACGTGGCGCTGATGGCGGCGGGCGATCTGGAGAACGGCCGCGTCTTGCTGCTGGGAGACTTGCAGAAGACCTATCGCAAGGTGATGGACCAGTTGACCATCATGATCGATTCCAATGACCGCCAGATCAATGAAGGCGTCCAGGCCGCTGCGCGTCAGGAGGCCTCGGCCAGGACGATCCTGTACAGCGGCATCGTCATCGCCTTTATCGCGGCGCTGCTGCTGGGGGTTTTTATCAGCCGCCTGATCAGTCGGCCGATTGCCGTCGCGGTCGATTGTGCAGAGCGTATCGCCCAGGGCGACCTGACGCAGCACATCACCAGCAATCGTCGCGATGAGGCGGGTCAACTGCTCAAGGCCCTCGGCGATATGCAGGGCAGCCTGAGGAGCACCATCCAGCAGATTGCCAGCGCCTCGGACCAGTTGGCTTCCGCCGCCGAGGAGCTGACGGCGGTCACCGACGACGGCAGCCGTGCATTGACCCGGCAGAATGACGAAATCCAACAGGCCGCCACGGCCGTGACCGAGATGACGTCAGCGGTGGAGGAGGTCGCGCGCAATGCCGTGAGCACTTCACAAGCGTCGCAATCGACCAGCTCACAGGCCAGCAGTGGGCGCGATCAGGCGCGTAACGCGGTGCAGGCGATCAACAATGCGACCCAGGAACTCACCTCGTCCACCGGGTTGGTCAGGGATCTTGCGGTCCAAGTGCGCGATATCGGCAAGGTGCTGGACGTGATTCGCGGGATTGCCGAGCAAACCAACCTGTTGGCCCTCAACGCGGCCATCGAGGCAGCCCGCGCCGGAGAGCAGGGTCGTGGATTCGCTGTGGTGGCCGATGAGGTTCGCGCCCTGGCGGCGCGTACCCAGGCGTCCACCGGTGAAATCGAGAGCATGATCCACGCCGTCCAGGGCCGTGCCGACAGCGCAGTCGATGCCATGGGCAAGAGTCAGGCGCTGGTCACCGAGACCCAGAGCCTCGCCCGCGCCACTGGCGAAGCGCTGGAGCAGATCGCCGAGGGGATCTCGCAGATCAATGACCGTAACCTGGTGATCGCCACGGCGTCGGAGGAGCAGGCCCACGTTGCCCGTGAGGTTGATCGCAACCTGGTGAATATCCAGGACCTCTCGACCCAGACCGCGGCGGGAGCGAACCAGACCAACGCGTCGAGCCAGGAGCTTTCCAACCTGGCGCTGTCATTCAATGCGCTGGTTGGCCGTTTCCGCCTCTGACCTCTGGGGGCCAGAGCGGAGGTCGGAAAGTGAATCGTCAAGAAGGACCGTCATGAAGTCGGCCGTTGTCAGGTAAGGTTTCAGGCGCGTGCGCCTGCGAGCAGACCGGCTGGCTCCATCTCTTTGCCACAAGTCGCCGCAACTTTCAGAAAGCGGATCTGGCTGGCAGAAATCCCACCAACTGAGCGGCGAGCCTCGGCATGGCATTCAGCAGCTAATATCAGCTTGGCTTTACGTTTTTGAGTTTTCATCGACACCTCATGCCCGAGAGTTTTTATCGATCTTAGGGGGCGTCCAGTGAAATGACAAGGCGCTGGGTCGTATCGAAACTGAACCCCAACTTCAGGTAGTAAGGGATGGCACCTGCGGCCGGCTCTTGGATCTCAATCTGGTTGCAGCCCAGCATCCTCGCGTAAAACTCTGTTGTTAGAAGCGCTATAGGAGCGACCCTTCCGCGGAGTGGATGAGCGGGATTCGGACTGCCCTGAAGCAGTACGATTTTAAGGCGAACAGTGCTTTTCCTGGGAGTCGCATAACATAGACCGCACAGTACTTTGCGATGCCAAATCGCGATATCCAAACCTTTGGCGTCCCTGCACTTCCAGTCGGGGATGCGATGCCATGGGTAGAGCAGCTTCCCCTCCCAGAAGTGACACGCATGGATCGCTTCGGATGTGATCGGTTCAAGTTTGAGGTCTGCCCCCTGAATTCCAGCCTCTTGAGCGCCAGGGTCATCTGATATCGCCCTGTGGGCGAGTTTCCGCGCCTCGGATTTGAGTATCTGATTACGAAGATCGGTGCCCTTTCCTTTTCTTCTCATTAGTAGCGTTCTACCCGGTTCAAGGTCAGAACTGTAATGAGGAGGAACGAGCTCGGAAATCAGCCAATAAACTGTTAGCTGTAGGACTGTTCCTGGAAAGATGCAGGAGCTCTATCAGAGACTGGACATTCCTACTATTTGACGTCGCATGGGCCTTAAAGCGCCCAGACAAGGTCGACCTGACTGCAAGCGTCCCTCGCTGGCCGCGCTTATCTGACGTCAGTCTGTGGTAAGCCTCGCCTCCAATTCCGCCACCTTCGCCTCCAGGCTTTCCAGCCGCGCCCGGGTGCGGGCCAGCACCACCATCTGACTGTCGAATTCTTCCCGGCTCACCAGGTCCAGCTTGCTGAAGCCGCTTTGCAACAGGGCCTTGAACTGGCTTTCGATTTCGCTCTTGGGCAATGGTGTGTCTCCGCTCAGGAGGCGGGAGGCGTGGCCGCTCAAGGCGTCGAGGAGGTCTTTTGGCGCAAGCATGGCAGGTGTCCTGAAAACGATGGCGGGCAGTGTACCACGCAGTGTCTATAGTCAATTCGCACGCCTGGGATGCACGCTTTTCGCGCACAGGGGCGGGCGGTGTCGCACTATTATTGTGCGTATCGCTGCGGTTCTCGGCGCGGCACCCGCGGGTGTGGCGGGTAAAGGATTGAAATCAGGGGGGTTGGGCACAGATGGCAAGGTTTCTGCTTAGAGGCTCATGACCCATGCACTGATGCAGTCGCCGTGACGAATGCAGTGCAGCAGGCGAAGCGGGGAGCTTCGTCAGGATCGGTTAACTGGCACCTGTCGGGCACGTGGGCCGACGATGCGTTACAAAGCCAGGCACTGCGCTTAGACTTGAGTCGGGTTTGTTTTCCTGGGGCAAGTCCACCAATTCGGGAGAAAGTTTCATGAAGCTAGTCACTGCCATCATCAAGCCGTTCAAGTTGGACGATGTGCGCGAGTCGTTGTCCGAGATCGGCGTGCAGGGCATTACCGTTACTGAGGTCAAAGGCTTCGGCCGGCAGAAAGGTCACACCGAGCTGTATCGCGGCGCGGAGTACGTGGTCGATTTCCTGCCCAAGGTCAAGATCGATGTCGCCATTGACGACAAGGATCTTGACCGAGTGATCGAGGCGATCACCAAGGCTGCCAACACCGGCAAGATTGGTGATGGAAAGATCTTTGTGGTCAATCTGGAACAGGCGATTCGCATCCGTACCGGCGAAACCGATACCGACGCCATCTAAGCCGCCAAACCCAACGCCCCAGGAGAAAACAATATGACTCTGCGTAAATTCGCAGGGCTAGGAGCCCTGTTGTCCTTCGTAATGCCTGGCCTGGCCATGGCAGAAGAAGCGGCAGCCCCTGTCCTCAATTCTGGCGACACCGCCTGGATGCTGACTGCCACGATCCTTGTACTGTTCATGACCATTCCCGGCCTGGCGCTGTTCTACGGCGGCATGGTTCGGTCGAAAAACCTTCTTTCCGTGATGATGCAGTGCTTCGCCATTACCGGTCTGATCAGCGTCCTGTGGGTCATTTATGGCTACAGCATCGCGTTCGACACCACGGGCATGGAGCAGGGCGTCGTCAACTTCAACTCCTTCGTCGGCGGCCTGGGCAAGGCGTTCCTGGCGGGCGTCACTCCGGCGAGCATCACCGGTCCGACGGCGCTGTTTCCCGAGGCGGTGTTCATCACCTTCCAGATGACGTTCGCCATCATCACCCCGGCCCTGATCGTCGGCGCATTTGCCGAGCGGATGAAATTCTCCGCCATGCTGATCTTCATGGGCGTGTGGTTCACCCTGGTCTATGCACCGATTGCGCACATGGTCTGGTCCGGTAACGGCGGCCTGTTGTGGGACTGGGGCGTGCTGGATTTCGCGGGCGGCACCGTGGTGCACATCAACGCCGGTATCGCGGGCCTGGTGGCGTGCCTGGTACTGGGCAAGCGCAAAGGCTTCCCGACTACGCCGATGGCGCCGCATAACCTCGGTTACACCCTGATGGGCGCTGCCATGCTGTGGGTCGGCTGGTTCGGCTTCAACGCCGGTTCCGCCGTCGCCGCCAACGGCACCGCCGGCATGGCGATGCTGGTCACCCAGATCGCCACCGCCGCAGCGGCGCTGGGCTGGATGTTCGCCGAGTGGATCACCCACGGCAAGCCAAGCGCGCTGGGCATCGCCTCGGGCGTGGTCGCGGGCCTGGTTGCAATCACTCCGGCTGCGGGCACCGTGGGCCCAATGGGCGCCCTGGTCATCGGCCTGGCCGCGGGCGTGGTGTGCTTCTTCTGCGCCACCACCCTCAAGCGCAAGCTTGGCTATGACGACTCCCTGGATGCCTTCGGCGTACACGGCATCGGCGGTATCCTCGGCGCGATCCTCACCGGTGTGTTCGCAGCACCGGCCCTGGGTGGTTTCGGCACCGTGACCGACATCGGCGCGCAAGTGTGGATTCAAGTCAAAGGCGTGGGCTTTACGGTGATCTACACCGCCATCGTCACCTTCATCATCCTCAAGGTGCTGGACGCCGTCATGGGTCTGCGTGTCTCCGAGGAAGAAGAAGCGGTGGGTCTGGACCTGGCGCAGCACAACGAACGTGGCTACAACCTGTAAGCGCACGCGATAAAAAATGCCCGGTTCGCCGGGCATTTTTTTGCCTGGGATTTGTCATTGCTCACAGGGCGCCGTGGTTTTTCCGACGTCTTGTGTTGTGTAGGCGACATGGACTTTCTGCTGCCAAAGGCTTACATCGAAGCAAGAATATTAGGCCCTTTGTTTTTTTCCTGAGCGCGCTAGAATGCGCGCCGAGCGTGCGGAGATCTGTATGTGGCAACAGACGCTGATCACCCTGCGGGCAAGGCCCCGGGGCTTTCATCTGGTGACGGACGAGTTGCTCGCCGGCCTGCCTGAACTCCGGGCATGTCGTGTCGGTCTTTTGCATCTGTGGCTGCAGCACACCTCGGCCTCGTTGACGATCAACGAGAACGCCGATCCGGCGGTGCGTCGAGACTTCGAACGATTTTTCAATCGGCTGATCCCACAAGGAACCGCCGACTATGAGCACAACGACGAAGGCCTGGACGACCTCCCGGCGCACTTCAAGGCCAGCGTGCTCGGTTGTCAGCTCAGTCTGCCGGTGACGGCAGGTCGACTGGCATTGGGGACCTGGCAAGGTGTTTATCTGGGCGAGCACCGTGATCATGGCGGTGCTCGTAAGGTCCTTGCCACCTTGTACGGTGAATGGGCATGACCACTGGTTACCGGTGGATGTTGAATTTTTTCTGGCAACCTTCGACAGAAGGTGAAGCTGGGCTATAACTAATCTGCTTTTCGCAAGTCATGGGGTAGAACATGAGCGACGATGATCTGGAAAACGACGACCTCGAAGTAGGCGACGAAGACGAGGCTGAAGAGGGCCTTGAAGCAGCAGTTGAAGACGTTGCCGACGACGATGGGGCCGACGTTCCGGTCCCAACCGCCAAAGGCAAGGCCAAGGCTGCGGTATCGATCGACGAATTGCCGAGCGTAGAAGCCAAGAACAAGGAGCGTGACGCGCTCGCCCGGGCCATGGAGGAATTCCTGGCCAGGGGCGGAAAAGTGCAGGAAGTGGAGGCCAACGTGGTCGCTGATCCGCCCAAGAAGCCTGACAACAAATACGGCAGCCGCCCTATCTGATTTCCTGTTTCTTGCTTGCTGAAAAAGCCCGCCGTCGCTGCGGGCTTTTTCATGGGTGCAGATTGGCTTCCAGGCTATGCACAACCCCCGTGGGAGCGAGCCTGCTCGCGATTGCGGTGTGTCTGTTACATGAATGTCTCTGACACGCCCTCATCGCGAGCAGGCTCGCTCCCACATTAGGGTTTAGTGGTGTTTGCAGACTCAGCGCTGGCGATGCCAGCCCGCCAACAACCCTGGCAATTCGGTCAGGCTGCGAATCTCGGCGTCCGGCGCCTGCTCGGCATCCCAGGCCTTGCCCGTCGGGTTGAACCACACCGCGCGCAGGCCGGCCTGTTGGGCGCCGGCGATGTCATCGCCCGGGTGATCGCCCACGTGCACGGCGGTTTGTGCTGTAGCGCCGCCGCGTTGCAAGGCTTCGTGAAACAGTCGGGCGTCGGGCTTGGCGATGCCGATGTCTTCGGCGCACAGAGCAAACTTGAAGTAGTCCGCCAGCCCCAGGCGGCGCACGTCGGCGTTGCCGTTGGTGACTACGCCGAGGGCGAACTGATTGGCGAGGATTTCCAGGGTGGGCTGCACCTCGGGAAAGATCTCCAGCTGATGACGGGCATGCAGGAACGTTTCGAATCCCTGGTCCGCCAGCTCCGACGCCTGCCACTGGTCATAACCGGCTTCTTGCAACGCGCGGAACAGCACGCGCCGACGCAACGCGCTGATACGGTGCTTCAGGCCGGGTTCTTCGCGCAGGACCTGTTCGCGAATCGCCCAGAGGTGCTCTACCGGTACGCCGCCCAGGTTGGGTGCGTTGTCGGTCAGCCACTGGCGCAAGACGGCCTCGGCGCTGGCAATCACCGGGGCGGTGTCCCACAGGGTGTCGTCCAGGTCGAAAGTGATGAGCTCGATGGTCATGATTCGTCGCCCTTGATGCGTTTGGCCCTGGGATGGGCACTGTCATAGACCGTCGCCAGGTGCTGGAAGTCCAGGTGGGTATAGATCTGTGTGGTCTTGATGTCCGAGTGGCCGAGCAATTCCTGGACGGCGCGCAGGTCCTGGGAGGACTCCAGCAGGTGGCTGGCAAAGGAATGCCGGAGCATGTGCGGATGCAGGTTCTGCCCCAGCTCACGTTCGCCAGCTGCCTTGACTCGTACCTGAATTGCCCGCGGGCCAAGGCGCCGGCCCTGTTGGCTGACAAATACCGCATCGTCGGCGGGGTTGGTCAGCGCCCGCAGCGGCAGCCACAGATCGAGGGCTTCACGGGCCTTGCGGCCGATGGGCAGCAGGCGGGTCTTGCTGCCCTTGCCGAGCACCTGGACCATGCCGTCGGCCAGGTCCAGTTGATCCAGGTTCAGCCCGGTCAGCTCTGAAAGCCTGAGGCCGGAAGAGTAGAACAGCTCGAGAATCGCCTGGTCCCGCCGCGCCAGGAAATCATCCTCGACGGCGCCTTCAAGCAATTGCAGGGCCCGGTCGGTGTCGAGGGTTTTCGGCAGCCGGCGCTCGCCTTTGGGAGGCGCCAGCCCGGTGGCCGGATCGTGGTCGCAGAGGCCTTCGCGGTTCAGGTAGTGATACAGGCCGCGTACCGCCGACAGCAATCGCGCCAGGCTGCGGGAGGATTGCCCCTGTTGATGCAAGCGGGCGACCAGGCTGCGCAGGCGCTGGATGTCCAGTGCCTGCCAGCTGCCGATGTTCTGTTTCTGGCACCAGCCCAGCACTTTGTCCAGGTCACGGCGATAGGCCGACAGCGTGTGGGGCGACACCTGGCGCTCACTGCGCAGGTGTTCGCAGTAGGCGTCCAGTTGTCGCTCCATCATCAGCGTACCGAGCGCAGCGAACCGGCAACCCGTGGCAGCACGCGGCCGGTGACTTCGGCGATGTAGCTGAGGAACAGTGTGCCCACCGAACTCTTGTAGTGCTGCGGGTCGCGGCTGGCAATGGCCAACACGCCGTGCACGCCCTGATGGGCGATGGCGACGACTGCGGTGGAACCGATCTGCTTGCGCTGTTCTTCACCGAACAGGAAGTCCAGTTCATGTTCACGCAGGCTGCCACTGACGCTTTTGTTTTCCGTGAGCAGGCCGCCAATGGCTGTCTGCGCTTCGGCGTGGGTTACCCAGCGGCCGACCGGCATGGCGTTGTCGCCGAACAGGATCAGGCTCACAAAGGGCACCTGGAAATCCTGGCGCAGGCTGTCTTCGACGCTCATCACCAGGTCTTCGAGGGTGCTGGCGTCCATCAGGGCCAGGATCAGCCGACGGGTCTTGTCGAAGAGCCGGTCATTGTCCCGGGCCACGTCCATCAGGTGTGAAAGACGGTGGCGCATCTCGATGTTGCGCTCGCGCAGGATCTTCATCTGGTGCTCCACCAGCGACACGGTGTCGCCGCGCCGGTGGGGGATGCGCATTGTCGCCAGCAACTCTTCATGCTCGACGAAGAAGTCCGGGTGAGCCTCCAGGTAAGCGGCCACGGCCGCGGCTTCTGGAAGCTGACTCGGCAATTCGTCGGGCTGCGGGGCTGGAACCTGTGGCGTGTCGGTCATGGGGTTGGCTCACTCAAAGACGAACTTGTCCTTCGTATACGCGTACTGCCGGACCGGTCATCATCACCGGTTGGCCGGGGCCCGCCCATTCGATGGACAGGCGCCCGCCGGGCAGGTCGATCAACAAGGGCGAATCCATCCACCCCTGGCTGATCGCCGCAACGGCCGCCGCACAGGCGCCGGTACCGCAGGCCTGGGTTTCCCCGGCGCCGCGCTCCCATACGCGCAATTGCGCGCGGTGACGGTCGATGACTTGCAGGAAACCGACGTTCACCCGCGCGGGGAAGCGTGGGTGGTGTTCGATTTTCGGCCCCAGTGCATGCACCGGCGCGCTGTTGATATCGGTCACCCGCAACACGGCATGGGGGTTGCCCATGGACACCGCCGCCAGCTCCACCGGAGTGCCGTCGACGTCGATCTGATAGCTCAACGCCTGGGCCGGCGCCTGGAATGGAATATCCGCCGGTACCAGGCGCGGAGCGCCCATGTTGACGCCGATCTGGCCGTCACTGCGCACATCCAGTTCGATGATGCCGCTTTTGGTCTCGACACGGATCTGCCGCTTGGCGGTCAGGCGCTTGTCCAGCACGAAGCGGGCGAAGCAGCGCGCGCCGTTGCCGCATTGTTCCACTTCCGAACCGTCGGCGTTGAAGATCCGGTAACGGAAGTCCACATCCGGGTTATTGGGCGCCTCGACAATCAGCAACTGGTCGAAGCCAATGCCGGTGTGGCGATCGCCCCATTGCTTGGCGTGTTTGGGCAGGATGTGTGCGTGCTGGCTGACCAGGTCGAGGACCATGAAGTCATTGCCCAGGCCGTGCATCTTGGTAAAACGCAGCAGCATGGTTTTACTCCGGCAGCAGGCTTTCGCCGGCGAACAACTCGGCTACCGTCTCGCGGCGACGCACTTCGAAGGCTTGGTCACCGTCCACCAGCACCTCGGCGCAACGGCCGCGGGTGTTGTAGTTGGAACTCATGACAAACCCATAGGCCCCCGCTGAATGCACTGCCAGCAGATCGCCTTCTTCCAGTGCCAGCTCCCGGCCCTTGGCCAGGAAGTCACCGGTTTCACAGATCGGCCCGACGATGTCGTAGCTGCGGGCAGCGGTATCGCGTGGGCGCACGGCCGTCACGTCCATCCAGGCCTGGTACAGCGCCGGGCGGATCAGGTCGTTCATGGCCGCGTCGACGATGGCGAAATCCTTGTGCTCGGTGTGCTTGAGGTATTCGACCTCGGTCAGCAGCACGCCGGCATTGGCCACGATGTAGCGACCCGGCTCGAACATCAGCGCCAGGTCGCGACCTTCGAGGCGCTCGCGCACGGTCTTGATGTAGTCGGCCACCAACGGCGGCTCTTCGTCGCGGTAGCGCACGCCGACACCGCCGCCGAGGTCGATGTGGCGCAGGTAGATGCCGCAATCGCCGAGACGGTCGACCAGCGCCAGCAGGCGGTCGAGGGCATCGATGAAGGGTTCCAGGGTGGTCAGCTGCGAGCCGATGTGGCAATCGACGCCGAGCACTTCCAGGTTCGGCAGTTGGGCGGCGCGCACGTAGACGTCTTCGGCGTCGGCGATGGCGATGCCGAACTTGTTTTCCTTGAGACCGGTGGAAATGTACGGATGGGTACCGGCGTCGACGTCCGGGTTCACGCGTAGGGAGATCGGCGCGCGAACGCCCAGCTCGGCGGCGACGATTTGCAGACGCTCAAGCTCGTCGGTGGATTCGATGTTGAAGCAGTGCACGCCGACTTCCAGGGCGCGGCGCATGTCTTCACGGGTCTTGCCGACGCCGGAGAACACGATCTTGTCGGCGCCGCCGCCGGCGGCCAGGACGCGTTCGAGTTCGCCCCCGGAAACGATATCGAAACCGGCGCCCAGGCGTGCCAGGACATTGAGCACACCCAGGTTGGAGTTGGCCTTGACGGCGAAACACACCAGGTGCGGCATGCCGGCGAGGGCATCGGCGAAGGCCAGGTACTGGGCTTCGATATGGGCACGGGAATAGACGTAGGTCGGCGTGCCGAAACGTTCTGCGATCGCGGACAGGGCAACCCCTTCCGCGAACAGTTCCCCGCCACGGTAGTTAAAAGCGTCCATGGCGTTCCCTTAGTAAGTGGTGGAGTGGGTGTCGTGCGCGTGGGCCTTGGATTGCGACGACTTGGCCTGCTCTTCAGGGGACTTGCTGTCATCAGGCAGGTACAGCGGACCTTTTTGACCGCAGGCGGTGACGAGGCAGGCAACCGCGACGAGCGCAGCAAGGGAAGAGATCAGGCGCTTCATGGCGAAATCCTTGAAAATGCATTAATTGCGCCGGAGTATACCGGCCACCCGGCGCCTTGCCTATGCAACGGGGCACCCGTCCGGCGGCGCTGCTGGTCGTCGATGGGTTATCCTTTGCAATCATCCGGCCGCGCCCGTATCTTGCGGCGCTTGAGCATGAGCTGACATTTTCGAGGTTGCCGCAATGAGTTTGACTGAAGCCCGTTTCCACGATCTGGTCGATGCGACCCAGCAAACGCTGGAAGATGTGTTCGACGACAGTGAGCTGGACATCGACCTGGAAAGCTCCGCCGGTGTGCTCTCCGTCAAGTTCGAAAACGGCAGCCAGTTGATCTTCAGTCGCCAGGAACCGCTGCGCCAGTTGTGGCTGGCGGCGGTGTCCGGTGGTTTCCACTTCGACTACGACGAGGAAAGCGAGCGCTGGATGTGCGACAAGAGCGAGGAGCAGTTGGGTGAAATGCTCGAGCGCATCGTCGAGACGCAGGCCGGGGTGAAACTCGATTTCGAAGGCCTGTGACCGCGTGAGCCAGACCGCCCCGGCCCGGCCGCCCAAGCCGCTCTACAGCAACGTCAGCCCGGCCGTACCGTCACCCTGTACCAGCGTGTGCAAACTGGATGAACGCAAGGTTTGCCTCGGCTGCTTCCGCCACGTGGAGGACATCCGCGAATGGCGCTCGGCCGATGACGAGCGTCGGCGGGTGATCTGTGCCGAGGCGCTCGAACGCAAGCATCGACAGTGAATGCAGTACTTGTGGGAGCTGTCTGACCCGGCAAGCGTGCATCTGCCTGGCCCGGGTTGTTTATTTATTGAGCTGTGGTAGTGTCCGGCAACGCCTCAACCCATCGAGGCCCGTGAAAACCCCGTCTTCTTGTGGCGGGGTTTTGCTTTTTTCGTGCAGAAGAAAGGAGTCTGCCAGGATCATGACCGTACCTTCCATCACCCTTACCCGCCTGGACGTCCAGCGTCTGGAGCGCCTGATCGACAGCCTGGATGAAACGCTGCCGGGCGTCATTGCGTTGCAGACCGAACTGGACCGCGCCGAGACCCTGGTGGGCCACGATGAAGTGCCCGCCGATGTCGTGACCATGAACTCGCGCGTGCACTGCCGCGAAGAAAGCAGTGGCAAGGATTATCACCTGACGCTGGTTTACCCCCAGGACGCCAACGCCGACGAAGGCAGGATCTCGATCCTGGCACCTGTGGGCAGTGCGTTGCTGGGCCTGAAGGTCGGCCAGCACATCGACTGGCCGGCCCCGGGCGGCAAGACCCTGAAGCTGACATTGCTCGACGTCGAGTACCAGCCCGAAGCCGGTGGTGACTTCCACCTCTGAGTGCCCGGGCCCTTCAGGCCAGGGCCAGCGCCTCGTTCAGGGCGCGTTCAAGATCGGCCTTGTAGCGCAGGTACAGATTGCTCGAGCAGGCACCATCACCCACCAGGCCGGAGAGATCCAGATCGGTGATGTAGCAGCGATAGCGCTGGGCCTCGCGGCGCTGCCCGACGATCTCCCTGGCGACCACCCGGAACAGCTGGTCGCCATGTTCCAGTTCGGAAAATTCCTGCTGATCGCAATACAGCGTGACGTGCACCTGCCCGTGGGTCGCTTTGCCGATGATCGCCTGCACGTCGTAGAACGGCTTGTTCTCCGGCGTCTGCGGCGCCTGCCGTGCCTCGATCCGCCGTGCCCGCCCGTTGCCTGGTGGAAGAAGCTGGTAATACAGGGTTTCCAGGGTCAGCGGCTGGGCGGCATCCATCGGCAACAGGGCGTCGCGGCGATACAGCACTGATTGCAGAAAGCGCTGCAACGGCACCAGCAGGCTGTGCTCGTCGTGATACGGCAAACGCTGCTGCCAGAGGGCATTGAGCTCATCGAGCACGTACAGATCGGCATCGTCTTCGTTGACCCGGTAGAACACCTGGATGCACTCGGGCTGCCCCATGGGCAGGACCAGCGCCAGGTCGTGGTCTTCCAGAGCCATCGAGTCCAGGTGCAGCGGGCTGTAGGCAGTCAACTCTTCGCCCAGGTAGTCCATCAACGCCGACTGGCTGCCCAGCGCCACGTGATTGACCTGGCCGGGCACCAGTTCCAGTACGTGATAGTGCTGCTGGACCTGCAACAGGTAGCGGTAGTTGAGCTTGCTCAATAACAGGGTCTGCGCGGTTTCGAAGACTTCTTCAACCCGACGCGCAATGAACTGCGCCCGGTTGTGGCAGAAGCAGCGTACCTGCAGGTGCGGCTGGCGCTGCGTGGCGGGCAGGTCGTTGAGGTAGTCGCGCAGGCAGTCGAGCAGCGCGTGCTCACCGTCAAAACGGTTGACCAGCACCTCGTTCCAGCTGTTGAGCGTGACCTGGTCGAGGGTCAGCACCAGGTTTTCCCGGACCCCGGCATAGCTCAGGGAGTCGGTGCGCTCGGTGGTCATCAGGATATTGAGGTCACGGTGATGCTTGAGCGGGTCGACACCGACGTTCACCAGGATCAGCACTTCACCCGGTACGCTGGCCCGCAAGAGCTGTTCTTCATCGACCGTGCCCAAGGGCAGGGCGATGGACTGTTGCAGGCTGCCCAGCAGGTTGAACAGTTCGAACTCGCTCAGGTCGCTGCTGCCCGGATGCAGGGCCAGGCGCGTGCTGCTGTCGATCACGCCGTTGCGATGGCACCAGGTCAGCAGTTCCAGCAACTCGCGGCTGCGCTTGATCGGCGCGAAGTTTTCCCATTCCAGGGCATTGAGGCTGCCGTTGTACAGGCCCCACTGGTTCTGCCCCGGTTCTTTCTTGTTGGGCGACTGGACCAGCGTCAGGGTGTCTTCGGCCAGGTCCGGGGCGATGCCGGGATTGATGACTTCGACCTTGTCGGCCTTGCGTTCGAATGCTGCATACAGGCGCCGACCGAGCACGTTCAGGTCGCGCTTGTTGATCAGGCTGACGGTTTTCTCCGTACGGGCGAACTGGGTCAGGAAGCGGTAACTGTGGGTCAGTTCGTTGACCAGCGCCCGCCGCTCATGGCTGACCTGGCGCACCTTCCACTGGCTGCGGCTGTCCAGCAGCGCCAGTTGACGCGGGTCCCAACCCCATTCCCGGGCAAGCCGTTCGAGCAGCACCCGTTGCCAGCCGCTGCTGCGGCCCTGGCCGGTCAGCTTGCGGTTGACCTTCAAGTACAGCGCTCGGCGGATCAATTCCAGGCGTTCGGGTTCGCCGCGAGCGTTGAGGTATTCCTCGAGACGGCGGTAAACCACCATGTACGGGTCCAGCTCGTCCAGGTCCAGGCGATTGGCGAACACCGCTTGTTTGAAGCGCAGGCTCAGGCAGCGCACATTCGGGTGTTCGCTGGCATAAACCTCGGTCAGCAACAGCTTGAGCACTGACTTGTAGGGCGAGTCGATGCCTTTGAACAACTGCCAGAGCCCGGCGCCGATGAATTCTCCCGGCGGGATGTAGGCCAAGTGGCCCAGGTCCAGCGTCTCATCGGCGCGAATGAAACGCTTGGAGAGCAATGTGTGGGTGTATTGCTCATAGTTATCTTCCTCGTAGACCGGCACCAGCCACCAGATGGGGGTGCGCCCGGCCAGCCAGATCGCGGTGCGGTAGAACTCGTCCAGCAGCAGGTAATGCTGGGTCGTGCCGCAATCGTCGGAGCTGAGCTGGTTGTCGCGGTCGCCCCGGACGAAACGCGCCGGGTCGATCAGAAAAAAATGCGCTTCGGCGCCCTGGGTCGCCGCCCAGGCTTCCAACAGTTGGCATTTCCTGCGCAGTTCGGCCAGTTCGTCGTCGCTCAGGTCCGGTCCATGGCAAACCCACACGTCCATGTCACTCTGGTCGGCCTGGGCCAGGGTGCCGAGGCTGCCCATCAGGAACAGGCCGAGAATCGGTCGCGGCGGGTTGGTGCCGTGGCGCGGCTTGTAGGAAAACGAACGGGTCAGCCGCTGGGCTTCGGCGAGAACGCTGGCATCCGGCTCATAGTTCGACAGCCCCGCCGGCGTGCTGCCGGAGACGTAGCCGGGCAACAGCGGATGGTTGACGTGGAAGAACAGCGGCAGCAGCGTCAACACGCCTTGCTGACGCGATGACAAACCCTCCAGGGCACGTTCCATCCGGACGCTGTTGAGCTTGAGAAAACGTGCGCGCAACTGGCTCAGGACCTTGCGGTCGATTCCCTCGTCCAGATCAGGGCGTATTTCGTGGTTGCGGGTCATGTCAGCTCAAACCGGCTCGCGGCGTCGAACGTGGAAGATCGGGGATGATGGGAGTTTAGCGTCCGGCCCCGGGAATTCTTAAGCCGAAAGTAGGATTTGGATGTCAGATTTTTCACACAAGGCGCCCGCGCCTGCGGAAACCCGGCGAAGCAGATTTCCGTGGGCGACAGGGGATCAGGCGGCTTCTTGGACGCTGAGTATCGTCAGGACGGTTTGTACATTCTGTGCGGCGTCCCGACCCAGGCTGGTCAGGTAACCACCATCGGGTTGGCTGATCAGCTCTTTTTCGTACAGGCGTTGGGCGGCAGCAATCGCTTTAGGGGCAGCGGTCTGATGAATTTTCAGACCTTCCTGGGAACTGTCCAGGTTGAAGAGTGCGAGGATTTCCAGTTCGGCAACCAGCTCAGGGGTAAGCGACATAAGGACTCCAGACTTTCTAGGAATTGGTCGACAGCGTCACTAAGGTGAGCGCACTCGGCCGAGCTGTCCAGTGTCAGAAGCAGGCTTTTTTCGTTTTCGTGCAATGGAGCTTTGTGGGGAGCAAAGCTTGCTCGCGATACAGGCGCCTCGATTCATGAGGGATCGCACCGCCTTCATCGCGGGCAAGCCTTGCTCCCACAGCGTGTGAGGCAGTCCCTCCCACGGCCGTGGGTTCAGTGCCTTTGCGGCGGCAGCTCGGGCAGTTCGCGCAGCGCGGTTTCGTACCATTGGGTATCGAACGGGCGGTCTTCATCGAGCATGGCGTCGATCTCGTAAGCCAGCACATGGGCCATGAGATTGAGGATGTCTTCACGCTCATAACCGACCAGGGTCAACTTGTTCAAGGTGGCTTTGGCGGCTGGCGGAGTGTTGCTTTCGATCTGGTTTTCAATGGCTTCGATCAGCGTCGATTCGACGAACTCTTCTTCGTCGCTGTCGATGTCGGTTGGCTCGCTCATGGCAGGCTCCTGTAAGAAAGGTCGCCAGTCTACCTGCATTCAGCAGAGTGTTGCTTGTGGCGCGAAGTGCCCCGGCGGTCTATAACCCTAGGCTGCCAACCCTACACGGCCCGGAGGCGTCTGCAATGCTCAAGCTTTATGGTTTCTGTATCAGCAACTACTACAACATGGTCAAGCTGGCGCTGCTGGAGAAGGGCGTGCCCTTCGAGGAAGTGCCGTTCTATGGCAGCCAGACCCCCGAGGTGCTGGCCATCAGCCCGCGCGGCAAGGTCCCGGTGTTGAAAACCGAACACGGGTTTGTCAACGAAACCAGTGTGATCCTCGAATACATCGAGCAGACCCAGCCAGGCAAGGCCCTGCTGCCCAGCGACCCGTTCGAGCGCTCTCAGGTATTGGCCCTGTGCAGGGAGATCGAACTGTACATCGAGCTGCCCGGGCGCGCTTGTTATGCCGAGGCATTTTTCGGCATGTCGGTGGCCGATGCCATCAAGGAAAAAACCAAGGCCGAATTATTGCTGGGGTTCGCCTCGCTGGGCAGGCATGGCAAGTTTGCGCCCTATGTGGCGGGCGACAGCCTGAGCATTGCCGACCTGTATTTTCTCTACAGTGTTTCGCTGGCTTTACAGGTGGGCAGGAAACTGTTCGACATCGACCTGCTGGCGGATATGCCGGCGGCCAAGGCGTTGATGGAACGCCTGGAGCAGAACCCGCATGTGCAGCGCATCGCAGCGGACAGGGAGGCGGCAATGCCGGGGTTTTTGGCGATGATTGCTGCCAAGCAGTGAGGGTTGTGGCGCATTGAAGTCCGCCATCGCGAGCAGGCTCGCTCCCACATTTGGATCTTCAGTGAACACAATCTTGTGAACACCCAGAGATCCATTGTGGGAGCGAGCCTGCTCGCGATGCTTTTCAGCGCTTAGCGGCTGGCCAGCAACGCCTGGCCACGAACGACGGCAGCCTTGACCTGCGCCGGTGCGGTGCCGCCGATGTGGTCACGGGCATTGACCGAGCCTTCGAGGGTCAGCACCGCAAACACGTCCTGTTCGATCTGGTCGCTGAACTGGCGCAGTTCGTCCAGGCTCATTTCCGCCAGGTCCTTGCCGCTGTCCACGCCGTACTTCACCGCATGACCAACGATTTCATGGCAGTCGCGGAACGGCAGGCCGCGGCGCACCAGGTAATCGGCCAGGTCGGTGGCGGTGGAGAAACCGCGCAGGGCCGCTTCGCGCATCACCGCGTGCTTGGGCCTGATGGCCGGGATCATGTCGGCGAAGGCCCGTAGCGAGTCGCGCAGAGTGTCGGCGGCATCGAACAGCGGTTCCTTGTCTTCCTGGTTGTCCTTGTTGTACGCCAGCGGTTGGCCTTTCATCAGCGTCAGCAGGCCCATCAGTGCGCCGAACACCCGGCCGCTCTTGCCACGCACCAGTTCCGGCACGTCCGGGTTTTTCTTTTGCGGCATGATCGAGCTGCCGGTGCAGAAGCGGTCTGGCAGGTCAATGAACTGGAATTGCGCGCTGGTCCACAACACCAGCTCTTCGGAGAAGCGCGACAGGTGCATCATCGCAATGCTCGCGGCGGCGCAGAATTCGATGGCGAAATCGCGGTCCGAGACATTATCCAGCGAGTTACCGCCCACGGCGTCGAAGCCCAGCAGCTGCGCGGTGTATTGGCGATCGATCGGGTAGGTGGTGCCGGCCAGCGCGGCGCTGCCCAGAGGCATGCGATTGGTGCGTTTGCGGCAGTCGACCAGGCGCTCGTAATCGCGGCTGAGCATCTCGAACCAGGCCAGCATGTGATGCCCGAAGGTCACCGGTTGCGCAGTCTGCAGGTGGGTGAAGCCGGGCATGATGCTCTCGGCTTCGCGTTCGGCCTGTTCCAGCAAGCCTTTTTGCAGGCGGGTGATCTCGGCCAGGATCAGGTCGATCTCGTCGCGCAGCCACAGGCGGATGTCGGTGGCGACCTGGTCGTTGCGGCTGCGGCCGGTGTGCAGTTTCTTGCCGGTCACGCCGATGCGGTCGGTCAGGCGCGCTTCGATGTTCATGTGCACGTCTTCAAGGTCGACGCGCCAGTCGAACTGGCCGGCCTCGATTTCAGCCTGGATGGTCTTCAGGCCGTCAATGATGCTGTCACGCTCGGCATCGGTCAGTACGCCGACCTTGGCCAGCATGGTGGCGTGGGCGATCGAACCCATGATGTCGTGGCGATACAGGCGCTGGTCAAAGTTGACGGAGGCGGTGAAGCGGGCGACGAAGGCGTCGACGGGTTCACTGAAGCGGCCGCCCCAGGACTGATTGGTCTTGTCAGTGCTCATGAATTCGCTCGTGATCGGCTGTGGAAAAAATGCGCTTATAGGCTGCGGCGGATGATAGCAGGGTTGCCGGGGCTGGCGCTGGCACTGGTCGCCAGGTTTTTTTGTGCACGACCCGGGCATCCGGGCAGGTTTCTGCACGACGATATTTTTCGATTGAGCAATATCGTCGTTGCAACCGTCTACAGTGGACGATAGGAGTTGTGCTTTTCCATCAGGGCGCATGGGTCGAATCAATCAGGGGGGTGCTCAATATTGGTCAGATCGAGAATGAACAATCCCTACGGCGGCGCCGTGCGACAACAGGCCTCGAGCATCGGTAGGCAAGCGCTGGTAAAGATAGGCAACCGCCTCGCGGCACTTTTTGGCCCTCGAGCGAGTCTTAGCGTGGATCGCGGTGACGGATGTCACTTCCCCTGTCTACGCTATCCTTGTGCGAGACTCACGCAGGAATCCAGCGCAATATGAATGTCCTGATCGTTGATGACGAACCACTGGCCCGCGAGCGCCTGAGCCGAATGGTCGGCGAACTCGAGGGTTACAGTGTCCTGGAGCCGAGCGCCACCAATGGCGAAGAGGCGTTGGCCCTTATTGACAGCCACAAGCCGGATATCGTGCTGCTCGACATTCGCATGCCTGGCCTGGATGGCCTGCAGGTCGCGGCGAAGTTGTGCGAACGAGAGTCACCGCCCGCGGTGGTGTTCTGCACCACCCGGGACGACTTTGCACCCGAGTTGTTGCAGGCTGGTGCCGTGGGCTACCTGATCAAACCGGTGGCGTCCGAGGCGTTGATTGACGCCTTGCGCAAGGCCGAGCGGCCCAACCGGGTGCAACTGGCGGCGCTGACCCGACCGGCCGCCGAAAGCGGCAGCGGCCCTCGCAGCCACATCAGCGCGCGAACCCGCAAGGGCATCGAACTGATCCCGCTGAACCAGGTGGTCTACTTCATTGCCGACCATAAATACGTGACCTTGCGCCATGAGAGTGGCGAGGTGTTGCTGGACGAGCCGCTCAAGGCCCTTGAGGACGAGTTTGGCGAGCGGTTTGTCCGGATCCACCGCAATGCCCTGGTGGCCCGCGAGCGGATCGAGCGTTTGCAACGCACTCCCCTTGGGCATTTCCAGCTATTCCTCAAAGGCCTCAATGGCGATGCGTTGATTGTCAGCCGACGGCACGTGGCCGGCGTGCGCAAGATGATGCAGCAGCTTTAGCCCGGATTGCGGGGCGCTGCAGACTTTCAATGCCAGGACATTGGCGGCCAGGGAGGCCTTGGGGTCGTGATTCAAGTCAAAGCGGTTTTGACTGAGCTGTTATTATCTGCCGTATCTTTTAAGTACGGATTGATCCATGTCCCCTCGCGAGATCCGCATCGCCACCCGTAAAAGTGCCCTGGCCCTCTGGCAGGCCGAATACGTCAAATCCCGCCTGGAAGCCGCTCATCCCGGGTTGATCGTGACCCTGGTGCCCATGGTCAGTCGCGGCGACAAACTGCTGGACTCGCCCTTGTCGAAAATCGGCGGCAAGGGGTTGTTCGTCAAGGAACTTGAAACTGCCTTGCTGGATAACGAAGCCGACATCGCCGTGCATTCGATGAAAGACGTGCCCATGGATTTCCCCGAAGGCCTGGGCCTGTTTTGTATCTGCGAGCGGGAAGATCCGCGCGATGCGTTCGTGTCCAACACGTTTGCCAGCCTGGAAGCACTGCCTGCCGGGAGCGTGGTGGGCACCTCCAGCCTGCGTCGCCAGGCGCAGTTGCTGACCCGTTGCCCTGACCTGCAGATCCGTTTCCTGCGTGGCAACGTCAACACGCGCCTGGCCAAGCTCGATGCCGGTGAGTATGACGCGATCATCCTCGCTGCCGCCGGCCTGATCCGCCTGGGCTTTGAAGACCGCATTACCACGGCCATCAGCGTCGACGACAGCCTGCCGGCCGGTGGGCAAGGGGCGGTGGGCATCGAGTGCCGCAGCGCCGACAGCGATATCCACGCGCTGCTGGCGCCGCTGCACCATGCAGATACGGCCACCCGGGTTTTCGCCGAACGCGCCCTCAACAAACACCTCAATGGCGGCTGCCAGGTGCCGATTGCCTGTTACGCCGTGCTGGAAGGCGAGCAGGTCTGGTTGCGTGGCCTGGTGGGGGATCCGAACGGCGGCCGGCTGATCAGTGCCCAAGCCCGGGCGCCGCACCGCGACGCCGAGGCGCTGGGCGTGCGGGTAGCCGAAGACCTGCTGAGCCAGGGCGCCGCCGACATTCTCAAGGCGGTCTACGGCGAGGCTGGCCCCGCGTGACGGGCTGGCGACTGCTGCTCACCCGGCCAGAGGACGAATCGTCGGTCTTGGCGGCGGTTCTCGCCGACGCGGGCATATTCAGCAGCAGCCTGCCGTTGCTGGCGATCGAGCCGATCCCGCTGTCCGATGCCGGGCGGATTATCCTTCAGGCACTCGACCAATATTGCGCGGTGATCGTGGTCAGCAAACCCGCCGCGCGCCTGTGCGTCGAGCGGCTGCGTCAATACTGGCCTGAGCCCCCCGACCTGCCCTGGTTCAGCGTGGGGGCCGCCACTGGACAGATCCTTGCCGACGCCGGCCTCAGCGTGTTCTATCCCGATAACGGTGACGACAGCGAAGCCTTGCTCGAACTTGCGACGCTGCGCCAGGCGGTCAGCCGCCCCGATCCACGGGTCTTGATCGTGCGCGGCGAGGGCGGGCGCGGCTTGCTGGCAGAGCGTTTGCGCGAGCAAGGTGCTAGTGTCGATTACCTGGAGTTGTACCGACGCGACGTGCCGCGTTACGCCGCAGGGGAGTTGCTGGCGAGGGTTGAAGCGGAACGCTTGAACGCGCTGGTGGTCAGCAGTGGGCAGGGCCTGGAGCATCTGCAGCGGTTGGCCGGCGATGCGTGGCCGGCGCTGGCGCGGTTACCGTTGTTTGTTCCAAGCCCAAGGGTTGCCGAGATGGCGCGTGCCGCCGGGGCCCGAACAGTTGTGGATTGCCGTGGCGCCAATGCCGCGGCTTTGCTGGCGGCGTTACGGGCACACTCCGTGCCGTTTTCTAATGCAAAGGATGGATACGTGAGCGAAACAGCCTTGCCAAAAGAAGATCAAAACCAGCCGGCGCTCGATGCGCCGATTGAAAGTCCGGCCACCGTGGCGCCGCGTCGTGGCAACGGGCTGGCAATTATCGCGTTGTTGCTGGGTGCTGCCGGCGTGGCCGTAGGGGGTTGGGGCGTATGGCAGATGCGTCATCTGCAAGCCAACACCCAACAGCAGTCCGCCCAGGTCCAGGCACTGAACGATCAGGCCCAGACCCTCAAGCTCAACGAGCAACGCCTGACCGAGCGCCTGGCCCAGTTACCCCCTGCCGAAGAGCTGGAGGAGCGGCGGCGCCTGGTGGCCCAGCTGCAAGGCGATCAGCAGCACTTGAACCAGCGCCTGGAAACCGTGCTCGGTGCCAGCCGCAAGGACTGGCGCCTGGCAGAGGCCGAGCACCTGTTGCGTCTCGCCAGCCTGCGTCTTTCCGCCCTGCAGGACATCAACAGCGCTCAGGCCCTGGTCCAGGGCGCTGACGAAATCCTGCGCGAGCAGGACGACCCCGGGTCGTTCGCTGCCCGTGAACAGCTGGCAAAGACCCTCGCTGCACTGCGCAGCACCGAGCAACCGGATCGCACCGGGCTGTTCCTGCAACTGGGCGCCCTGCGTGAACAGGTGCAGCAGCTCACTGAGCTGGCGCCGGAATACAAGGACCGCGGTGAATCCCTGCTGGGCCTGACCGCCGATGGCGACGGTGCCAGCCGGTGGGCGCAGTGGTGGGACCAGCTCTCGCGTTACATCCGCATCGATTTCAATGCCGATGAAAACGTCCGTCCGCTCCTGGCCGGGCAAAGCCTGATGCAGGTGCGCCTGGCCTTGAGCCTGGCGCTGGAGCAGGCGCAATGGGCCGCTCTTAATGGACAAGCGCCGGTGTATACCCAGGCGCTGACCGAGGCGCGGGACGTGTTGAAGCACAACTTCAACCAGGACAACCCGCAAAGCAAAATCATGCTCGATCGCGTGGCCGAGCTGTCCAGCCAGCCAGTGACCGTGGTCACGCCGGACCTGACGGGCACCCTGAGCAGCGTCCAGGCCTACCTTGAGCGGCGCAACCTGAATGCCGAAGAATCGGTCAAGCCGCTGCCCAAACCGGGCACGCAGGAGACCACGCCATGAAGCGTCTCTACGTGATTCTGTTCGTGGTCATCGCTGCTGCCGCGTTGTTGGGCATGGCGATCGCCGAGCATTCGGGTTACGTGCTGGTGGCGTACAAGAACTTTCGTTACGAAGCCGGCCTGTGGGTCACCCTGGCGCTGGTGGCACTGCTCTGGCTGGTGTGGAAGGGCGTGAGCGCCTTGATCGGGCTGGTGACCACCTCCGGTGGCGTGGTCAACCCATGGTCGCGGCGCAACCGCAGCCGTCGCGTGCAAGTGGCGATCGAACACGGCCAGTTGGACCTGGCCGAAGGTCGTTGGGCCAGCGCCCAGCGGCACCTGCACCGTGCCGCCGAGGCCGAACGCCAGCCGCTGCTGTATTACCTGGGTGCTGCCCGAGCGGCGAATGAACAGGGGCTTTACGAGCAAAGCGACAGTCTGCTGGAGCGCGCCCTGGAACGTCAGCCCCAGGCAGAGTTGGCGATCGCGCTGACGCACGCGCAGTTGCAGACCGACCGGGGTGATACCGAAGGTGCATTGGGTACGCTGCAAGCCATGCATGAGCGTCACCCCCACAACGCCCAGACCCTGCGTCAGTTGCAACGGCTGCATCAGCAGCGCGGTGACTGGTCGGCAGTGATCCGGCTGTTGCCGGAGCTGCGCAAGGACAAGGTGCTGCCCGCCGCTGAACTGGCTGAACTGGAGCGTCGGGCATGGGGCGAGAACCTCACCCTGGCGGCCCACCGTGAAGAGGATGGCAGTGTTGGTCTGCAATCGCTGAACCGCGCCTGGCAGCAACTGACCTCGGCCCAGCGCCAGGAGCCGGCGCTGGTGTTGGCTTACGCCGAGCAATTGCGGCAGCTCGGGGCCCAGGTCGAGGCCGAAGAGGTGTTACGAGTTGCACTCAAGCGTCACTACGACAGCCATCTGGCGCGTCTGTACGGGTTGGTGCGCGGCAGCGATCCGACTCGACAACTGCAGACCGCTGAAGGTTGGCTCAAGGACCATCCGGCCGATCCGAGCCTGCTGCTCACGCTGGGGCGTCTCTGCTTGCAAAACAGTTTGTGGGGCAAGGCGCGGGATTACCTGGAAAGCAGCCTACGAGTCCAGCGCAACCCTGAAGCCTGCGCCGAGCTGGCGCGGCTGCTGGCGCAACTGGGCGATGCCGAGCGCAGCAATCAATTGTTCCAGGAAGGGTTGGGGCTGTTGGACGAGCGCCTGTTGGCCGCGCCACTGCCGGTTTCGGCGCAGGTCGTGTCCAACTGAAGCGCGCCTGGGCCCGTGGCGAGGGAGCAAGCTTCCTCGCCACGGGATTGATCCCTCAGAGGATCATCAGCCGCCGCTGATCTCTGTGAGTCTGGAGGCATTTAGCACTGCCATCAGCAAAGTCCTACAGCGGCTGGTACTAAGTCCTGTTGTCTCTGTCGGGAATTCCCTACATCCCTGGTGAAGTGTCTGCGTGGCCCCGCCTTGAAAGGCCCGAGGGCTTTCCTCTACCGTAACTACTTGTCTCTTCTGTTACGGAATCGCCATGTTTTCGGCTTGCTCACGCTTCGTGTTTCTCATGGCTTCCATCGCCGCGGCCCTGGCCCTGGGCATCGCCAGTTACCTGGAATATTCGGTCGGCCTGACGCCATGCAGCCTCTGTGTCTTGCAGCGTATATGCCTGATGCTGTTCCTGGTGAACAGCCTCGTGGCTTGCGTGCACGGCCCAAGGCGCAAGGGCAGCATTTTCTATGGCGTCACGGCATGGGTATTTTCGTCGGGGGGAATGACGTTGGCGTGGCATCAGGTCCTGATCCAGAGTCGTTCGATCCAGCTATTAGCTGATTGCGTGGGGCCGTTCAGCCGGGCGCAATCCTGGTGGTATGCGCTGCATCGCGTCCTCGATGGTGCGGTTGACTGCGCGAATATCTCCTGGACGCTGTTCGGCCTGAGCATCCCGGAATGGAGCCTGTTGTTTTTTCTTGCGGTGTCTGTCGCGATGACCTGCTTGCTGCTGCGCCTTGTCCGCAATGCTCTGGCACGACCGCTCGGCGGCGATACATCGCAGTTGGCCCGGGCCGTGGATTAAACACTTGTATGAACTTTATCTCCTGCGTACCTTGAAGCGGTTGTCGTGCGGGCATAATCTGGCCCGCACGTGTTATTGGAATTGTGCCACTCGATCATGTTGTGTCTGGCTTGTCCCTGAACATTCAGGCGTATGCAGGCTGCGAGGGGCATGACTCACAAGGGAAGAAATCACCATGCTCGAAAGTTGTCAGAATGCTCAGGAACGCTGGGGTGGGGTGCATCTGCTGATCGATCGTTGGTTGCAGGAGCGTCACGAGCTGGTTCGAGCCTACGACGCCCTTGGCGACAAGCCTGAAGTGCTGAGCGAAAGCCGCAAACCCTTGCAGGAGTTCTGCGGTGTACTGGTCGACTATGTGTCGGCCGGTCATTTCGAGATCTACGAACAACTGACGGGCGAAGCCAAGGCCTTCAACGACAAGCGCGGCCTGGAACTCGCCGAGCAGATCTATCCGCGAATCGACGTCATCACCGAGAAACTGCTGGCGTTCAATGACCTGTGCGATGAAGGCAAATGCGTCGCGGAGAAATTCAAGGAGCTGGGTGGCTTGCTGCATGAGCGCTTCGAACTGGAAGATTGCCTGATCGAAGTGCTGCACAACGCTCACAAGGAAGAAGCCGCGGTCCAGGCCTGAAGGCTTCGCGGTCTAAAAACGGTGCGCATTGCGCACCGTTTTCGTTTGGGCGCCGTCAGGTCGTCGCACCCAGCAATTCGATTTCAAACACCAATGGCGTGAAGGGCGGGATCACATCCCCGGCCCCTTCGGCACCGTAGGCCTGGGTCGAAGGAATCACCAGTCGCCACTTCGCGCCTACTGGCATCTGCGGCAACGCGCTGCGCCAGCCATCAATCACGCTGTCGAGATTGAACCACTGTGCCTGGCGGTTGGAGTCGAATACGGTGCCGTCCGGCAATCGGCCGGTATACAACACCTGGACCTTGCCATGGGGGCCTGCCTTTGCGCCTTTGCCTGGTTTGAGTTCGGTCAACAGGATGCCGTCCGCGAGTTGCTGGACACCGGGGCGGCTCTTTTCTTCGTTGAGAAACTTCTGCTCCATCTTCAACGCTTTCTCGGCCTGCGGCGTCGTCGACTGCGCTGTCAGTTGTGCCTGGTGCTCAGCCAGGATCTGTTCGATGCGTTCATCCTTGAGCGCCAGCGGCTTGCCCAGATAGGCCTGTTGCAGGCCTTCGATCAACGCCTGGATTTGCAGGTCGGGTACGTCCTGGCGCAAGCGTTCACCCAGGCTCGCGCCGAGGCTGTAAGCCAGATCACGGGCATCGTTTGTGCTGGTTTTTTCAGCGGCCTGAGCCATGGCGCAACTCACGCACAAGAATAGAAACAGGTGACGCAACATGGGGGAACTCCGGCCTCGAATCGAGGGATTATGCCAGTGCCGATATCGGTAGAGATGAATTGCTCAGACGTTGATGCAGAAGATTTTTCGTACCTTGCAACGCAACGGCTTGTGTACTGTCAACATGCCCTAGCGGCGGTTGTAGCAGAGGTCTAGTATGAGCCGCACTCACGTCAGTCAGGAGGTAAACCATGTCGGCCACCAAGAAGCCTGTAAACACTCCGTTGCACTTACTCCAACAACTCTCGGGCAGCCTGCTCGAACATCTGGAAAATGCCTGCTCCCAAGCCCTGGCTGATGCTGAAAAACTGCTCGCCAAACTGGAAAAACAACGCGGCAAGGCGCAGGAAAAACTGCACAAGTCGCGCACCAAATTGCAAGGCGCAGCCACTGCTGGCAAGGCCAAGGCACAAGCCAAGGCCAAAGACGGTGTGAAAGAACTCGAAGACCTGCTCGACGCACTGAAAGATCGTCAGTCCGAAACCCGCGCCTACATTCTGCAACTCAAGCGTGATGCCCAGGAAAGCCTGAAACTGGCCCAAGGTGTGGGTCGCGTACAAGAGGCTGCCAGCAAGGCGCTGACCCTTCGTGCTGCCAAGCCTGCTGCTGTATCGGCCAAGAAGCCAGCCGCTAAACCCACCCCGGCAAAAACACCGGCCAAAGTGGCAGCCAAATCCGCTGCAAAAGCACCGGCCAAGACCGCGAGCAAGCCGGCTGCCAAAGCGGTCGCTGCGAGTGCTGCAAAACCTGCGGCAAGAAAATCGGCCGCCAGAACTGCTGCCAAGCCAACTGCCAAAACTGCAGCCGCCAAACCTGTGGCAAAAGCTGCGACTAAACCGGTTGCCAAAACCACCGCCGCCAAACCCGCAGTGACGAAAACCGCCGCAGCTAAACCGGCTGCTAAAACGACTGCAAAAACCGCTGCTGCGAAACCAGCGGCCAAACCAGCGGCAACTAAGACCACCGCCGCCAAACCCGCTGCTGCCAAGTCTGCTGTAAAAGCCGCTGCCAAGCCTGCCGCTGCCAAAGCACCTGTTAAAGCCCCAGCCAAAGCTGCGGCAAAACCTGCTACGGCAAAACCTGCTGCCAAGCCAGCTGCCACCAAGCCTGCCGCTGCAAAAGCGCCTGCCAAGCCGGCGGCTAAACCTGCGGTGAAAAAACCAGCCGCCGCGAAGCCGTCGACCGCACCTGCTGCCAAGCCGGCAACCGCAGCCCCGGCAGCCGCTTCTGCTTCAACCGCCAGTACTCCGACCCCGACGGTCAGCCCGTCCGCTTCCGTGGCGCCAAGCACCAGCACCCCAACCAGCGCTTCCTAAATGCCGGACACCGCGACGCGCAGCTGATGCAGCGCGTCATGGTTCGCTGGGTCGGTATTCGCCGCCAGCGCTTGCAGCCATTGCGCTGAGTCCTTGTTTTGTGCCGCGGGCCAATCCTTGGTCGCCGCTTCCAATCGCTCCAGCAACCGCCGTTCGGCTTCCAGTTCCAGTCGCTTGACCTGTTCGCGCAGGTTCTCCAGTGCCGAGTCTTGTAGTACGTTGGTTTTCCATTGAGTGCGAAGCGCGCGCAATGGCTGCACCACTTCTCTGTCCCAGGGTTCGAGCAGTTCTCGAAGCTGTTGCAGCCGTTGTTCGCTATAGGCCACGCCGCGCTGTTCCAGCCACAGGCCACAAAGCAGCAGGCAGACAGGGCTGCCGGCGTCCTGTGCCGCCAGGCAAGCGGCTTCTACGCCAGGCCTGGCATAGAGGTCGAGGGAAAAGCTCCAAAGGTCAAGGGACATCGTGCTACTCGCGCCAGTTGCGAGCGAAGCTGGTAGACTCCGCCGCCATTATGATCCGACTTCAGAACCTGACTTTACAGCGTGGCCCGCAACGTCTGCTAGAAGACGCCGAGCTGACCCTGCACGCCGGCCACAAAGCCGGCCTCATCGGTGCCAACGGCGCCGGCAAATCGAGCCTGTTCGCCTTGCTCCGCGGTGAGCTGCACCCGGACTCGGGCAATTGCCTGCTGCCGGCCGACTGGCGTATTGCCCACATGCGCCAGGAGGTCGATACCCTTGAGCGCCTGGCGGTGGACTACGTGCTCGACGGCGACTTGCGTCTGCGTCAGGTGCAACGCGACCTGGCGGCGGCCGAAGCGGCCCACGACGGCGCGGCGCAGGCCCGCCTGCACTCGGAGCTCGACAGCGCCGATGGCTACACCTCCGATGCCCGCGCGCGCAAACTGCTCGCCGGCCTGGGGTTTACCAATGAACAGATGGACCGCCAGGTCGGGGACTTCTCCGGCGGCTGGCGGATGCGCCTGAACCTGGCGCAGGCCTTGATGTGCCCTTCGGATCTGCTGTTGCTCGATGAGCCGACCAACCACCTGGACCTGGACGCGATCATCTGGCTCGAAGACTGGCTCAAGAGCTATCCGGGCACGTTGCTGCTGATCTCCCACGACCGCGACTTCCTCGATGCGGTGGTCGATCACGTCGCCCATGTCGATCAACGCAAGCTGACCTTGTACCGTGGCGGCTACAGCGCCTTCGAGCGCGCCCGTGCCGAGCGCCTGGCCCAGCAACAGCAGGCCTACGAGAAACAGCAGGCGCAACGTGCGCACATGGAAAGCTACATCGCCCGCTTCAAGGCCCAGGCCACCAAGGCCCGCCAGGCCCAGAGCCGGATCAAGGCGCTGGAGCGGATGGAAGAGCTGTCGGCCGCCCACGTCGATTCGCCGTTCGATTTCGTCTTCCGCGAATCGAGCAAAATCTCCAGCCCGTTGATCGACCTGTCCGACGCACGCCTGGGCTACGGCGACAAGACCGTGCTGGAGAAGGTCAAGCTGCAGCTGACCCCCGGTGCGCGGATCGGCCTGCTGGGGCCTAACGGTGCCGGTAAGTCGACCCTGATCAAAAACCTCTCCGGTGACCTCCAGCCGTTGGGCGGGCGCCTGACCCGTGGCGAAAACACCGTGGTCGGTTACTTCGCCCAACATCAACTCGACTCCCTCGATTCCAAGGCCAGCCCGTTGTTGCACCTGCAACGCCTGGCGCCGACCGAGCGCGAGCAGGTCCTGCGCGATTTTCTCGGTGGCTTCGACTTCCGTGGCGCGCGCATCGACGAGCCGGTGCTGAATTTTTCCGGTGGCGAAAAGGCTCGCCTGGCATTGGCGTTGATCGCCTGGGGCCGGCCGAACCTGTTGCTGCTCGACGAACCGACCAACCACCTGGACCTGGAAATGCGCCTGGCCCTGACCATGGCCTTGCAGGAATTCAGCGGCGCGGTGCTGGTGGTGTCCCACGATCGGCATCTGCTCAAGAGCACCACGGACAATTTCTTCCTGGTGGCTGACGGCAAGGTCGAGGAGTTCGACGGCGATCTGGAGGACTACGCACGCTGGCTGGTGGATTATCGCCAGCGCAACGCGCCGGTCAGTACCACCCCGGTCAACCCGGACAAGACCGACAAGAAGGCCCAGCGCCAGGCCGCCGCCGCGTTGCGTCAGCAACTGGCGCCCCACAAGCGCGAGGCCGACAAGCTCGAAGCCGAACTGGGCAAGCTGCATGAAAGGCTGCAGAAAATCGAAACCAGCCTGGGTGACAGCGGTCTCTACGAGGCGGCGCGCAAGGATGAGTTGCGTGACCTGCTGGCCGAACAGGCCAAGCTGAAAGTTCGCGAAGCAGAGCTGGAGGAAGCCTGGATGCAAGCCCTGGAGTTGCTGGAAAACCTGCAAGCGGAGCTGGAGGCATTGTCCTGATGGAAGCGTTGGCGTTGCCTGTCCCCGTCACGTGGATCGAGCCGATCTGGCTCGGGGTGCAAATCCTGCTGATCCTGCTGGTCGGTTATCTTGCACAACGTTTCGTGGCACGCGCCCTCACGGGCCTTGGCGAACGTTATCCCTTTCCGCCACAGCTGCTGATCATCCTGCGGGGTGTGTTGCGCTGGCTGATCATGGGCAGCGCGGTGTTGATCGTGCTCGAGCGCCTGGGCGTCTCGGCCACGGTGCTGTGGACCGCGCTGTCGGGTTTCGTCGCGGTGGCGGCGGTGGCGTTCTTCGCCATCTGGAGCGTCTTGTCGAACCTGCTCTGCGCCGTACTCATCTACACCGTCGGACCGTTTCGCCTGGGTGACGTGGTCGAGCTGGTGGACGCCACCGACAAACCCGGCATCAAGGGCCGAGTGGTCGCGATCAATCTGCTCTACACCACCCTGATCGAACCCGAGGAGCTCGGCACCGGCAGCGCCATGGTGCAAGTGCCCAACAGTCTGTTCTTCCAGCGTTCGGTCCGGCGCTGGCGCGGCAGCGAGGCATTCCCGGTGGGTGGTTTCGTCGAATAGCGTGGCGTTCATTCCTCGCGAGTCGATGCAAAAAAACAGTGGTCAACCGCGCAACGGGGTATTAGCGTAGTCGTTTCGACGAATCCGAGCCGAGGTGTGCAATGGTCCTGGAAACATGGCTGGCGTTTTTCGCCGCCTGCTGGGTGATCAGTCTTTCGCCGGGTGCCGGTGCCATTGCATCGATGTCCAGCGGCCTGCAATACGGTTTCTGGCGCGGCTACTGGAATGCCCTGGGCCTGCAACTGGGCCTGGCGTTGCAGATTGCGATCGTGGCGGCCGGTGTGGGGGCGATCCTCACGGCGTCGGCCACCGCGTTCTATGCGATCAAGTGGTTCGGTGTGGCCTATCTGGTCTACCTGGGCATCAAGCAGTGGCGAGCCATCCCAAGCGATATCAGCGACGATGCGGCCGTGCGGCCTATCGGCAAGCCCTTGGCGCTGGTGTTTCGCGGGTTCCTGGTGAACATCAGCAACCCCAAGGCCCTGGTGTTCATGCTGGCGGTGCTGCCGCAGTTCATCGATCCCCACGCCCCCTTGCTCAAGCAGTACCTGATCCTGGGCGTGACCATGATCTGCGTCGACCTTGTCGTCATGGCCGGTTACACCGGACTGGCGTCGAAAGTCCTGCGCCTGTTGCGCACGCCGAAACAGCAACGACGGATGAACCGCACGTTTGCCGGTCTGTTCATCGGCGCAGCGGGGTTGTTGGCGACGATTCGCAAGGCGGCGGTGTAACCGCACCGTTCAACACGCCACCTGTGACGGGGGAGCAAGCTCCCTCGCCACATAAGCCTCTATCCAGTGGTTGGGCTCAGCGCAAAATCACCGGCGCCGTATCCCGTGGCAGGTTGTTGCGCTGCGCGGGCTCGCGGGGTGCTTCGTAGCTCGGACCACCGAGCTGTTCGCTCATCTGCCGCGCCACGTCTTCACCCAGAGCCTTGGACACATCGCGCACCACCCGCGGGCGGTTGAGGCTGATGTGCACGTCCCGGTGGTTCAGCAGCTTGGTGTCCTGGCCTTCGCCCATGGCGGTGAACGCCGAGGTAATCTCGAAGGTCTTGGTGTTGATCAGGCTGAAGTCCGCCACCAGGGTCAACGCCAGCACCGCCGAGTAGCTGTTGGTGTTGGCCAGCTCGTTGATGTCGCGGGTGAAATCGATGTCCGACACCGTACCGAACAGCACGTAGTCGGCACCCTTGAAGTTCCCGGCCTTGATGCGCTTGATGACGTCATGGACGTCGCCCTTGGACGCAGCGGTGTAGGGCGTGCCCTGCACCAGCTGGAACATTCCGCTGCGCAGAATCTCGCCCTTGATGTCACCGGTGAACTTGCGCAGCTCACCCTGCTCGATGTAGCTGCTGGTGGCTTCCATCTCGTCGTAGCTCGACGAAGCGCTGGCGCTGTAGGCGTTCGCCTGGAAGTTGCTCTGGGCCGAAACGGTGTGGATGTATTCCTCCACCCGTTCCTGATATGCCAGGTCAGTGACCGCGACTTTCGGGGCCGCCTGCGCGCCGAACGCACAGGCCAGGGCCATGATGCCAATCCATGTGCGCATGACTCAGCGCTCCGTGGTCTTGCGGATTTCTTTCTCATCCATCCACTCGGCCAGACCGCTTTCGACGTCGATCAATTGCAGGCTGAATTTGTAGAAGACGTCCTTGTAGTCGCTGCTGCGCTTGACGATGGAGCTGATGGAACCCTCGATACGGTACTTGGCCGCGATCATGTTGCCGGTCTTGGCTACGGTGTTTTTCTTGTACAGGCCGCTCTGGTTCTGCAGCTTGAGTTGGTCGACCTGGCTGTCCATGGCGTTGTTGTCGCTGGCGAATCGCGCCGCGCCGGTCTTCATCAGTTGGGTCTTGATGCTGGTGGTGATTTCGCGCGTGTCGATGTACTCGCTGGTCTTGTTCTTCACGTCATAGACCTGCACCACGGGACGACCCTGCAGAACACCGGATTGGGCCAGCGAGCGGGTCATGGACTCGGCGATCATTTGCAGGTCGGTGGAGCCGAACTCGTTGGTCACGGTTTCCACGGCCTTGGTGTCGCCATAGCTGATGTTCTTGTTACCCAGCACCGGCGAGTTGTTGGCGCAGCCGCTGACCAGCAGGACGGCGAGGGCTAGGGAGGAAATGCGTAGGAACATGTGGAGGCTCTCGAAAACTGAATAAGGAATGACGCGTGATGCCAGTCAGTCAACAAACTGTGGGAGCGAGCCTGCTCGTCGCCATCGCGAGCAGGCTCGCTCCCACAGGGTTTGCCTTTAAGGCGTATTGATCTCCAGACGGAAGTCCACGGCCTTGGGCGTCGGCGCGATGGCCGGCAGGAACTTGGTCTGTTCGCCGTACAGCGTCAGGGTTTTCCAGGTTTCTTCCTCGGCGATCGGAAAGCCTTCCGGCCCCAGCCAGGCAAAGCGGTAATACATCGTCTTGTTGTTGTAGCTGGTGTTGCTCAGCTGCACATTGACCGTCATGTAGCCGTTTTCCCGGGCCACGCGCATGGCGCCGACCACGATGTTCTTGGTCTTGCCCATGGCCACGACTTTGCTGGCGGCGGTGCCCGGCTCCGGTGGCGGCGGGGTGGCGCAACCGGCCAGCAAGGCCAGGGCGCCGACGGCGATCAGTTTTAAACGCATGTGAACAAAGACTCCGTTCTTAAGGTTGTTTGAGGCTGGCGACCGCGCTCGGGTTGGCGCTCGGGACCACCTGGGCCGCCAGGCCGCCGGCGAAGACCTGATTGCCCACCGCCCGCAGGCTGATGACCTGGTAGCGCTGGTCCACGTTGACCTTGACCACCGAACCACCCACCGCACTCGGGAGGGTGACCTGGTGCTCGCCCTTCTTCAGGCGCAGGCGTACCACTTGGGTGTAATCGGGCAGTGTGCGCCAGGTGCGGGTGTCGGCACCTTCAAGCACCGCCGAGGTGATACCCACGGCCAGGCCGGCCAGGGGATTGGTGTCGTTGATCTGCTTTTGCGCCACGCCTTTGGTGATGGCGCGCACGGTGGTACGCAGGATGATGCCGGGCATGTCGTCGCGCAGGGCGCGGCGGGACATGGCGGTGGTGCTACTGAGCTGGGTCAGGTCCATCTGGCGGCCGTCGACACCGATCTGGGCGAAGGTGGCCGTGGAGGTGTCAGGCTTGATCACCGGGAACGACAGCGGGGTGATTACCAGGTGGCCACTGATCGGCAAGGGCAGGGGAATACGCATTGAGTCCCGGGACGGCGCCAGGCCGCTCTGCACCACGATCAGGATATCGCTGTCGTCGTTCCTGGCGGCCGGTTTGTCGAGGTTGAGCAGGGCCTGCTCCAGCAGCGGCGTGTTGGGCCGCAGTTCGGCGGCCGTGCGATAACCCGGTGCAGCCAGGTCCTTTTCGCCCAGGGCTTCGTAGACGAAGCCGGCCAGGTAATGGCTGAACGCACTCTGGTAACTGTTTTTCAGGCTGACCACTTCCGGCGCGTCGAGACTGGCCACCGGGTAGCCCTTGAGGTCCTTGTATTCGGTCTTGACCCCGTGCTCTTCGGCTTCTTCTTCGCGCTTGAGGTATTCCTTGTCCCGCAGGTCGGCAATTACCGCTTCGCGTTCGTGGGTTTTCTTGATCTGGGTCCGTGCACCATCGAAGTCGTTCACGGCCAGCAGGTTCAGGGCCATCTGCGTGGTCAGCATGACTTTTTCGTAGTCGTAGCCTTCGTAGCGACGGACCTTGTCGTTAACCAGGAAACTGCCGAATTGGGCCACGTACTTGGCGGTGTCGAGTTTGACCGCGTCTTCCCACTGGCCAACCTGTCGGTCGGCACTGTTCCAGGCCGTCTGGCTGCCGGACAGGTCGCCCTTGGCGCGCAGCAGCTCACCTTTCTCGAAATAATACAGCAGGTCCTTGTCCTGGCTGGTGTTGTTCTTTTCCAGCAGGGTCAACGCTGCGTCGACGTTGCCGGAAGCCAGCTGCTGGTTGGTCTGGGCCAGTTCGCTGTCGTAGTTGCGAAAGGCGGTACAGCCGGACAGCAAGGTAATCGCACCAAGGGCGACCGAGAAAACGGCACGGGATGCCATGGACATTTCTTCCCTGAATAGCAGCCGGGGTGTGCGGGTCGGGCTGGGGCGATCCCACGGACGAGCGTCGAGACGCTGTCTGTTCCTCATAAAAAGAGGCGCTTTTATGCCCTCTGATAATAAGAAGGCGGCGGGATTATAAACATGGCGATTGGCTATGTAATGGCTTTTCAATTCCGTGATGCTGTTTTTGTGATATCACACCCAAAGCATGAATTTCCGATGAAAAAATGCCGCCAAATCATCTCGGCTCTTGAGCCAAAGTCATTGGAAGTGAACAATGTGTTACTTCTTATTACCAATCGAGAGTCATTCATGACTGCCCCGTTCCGTTTCCTGGCCTGGCTTGTGCTGTCGATGCTGGCACTGAGCAGCCCGTCACTGCTGGCCGATACTGTCGAGGGCGCCCCCCAGGCGCTGCACCTGTTGGATTATATCGGGGCGGATTATCCGGCGACGGTCGACGCGGGCAAGGTCATCGACGATGCCGAATACCGCGAGCAACTTGAATTTACCCAGGTATTGGAAGGACTGATCGCCGGGCTGCCGGCCAAGCCGGAAAAGGCTGAGCTGAGCCAGGGCATCAGTGCCCTGCGCAATGCAATCAGCCAGCGCCAGGACGGCGGCGATGTTGCCCGTCAGGCGCGGCAATTGGGGGCGAAGCTGGCAGTGGCGTATGAAGTCAGCCAGGCACCGATCATCACCCCGGATCCCACCCGCGGCGCACCGCTGTATGCCCAGAACTGCTCGGTGTGCCACGGTGCCAATGGTGCCGGCGATGGCCCAGCCGGTGTCGGCCTGGAACCGCCGCCCGCCAACCTGCGAGACGGCCAGCGCCTGGATCGCCTGAGTCTCTACGCGATCTACAACACCCTGGGCATGGGGATCGAAGGCACGGACATGCCGGCCTTCGCCGATCAACTCGATGACCGTCAGCGCTGGGACCTGGCGACCTACATCGCCAGCTTCAGCGTCGACCCGGCTGCCGCCAGAACTGAACAGACCTACAACCTCGCCGACCTCGCTCGCCAGACGCCCGCCGAAGTCCTCGCCGCCCAAGGGCCCGCAGCGGCGGCAACGTTCCGCGCCCAGCGCGCTCAGCCGCCGCAGGTGCAGCGCGGTCCGGCGCAGTTGCTCGACTACACCGCCGCCACGCTGGACAAGAGCATCGCGGCTTATCGCGCTGGCGACCACGACCAGGCCTATGACCTGTCGGTAGCGGCTTACCTGGAAGGTTTCGAGCTGGTGGAAAGCTCGCTGGATAACGTCAATGCCAACGTGCGCAAGGACACGGAAAAGTCCCTGATGGCCTACCGTCAGTCGCTGCAGGACGGCTTGCCGATCGAACAGGCTACTCAGCGTCTGGACGCGGCCAAGGCGAAATTGAAACAGTCTGCGGGCCTGCTGGGCGGCGATGGCTTGAGCTGGTCGCTGAGCTTCATCTCCGGTCTGCTGATTCTGCTACGCGAAGGCCTGGAAGCGATCCTGGTGCTGGCCTCGATTCTGGCGTTCCTGCGCAACACCGGCCAGGAATCGGCGGTGCGTAGCGTCAACATGGGCTGGGGCCTGGCGTTGCTGGCCGGCCTGGGGACCTGGGGGCTGGCCGCCTATGTGATCGACGTCAGCGGCGCCCAGCGCGAACTGCTCGAAGGTGCGACGGCATTGTTCGCCAGCGTGATGGTGCTGTGGCTGGGTGTATGGATGCACGACCGTCGCCACGCGGCTGCCTGGCAGGATTACATCAAGAGCAGCCTGGTGGGCGGCGGGGGCCGTTTCGGTTTTGCCATCCTGGCGTTTTTCTCGGTCTATCGCGAACTGTTCGAAGTGATCCTGTTCTACGAAACCCTCTGGTTGCAGGCCGGCCCTGCCGGGCACAACGCGGTGCTGGCTGGCGGCGCGACGGCGCTGGTCTTGCTGGTCGGCTTGGCCTGGGTGATCCTGCGCGGCTCGGCGAAGCTGCCGCTGGCATTGTTCTTCAGCATCAACGCCGGGTTGTTGTGCGCCCTGTCCGTGGTGTTCGCCGGCCATGGCGTGAAGGCCTTGCAGGAAGCCGGAATCTTCGGCACCCGTCCGGTGGCGTTCTTCGATTTCGATTGGCTGGGCATCCATGCCGACGCCTACTCGCTGACCGCCCAAGTGATCGCGATCCTGGCGATCGTCGTGCTGTATGGCCGCAGTTGGGTGGCAGAGAAGCGCAGGGTGCAGGTGTCCTGATGCGCGTATGGATCGACGCTGACGCCTGCCCCAAGCCGGCGAAGGAACTGGTGGTCAAGTTCGCCTTGAAGCGCCAGTTCGAAGTGGTCCTGGTGGCCGGTCAGCCACAGATCAAGCCGGCCCTGGCCTGCGTGAAACTGATCGTGGTGCCCAGCGGGCCTGACGCGGCGGACGATTACCTGGTGGAACACGCCGAACCGGGTGAACTGGTGATCTGCAGCGACGTGCTCTTGGCCGATCGGTTGGTGAAGAAGGGCGTCGCCGCGCTGGACCCCCGGGGCAAGGAGTTCGATGCTCAGAACATGGGCGAGCGGCTGGCGGTGCGCAACCTGTTCACCGATCTGCGTGAGCAAGGCCATGTCGGCGGTGGCCCGGCGGCTTACAGGGAGCGGGACAAGCAGGGGTTTGCCAATGCGTTGGATCGGATACTCACGCGGTTGGCGCGCGTGACCTGAATCTCGCCGGGAACCCCTGTGGGAGCGAGCTTGCTCGCGAATGCGCCGGTTCAGCTGGCATATCTGATGGCTGATAGACCTCATTCGCGAGCAAGCCCGCTCCCACATTGGAGGGTGGCTGTGCTCAGGCATCGTTCTCGTGCGTCAGCTCCAGCACCCGGTCCACCAGTTTGTTGATGCCCGAAGCCGCTTCGCTGATGCTTTGCGCCAGCATGTAGGCCGGGGTGCTGACCAGTTTGCGCGCGGTGTCCTCGACGATGTCGGTGACGGCACAGTCCTCGTGGGTGCCGCCCATTTTGCTCACGGCCGCCGCTGTATCGGCGTCGTTGCCGATGGTGCAGGTCACACCTGGCCCGTAGATTTTTGCCGCCAGGGCCGGCGAGATGCAAATCAGGCCCACCGGTTTACCGGCCTCGGCGAAGGCCTCGGCCAGTGCCAGGACTTCTGGCTGGACGCTGCAACCTGCACCTTCGACGGCAAAGTTGGAGAGATTTTTTGCCGAGCCAAAGCCGCCGGGCACGATCAACGCGTCGAAATCCTCGGCCCTGGCCTCGCGCAGGTCCTTGACGTTGCCCCGGGCGATCCGCGCTGACTCGACCAATACGTTGCGACTCTCGGGCATCTCTTCACCGGTCAGGTGATTGATCACATGCAACTGCGCGATGTTGGGGGCGAAACACTGGACCTGGGCGCCGCGCTGGTCGAGGCGCAGCAAGGTGATCACACTTTCGTGGATCTCGGCGCCGTCATACACGCCGCAGCCGGAAAGGATCACTGCAATTTTTTTGCTCATGGGTTTTTCTCCAGATTCATGGCGTTAAATGTCCACTAATTTGTCATTCGTTGCCATAGGGTTATCCGGCAGCTACACCTAACCTGCCGACTGTCTCCCTGCTATGCCTGCCCGGATTGCATCATGAATTTCATTCTGTATGCCGTGCCGTTCTTCTTCGTCCTGATTGCCGTCGAGTTGCTGGCTGATCGCTGGCGTGGGGTGAGCCATTACCGCGTGGCCGATGCGATCAACAGCCTGAGCACCGGCGTGCTCTCCACCACCACCGGCTTGCTGACCAAGGGCGTGGGCCTGTTGACCTACGCCTTTGCGTTGAAACACCTGGCCGTCCTCCAGTTGCCAGCCGACCGAGCCTGGGTCTGGGTGTTTGCGTTTGTGCTCTACGACTTCTGCTATTACTGGCTGCACCGCATGGGCCATGAACGCAACATCCTCTGGGCCGCCCATTCGGTGCATCACCAGAGCGAGGACTACAACCTGTCCACCGCGTTGCGCCAGACCAGTACCGGGTTCTTGTTGAGCTGGATTTTCTACCTCCCGCTCGCCGTGGTCGGCGTGCCGCTGGTGGTGTTCGTCAGCGTCGCAGCGCTGAATCTGCTGTATCAGTTCTGGGTCCACACCCAGCATATTCCCAAGCTCGGCTGGCTGGAGTGGTGCTTCGTCACGCCATCCAATCATCGTGCCCACCATGCACAGAACGCTCTCTACATGGATCGCAACTACGGCGGGGTGTTCATTATTTGGGACCGTCTGTTGGGCACCTTCCAGGAAGAGGACGACAACGAACCGGTCATTTTCGGCGTGACCACGCCGCTGGCCAGCTGGAATCCGTTGTGGGCCAACCTGCAGTTCTACGCACAGTTGTGGGCGGATGCGCGACGGACCGAACGCTGGTGGGACAAGCTGCGGATCTGGTTCATGCCCACCGGTTGGCGGCCGGCAGACGTGGAGGCCAGGTACCCGTTGAGCAAGCCGGACCTGAGTCGGTTCGAAAAATTCGAGGTGCCGCTGGACGGGCGTCAGCAGGGGTACGTGGCAGTGCAGTTTTGCGCCTACATCGCGCTGGGCAGCTACTTGATGAACCTGGAAACGAGCCTGTCGGGCGCCGCTCTGGTACTGGGCTGGGGCGCGGTGGCGCTGGGTTTGTTCGTGCTGGGGGTGGCCTTGGAGAATCGCCCGTGGGCGCTGCGGTTGGAGCTGGTTCGGCTGGCGTCATGCCTGCTGCTGGTGTGGCTGGCGCCGCTGGCCGGGCTGTGGCCGGGCGGGCCCCTGGCCTGGGTCGGCGTGCTCAGCTACAGCCTGCTCAGCGGCATCGGCCTGTATTGCTGCCGCAGCCGGTTTACTCGGTTGGCGTCGTAGGTTCGCCGCCCCGGGCCTGTTCCAGCCGCTCGGCTTCGAGGACCTTGCGGGCCAAGCGGGCATTCTTGATACGTCGGCGTATCCACAATCCGAAACCCAGCACCAGCAAGCTGCCGAGGACCCACAATTCGTACTTCTTGATGCTGGGCAGAATGGTTTCGAGCGCGGCGCCGAAGTGGTACGCCGCGGCGGCCAGCGCCGTGGCCCAGACGGCCGCGCCGATGCCGTTGAGCAACAGGTAGCGGCCCGGCGGATAGCCCGACAGGCCGATGGCCACTGGCATCACCGTGCGCAAGCCGTAGACGAAACGAAAGCTCAAGACCCAGATGTCCGGGTGCTTGCGAATGTGCTCCAGCGCGCGATCACCCATCAATTGCCAGCGCGGCTTGCGCGCCAGCAACTTGCGCCCGTGCTTGCGACCCAGGAAATACCACAGCTGATCGCCCGCGTAGCTGCCGCAGAACGCCACCACCACCACGAGGTTGATGTCCATGTAGCCGCGGAACGCCAGGAAACCTGCGAGCACGAGGATGGTTTCACCCTCGAAGAACGTGCCGATGAACAGGGCCAGGTAGCCGAAGTCGTGTAGAAATTGCTGGAGCATTGTTTAGGTGCTGGCGAAATGAACGCGCAGCCTAACCCTTCAGGCACATTCAGGAAAGTATCGAAATGTGTCTCGACGTGAACATTTCCTACAACGACAATAACTGCGACGACAGGTCACAGCTGCACACAACTGTCATACGTTCGTCATAATGGCCGCTTATAACTGTCACGCTCGCCCGTCAGCGGGCTCAGGAGTCTGCCGTGAGCTTTACCCCCGCCAACCGTCTGTTCCCTGCTACCCGCCTGCGTCGCAATCGCCGTGATGAGTTCTCTCGTCGGCTGGTGCGTGAAAACGTGCTGACCACCGATGACCTGATCCTGCCGGTGTTTGTGCTGGACGGTGAGAACCGTCGCGAAGCGGTGGCGTCGATGCCTGGGGTAGAGCGCCTGACCATCGACCTGTTGCTCGAAGAAGCCGCCACCTGGGTCGAACTGGGCATTCCGGCGCTGGCGCTGTTCCCGGTCACGCCGTCGGGCCTCAAGTCCCTGGACGCCGCCGAGGCGTGGAACCCGGATGGGATCGCCCAACGCGCGACCCGCGCCCTGCGCGCGCGCTTCCCGGAGCTGGGGGTGATCACCGACGTGGCGCTGGACCCGTTCACCACCCACGGGCAGGATGGCATTCTCGATGAAGAGGGCTATGTGCAGAACGACATCACCGTCGATGCGCTGGTCCGACAAGCGTTGTCCCACGCCGAGGCGGGTGCCCAGGTGGTGGCGCCGTCGGACATGATGGACGGGCGTATCCAGGCGATCCGCGAGGCCCTTGAAGTGGCCGGCCACGTCAACGTGCGGATCATGGCCTACTCGGCCAAGTACGCCAGCGCCTATTATGGGCCGTTCCGCGATGCGGTCGGCTCGGCCCTGAACCTGGGCAAGGCGAACAAGGCCTCTTATCAGATGGACCCGGCCAACAGCCACGAAGCCTTGCACGAAGTTGCCGCCGACTTGTCAGAAGGCGCAGACATGGTCATGGTCAAGCCAGGCATGCCCTACCTCGACATTCTTTGCCGGGTCAAAGACGAATTCAAAGTGCCGACCTTTGTTTATCAGGTCAGCGGCGAGTACGCCATGCACATGGCGGCGATCCAGAACGGTTGGCTGGGCGAAGGGGTGATCCTCGAGTCCCTGACCGCTTTCAAGCGCGCAGGCGCTGATGGCATCCTGACTTACTTCGCCGTGCGCGCCGCCCAATTGTTACGAGAGCAGAAATAGCCTCCCAGGAACTTGCGATGAATACCGAAGGACTCTCTGAAGTTGCCGTAAAAGACGCTCAGCCCGTGGTCGAGCAAATCGCCGAAACCCCACCGGAGCTGGAGCCCGCTCCCCCGGCGGTCAACGAGCCCGCGCCGGTGCCGGCGATTGCGGTCCCCAACCTGGATGACAGCAGCCTGTACATCCACCGCGAGCTGTCGCAACTGCAGTTCAATATCCGCGTGCTGGAGCAGGCGCTGGACGAGTCCTATCCGTTGCTGGAGCGCCTGAAGTTCCTGCTGATCTTTTCCAGCAACCTGGATGAGTTCTTCGAAATCCGCGTTGCCGGTCTGAAGAAGCAGATCACCTTCGCCCGTGAGCAGGCCGGTGCCGACGGCCTGCAGCCGCATCAGGCCCTGGCGCGCATCAGCGAGCTGGTCCACGGCCATGTGGATCGCCAGTACGCGATCCTCAACGACATCCTGTTGCCGGAGCTGGAAAAGCATCAGGTCCGCTTCATTCGTCGGCGCAACTGGAACACCAAGATCAAGACCTGGGTGCGCCGTTACTTCCGCGATGAAATCGCACCGATCATCACCCCGATCGGCCTCGACCCGACGCACCCGTTCCCGTTGCTGGTCAACAAGAGCCTGAACTTCATCGTCGAACTGGAGGGCGTCGACGCCTTTGGTCGCGATTCCGGCCTGGCGATCATTCCCGCGCCACGCCTGCTGCCGCGCATCATCCGCGTGCCGGAAGACGTCGGCGGCGCCGGCGATAACTATGTGTTCCTGTCGTCGATGATCCACGCCCACGCCGATGACCTGTTCCAGGGCATGAAGGTGAAGGGTTGCTACCAGTTCCGCCTGACCCGCAACGCCGACTTGTCGGTGGACACCGAAGACGTTGAAGACCTGGCCCGCGCCCTGCGCGGCGAGCTGTTCTCCCGCCGCTACGGTGACGCGGTGCGCCTGGAAGTGGCCGATACCTGCCCGAAACAGTTGTCCGACTACCTGCTCAAGCAGTTCAACCTGCACGAGACCGAGCTGTATCAGGTCAATGGCCCGGTCAACCTGACCCGGTTGTTCAGCATCACCGGCCTGGACAGCCACCCGGAACTGCAATACCTGCCATTCACGCCGCAGATTCCGAAACTGCTGCAGAACAGCGAGAACATCTTCAGCGTGGTCAGCAAGCAGGACATCCTGTTGCTGCACCCGTTCGAGTCGTTCACGCCGGTGGTCGACCTGCTGCGCCAAGCCGCCAAGGACCCTCACGTCCTGGCGGTGCGCCAGACCCTGTATCGCAGCGGTGCCAACTCGGAAATCGTCGACGCCCTGGTGGACGCGGCGCGAAACGGCAAGGAAGTCACGGCAGTGATCGAATTGCGCGCGCGTTTCGATGAAGAGTCCAACCTGCAACTGGCCAGTCGCCTGCAAGCGGCGGGCGCGGTGGTGATCTACGGCGTGGTCGGCTTCAAGACCCACGCCAAGATGATGTTGATCCTGCGCCGCGAAGCCGGTGAGATCGTGCGGTATGCGCACTTGGGCACCGGCAACTACCACGCCGCCAACGCCCGCCTGTACACCGACTACAGCCTGCTGACCTCTGACGACGCCTTGTGCGAAGACGTCGGCAAACTGTTCAGCCAGTTGATCGGCATGGGCAAGACGCTGCGCATGAAGAAGCTGTTGCATGCGCCGTTCACCCTGAAGAAGGGCATGCTCGACATGATCGCCCGGGAGACGCAGTTCGCCCTGGACGGCAAGCCGGCCCACATCATTGCCAAGTTCAACTCGCTGACCGATCCGAAGATCATCCGTGCGTTGTACAAGGCCAGCCAGTCAGGCGTGCGAATCGACCTGGTGGTGCGGGGCATGTGCTGCCTGCGGCCGGGCATCCCGGGGGTGTCCCATAACATCCACGTGCGCTCGATCATCGGGCGTTTCCTGGAGCATACGCGGGTGTTCTACTTCTTAAACGGCGGCGAGGAGCAGATGTTCCTGTCCAGCGCCGACTGGATGGAGCGCAACCTCGACAAACGGGTGGAGACCTGCTTCCCGGTGGAAGGCAAGAAGCTCGTCCTGCGGGTCAAGAAGGAGCTGGAAAGCTACCTCACCGACAACACCCACAGCTGGAGCTTGCAGTCGGACGGCCGTTACATCCGCAACACACCGACCGGCAACCAGAACCCGCGCAGCGCCCAGGCGACCTTGCTGGAGCGCCTGAGCAGCCCGGTGTTGGCGGTTTAACCAAGATGGATGGGGGCGCTGGAACATAAAGCCTGTGGGAGCGGGCTTGCTCGCGAAGGCGGCGGTTCAGTGGCACATCTGCTGGCTGACACACCGCTTTCGCGAGCAAGCCCGCTCCCACAGGGGATCGCGGCTTCCCGAAAGATGGGGTGGCTGACTGGCTGGGCTTAATGGCTGGTTGGCAGAAACTCAAACAACGTCTTGCACACCCCGGCAATGTGTTCGTCCAGCAGCTTCACAGCCCGTTCGACATCACCGGCACGGCAGGCGTCGAGGATTTCCCGGTGCTCGTGGTCGGCGCGTTCCTTGCCGGCCGAAAGGCTCATCTG
>NZ_JAGGOF010000109.1 GCF_018614775.1 Pseudomonas fluorescens
GCAGGTAGGGGTTTTGTTTTGTGCGCGAAAAAGTACATTTACAAAAAAGACGACCCTAGGGTCATCTTTTGTTATCCGGAGCGTTAAGCCTCGGGTACAGGACAGCTCAAATCACCTTCCTTGCACTTGAGATAGGCCTTGAACGCTTCGACTCGTGCCTTGGTCTGGGCTGTGATGCAATCGTTGTAGATCAGCGGATAGACGCTGCCGCCCTCGACGCCAGAGGCGGAGAAATTGCATTCGGCGTCACGGAAACCTATCCAGGCTCGTTGTGCCTTGACCAGCGACTGTTTGGCTTTGGGATCGTCCTTCAGGCGTGCTGTAATCTGCTTGTACAGATCGTTCAGCTCTTTGTCGGCAGCCTTGTTTTCCTTGGCTGCGCATTGGTTCATTTCGCTCTGAGTGATGGTATTGGCACAGTCATCGGCTTGGGCTACGGTGCCGAACAGCAAGGGCGCCATGGCCAGAAGCAAGCGAGGGGACATATGGGTCTCTCCTTCAGAGGTTAAAAATATCGTGGGAGTTTACATCGCTTCAGATGGCCCTTAACAACGAAGTGATACAACTTTCCGGTTGGTCTTGTGGTCTTACAAGCCTACTGTTGTACACAGGAGGTGACTCATGCATTCATCCGACCGCATCGAAAGAAAGATTCTGCTCAAGGTCCCGCGCGCCCAGGTCTGGCGAGCCCTGGCCAATGCCGAGGCCTTTGGGCAATGGTTTGGGGTCGCGCTTGAGGGTAAACGCTTCGTAGCGGGTGAGCGCACCCAGGGACAGATTACTTATCCAGGTTACCAGCACCTCATCTGGGACGTAGCGGTGGAGCGGGTGGAGCCCGAACGGGTTTTCGCGTTTCGCTGGCATCCTTACGCCATTGAGCCCCAGGTGGATTATTCCCAAGAGTCCGAAACCCTTGTGCAGTTCGAACTCGAAGACATGGACGGCGGCACTTTACTGAAGGTGGTGGAGTCGGGCTTTAACGAGATTCCCGAGGCGCGCCGACTCAAGGCTTTCCGCATGGACAGCCGTGGTTGGGACGAGCAGATGGCCAATATCGAGGCGTTTCTGAGCAAGGCTTGACGATAATGCCTGTGCGCTCTCAGGGCTTCGGAAGGTTGCCATAGCGAATGTCTTACACGTAATAGCAGTTATATCGTCTGTTGCACTTTGGATCCGACGCGTACTCTGGCCCCATCCACTGAAGCACAGGAAGTGCTCAGGATCAGGGACGATCGACCTTGCAAGGATGGCTATCGACAGGGAGTCGTAATGGTCTTGGAAAAACCCGCTTCGGCGGGTTTTTTTTCGTCCATGAAAAAGCCCGCAAGTGTCGTATATCGAAAGGCTTACACACTGCTGCTGCTTTCTCGCCTTTTCTCAACCCATCGATGGGCCTAACCTGTGTCCATCCACTGAGTACAGGGAGTGCTTGGGGTCATGGATGATTGGAGCAGGCAAGGAATGCCAGACAGGAAGTCAATTTGCTCCTCAGGAAAACCCGCTTCGGCGGGTTTTTTTTCGTCTATGAAAAAGTGCGGCCCCGGAACTGGGATCAGGGTATCGGTGTATCGGTCGACCGTCAGCCACACTGAGCCTGACCTGTTGATGGCGAGCGGACTGATCCGCTCGCCATCGATCACTAGGCAGGAATGTTCAATCGCGCTGCTGCGCGTTGAGCAATCTGCGAGCGTACCCGGAACGATTCCGCTGTACGCCGGTGGGCTTCTTCCAAGACCCGCGCCGGTGCAGTCTCCGGGCGGCCGGCGTCGAACGGCGGGGCAGGGGCGTATTCGAGTTGCAGTTGGACCAACTCGGCCGTGCCTTGATCGAAGAGTTCAGCTGCCAGAGTCAACGCAAAATCGATGCCGGCCGTGATGCCGCCGCCGGTGATCAGGTCGCCGTCACGGACCACGCGGTCGTTGACCGGTGTCGCGCCGAGGGTTTGCAGGAGGGTGTGATAGGCCCAGTGGGTAGTGGCTCGTTTCCCTTGCAACAGACCTGCCGCACCGAGCACCAGCGAACCGGTGCACACCGACGTGATGTACCGCGCATGGCTGGCCTGCAGCCTGATGAAGTCCAGGGTTTGCTCGTCTTCCATCAACGGCCCCACGCCAGTGCCGCCGGGGACGCAGATCACGTCAAGCTTCGGGCAATCCTCGAACGTGGTCGTCGGCAGGAGCACCAGCCCCGTGCTGGCGGTGACTGGTGCCAGATCCTTCCAGATCAAGTGCACTTTCACGCCCGGTAATGAGGCCAGTACGTCATACGGACCGGTGAGGTCCAACTGCTGAACCTGTGGAAACAACAGTAAACCGATTTGCAGTGTCATGATGCTTTTTCCTTGAGTGATGCCAGGGAGCTGGACGATTTCACTTTAGGCCCGTAGGCTCTGGCGAATACGCCAATAACCCCACGAATCACGCCAATATGACAAGCACAGCGAAAACCGTTCACGTCCTGGCTTTTGCCAACGTGCAAGTACTGGATGTCACCGGGCCTTTGCAGGTGTTCGCGTCGGCCAACGACCTGGCTCGCCAGCAGGGTTTGCCGTTGCCCTACGCGCCAACGGTCGTTGCCGTCGGAGGCGGCGCGGTGATGTCCTCGGCGGGTTTGGCGTTGATGGCCGAACCGCTGCCGACCGAAGGCAGCGACACATTGCTGATTGCTGGAGGTTGGGGGGTGTATGAGGCGGCAGAGGATCCGGCGCTGGTAGCCTGGGTCAAGGCGCACGGCTTGCGCTCACGGCGGGTGGCGTCCGTGTGCACCGGGGCGTTCCTGCTGGCCGCCAGCGGTTGGCTGGACGGGCGGCGAGTGGTCACCCACTGGACCCGCTGTGAACAACTGGCCGAGCAGCACCCGCAACTCAAGGTGGAAGCCAATCCAATCTTTATCAACGATGGTCCGGTCTGGACCTCGGCCGGCGTCACCGCCGGCATCGACCTGGCCCTGGCACTGGTTGAAGACGACCTGGGGCGCGCCGTAGCCCTGGAAGTCGCGCGGCAGCTGGTGGTATTTCTCAAGCGTCCCGGCGGGCAATCGCAGTTCAGCGTGACCTTGTCGCTCCAGAAACACGGTGGCCGTTTCGATGAGTTGCATGCCTGGATTGCCGAAAACCTGACCTGTGACCTGGGCCTGCCGGGCCTGGCTGCCGAGGTGGGTATGAGCGAGCGCAGCTTTGTGCGTCACTACCGCGCCGATACCGGCCAGACCCCGGCGCGGGCCGTCGAATTGATTCGGGTGGAAACCGCCCGCCGTCTGCTCGCTGACACCGCCGTGCCGATCAAACGGGTGGCGATGCAATGCGGCTTCGGCAGTGAAGAAACCCTGCGCCGCAGTTTCCTGCGGGCGATGGGGGTGACGCCCCAGGCGTATCGCGAACGGTTTGCCGTCAGCCTTCAAGCAGATCCAGCAGTGCCTTGAGGGTGGCGTCGGGGGCTTCCTGTGGAATGTTGTGGCCCACGCCGGCCAGCACCCGCCGCTCGTAGAAACCGCTGAAATGTTCCGCGTCTTCATCCTGTTCAGGCGCGGGGCCGACACCGTCGTCGGCACCGCAGAGGGAAATGCTCGGCACGCTGATCGGCGGTTTCGCCTCGAGCCGTTCCTCCAGCCACTCCAGCGTCGGGTCTCCCGGCGCGTACATGAAACGATGGCGATAGGAATGAATCACTACGTCGATGAAATCCGGGTTGTCGAAGGACGGGGCGCTGAGAGGATAGCGTTCCGCACCGCGGGCCCAAGTGGGTGACCACAGGCGCCAGAGCAATTCACATAGCTCACGTCGATTCTGCGTCAGCCCTTCGACGCCCCGTGCGGTATGAAAATAGTACTGGTACCACAAACGATGTTCGGTTTCGGGGTCCAGTGGCCAGGTTGAGCGGGGAATATCCTGCACGTTGTAGCCGTCGCCGGTCACCAGGCAACGAACGCGCTCCGGCCATAACGCTGCGACGATACACGCCGCCCGTCCACCCCAATCGTAGCCGCACAATGCCGCTCGGGCGATGCCCAGCGCATCCATCAGATCCAGCAGGTCCTGGGCCAGTGCCGCTTGTTGACCGGAGCGCAGGGTCGCCGGGTTGTTGAACCGGGTCGGGCCGTAGCCGCGAAGGTAGGGCACGATGACCCGATAGCCGCGCTCGGCCAAGGCCTGGGCGACTTCATCAAAAGCCCTGGGGTCGTAGGGGAAGCCGTGCAGCAGGATGACCGGCGTACCGCTGGCGGGGCCCTGCTCTTCATAGGCGATACGCAGCAACGGCGTTACCGCGAAATTGATCCTGGGCGCAAGGTTCATGACGGCCTCCGGCATCGCTTGGTAATGGTCAGGCGGGTTCCTGGTTCACGTATTTGGCCCGATCCGGCGTGAAGGTCACGATCATGTTCGTGCTGGAGCAGGTCAGGGTGCGCTCCAGGGACAAGTCGATGTCCAGGTCCTCACCGCGCAAACCCTGCCACTGGGCGAGGTATTTGAGGCAGCCGAACTTTTCGTTCTTCTTCAGGCTACGGCTGACGCCACCTTTCCAGCCCAGCACCGGCAATTCACCGGCCAGGCAGCGTTGCGCCAGCTCCGGGAATCTCTCCGCCCGGTCGCGGCCGATTTCCCAGCATTTGATCAGGCCCCGGTCCTGGCCTTCCCAAAGGTCTTCGCGGGTCAGGCCCGTGCGGGGCGCGGTGGTAATGGAGCGTTGTATATGGGTCATGTCGAATCCTTGAGTCGGGTTTTTATCGGGCAGCTCCGCTGCACCCGTGAGTGGATCGATCTTAGGAGGGGTTTGGTAGGCTGGCAACCTTATCGCCGTCAATCGGGAGTGTCAGTGATCGCTTTTGTGGCGAGGGCTCACGGCTGCCAATTATTCTTTTCCCCACTCAATTTTCGATCCAGGAAACTCGCGGCGCTGATCAGCGCCAAGTGCGTAAGGGCCTGGGGAGTGTTGCCCAGGTGGTAGCCGTGGCTGTCGAATTCTTCGGCGTATAACCCCAGCGGGTTGGCGTAGCGCAGCAGTTGTTCGAATTCCAGCTGGGCTTTTTCCACGCGGCCGGCGCGGGCGAGGCATTCGACATACCAGAACGAGCAGGCGGCGAAGGAGCCTTCGGTGCCGCTTAGGCCGTCGATGGGGCTGTCGTCGTTGCGGTAGCGGTACACCATGCCATCGCGCACCAGGTTTTTTTCAATGGCGTCCAGGGTGGATAGCCAGCGCGGATCGCGGGCGCTGACGAAGCGCACCAAGGGCATCAGCAGCATCGAGCCGTCGAGGGCGGTGCTGCCCAGGCGCTGCACGAAATGCTGGTGTTCGTCGTTCCAGAAGTTTGTCCAGATGTCTTCGTAGATCGCCTGGCGCGTCTCATCCCAGCGGGCGAACGGCGCGGGCAGGGAGCGTTTTTCCGCCAGGCGGATCGCGCGGTCGACGGCGACCCAGCACATCAGCCGCGAATGCAGGAAGTGCTGCTTGTCGCCGCGCATTTCCCAGATGCCGACGTCTTTGTCTTTCCAGACATCGCACACCTGGTCGATCACCTCGAGGGTGTGTTTCCAGCCTTGATGGGAGATGGCTTCGCCGTATTTGTTGACCAGATACACCGCGTCCATCAGCTCGCCGAAGATGTCCAGTTGCACCTGCTGGTAAGCAAGGTTGCCGATGCGCACCGGTTGCGCGTTGCCGAAGCCGGCGAGGTGCGGCAACTCGGTTTCCGGCAGTTCCAGCCTGCCGTCCAGGCCGTACAGAATGTTGAGTTTGGTCGGCTGCTCGTGGCAGTCGCTGACCCGGCCCCGCAGCCAGCGCATGTAGGCGTTGGCTTCGTCGACGAAGCCCAGGCGCATGAATGCATAGACCGTGAACGAGGCGTCGCGGATCCAGGTGTAGCGGTAATCCCAGTTGCGTTCGCCGCCGCGGGTTTCCGGCAGGCCGAAAGTCGCGGCGGCGAGGATTGCGCCGTGTTTGCGCGAAGTCAGAAGTTTCAGCGCGAGGGCGGAGCGGTTGACCATTTCCCGCCAGCGCCCGCGGTAGTTGGATTGGCCGATCCAGCCGCGCCAGAACGCCAGGGTCCGTTCCAGGCAGAGGGCGCTGACGTCATCCTGAAGCCGTGGGTCGTCGATGCCGCCCAGCAAAAACTCCGCGGTCTGGCCTTGTTCCAGGGTAAACACGGCCGCCGCCGCATCTCCATCCAGGGTCATGGCCTGATCGGAGCACAAGCGCAGGCTCGGTTGCCCCGGCGCCTCAAAGAAAATGTGTGCATCCTGCCGGCGCGCCGTGGTGGTGGCCCGGGCGTAATCGTGACGCACCGCGCAGCGCATGCGAAACGTGGCGCTGCCCACGGTCATGTGCACCTTGCGCATCAGCACGGGCAGATCGTCCTCGCTGTCGCCGATGGGCAGCACGTCGGTGATCTCCACCACGGCGCCGTCACTCAGCCAGCGGGTTTGCAGCACGTTGGTATCCGGTAGATAGATCTGTTGGCGACGCGCGTCAGGCAGGTCTGGCGCGAGCTGGAAAATGCCCGCCGCCGGGGTGTCGAGCAGCGAGCAGAAGATCGACGGGCTGTCGAATTCCGGCCAGCAGAAGAAGTCCACACTGCCCCGGTCGTTGATCAGCGCGGCGGTGCGCATGTCACCGATGATGCCGTGGTTCTCGATGGGGCTTTGCGGTTCGTCATGATCAGCCATTGTCGCGAAACCCCGGATAGAGACTCATCCCACCGTCGATGAACAATGTAGTGCCCACCACATAATCGGACAGGTCCGACGCCAGCCAGACCACCGCGTTGGCGACATCCTCCACATCACCCACGCGGCCGTAAGGGATCAGCTCCAACAGCTTTGCGCCTTGTTCTCCCTCGACCACGTCACGGTTGATGGCCGTGCTGATGGCGCCCGGGGCAATGCTGTTGATGCGGATGCGTTGATGGCTGGTTTCCTGGGCCAGGCTCTGCATCAGCAGGTCGATCCCGCCTTTGGAGGCGGCGTAGTTGACGTGGCCGGCCCAGGGAATGCGCTGATGCACTGAACTCATGTGGATGATCTTGCCGGCGGCCCGGGACACGCCTTGGCGAACGCCCTGTCGGGTGAAGATCCGCAGGGCTTCGCGGGCGCAGAGAAACTGGCCGGTGAGGTTGGTGCCGATCACGGTGTTCCAGTCCTCCAGGCTCATGTCGACGGCGGCCGCATCTTTCTGCAGGCCGGAATTGGCCAGCAGTATGTCCAGCGTGCCAAAGGCATCGAGGGCGCGGGCGAACAGCCGCTCGACGTCCTGTTCCTTCGACACATCGGCGCCGACGGCGATGGCACGACCGCCGTTGTCGTTGATCTCACGGGCCAGGTCTTCGGCCGGGCCGGCGCTGGAATGGTAGTTGAGCACCACTGCGGCGCCGGCATTCGCCAGCGCTCTGGCCGAGCCTGCGCCGATGCCGGAGCTGGCGCCGGTGACGAGGGCGACTTGTTGGGCGAGGGAAATCTGCATGGCTGGGTACCTTCAATAGACGGCCTTATTGGCTGACTGACAGGAGGCGTGGAGAGTTCACTTGCGCGACACAGTCTTCACAAACCCGTCCCATGTCGGCGCTTCCCCGAAGCAGCCCTTTGTGGCAAGTTGCAGGCCCCGGTCGAGGCAACGCTCCATGGCAAACCCCTATCGCGAACTGTTCAACGCTCCCGGCAGCCTGGGTTTCGTGCTGGCGGGAATGATTGCGCGCATGCCGATTTCCATGACGGGCATCGGGTTGATAACCATGCTCTCGCAGCTACAGGGCGGCTACGGGCTGGCCGGTGCGGTGGCGGCCACGTTTGCCTTGGCGACGGCGTTTTGCGCGCCGCAGGTGTCGCGGCTGGTGGATCGTTTCGGCCAGCGCCGGGTCTTGCCGATTGCCGCGTTGGTAGGGGGCGGGGCGTTGTCGATGCTGTTGCTCTGCACGCGATTGCAGGCGCCGCAGTGGACACTGTTCGTGTTTGCCGCGCTGGCCGGCTGCATGCCGAGCATGTCGGCCATGGTGCGGGCGCGCTGGACTGAGTTGTACCGCGGCCAACCGCAGTTGCGCACCGCCTATGCGCTGGAGTCGGTGCTGGATGAGGTGTGTTTCATCGTCGGGCCGCCGCTGTCGGTGGGGTTGTGCGTGGTGGCGTTTCCAGAGGCGGGACCGTTGGCCTCGGTCCTGACGCTGGCGGTCGGGGTGACGGCGTTTGTCTTGCAACGCGGTACCGAGCCGCCGGTGCATCCGCATCAGGCAAATCATCAGGGTTCGATCATTGCGTCCGGCGACGTGCTGTTGCTGCTGTTGTTGATGGTCGCCATGGGCACCATCGTCGGTGTAGTGGACGTGGTCAGCGTGGCCTTCGCCCAGCAACAGGGGCAACCGGCGGCGGCAAGCATCGTGCTGTCGGTGTACGCCTTTGGTTCATGCCTGGCCGGATTGGCGTTCGGTGCGCTTCGTTCGAAGCTGCCGTTGCCGCAGCTGTTTTTGTACGGTGGGATGGGGACGGGTTTGACGACGCTGCCGTTGCTGCTGGCGGCCGATATCACCGGGTTGTCGGTGGCGATGTTCGTGGCCGGGCTGTCCTTCGCCCCGACGCTGATCGTCGCCATGGCCCTGGTGGAGCGCCTTGTGCCGCCGGCCCGACTGACCGAAGGCCTGACCTGGCTGGTGACCGGCCTGAGCATCGGCGTGGCGATCGGTGCGGCCGGCTCCGGTTGGCTGGTGGACAGCTTTGGCGCTCGCAGTGGCTTCTGGCTGGCACTCCTGGCCGGGGCTGTGGTGCTGGCGGCGGCCGTGCAGAGTTACCGGCGTTTGAACTGACCAACGACGCAGACGCGTGCTAACCCTGGCCTGTTCGATGGCCAGTTGGCTGGCCAAGGGACCCTTGGCCGCGACTTCCCCAGAATGGATCCAACGTCACCGGCACAGGCCCCATCACCGGCCCGCAAGACCAACCTCACACGGCTGTGCCGGATCAGAGCACCGAAGCCGTCTGCGGCAGTTTCGGCTGCCGGTATAGGTCCAGCAGCACCTGGTCCAGCACGGACGAAGCGCCCCAGGGTTTCGGATCGTTGAGGATCGCCACCACGGCCCAGGTGTTGCCGTTGATGTCGCGGCTGAAGCCGGCGATGGCGCGGACGGTGTTCAGGGTGCCGGTCTTGATGTGGGCTTCGCCGGCCATGGCGGTGGTCTTGAGGCGCTTGCGCATGGTGCCGTCGGTGCCGGCAATCGGCATCGAGCTGATGTACTCGGCGGCATAAGGACTGTGCCAGGCAGCTTGCAGCATCGCGGCCATTTCCCGGGCGCTGACGCGTTCGGCGCGGGACAGGCCGGAGCCGTTCTCCATCACCAGGTGCGGCGCGGTGATGCCTTTCTTGGCCAGCCATTGGCGCACGACCCGTTGCGCAGCCTTGGCGTCGTCGCCGTCGGCTTCGTTGCGAAACTGGGCGCCGAGGCTCAGGAACAGCTGCTGGGCCATGGTGTTGTTACTGTATTTGTTGATGTCGCGGATGATCTCCGCCAGGTCCGGCGAGAAGGCCCGGGCCAGCAACTTGGCGCTGCTTGGGGTCGAGGCGAGACGATCCTGGCCCTGGATGCTGCCGCCCAGTTCCTTCCAGATCGCCCGCACGGCGCCAGCGGTGTAGGTGGCGTGGTCCAGCAGCGACAGATAGGTCTGGGAGCTGCAACCGTCACCGAGCTGGCCGCCGACGGTCACGGTCACGCTGCCGTCCGCCTGGGGCACCGGGTTGTAGCGCACGCCGCCGGCGCATTGCTTGGAGTTGGCCGCCTTGACCTGGTTCTCGATGCGAATGCTGGCAATCGGCGGTTCCACCGACACCAGCACCCGACCGCCGTCATTACGGGCGACGAAGCGCAGCGCCTTGAGGTTGACCAGCAGGGCGTCGGGCTTGACCAGGAACGGCTTGTTTTCGTCGTTGCCGTCGTCATTGAATTCGGGCAATTGCGGCTGGATGAAGAAGCCGCGGTCCAGCACCAGGTCGCCGGTGACCTGCTGCACGCCATTGGCCCGCAGGTCGCGCATCAGCAGCCAGAGCTTCTCCATGTTCAGCTTGGGGTCGCCGCCGCCCTTGAGGTACAGGTTGCCGTTGAGTATCCCGCTGTTGAGGGTGCCGTCGGTGTAGAACTCGGTTTTCCACTGGTGATTGGGGCCGAGCATCTCCAGGGCCGCGTAGGTGGTGACCAGCTTCATGGTGGACGCCGGGTTGACCGAGACATCGGCGTTGTACACGGTCGGAGTGCCAGGACCATTGAGCGGCACCATCACCAGGGACAGGGCGTTGTCTTGCAGCTTGCTGGTCTTGAGGGCCTTCTGCACGTTGGGCGACAGGGCGGTGTTGATGGTGGCGGCGCTGGTGGAAGCGGGGAGGGCCAGGGGCAGGAGAAGGCTGGCCAGGAGCAGTGGACGCAAAGATCTGATCATGTGAAATAAAACCCTGCAGGCGAGGGGTGAAAAGACGAGGGCATGAAAATGAACGCCCTCAACGGTCATGAAAGTGTCGGCATTATGCCCCAAGCCGCAGCGGCTTGGGCCGTGCCGGAGCCCTTGGAGCGCTATTTTTTACCGGCGGTAGGCCAATCCCCCCGAACAGTCGGGCAATTGATGCGCCAAACTGGTAAAGTGCCGGCCGTTATTACTTATGAGGATTGTTCCAATGGCGACTAACCGTTCCCAGCGTCTGCGCAAAAAACTCTGCGTGGATGAATTTCAAGAGCTGGGTTTCGAACTGAACCTGGATCTCAAAGAAGATCTGGACGACGAGGCTGTTGACCGTTTCCTCGACGCTTTCCTGAAAGAAGCCATGGAAGCCAACGGCCTGGGCTATGTCGGCGGCGACGACTACGGTCTGGTTTGCCTGCAGAAGCGTGGCTCGGTGTCCGAAGAGCAGCGTGCTGCCGTCGAGGCCTGGCTCAAGGCGCGTCCTGAGCTGACCAGCGCTGAAGTCAGCCCGCTGATGGACGTGTGGTACCCGGAGAAGCCGATCAACGCCAAGGCGTGATGGCTTGATGGTCAGAGCCGGCAACCCGTTTGGGTGCCGGCTTTTTTGTTTCTGGCTGTTGGGTATGTGTTGTCCTTCAGGCCGTCATCGCGAGCAGGCTCGCTCCCACAGGGGGGGATGTGAACGACACAAATCCTTTGTGGGAGCGAGCCTGC
>NZ_JAGGOF010000110.1 GCF_018614775.1 Pseudomonas fluorescens
AGCAAGCCCGCTCCCACAAATTACTGAAGGCAGGCCAGCCTCATGATTTACCGTTTTTTTCACATGCCACCCGGATAATCCGGGCGAATGCGGCATCTGAACCAGCCATTCCCTTAGCCCCAAACCCTCTGGAACGCATTCCTTCCATGGCCAAATCCCAAGCACCGTCCTCTGCCAAACCGTCCCGTCGCTCTCGCTTCGCCCTGCCCTGGTACGCCTGGGCGCTGCTGATTGTGGCTGCTGCCTATGGCCTGGCGTTTGCGATGCACTGGGATGACCGCGGCCGGCTCTGGCTATCGGAACACTTTGAAAGCCCGGCCCAACGCCAGGAGAGTGTCTGGCTGCCGGACTACCACGCCGTGATCGACGCCAAGCCGCTGCCTGGCATGGAGAAGGATGAGGCGTCCGATGTGACCTACAACCCGCAGACCAAGACCTTGTTCGCCGTCATGGGCAAGAACCCGTTCCTGGTGGAACTGAGCCTGCAAGGCGATGTGCTGCGCAAGATGCCATTGGTGGGCTGGAGCAATCCGGAAGGCGTGACCTATATGGAGGACGGCCTGCTGGCCATTACCGATGAGCGCAATCACACGCTGTTGATCGTCCACGTGGATGCCAACACCCGCGAACTGAACAGCGCTGATTTCCCCCACTACGACCTCGGCCCGTCAAAAAACCAGAACAAGGGTTTTGAAGGCATCGTCTGGGACCCGCGCAACCAGCAACTGGTACTGGGTGAAGAACGCCCACCGGCGCTGTTCACCTGGAAAAGCGACGGCAGCCAACGGCTCAAGGGCGACAAGCAGATCCATGTCAGCAATGAACTGGACCTGCGCAACCTTTCCGCCCTGGCGATCGACCCGCGCACCGGGCACATGCTGGTGCTTTCGGCCGACTCCCATCTGTTGCTGGAGCTGGACGAAAAAGGCGAACAGGTCAGCTTCATGACCCTGCTGGGTGGCTTCAATGGTCTCAAGGACACCATTCCCCGTGCCGAAGGTGTCACTGTCGATGAGGCTGGCAACCTGTACATGGTCAGCGAGCCGAACCTGTTCTATCGTTTCGAAAAGCAACCCTAATCTTGTAGGATTCTTCCGTCTTCGTTGTAGGGTGTGGCATCCGGCCATTAAGCTTCAGTTCAGGCAGCCGTGGTATTTCCCACCACCTGTTCTTATCCGAGCCCACCCCACATGCGTCGACTCGCCCGCCCGAAACCCCTGATCCTGAGCCTGCTGGCGATTGCACTGATTGCGCTGATCGCCGTTGGACAGCACCTGCGCCTGTTCGAGCGTGCCTGGTTCAACCTCAGTACCCTCTGGAAACCTGCCAGCGAGCAGACCATTGCCCTGGACCAATACCGGGTCACGGTCGAAGCCCAGGTCATCGACGGCCTGGACGACGATGTCTCGGCGCTGACCTTCGATCCGGTACGCAAGAGCCTGTTCACCGTCACCAATCAGAATTCCGAACTGGTCGAGCTGTCACTCGATGGCAAGATCCTGCGGCGCATCGCCCTGGTCGGCTTCGGGGATCCGGAAGCGGTGGAGTTCATCAGTGAAGACACCTACGTCATCACCGACGAGCGCCAGCAGCGGCTGATCAAGATTCATCTGGACCCTGACACCCGATTTCTCGATGCCGCCGACGCCGAGCAAATGACCCTCGGCGTGCACATGCGGGGCAACAAGGGTTTTGAAGGGTTGGCCTACGATTCGGTGGGTAAACGGCTGTTCGTGGCCAAGGAGCGTGACCCGATGCTGATTTATGAAGTGCATGGGTTTCCCCATCAGAATCCGGAAAAATCCTACGCGGTCCATGTGATCAACAACCCCAAGCGCGATGCCGGGCTGTTCGTGCGCGACCTTTCAAGCCTGCAATACGACGAGCGCAGCGGCCATCTGCTGGCGCTGTCCGAAGAGTCGCGGTTGATTATCGAGCTGGACATCGATGGCCGGCCACTCAGCACGCTGTCGCTGAGCAAGGGCCGCCAGGGTTTGCAGCAGACCGTACCCCAGGCCGAAGGCCTCGCCATGGACGACGATGGCACCCTGTATCTGGTGAGTGAGCCGAATCTGTTCTACGTGTTCAAAAAACCTTGATTCATTCACAGAACCCTGTGGGAGCGGGCTTGCTCGCGAATGCGGGATGTCATTCAACAAATGAGTGACTGATCTGCCGCCTTCGCGAGCAAGCCCGCTCCCACAAAGGATCTCGCCCAGCCGATGGACTGGGCACAGCCTTTATTCCGCCCGCAGAGTCCTGACCCCGTCCGCAGTCCCCAACAACAACACATCCGCCCCACGCGCCGCGAACAGGCCGTTGGTGACCACGCCAACAATGGCATTGATCTGGCTTTCCAGTTCCATTGGGTGGGTGATCTGCAGGTTGTAAACATCGAGGATGATGTTGCCGTTGTCGGTGAGTACGCCTTCGCGATACACCGGATCACCGCCCAGTTTCACCAACTGGCGGGCAACGTGGCTGCGGGCCATCGGAATGACCTCCACCGGCAACGGGAATGCGCCGAGCACCGGCACCAGCTTGCTGGCATCGGCGATGCAGATGAAGGTCCTGGCCACGGCCGCGACGATCTTCTCGCGGGTCAGGGCTGCGCCGCCGCCCTTGATCAGGTTCAGGTGCGCATCGCTTTCGTCGGCGCCATCGATGTAGAACTCCAGGTCGCTCACGGTGTTGAGCTCGTACACCGGGATCCCGTGGCCCTTCAGGCGCGCGGCAGTGGCTTCGGAGCTGGCAACCGCGCCATCGAACGCGCCCTTGTGTCGGGCCAGCGCGTCGATGAAGCAATTGGCCGTGGAGCCGGTGCCGACCCCGACGATGCTCTTGTCATCCAGTTTCGGGAGGATGAGGTCGACGGCGGCCTGGGCCACGGCCTGTTTGAGTTGATCCTGGGTCATGCGGGCTCCGAAAACGGGCAGGGAGTAAAGAGGGGGCGCGAGTATAACCCAACAAAACCTCGGGATTCGTGTGGTCGCCCGGCCAAAAGCCGGGTTAGACTCCTTGGCCCTGCCCAACCCGCCCAGTGATGCTTTCCGATGCTTGAACAGTACGTCAAAAAGATCCTCACCTCGCGCGTTTATGACGTTGCCGTGGAAACCCCGCTGCAGACCGCTCGCCAGCTTTCCGAGCGGCTGGGCAACAACATCTGGCTCAAGCGCGAAGACTTGCAGCCGGTGTTCTCGTTCAAGATTCGCGGGGCCTACAACAAGCTGACCCAGCTCAGTGACGAGGAACGCGCACGCGGCGTGGTCACGGCGTCGGCGGGCAACCATGCCCAGGGCCTGGCCCTGGCGGCCAAGGTATTGGGCGTGAAAGCTACCATCGTGATGCCCAAGACCACCCCGGAAATCAAGGTTGAAGGCGTGCGCTCCCGTGGCGGCAAAGTGGTGCTGCATGGCGACTCGTTCCCCGAAGCCCTGGCCTATTCGCTGAAATTGGTCGACGAAAAGGGCTACGTTTATATCCATCCGTATGACGACCCTCACACCATCGCCGGGCAGGGCACGGTGGCGATGGAGATCCTCCGGCAGCACCCGGGGCGCCTGGATGCGATTTTCGTCCCGGTGGGCGGCGGCGGGCTGATCGCCGGGATTGCGGCCTACGTGAAATACCTGCGGCCGGACATCAAGGTCATCGGCGTCGAGCCGGACGATTCCAACTGCCTGCAAGCGGCCATGGCGGCGGGTGAGCGTGTGGTACTGCCGACGGTGGGGCTGTTTGCCGACGGCGTCGCCGTGGCGCAGATCGGCCAGCACACCTTTGATATCTGCAAGCACCACGTGGACGAAGTGATCACCGTCAGCACCGACGAGATCTGCGCAGCCATCAAGGACATCTACGACGATACCCGCTCGATCACCGAACCTGCCGGCGCCCTGGGCGTGGCGGGGATCAAAAAGTACGTCGAGTCACGCGGTGTCAGCGGCCAGACCCTGGTGGCGATCGACTCCGGCGCCAACGTCAACTTCGACCGCTTGCGCCATGTCGCCGAGCGCGCCGAGCTGGGCGAAGGCCGTGAAGCGATCATCGCCGTGACCATCCCCGAGAAGCCGGGCAGCTTCAAGGCGTTCTGCGAAGCCATCGGCAAGCGCCAGATCACCGAGTTCAACTACCGCTACAACACCGGCAGCGAAGCGCACATCTTCGTTGGCGTGCAGACGCACCCGGAAAACGACCCACGCAGTGCACTGATTGCCAGCCTGACCGAGCAAGGTTTCCCGGTGCTGGACCTGACCGACAACGAACTGGCCAAGCTGCACATCCGCCACATGGTGGGCGGGCACGCGGCCCACGTCATCGACGAAGTGGTGCTGCGCTTCGAATTCCCGGAACGCCCGGGCGCGCTGTTCAACTTCCTCAACAAGCTGGGCGGACGCTGGAATATCTCGATGTTCCACTACCGCAACCATGGCGCAGCGGATGGTCGCGTGGTCGCGGGGCTGCAAGTGCCGCACGAAGAGCGCCACCTGGTCCCGGCGGCCCTGGAGGAAATCGGTTACCCGTACTGGGATGAAAGCGATAACCCGGCGTATCAGCTGTTCCTGGGTTGAGCCGTGCGCAACGCCGGACACTTCGCCACACGGGCTAAGCTGCTGAGTAAGCCATAAGGAAATCGAACCATGGAAACGTTGACCGCGTTGAAGATCGCCCACGTCATCGCCACTGCCCTGCTGTTGGCGGGCGCCCTTGGGCTGGCCATCTGGGTCTGGCGGACACGTCGCAACGGCGATACCACGGCGGCGGCTCGCACGTTGCAACGACCGCGGGTGTTCGTCTGGCTAGTGATGGGCCTGTCCCTGGTGAGCCTGCCGTTCACTGGCTGGTGGATGGTGCATCAGGTCGGCTGGCCGCTGGGGCAGACCTGGCTGCTGGCCTCCAGCGTGCTCTACACCTTGGCGGCACTGACGGGGTTCTGGCTGTTGGTGCGGTTGAACAAAGTGCGCAAGGCGCCGGCGGCGGGCACTGGTCGATTCACCTTTGCCTTGGCGTTGTTCAGCGTTGTCTGCCTTATCGCCATTGCTGGGCTGATGGGGGCCAAGCCGGTTTAAGCCATGGAACCGGGTCGGCTCCATCGCGAGCAGGCTCGCTCCCACATTGGAATGCGTACCCCTGTGGGAGCGAGCCTGCTCGCGATGACGACTTCAGCCGCGCAGCGAAATTACTGGCCACCCCCGCTTCTCGGCCTCGGCCCGCAAGTTCGGATCAGGATCCACCGCCACCGGGTGCGCCACCGCCTCCAGCAACGGCAGATCATTCATCGAATCGCTGTAGAAGTAGCTGCCCTCCAGTGAATGCCCAGTCTCTTCCAGCCAGCGGTTCAACCGGGTCACCTTGCCCTCGCGAAAACACGGCACGTCGGTGCTGCGCCCGCTGTAGCGGCCATCGATCATTTCGCACTCGGTGGCGATCAACGTCTCGACCCCCAGGCGCTCGGCAATCGGCGCGGTGACGAAGCGGTTGGTGGCGGTGATGATCACCAGCTTGTCGCCGGCGTCACGGTGTTTTTTCAACAGTTCGAGGGCCTGGGGCAACACAATCGGCTCGATGCAATCGCGCATGTAGTCCAGATGCCATTGGGCCAGTACTTCCATCTCTGTGCGACCGAGGATTTCCAGGCAGAAATTCAGGTACTCGGCGTTGTCGAGCTTACCGGCCAGGTAATCCTGGTAGAACGCATCGTTGCGTGCCTTGTAGGAAACGGCATCGAGAAAACCGCGCTCACACAGGTAGTCGCCCCACGCGTGATCGCTGTCGCCGCCCAGCAAGGTATTGTCCAAGTCGAATAAAGCCAGCCGCATTGCAGTTACCCGCTGAAAAATCTGAAGAAAGGCCTCCAGAATACGGACTTTTCACAAGAGTGCACATAAGGTAGGCCGGCTCGTTGCTGCCTTCACAACCTTTGTGGAACAATGCGGCGACATGCGTTTGCGAGGTTGTTGCCGTGATCGACCCCGATGGTTTCCGCCCCAATGTGGGGATCATTCTTACGAATGATGCAGGGCAGGTGCTATGGGCTCGCCGTATCAATCAAGACGCCTGGCAGTTTCCCCAGGGCGGGATCAACCCCCAGGAGACGCCGGAAGAGGCCTTGTACCGCGAGTTGAATGAAGAAGTGGGGCTTGAGCGTGAAGATGTCGAAATACTCGCCTGCACCCGCGGCTGGTTGCGCTATCGTTTGCCGCAACGCCTGGTTCGCACGCACAGCCAACCGCTGTGCATCGGCCAGAAGCAGAAATGGTTTCTCCTGCGCCTGATCTCCAACGAGCAGCGGGTGCGGATGGATCTGACCGGTAAACCGGAGTTCGATGGCTGGCGCTGGGTCAGCTATTGGTATCCGTTGGGCCAGGTGGTGACATTCAAGCGCGAGGTGTATCGACGCGCTCTCAAAGAGCTTGCCCCGCGCCTGCTGACGCGCGACTGACGACGGAGTTCGACCCCGAGCCATGCTCAATACGCTGCGCAAGATCGTCCAGGAAGTCAACTCCGCCAAGGATCTCAAGGCGGCGTTGGGGATTATTGTGTTGCGCGTCAAAGAGGCCATGGGCAGCCAGGTCTGCTCGGTCTATCTGCTGGACCCCGAGACCAACCGTTTCGTGCTGATGGCCACCGAGGGCTTGAACAAGCGCTCGATCGGCAAGGTGAGCATGGCGCCCAATGAAGGTCTGGTCGGCCTGGTCGGCACGCGCGAAGAACCCCTGAACCTCGAAAACGCCGCGGACCACCCGCGCTACCGCTACTTCGCCGAGACCGGCGAGGAACGCTACGCCTCGTTCCTCGGCGCGCCGATCATCCACCACCGCCGCGTCGTCGGCGTGTTGGTCATCCAGCAGAAAGAGCGCCGCCAGTTCGACGAGGGTGAAGAAGCCTTCCTCGTGACCATGAGCGCGCAACTGGCCGGGGTTATCGCCCACGCCGAGGCCACCGGCTCGATCAGCGGCCTGGGCCGCCAGGGCAAGGGCATCCAGGAAGCCAAGTTCGTCGGCGTACCGGGCTCACCGGGCGCGGCCGTGGGTACCGCGGTGGTCATGCTGCCGCCCGCCGACCTCGACGTGGTACCGGACAAGACCATCACCGATATCGAGGCCGAGCTGGGGCTGTTCAAGACCGCCATCGAAGGCGTGCGCGCCGACATGCGCGCCTTGTCGGCCAAGCTGGCGACGCAGCTGCGCCCCGAAGAGCGCGCGCTGTTCGACGTCTACCTGATGATGCTCGACGACGCCTCCCTGGGCAGCGAAGTGACCACCGTCATCAAAACCGGCCAGTGGGCCCAGGGCGCGTTGCGCCAGGTGGTGACCGACCACGTCAACCGTTTCGAACTGATGGACGACGCCTACCTGCGTGAGCGCGCCTCCGACGTCAAGGACCTCGGCCGCCGGCTGCTGGCCTACTTGCAGCAGGAGCGCCAGCAGACCCTGGTCTACCCCGACAACACCATCCTGATCAGCGAAGAACTGACCCCGGCGATGCTTGGCGAGGTGCCCGAGGGCAAGCTGGCGGGGCTGGTTTCGGTGTTGGGCTCGGGTAACTCCCACGTGGCGATCCTCGCCCGGGCCATGGGCATTCCGACGGTGATGGGCCTGGTGGACCTGCCGTACGCCAAGGTCGACGGCATCCAGATGATCGTCGACGGCTACCACGGCGAGGTCTATACCAACCCCAGCGACGTGCTGCGCAAGCAGTTCGCCGAGGTGGTGGAGGAAGAAAAGCAGCTGGCCCTGGGCCTCGATGCGCTGCGAGACCTGCCTTGCATAACGCTCGACGGCCATCGCATGCCGCTGTGGGTCAACACCGGCCTGCTGGCCGACGTGGCCCGGGCGCAGAAGCGTGGCGCCGAGGGTGTGGGCCTGTATCGCACCGAAGTGCCGTTCATGATCAACCAGCGCTTCCCCAGCGAAAAGGAACAGCTGGCGATCTACCGTGAACAGCTGGCCGCCTTCCACCCGCAACCGGTGACCATGCGCAGCCTGGACATCGGCGGCGACAAATCCCTGTCCTACTTCCCGATCAAGGAGGACAACCCGTTCCTGGGCTGGCGCGGCATCCGCGTAACCCTCGACCACCCGGAAATCTTCCTGGTCCAGGCCCGTGCCATGCTCAAGGCCAGCGAAGGCCTGAACAACCTGCGTATTCTGTTGCCGATGATCTCCGGCACCCATGAGCTGGAAGAAGCCCTGCACCTGATCCACCGGGCCTGGGGCGAAGTGCGCGACGAAGGCACCGACGTGCCGATGCCGCCGGTTGGCGTGATGATCGAGATTCCGGCAGCGGTGTACCAGACCAAGGAACTGGCGCGGCAGGTGGACTTCCTGTCGGTGGGTTCCAACGACCTGACCCAGTACCTGCTGGCCGTGGACCGCAACAACCCACGGGTGGCCGACCTGTACGACTACCTGCACCCGGCCGTGCTGCAAGCCTTGCAGAATGTGGTGCGTGACGCCCATGCCGAAGGCAAGCCGGTAAGCATCTGCGGCGAAATGGCCGGCGATCCGGCCGCCGCCGTGCTGTTGATGGCGATGGGCTTCGACAGCCTGTCGATGAACGCCACCAACCTGCCGAAAGTGAAGTGGATGCTGCGCCAGATCAACCTGAGCAAGGCCCAGGAACTGCTGGCGGAGGTGATGACCATCGACAATCCGCAAGTGATCCACAGCTCCTTGCAACTGGCGCTGAAGAACCTTGGCTTGGCGCGGATGATCAATCCGGCATCGAACAAGACGCTCTAGTCCGCGGCGCGCCCATCGCGAGCAGGCTCGCTCCCACAGTGGATCTCTATCGCACAAATGATGTGCGCACCGGAGATCTAGTGTGGGAGCGGGCTTGCTCGCGATGAGGCCGGCACAACTACAAAATCAAACCCTGACCTCAACCTCCCCCAAATGCCCCCCATGCGGCCCGAAGCTGCGCTCGACCATGTGCCGCGTACCGTCGGCATGAACGATCAACGCCGTACTCGCCCGCGTTCCATAAGCGGGGCTGGCAATGAACACGCTCGACAACAGCGTCTCGGTTGCCAACCCCACGCCGGTGTCCGGCAGTTCGGCCACCGGCGCGGGTTGTGGGTCATTGAGTAGCGCCAGCAATGCCTGGGGCTGCGGATCGTCCAGCACTTCACCGAGCGCGGCGCGGGCCTTGAGGAGTTTGGGCCATGGCGTGTTCAGCCCGGCGTTCGACACGCCATGGACGCCTTCAGCCAGGCGCTGGGGCCGGGCATCACGGGCATTGAAATGCCAGAGCTCAGTGCCGTCGCCGAGCAGCAGGTTGAAGCCGCCGTACTCTCCGGCACGGGGCACGACTTCACTGAAATACTCGGCAATCGACAGGCTCCCGGTCAGGAACCGCGCCACCAGCTCACCTCGCGACTTGAACGCCGGGACCTGGCCCGGGTCGCGAATGTTGGTCAGCGCCGCAAAGCGGCCGTCGGCACCGATGCCCAGCCAGGTGCCGCCAGCTTCAAGGTCGCGACCGGCATGGACATGGGGCGCATCCGGCCACTGGGCCAGGGGCAAGGTCGGCCGGGCGTAGAACTCGTCACGGTTGGCCGCCACGATCAGCGGCTGGGCGTGGCCGGGTCGCCAGGCAAATACGATCAGGCACATCAGGTAGTCCTGTTAACAATGCCAAACAACTATGAAGCCAGACACAACCCGTGGCTGGCTTCAGCCCACTCTACCCACACATCGCCCGCGCATCCATCGCCTTCAGTGGAGCCCAAGGCCATGGATCCGTTACCATACCGCTCTTGTTTCGGGGATGGGTAGGGAGACGCTGGTGGAATTTGTGCTCTATCTGCTGCTCGGCGCTTGTGCCGGTGTGCTGGCCGGGCTGTTCGGCGTGGGCGGCGGGATGATCATCGTGCCGGTGCTGGTGTTCAGCTTCACCTTGCAGGGTTTCGACCCGCAGGTGTTGACGCACCTGGCCGTCGGTACTTCCCTGGCGTCGATCATCTTCACCTCGGTCAATGCCGTGCGCGAGCATCAGCGCAAAGGTGCGGTGCGCTGGCCGATTTTCGCCTGGATGACCGCTGGTATCCTGGTCGGCGCCGGTTTCGGCGCGCTCACCGCCGAAGCGATTTCCGGCCCGCACCTGCAAAAGATCATCGGTGTGTTCGCCATGATCGTCGCGGTGCAACTGGCCCTGGACTTCAAGCCCAAGGCCAGCCGCACGGTGCCGGGCAAGGTCGGGTTGACCCTGGCCGGTACGGTGATCGGCTGGGCCTCGGCGATTTTCGGCATCGGCGGCGGCTCGTTGACTGTGCCGTTCCTGACCTGGCGCAGCGTGCCGATGCAGCAAGCGGTGGCGACTTCGTCGGCCTGCGGCCTGCCGATTGCCCTGGCCAGCGCAACAAGTTTCATGATTCTGGGCTGGCACGATCCGCTGCTACCGGCCCATAGTCTTGGTTTTGTCTATTTGCCGGCGTTGCTGGGCATCGCCCTGACGAGCATGGTCTTCGCCCGCTTCGGCGCGCGACTGGCCCATCGCCTGTCACCGCGCTTGCTGAAACGGCTGTTCGCCGCTTTGCTGTTCTGCGTGGGGCTGAGCTTCCTGCTCTGACGCAATCCTGGCTTAATCCCGAGGTGGCAGCGTCGCCCGGGTGTTTTTGACGTTTATGAGGAATATCAATGCTGCCTTACCCGCAGATCGATCCGGTGGCCCTGGCCATCGGCCCGCTGAAAATCCACTGGTACGGCCTGATGTACCTGGTCGGCATCGGCGGTGCCTGGCTGCTGGCGTCGCGTCGGCTCAACCGTTTCGACCCGACCTGGAACAAGGAAAAGCTCTCCGACCTGGTGTTCTGGCTGTCCATGGGTGTGATCGTCGGCGGACGCCTGGGCTACGTGCTGTTCTACGACCTGAGCGCGTACCTGGCGAACCCGACGCTGATCTTCGAGGTCTGGAAAGGCGGCATGTCGTTCCACGGTGGCTTCATCGGCGTGATGCTGGCGGCGGTGTGGTTCGGCAAACGCAACAACAAGTCGTTCTTCGAGCTGATGGACTTCATCGCGCCAATGGTGCCCATCGGCCTGGGCGCCGGGCGCATCGGCAACTTCATCAATGCCGAATTGTGGGGCAAGCCGACCGACGTACCGTGGGCGATGATCTTCCCGCCGTTCAGCGACCCGGCGCAGTTGCCGCGCCATCCGTCGCAGTTGTACCAGTTCGCCCTCGAAGGCGTGGCGCTGTTCCTGATCCTCTGGCTGTTCTCGCGCAAGCCGCGCCCCACCATGGCGGTGTCGGGCATGTTCGCGCTGTTCTATGGGATCTTCCGCTTCATCGTCGAGTTCGTCCGCGTGCCGGACGCCCAGCTCGGCTACCTGGCGTGGAACTGGCTGACCATGGGCCAATTGTTGTGCCTGCCAATGATTGTCGCTGGCCTGGTGCTGATCTGGCTGGCTTATCATCGTGCGCCGGCTGCGGCGGCCAAGGCTTAAACATTCGAACCCCGAGGCCCCGGCCTCGGGTTCAAGGACACAGGTAACCCATGAAGCAATATCTCGATCTGGTGGCCCATGTCATCAAGCACGGCACCAAGCAAGCCAACCGCACAGGTATCAATACCATCAGCTTCCCCGGTGCGATGCTGCGCTATGACTTGAAGGACGGGTTCCCGGCCATCACCACCCGCAAGATGGCGTTCAAATCCGCCATTGGCGAAATGTGCGGGTTCCTGCGTGGCGTCAACAACGCTGCCGAGTTCCGCGCCCTGGGCTGCAAGGTCTGGGACCAGAATGCCAACGAAAACGCCCAATGGCTGGCCAATCCGTTCCGCCAGGGCGACGATGACCTGGGCGAGATCTACGGTGTGCAATGGCGCAAGTGGCCGGCCTACAAGCAGATCCCGGTGAGCAACCGGGCGGCCATCGAGCAGACCCTGGCCAACGGCTACCGGCAGATCGCCGAAGGCGAAGAGAACGGCCAGGCCTACGTGGTGCTGTACAAGGCCATCGACCAGGTTCGCCAGTGCGTCGACACCATCATCAAGGACCCGGGCAGCCGGCGTATCCTGTTCCACGGCTGGAACTGCGCCCAGCTCGATGAGATGGCCCTGCCACCGTGCCATCTGCTCTATCAGTTCCACCCGAACGTCGAGACCAGGGAAATCTCCCTGACCCTCTACATCCGCTCCAACGACCTGGGCCTCGGCACGCCGTTCAACCTTACCGAAGGCGCCGCGCTGCTGAGCCTGATCGGCCGCCTGACCGGCTACACGCCGCGCTGGTTCACCTATTTCATCGGCGATGCCCACGTCTACGAAAACCACCTGGACATGCTCAACGAACAGCTCACCCGCGAGCCGTTCCCGATGCCGAAACTGGTGATTTCCGAGCGCGTGCCGGAATTTGCCAAGACCGGTGTGTACCAGCCGGAGTGGCTGGAGTTGGTAGAGCCAGGCGACTTCTCACTAGAAGGCTACCAACACCACGCGCCGATGACCGCGCCGATGGCGGTCTGAGCCACACAAGACCTCCTGTGGGAGCGAGCCTGCTCGCGATAGCGGTGTGTCAGTCAACATCAATATCAACTGACCCACCGCTTCGCGAGCAGGCTCGCTCCCACATTTGATCAGTGCTGAATGCGGCATCAATCCCGATAAAACACCTGCACCAGGTGATAGCCGAACTTGCTCTTGATCGGTCCATGCACCACCCGCAGCGGCTTCTTGAAAATCACCGCGTCGATCGCGCCGACCATC
>NZ_JAGGOF010000111.1 GCF_018614775.1 Pseudomonas fluorescens
GCACCGAGTGGTGGGGCAAAGATCTTTTGGTTACTTTTGGCTGGGCCGGCATTCCGGGCGTTTGCCAAAAGTGACCCGCTGTAAGAGCGGAACCCTAAGCGGCCGTTACCGCAGCAACGGATATACACTCAAAACACCACCACCCATACCACCCGACCTCAATCAGTGCGATACGCGACTAGTCCCACCCACAGTAGAAATCCGAACCCGCTCACCCACACGGAACACCTCGTTTTCCTGAACCTGCTGCACATAGGCCCGCATGCTGCCATCGTCCTCACGAACCGTAATCTCTACGCCCTGGGTGCGAGTCAAGCCTTCCTCAGTAGCAGAGCCGATCAAACCGCCAGCCACAGCGCCAATCACCGCAGCAACGATGCTGCCACGGCCGCCACCGACCGCGCTGCCACCCACACCACCCACCACGGCACCGGCGGCGCCGCCGATAGGGGTCTTGGTGCCTTCGATCTTGACCGGACGCAAGGATTCAATGGTCCCCATGCGAATCGTCTGCACGCGACGCGCTTCGTCACGGGAGTAAGAGTCACCGGTCAGGCTCGACTGACAGCCAGTGAGCAACATCGCCATCGTGGAAAAGGAAGCAACCAGTAAAACAGACTTACGCATAGCATCAGCTCCAAAAGACAGGGATCCATTAAACTCCCCGGCTTGACGCCTGTCACGGCCTCGCCGGGATAAAATTGCTTTCATTCAGGTGGGATACAGGCGCGCCCGAAAAATTCACCCAACATTAGCGCCAATTTCCGAAACCTGCGTCATCAACCCTGGGATTTTTCATGGATTATTTCATCATCGTCGCGACCACCGTGGCAGGTTTGTATTTCCACGGGTGGCTGTACGTGCGGATCAGGCGCTGGATGGACCGCGACCTGGCGCTGTCCCTGGCGGGGCGGGATGAGCAGAAGAAAACCTATATGCTGCAACAACTGGCCCATGCCCGGGAGCAAGGCATCAAGCGCCGGGACCTGCCACAATGGTTGCAAACCGCTGCAGCAGGGTATTGCGATGCTAAGGCGCCAGACGCTCGCGCGCCCAGTCCGCCCCTTGCAGGCGGTAATTGAGGCGATCGTGCAAGCGGCTAGGCCGGCCCTGCCAGAATTCGATGCGCTCGGGCAGCAGGCGATAGCCGCCCCAATGTTCCGGACAGTGAGGTTGACTGTCGGTGAAGCGTTGTTCGGTGGCCTTGAGCAATTCTTCCAGCTCGTCGCGCCCCGCAATTACCCGGCTCTGGGGTGATGCCCAGGCACCGAGACGACTGCCCAGCGGTCGCACCTGGTAATAGGCGTCCGACTCCTGCGCGGTAACTTTCACTACCTTGCCCTCGATGCGCACCTGGCGCTCCAGGCTCGGCCAGAAAAAGGTCATGGCCGCGAACGGGTTCGCGGCCAGTTGCTGGCCCTTGGCGCTGTCGTAGTTGGTAAAGAACGTAAAGCCTTGGCCGTCCAGGCCCTTGAGCAGCAGGATCCGGCAATGCGGGCGGCCATCGGCATCTACCGTCGCCAGGGTCATGGCGTTGGCCTCCACCGGCGCCTGTTCGGTTTTCACCGCGTCGGCAAACCATTGATGGAACAAGACAAACGGCTCGACCGGGGCTTGCGCCTCGGTCAGGCCGTCGCGGGTATAGTCGCGGCGCATATCAGCCAGCGCTTGGGTCATGGCGCGTTCCTTGTGGTGAGCCAATCACTGCTTGGATGTATCGGCGGCCGCGACTTTCTTGGTATCGGTGGCGGCTTTGGCCGGTTGGGTTTTCTTCGCCGGGGTCGCGGCCTTGGCCGGGGCTTTCTTGGCAGGGGCCTTGGCGGCGGCTTTTTTCGCAGGCGCTTTCTTGGTAGCCGGGGCCGCAGCTTTCTTGGTCGCTGGCGCCGGCGCCGCAGTGGCAGGCTTCACGTCCTGGGCGGCAACCATCGTTACCGGGGCGGGGGCTGGCATGTTGTATTTGCTCAGCAGCGCAACCATGGTGTCTTGTGGCGTCACCAACAATTCCACGCGACGGTTCAGGGCACGGCCTTCAACGCTGTCGTTGGCCGCACGGGGCGATACCCCACCCATGCCACGCAGCATCAGGCGATCACGCTGCAAGCCGCTGAGACGAAAAATCGCCGCCACGGCCTGGGCACGTTCCTGGCTGAGCTTCTGGTTGGCCGGTGCAGCGCCCGACGTATCGGCGTGGCCGAGAATCAGCACGGCGGTCTTCGGATCGGCTTCGAGGATCTTCGCCACCCGGGTGAACGGGCCGAGGGTCACGGGCAGCAGCATGGCCGGACGGTCCGGGTTGAACGAACTGTCCACGGGGGCGGTGACCACCAGTACGTTGTCGCGGCGTTCAAGTTCGAGCTTGCTGTCCTGGATCGCCGTGCGCAGCTTCGGCTCATAGTCGTCAAGCCAGGCCTGGGTGACTTTCGGGTCAGGCATCGGTACGGCCTTGGCGGTTTCCTGATCCTTGCCGCCGAACGGCCACCACCACTTGCCGTTGCTTTCGGCTTCGGCCTTGGCAACCGTCGCCGGTGCTTTCGCTTCGGGTTTCACCGGGGCTTTTTGGGCCACGTCGGCACTGTCACCGGAGGAGAATGGCCAATACCAATGGGTGGCGCTTTCGGCCTTGGCTTGCGGCGCGACGGCGGCGGGTTTCAGGGGCGCAGCGGGTGCCGCGGGGGCCGGATCCTTGGCCGCGACCTTGTCGGAAGAACCGAACGACCACCAGCTACCGCCGCCTTCGGCATCATTTCGTGGGGTTTGTGCGCAACCGGTAATCGCGAAGCACAGCGCCAGAGCGAGGGTTTTATTCGATGACATTGGATATCCACAAAATGATGTAAATGAAAAAATCAAAGGCCATGTTCAGGCCGCATAAACAGACGCTTGGAAACTGAAAAGGGCACGAGGTTCCTGTGCCCACTGCCTTCAATGGCGTTTTACAGACAAGTGGCAAGGACCCTTGCAAGGTTCTGCGCACGCGGGTCCATCAGCACATAGGGGCCAAGCGTGTTGGTCACGAAACCGAACGCGACATCGTGTTCCGGATCGGCAAAACCGATGGAGCCCCCTGCCCCCGGATGACCAAACGCCCGCGGGCCGAGGCCGTAGGTCGCGTTCGATACGTCCGGCTGATCGAGCATGCAACCCAGGCCGAAGCGCGTCTGGGTCAGCAGTGTCTTGTCCTCGCCAAAGCTGTGCTGGCGAGTGAGTTCATCAAGCATCTCACCTTCGAGCAGGCTGCCGTTCAGCAGACCGGCATAAAACCCGGCGAGGCTGCGGGCATTGCCATGACCGTTGGCGGCCGGCTGCTGCATGCGTCGCCATTCCGGTTTGTTGGTACTGGTCATGATTGACGGTGGATTGGTGAACGCCCGCGTGGTCATGGCCGTCGGTTCACGCATCGTCACCTGCAGCAGGCGCTGGGCCGCCGCATCGCCGACGTTGCCCTTGCCGCGGGCGATGTGCGCCACGCGATAGAATTCTTCATCGGCCAGGCCCACATGAAAATCCAGGCCCAACGGCTTGGCGACCCGGGCCACGATGGACTCTCCCGGGCCACGACCGTCCGCCCTGCGCAGCAGCTCGCCAATCAGCCAACCGTAGGTGATCGCGGCGTAACCGTGGCCCTCACCCGGTGTCCACCATGGGGCTTCAGCGGCCAAGGTATCGATCATGGCGTGCCAGTCATAAAGTGCTTCGGGCGGCAGCAGTTCGCGCAACGCCGGTAGCCCGGCCTGATGACAGAGCAACTGACGCAGGGTGATGGAGGCTTTGCCAGCGGCGGCAAACTCCGGCCAGTAACGGGCAACCGGGGCGTCCAGCTGCAACTTGCCTTCGGCCACCAGTTGCAGGGCGGTGACGGCGGTAAAGGTCTTGGTGCAGGAGAACAGATTGGCGATGGTATCGCTGTGCCAGGCCTCATGGCCGTCCTTGTCCGCCGTGCCGGCCCACAGGTCGATCACTGTCTGGCCGCCCACTTGGATGCACAACGCAGCGCCGCGCTCCTGGGGATCGTCGAACAGCGCCGCGAAGGCTTCACGCACGGCCTCGAACTGAAGCTCATAATGACCTTGAATTTGCACCCGCAACTCCCTTGAAACAAAGAATTTTCAGAGTGGCTGGTATTGTTTCAGCCATTGCCGTTTTTGGGAACCACCAGGGGACGGCTGGCTGTTCACACCGGCTCTGGAGGAAAGGCTGTCGTGGGAGCTGCCTGAAAGCCCCCAGGCACCTAGGAAATCTCTCGCCGAAACGGCGGCAGCGCATTGAGAATCGCCTTGCCGTAGCGTTGGGTCACCAGCCGGCGGTCAAGCAAGGTGATAGTGCCGCGGTCTTCCTCGGTGCGTAGCAATCGACCACAGGCCTGGACCAGTTTCAACGAAGCATCCGGCACGGAGATTTCCATGAACGGGTTACCGCCCCGGGCTTCGATCCACTCGGCCAGCGCGGCTTCCACCGGGTCGTCGGGCACCGAGAACGGGATCTTGGCGATCACCACGTGCTCGCAATACGCACCGGGCAAGTCCACGCCCTCGGCAAAACTCGCCAGGCCGAACAACACGCTGGAATCCCCGCCATCGACCCGAGCCTTATGCTTGTTCAGGGTTTCCTGCTTGGACAGGTTGCCCTGGATAAACACCTGCTTGCGCCAATCGCGGTCAAGGCCGTCGAACACGTCCTGCATCTGTTTGCGCGAGGAAAACAGCACCAGGGTGCCGCGCGATCCCTCCACCAGTGCCGGCAGGTCGCGGATGATCGCCGCGGTGTGAGCGGGGGCATCCCGCGGGTCGGCCTTGAGGTCCGGCACCCGCAGCACGCCGGCATCGGCATGATGGAACGGGCTCGGGACCACGGCCGTCACGGCTGTCTTCGGCAGCCCGGCACGCATGCGGAAGCGGTCGAACGTGCCCAGGGCGGTCAGCGTGGCGGAGGTCACCAAGGCGCCGTAGGCCACGTTCCACAGGTTGCGACGCAGCATGTCCGCCGCCAGGATCGGGCTGGCATTGACCTCGATGTCGAACAGCGAGCCGCTTTCGGCCAGGGTCAGCCACCGCGCCATCGGCGGGTTGTCTTCCGGGTCTTCGACGGTGAAGGCGGTCCACAACTCCCAATTACCCTGCGAGCGCGACAGCAGGCTGCCAAACAGCGGATACCACTCCTCGGCCTGGTTGCTGGCGATGCCGATATTGACCTCGCCATCCATGCCTTCCTTGAGCAGGTCGGTCAGGCGCGTGAACAGGTCGGTGAGGCGCGCGAAACCCTTCTTCAGTTCGATGCCCATCTCGCGCATGTGCTCGGGGATTACCCCGCCGACGAAACGATGGCGTGGCCGCTCGCGACCTTCGACATCTTCGCCCGGTTTGAAATCAGCCACCTGCTCGCAGGCGGTAAACATGAACTGCTGGTTCGTCTTGATCTCCCGCGCCAGCTCAGGCACCTGCTCGATGAACTTGCCCAGGTCGCCCGGCAACGGATGCTGGGCCAGCAGTTTGGTCAGGTTCTTGGCGGTGGTTTCCAACCAGTCGGCGGTGGAGCGCAGCCGGGTGTAATGGGCGAAATGGCCGATGGCCTTGTCGGGCAGGTGATGGCCTTCGTCAAACACATAGATCGTGTCCCGCGGGTCCGGCAGCACGGCACCACCGCCCAGGGCCAGGTCAGCCAGGACCATGTCGTGGTTGGTGACGATGACGTCGACCTTGCCCATCCCTTCACGAGCCTTGTAGAAGGCGCACTGGCCGAAGTTCGGGCAGTGACGGTTGGTGCACTGGCTGTGATCAGTGGTCAGGCGGGACCAGTCGGCGTCTTCCAGCGCGGTGGACCAGCTGTCGCGGTCGCCGTCCCACTTATTGCCGGCCAGCTTCTCGATCATGCTGGTGAACAGCTTCTGACTGGCCTCATCGACTTCGATCTTGAAGCCTTCCTCTTCAAACAACTGCGCCGTGGCGGTCTGTGCATGGCCTTCCTGGAGCAACATGTCGAGCTTGGACAGGCACAGGTAGCGTCCACGCCCCTTCGCCAGCGCGAATGTGAAACTCAGCCCGCTGTTGCGCATCAGGTCGGGCAGGTCCTTGTAGACGATCTGCTCCTGCAAGGCGACCGTGGCCGTGGCGATCACCAGGCGTTTGCCGGCGGCCTTGGCCGTGGGAATCGCCGCCAGGCTGTAGGCCACGGTCTTGCCGGTACCGGTGCCGGCCTCCACCGCCACCACAGCGGGCTCGCCACTGCGCCGACCTTCATCGTCGGTGTCGATATCGCCGAGGACTTTCGCCACTTCGGCGATCATCAGGCGCTGGCCATAGCGCGGCTTGAGGCTCTTGGCTTCGAGAAAACGCGAATAGGCGCCCTGGATCGTGGTTTTGAGTTCAGTGCTGATCATGAATGGTCGGGCGCTAAAAAACGCTGGATAAATTTTCAGTGGTTCGGATCGGCGGCTATCATACCCCGCTAATGAATCCTGCGCAGAACGGAGTACCCTATGACACCCTTTGCCCTCGTCTACACCCTGCATTTACTGGCGGCCCTGGTCTGGGTCGGCGGCATGTTCTTCGCCTGGATGATCCTGCGACCCGCCGCAATCACGGCGCTTGAAGGCCCTGCCAGGCTCAGGTTGTGGGTAGAAGTGTTTCAGCGTTTTTTCGTGTGGGTCTGGGCGGCGGTGATCCTTTTGCCGATCAGCGGTGTCGGCCTGATCCATCTGCGCTTCGCCGGTTTCGAAACCGCGCCGCGTTATGTGCAGGTGATGATGGGGTTGTACGTGGTGATGACGGCGCTGTTCATCCGCATCCAGGCCTTGCAGTTGCCGCCGCTGCGCAACGCCGTGGCCGCGCAGGACTGGCCGACGGGCGCGGCGATGCTGGGCAACATTCGCAGGCTGGTGGGCATCAACCTGCTGATCGGATTGCTGGTGGTGGCGATTGGCGCGGCACGCCCGATGTTCTAACGAGCTTGCAGCAGGCCCCTGTGGGAGCAACTGTCT
>NZ_JAGGOF010000112.1 GCF_018614775.1 Pseudomonas fluorescens
ATCGCGAGCAGTCTCGCTCCCGCAGGGGGACTTTGAGGCCTAAAAAAAGCGACCCGAAGGTCGCTTTCTTGTTCAGCGGCGTTGATCAGAACTCGTGATCGGCGTTGTCCGGGTTGAGGTCGCTGATGCCCAGTTTGCCAGCAGCCTGTTCGATCGAACCGGTCTGCTTGACCAGGGCGGCGATGGCGTCGCGCACGATCTGGTTGCCGGCGGTGTTGCCGGCGGCGATCAACTGGTCGTAGTGCTCACCCTTGTTGGCGTGATCGACCATGACCTGGATCTTGGCTTCGGTGGCGGCCAGGTCGGCCTTGAGCGCGGTGTCCGCCGCCGGATCGGCCTTGGCCACCAGGGACGACAGGCTGGCGCCGGTCATCTTGGTGCCGTCGACGCGGGTGTATTCGCCCAGGTAGACGTTACGCACGCCCTTGGCGTCGTAGAAGTGCGAGTTGTGGGTGTTGTCGCTGAAGCAGTCCTGCTCGTCTTCTGGCGAGTTGGCTTCCAGGGACACTTTCATGCGCTCGCCCGCCAGCTCACCCAGGGACAGGCTGCCCATGCCGAACAGCATCTTGCGCAGGCCACTTTCGGCCGGTTCCGCTTCCAGGGTGGCGCGGTAGTTGTCAGCCACGTTCGGCTTCCAGTTGCCGACCATTTCTTCCAGGTCGCTGACCAGCAATTGTGTCACGGACTTGAGGTAGGCACGACGACGATCATTGTGGCCACCGGTGGCGCCGGCGCCTTGCAGGTAGTCCGATGCCGGACGGTTGCCAGCGCCGGGGCCGGTGCCGTTGAGGTCCTGGCCCCACAGCAGGAACTCGATGGCGTGGTAGCCGGTGGCGACGTTGGCTTCGGAGCCGCCCAGTTCGTTCAGGCTGGCGAGTTTTTCCGGGGTGATGTCTTTTACATCGACCTTGTCTTCACCCACCTGGATTTCAGTGTTGGCGATGATGTTGGCGGTAGCGCCCGGGTTGCCCAGGGCATGCTCGTAGGACTTGTCGACGTAGTCGATCAGGCCTTCGTCCAGGGGCCAGGCGTTCACCTGGCCTTCCCAGTCGTCGATGATGGTGTTGCCGAAGCGGAACACTTCACTCTGCAGGTAAGGCACGCGCGCGGCGACCCAGGCAGCGCGGGCGGCTTTCAGAGTGTCGGCGTTCGGCTTGGCCAGGAACGCGTCGACGGCGGTTTGCAGGGTTTTCGCGGTGGATTCGGCATCGCTGTAGACGGCAAAGACCATGTCGGCATAGTGCGCCACAACGGCCTTGGCCGCGGCTTCGTCGACTTTGCCAGTGGCAGCAGGGGCGACCGGTGCCGCAGTGCTGGCGGCAGGCGTAGGCGCTTGTGGCGCGGCAGCCTTGTCTTTGCCTTCGCCGCAACCGGCGAGGGAAATAGCGATGGCCAGCAGACTGGCGGTAGCCAGGGGCATACGAATCATGGCGAACATCCTGCTTCGAAATGGATGGGACAGGCGCGGGTGCGCAAAACTGCGACATAATGCGAAAGATTTGCATTATGTGTAAAGGGTGCGGCTGTAAATATTTCTTATTTCATTAATGCCGATGGGAGCCTTCGCCCGCTCCTACAGAACGGTCTCGATCCGTTGTAGGGGATGTGGAAGGCTGTGATGGAGGACGTCAGAGAATAGAGGCCTTGCTGCGCTCCGCCTGCTTCAGATAGGCGCCCAATTCCCGCGCTGGCAATGGCTTGCTGTAGTAGTAGCCCTGACCTTCGTGGCAGCCCTCGGCGATGATGTAGGCTTCTTGCTCGACCGTCTCGACACCTTCGGCAATGACCTGCATCCCCAGGCTTTTGCCCAGTTGGATAATAGCCCGGACGATGGTCGCGTCGTCTTCATCCTCAAGCAGGTCCTGGACGAAACTCTTGTCGATCTTGATCTTGTCCAGCGGCAGGCTCTTGAGATAACTCAGGGACGAATACCCGGTCCCGAAGTCATCGATGGCAATCAGCGCCCCGGAGCGGCGCAGGCTCAGCAGGTGCTGGGCGGCGGTGGTGATGTCTTCCATCAGGCCGGTTTCGGTAACTTCCAGCTCCAGGCTGCGGGGCGGCAGCCGGTACATCTGCAGGAGGTTGTTCACCACCCGCGGCAGTTCGGCGTGGTGCAGTTGCACCGTCGACAGGTTGACCGCCATGCGCAGGTCGACAAAGCCCTGGTCGTGCCATTCGCGCAGTTGCCGGCAGGCCTGGTCCAGCACCCATTCGCCGATGGCGATGATGGTGCCGTTCTGCTCGGCCAGGGGGATGAACAGGTCCGGCGGCACCAGGCCGTGCTCGGGATGATGCCAGCGGATCAGCGCTTCGGTGCCCACCACCCGCAGGTCGCGATAACTGATTTGCGGTTGATACACCAGAGTGAACTGCTCGCGGGCCAGGGCCTCGCGCAGGTCTTTCTCCAGCTCGCGACGGCGGCGCATCTCGCTGTCGACGCTGGCGATGTAGAACTGGTAACGATTGCGCGAGCGGGTCTTGGCCAGGGTCATGGTCTGCTCGGCTTTCTGCAACAGTTTCTCGGTGCTGTCGCCGTCTTCGGGAAAGAGGGTGATACCGATGGTAGCGCGCAGGCGGATGCCGTGGTCGTCGAGGGCGAACGGCGCTTCCAGGTCATCCAGGATGCTCTGGGCCAGTTCGGCGGCCTCGTAGGGCTGTTCGATGTCGGCCTGGACCAGGGCGAACTGGTCGCCCCCCAGTCGCGCCAGGGCGCCGAGGCGACCGCTGTGGGCGCGCAGGCGGTCGGCGAGGGCCAGCAGCAACTGATCGCCGGTCTGGTAGCTGAACTGCTCGTTGATGCCCTTGAAATCATCCAGTCCGACACAGAGCACCGCCACCCGACGTTGCAGGCGTCCGGCGTCCACCAGGATCTTGTCCAGTTGCTGTTGCAACTGCTGGCGGTTGGGCAGGCCGGTGAGGAAATCGTACTGGGCCATGCGCAGCAGACTGTTTTCCGCTTCGTGGCGCAGATGGGTATTGCGCTCGATGGATTCGAGCAATTGGTTGGCGGTATTGATCCACAGGCCCAGTTCGTTTTGCTCGTGGCCGCGTAACTGCGGGATCTTGTGCGCGCTGGGGCGGTCGGGGTTGATTTCGGTCAGGTGCTGGATGATCCGCGACAGTGGCTTGGTCAGCAGCCAGTGATAGACCAGGTACAACACCAGGCCCATGGCCAGGGCTCGTAGCATGCCGGAAATGAAGATGATCACCGAGCTGACGATGAAGCTCTCGCCATAGGTGGCGGTGTCGAGGGTGATGCTCAGGTCGCCGTAATATTCACTGTAGGGCCCACGTCCTACCAACTGGGTGGTGAAGGTACGCTCCTTGCCCAAAATCAGATCGGTCAGCCAGCGGCTCTCGGACTCCTGCAAGGCGCGGGTTTTCTCGGCGAGCATGGTTTCGTGGGGGTGGCCGATGGAGGCCATGCGCACGGCCTTGTCCTGGAACAGGCCTTCGATCACTTGCATGCCCATTTCCCGGTCCAGGCTGTAGACGGCCTGGGTCGACGGATCGCGGAACATGTCGAGGATCCGTTGGGCGTCATCGGCGACGGCCTGGTTGGTTTTATAGGCATCGAACACGATCTGGGCGCAGCTCAAGAGCACGCCAACGATCAATGCCGAGAGGAGCACGACTCGGAGCAACTTCACAGACAAGCTGTTCTTGAGTTCCAGCTTCAAAGAGTGGTTCCTTGTTCCGTGCGAGTAGCGTCAAGTTGCCATGAGTATTGGCAATCCTGTGATGTCAGTCAAAGGGACAATCAAACACAAGGGTTTTGGTCTGTAAACCTGGCCGATACGCGGTTGTTTCAGAGTGATTGCTCTACGACCATTGTGTCGGTTGATAGGCGCCGCAACTTGAGGCCTGCCGGGAATTTTTATTGGATCCAGGACGCACGGTGGGTTGTCACCGGTCGGTGCCAGGGGCATTTGTGCCAGGCGAAAAAAACCCGGCAAGGCGCCGGGTTCCTTCTCTGGCATCGGAGCTTAAGCGGTGAAGGTCTTGCCTTCGAACTGCTCGGCCACGAATGTCCAGTTGACCAGGTTCCAGAACGCTTCGACGTATTTTGGGCGAACGTTGCGGTAGTCGATGTAGTAGGCGTGTTCCCAGACGTCGCAGGTCAGCAACGGGGTGTCGCCGCTGGTCAGCGGGTTGCCGGCGCCGATGGTGCTGGCCAGGGCCAGGGAACCGTCAGCCTTTTTCACCAGCCAGCCCCAGCCGGAACCGAAGGTGCCGATGGAGGTCTTGCTGAATTCTTCCTTGAACTTGTCGAACGAACCGAAAGCCTTGTCGATGGCTTCAGCCAGGGCACCGGTCGGTTGGCCGCCAGCGTTTGGCGCCAGGCAGTTCCAGTAGAAGGTGTGGTTCCAGACCTGAGCGGCGTTGTTGAAGATACCGCCCGAGGAAGTCTTGACGATTTCTTCCAGGGTCTTGCCTTCGAACTCGGTGCCAGGTACCAGGTTGTTCAGGTTCACGACATAGGTGTTGTGGTGCTTGTCGTGGTGGTATTCCAGAGTCTCTTTGGAGATGTGCGGCTGCAGTGCGTCGTGTGGGTAAGGCAGCGGCGGCAATTCGAAAGCCATGGTGATTCTCCTAATCAGGTCAGTTGCGGTGAGCGCAAGGCCGATCACGGGCGGCCAGACTAGCGCCGGGGAGTTTGTACTCTTTGCGGCGCAGGAGTCGGATCATAGCACCGGGGGTGCGGCATAACCACGCAACAACTGTGTGGAATAGAGGTTCCAGAGCGGTTTGGAATAATCAGCCGGTGATGATCAGTTGCCCGGCCACGGTGAACATCATCGCCGCCACCAGCAGGTCCAGGATCCGCCAGGTGATGGGGCGAGCCAGCCAGGGAGCCAGCCACGCAGCACCGAAGGCCAGGGTGAGAAACCACAGCAGCGAGGCCGTGGCTGCACCGACGACATAGGCGCCGGGCACGCTTTGCTGGGCACCGAGCGAGCCGATCAACAGCACGGTGTCGAGGTACACGTGGGGGTTGAGCAGCGTGACGGCCAGCGCGCTGAGCAACACCGCCCGCAATGAGCGCACGGCCTGGTGTTCACCCAGTTGCAGGCTCTGCTTCGAACAGGCCCGGCGCAACGCCAGGCTGCCATACCAGAGCAGGAACGCGGCGCCGCCCCAACGGGCGATCGACAGCAGCAGCGGGCTGTGGGCCAGCAGCGTTGCCAGGCCAAAGACACCAGCCGCGACCAGCAGCGCGTCGCAGGTAATGCACAGGACAGCCACCGGCAAATGATGTTCACGGCGCAGGCTCTGGGCCAGGACAAATGCGTTCTGCGCGCCGATGGCCATGATCAGTCCGAGGGCCATCAGCAGTCCGTTCGTATAGCTTTGCCACATCACACTGGCTCCCCGTTCTTGGCCAAATGCCTGAGCACATCCATGGCCCGTTCGGCATCGTCACGGCCGACAAAGAGATGGTCGTGGTAGTACCCGGCAATCACGTTGCAACTGATGCCTGCATTGCCCAATGCCGTGGCGAAGGCGGCGGTCAGGCCGACGGCCTGCAGCGCTGAATGCACGTCGAGGGTGATCAAGGCGGCGATATAGTCGAAACCCAGGCCGGCCTTCTGCGCCTGGGATTTTTCCAGGATGACGGTCAGTCCTTCCCGCTCGAGAAAACTGCCGACGATCTCGATGCCCGCCGGCACCTGGCCGTCCGGCAGGCTACAAAACACGTAGTCGCCGGGATTGAGCTGCGGGCTCATGCTGCGCAGCAGGGTGTTCAATGACGTTTCGCCGGACATGGCTCGCTCCTTCAAGTGATGCTGGCCATTCTCCGGTGGGACGCTGTATAAGAAAAACCAATATTGCTGATTGCTCATTAGGAAAACTGATGTTCGACTACAAATTGCTTTCTGCCCTGGCGGCCGTGGTCGAGCAGGCCGGTTTCGAGCGGGCGGCCCAGGTGCTGGGTTTGTCACAATCGGCCATTTCCCAACGGATCAAGTTGCTGGAGGCGCGTGTCGGCCAACCGGTCCTAGTACGTGCCACGCCGCCGACCCCCACGGAGATCGGCCGGCGACTGCTCAACCATGTGCAGCAGGTGCGTCTGCTGGAGCGTGACCTGCAAAGCCTGGTGCCGGCGCTGGATGAAGAGGGCCTGCCCGAGCGCCTGCGCATCGCCCTGAACGCCGATAGCCTGGCGACCTGGTGGGCAGTGGCCGTGGGCGATTTCTGCGCCGAGCAACGTGTGTTGCTCGACCTGGTGGTCGAGGACCAGACCGTTGGCCTCAAGCGCATGCGCGCCGGTGAAGTGGCGGCGTGTGTCTGCGCCAGCGAACGCCCGGTGGCAGGCGCTCGCAGCGTATTGCTGGGGGCCATGCGCTACCGGGCGCTGGCCAGCCCGGCATTTATCGCCCGGCACTTCCCCGACGGCGTGCGCGCCGACCAATTGGCCCGTACGCCGGCACTGGTATTCGGCCCGGATGATTTCCTGCAACACCGTTACCTCGCTTCCCTGGGTGTCGAAGGCGGTTTCGAACACCATTTGTGCCCATCGTCCGAAGGCTTTATCCGCCTTACCGAAGCCGGTCTCGGTTGGGGACTGGTGCCGGAATTACAGATGCGTGAGCAACTGGCCCAGGGCACGTTGGTGGAGCTGCTGGCAGATAAACCGATCGACGTGCCGCTGTACTGGCATCATTGGCGCAATGGTGGGCAGTTGCTGGGTTTGTTGACGGAACGATTGATCGTAGCGGCAAGCACCAAGCTGCAAGCGGTAAGTTAGAGGCGATGGGCTTGAAGCTTTTCGCTTGAAACTGATTTTAGGAGTTGATTCATGAGAATTCTGGTTACCGGCGCGAGTGGCTTCATCGGCGGGCGCTTTGCGCGTTTCGCCTTGGAGCAGGGTCTGGATGTACGGGTCAACGGTCGCCGGGCCGAGAGTGTGGAGCACTTGGTACGCCGCGGCGCGCAGTTCGTCCAGGGGGACCTGAGTGACCCGCTGTTGGCGCGCGACCTGTGCCTGGACGTCGAGGCCGTGGTGCATTGCGCCGGGTCCGTGGGGCTGTGGGGGCGCTACCAGGATTTCCACCAGGGCAATGTCGAGGTCACGGAAAATATCGTCGAGGCTTGCCTCAAGCAGAAGGTTCGCCGCCTGGTGCATCTGTCATCGCCGTCGATTTATTTCGACGGCCATGACCACCTTGGATTGACGGAAGAACAAGTGCCCAGGCGCCTCAAGCACCCGTATGCTGCCACCAAGTACCTGGCCGAGCAGAAGGTCTTCGGCGCCCAGGAGTTCGGCCTTGAGGTGCTGGCCCTGCGCCCGCGCTTCGTCACCGGCGCCGGCGACATGAGCATTTTCCCGCGCCTGCTGAAAATGCAGCGCAAGGGTCGACTGGCCATCGTCGGCAACGGGTTGAACAAAGTGGACTTCACCAGCGTGCAGAACCTCAACGAGGCGCTGCTCAGCAGTCTGCTGGCGACCGGTTCTGCCTTGGGCAAGGCCTACAACATCAGCAACGGCGCACCGGTTCCGCTGTGGGATGTGGTGAACTACGTGATGCGCCAGATGGATGTCCCACAGGTCAGGCGTTACCGTTCCTACGGCTTGGCTTATAGTGTGGCGGCCCTGAATGAAGGTTTCTGCACGTTATGGCCGGGCCGCCCCGAACCGACGCTCTCGCGCCTGGGGATGCAGGTCATGAACAAAAACTTCACCCTGGACATCAGCCGGGCCCGGCATTATCTCGATTACGATCCCCAGATCAGCCTGTGGTCGGCCCTCGATGAATTCTGCCTGTGGTGGCGGAGCCAGCCCGCCCGCTGATCGGCCCGTCATGAACCGAGTGCCGGGTTCGGGGTCAATCGGTGCGGCGGGCGAGGGGGTTATACTCGCCGCATCAAGCCATCTCCGGTTTTCCAAAGGTTGAACCCATGCCCACGCGCAACGATGAACACGACGACTTCGATGATGTACCGAGCCTGCGGATGCGCGCCGACATCCCCGATGATGACGACTTCCTGAGCAACCGTCCGGCCCATGCCCAGGCGCGACCGGCGCCGGTTGCTGCAGGCAAGGTCAAGGGGGTCAGCACCGGGCCGCTATGGGCGCTGGTGGGCGCGTTGTTGTGTGCGTTCGGCTTCCTGGCCTGGTGGAGCTTCCAGCAGATTTCGCTGATGGAACAGCAACTGGTGGCGACCCAGGAAAGCTTCGCGCGGATCAGCGAGGACGCGGCGGGACGCTTGCAGGACATTTCCGGCAAGGTGGTGGCCGGCCAGTCCAATGTCATGAGCGACAGCGAGGCCTTGAAGCTGCAGATCAAACAGCTGGAAAGCAAGCTGCAGGACCAGGGCCGGCTGTTCGACAGCAAGCTGCAGGAGCAGTACAAACAACAGCAAGCCACCTTCGGCCCGTCCGCCGACCTGGACAAGGAGCTGGCCCTGCTCATTGCCCATGACACTGAACAGCAGAACGCCAGCACCCAACTGCAGGCGTCCAACAAGGAGCTCCAGGCCCAGGTCAAGGCCCTGGCGGCCGAAGTGACTGCCCTGAAAAACCAGGGTGAGGGTGGCGCCCTGGATGCCCAGCTCAAGAGCATAGGTGCCGACATCACAGCCCTGAAGAAAGCCACCTCCAACTCGGCCATTGAACGCCTGGAGCAGGACGTGATCGTGCTCAAGAGCCAGCAGGATAACGGCGGCAGCAACACCGCCGAATTCGACGCCTTCCGCGGCCAGGTCACTCGCAACATCAATACCCTGCAAGCGCAGATCCAGCACTTGCAGCAGCAGCTCAGCGCCCGGGCTCAGTAAAAACGGTGGGAGCCAGCTCCCACCGTTACCCACAGAACTCAAATTCACCACAGATACCTTGTGGGAGCGAGCCTGCTCGCGATAGCGGTGGTTCAGGCTGCAGACATGTCGACTGTGCGGGCGTCATCGCGAGCAGGCTCGCTCCCACATTTGTTCTCCAGTAGCCGTGGGCTTGATGCCTCCACCGCGCTTTGCTGAATACTTCCCCATCACCCCACGCCGGCTATGCTCTTGAAATACCAACAAGAACGAGGACGCGGGTATGGGGGTTTTTCACAAGATGGCCTGGCTGGGGGCAATGCTGGTGCTGGGGCTGGCACAGGTGCATGCCTCGCCGGCGGATGATGGCCAGGCGGCCCGGGCACTGCTGGAAAAGGCCTTGGCCTATTACCACGACCACGGTGACAAAGCCTTCGCGGCCTTCAGCCGCCAGGGCGACTTCGTCGACAAGGACCGTTATGTGTTCGTGGTGGATACCCGAGGTGTGATGCTCGCCAGCGGCGGGCCTTCCGCGGCGTTGATCGGGCGAGACGTTTCCGAGGTGTTGGGACCTGATCTGCGCAAAGTTTTCAAGGACGCCCTGAAAACCCCCGAGGGCAGCGGGATCCAGCAGGCCGATTACCGTTGGCAGAACTGGGCGGACGGCAAAGTCGAGCGCAAGCATGTGTATTTCCAGCGGGTCGGCGAGCGGATCCTGGCCGTCGGCTATTACCTGCCACGGGCTTCTGCCGAACAGGCCCGGGCCTTGCTGGACAAGGCCTCAAGCGACCTGCAGAAGAACGAGAAAGCCACGTTGACCGCCATCAACTCCCTCAAGGGCGGGTACTTGCAGGATGATCTGTACGTCTTCGTCGTTGACCTCGATACCCGACGCTACGTCGCTCATGGCACTCAACTGCGGTTGATCAACACTGATTTCGCCAAGGTCAAGGACCCGGATGGCAAGCCGGTAGGCGAGCCGATCCTGGTGATGATCGGCAAACAGGATGTGGGTGAATACGCCTATCGCTGGAAGAACCCAGTGACTGGCAAAGTCGAGGACAAGCACGCGTACCTGAAGAAGGTCGGGCATTTCCTGGTGGCGGTGGGGTACTACAGCCCTTGAAGCTGAAATCCGTGGGAGCAAAGCTTGCTCGCGATCGCGGCCCCATCATCATTGCTGACTGATGTGCCCCGATCGCGAGCAAGCTTTGCTCCCACAGGTTTATGGCGTGACTGTTATCAGCCCGCCACCAACACCCGGATCGCTTCCAAACGCAACGCGGCCTTCTCCAGCATCGCCAGGCCTTGCTCGCGCTGTTGGCGCAGGGCAACCAGTTCGCTGTCACGCACAGTCGGGTTGACCGCTTGCAGGGCGGTCAGGCGGGCCAGTTCCTCGTCGGTATCGGCGGCCAGGCGACGCTGGGCCTCGGCCACGCGCTCGGCGTGACGCGGGGCGATTTTCTCTTCGCCGGCGTTGATCCGCGGGGTGAGTTGGTCACGCTGGGCCTGGATGAACTTGTTGGCGCTGGCGCGAGGCACGCTTTCGAGCTGGTCGTTCAGGGTTTCGAACGAGACCCGGGCGGCCAGGTCGTTGCCGTTGGTGTCCAGCAGGCAACGCAGGGCGGCCGGCGGCAGGTAGCGACCCAGTTGCAGCGAACGCGGGGCGACGACTTCACTGACGTAGAGCAGCTCCAGCAACACCGTGCCAGGCTTGAGGGCCTTGTTCTTGATCAGCGCCACGGCGGTGTTGCCCATGGAACCGGACAGCACGAGGTCCATGCCACCTTGCACCATCGGGTGCTCCCAGGTGATGAACTGCATGTCTTCGCGCGACAGCGCCTGGTTGCGGTCGTAGGTGATGGTCACGCCTTCGTCGTCGCCCAGCGGGAAGCTGGCGTCGAGCATTTTTTCGCTCGGCTTGAGGATCAGCGCGTTTTCCGAGTGGTCCTCGCTGTCGATGCCGAACGCGTCGAACAGGGTTTCCATGTAGATCGGCAGGGCGAATTGGTCGTCCTGTTCGAGAATGGCCTCCACCAGCGCATCGCCTTCACCGGCGCCCCCGGAATTGAGTTCCAGCAAACGGTCGCGACCGGTGTGCAGCTCGGTCTCCAGGCGTTCGCGTTCGGCGCGGGCTTCGTCAATCAGCGCCTGCCACTGGCCATCGTCGGCTTCTTCCAGCAAAGGCAGCAGGCGCGGGCCGAACTGATGTTGCAAGGCGTTGCCGGTCGGGCAGGTGTTGAGGAACGCGTTCAGGGCCTCGTGGTACCACTGGAACAGTCGCTCTTGCGGGCTGGTTTCCAGGTACGGCACGTGCAATTCGATGGTGTGCTTCTGGCCGATCCGGTCCAGACGGCCGATGCGCTGTTCCAGCAGGTCCGGGTGGGTCGGCAGGTCGAACAGCACCAGGTGATGAGCGAACTGGAAGTTGCGCCCTTCGCTGCCGATTTCCGAGCAGATCAGCACCTGCGCGCCAAACTCTTCATCGGCGAAGTAGGCGGCGGCACGGTCGCGCTCAAGGATGTTCATGCCTTCATGGAACACCGTGGCCGGGATGCCGGAGCGCACGCGCAGGGCATCCTCCAGGTCCATGGCGGTCTCGGCGTGGGCGCAGATCACCAGCACCTTGGTGCGCTTGAGCATCTTTAACTGATCGATCAGCCACTCGACGCGCGGGTCGAATTTCCACCAGCGTTGTTCTTCATTGGCGTCCGGTTGCGCCTGGAAGCTGACCTCCGGGTACAGCTCGGCATGTTCGCCCAAGGGCAGTTCGAGGTATTCGTCCGGGCACGCCAGGGGATAGGCGTGCAGCGTGCGCTCCGGGAAGCCCTGCACGGCGGCGCGGGTGTTGCGAAACAGCACGCGGCCGGTGCCGTGGCGGTCCAGCAGTTCGCGCACCAGGCGGGCACTGGCTTCGACATCGCCATCGTTGACGGCGGTCAGCAGCGCTTCGCCTTCGTTGCCGAGGAAGCCGTGGATGGTCTGGTGGGCTTGCGGCGAGAGGCGGCCCTTGTCCAGCAGCTCCTGCACGGCTTCGGCCACCGGGCGGTAGTTTTCGCTCTCGGCGCGGAAGGCCTTGAGGTCATGAAAGCGGTTCGGGTCCAGCAGGCGCAGACGGGCGAAGTGGCTGTCCTGTCCCAGTTGCTCCGGGGTCGCGGTGAGCAGCAGCACACCCGGGATCGTCTCGGCAAGCTGTTCGACCAGTGCATATTGCGGGCTGACCTGATCTTCGTGCCATACCAGGTGATGGGCTTCGTCGACCACCATCAAGTCCCAGCCGGCGGCGAACAGCGCGTCCTGGGCCTTTTCGTCGTCCACCAACCACTCCAGCGCGACCAGCGCCAGTTGGGTGTCTTCGAACGGGTTGCTGGCATCGCTTTCGATGAAGCGTTCCTCATCGAACAGCGCGACCTGCAGGTTGAAGCGCCGGCGCATTTCCACCAGCCATTGGTGCTGGAGGTTTTCCGGTACCAGGATCAGGACGCGGTTGGCGCGGCCGGACAGCAACTGACGGTGGATGATCAGGCCGGCTTCGATGGTCTTGCCCAGGCCTACCTCGTCCGCCAGCAATACGCGCGGCGCAATGCGGTCAGCCACTTCACGGGCGATGTGCAATTGGTGCGCGATCGGCTGGGCGCGCACACCGCCCAGGCCCCACAGCGACGACTGCAACTGGCGGCTGGTGTGTTCCAGGGTGTGATAGCGCAGGGAGAACCAGGCCAGCGGGTCGATCTGGCCGGCGAACAGGCGGTCGCTGGCGAGGCGGAACTGGATGAAGTTCGACAGTTGGGTTTCCGGCAGGGTAACGACTTCGTTCTGCCCATTGAGACCGTGGTAGACCAACAGCCCGTCGACATCATCGACTTCGCGTACGGTCATTTTCCAACCTTCGAAGTGAGTGATCACGTCGCCCGGCGAAAACCGTACCCGTGTAAGAGGCGCATTCCGTAGCGCGTACTGGCGGGTGTCGCCAGTGGCCGGGTAGAGCACGGTCAACAAGCGGCCGTCCTGTGCCAGAACGGTGCCCAAACCCAGCTCGGCTTCGCTGTCACTGATCCAGCGTTGCCCCGGTTGATACTGCTGCGCCATGCTGCCTGACTCCCGCCTTGAAAAAGCCGATTATCTTAACGGAATGATCCCCCAGACCAAAGGATTTACGCACGCGCCACGTCGTCGTGAGGACGATTCGTCATCCGGTGCCAGGGAACTTAAGCGTGTTCAGCGATCAAACAGGCTCGGCCCCGGGTTTTGTTGCAATGCCAACTGGGTCACAAGTTTCAGACCGGTGGTTCAAGCTGCCACGCACACAGCCGACAACCTGAAGACAAGGAGACCTTTATGTTGCTACCCACGCTCCCTTTGAGCGCCGTACCGATCACCGCGCAGCAGGATCCGGTTCGCCAGCGACCGGACATACCGCCCGTGGTTCCGGTGCAGCAAACCTCCAGCGAAAGCACCATCGACCTGCAACAGCGCGATCCGGAAGAGGGCGCACTGTTGCTGCGCGAGGAGCAGCGCCGCCGGCAGGAACGCGACAGGCGTCGCCACGAAGCCGAGGAAGATCCCGAGGAGCACCTGGCCATACCCGGTACCGAGCTCAATGCCGATAACACCGTGCCCGTGGCGCCTTTGATGGAAGAAGAGCCGCGCCAGGGCCTGTGGGTCGATATCCAGATCTGATCAATTTGCCGACGCGCGCAGCTGGTCAACGCCGCCTACAGCCCGCATCATGGGGTGCATCCGCCATTCACCGCACGATGCCGACACGCCATGAACCAAGACGAAAAACTGATCGACCTCAGCGCTGAGCGCGCCAAGCGCATTCATGACCTCAACGATAAACGCCTCAACGAAGTCCGTCAGGCTTTCGAGCAGGCCATGCCGCTGGGCAAAGCCAAGAAAAAGCCGAAGAGCAAGCCGAAAAAGCGCTGAGCCCTCTCGATCCATTGATGCAGATCAGTTATTCCTCCTCCTTTGTGCCCCGTTGCGGGCGTTATTGACCCTGGTCAATTTTCCTTCAGGCCTGATTGGTTAACTTGAACCCATCGCAACAGGGGCAAGACCAGGAGGCCAGTCATGTTTTTCGATAATGTGGTGTTTGCCGGCGTATTGACGGTCGGCCTCATGTTCGTGTTTTTCGCAGGGTTTGGATTATTCATCTGGAAAGACGCCCACAAGCGCAGAAAACCGTAGGTCTTTCCGGCTACAACGAGCACGCAAGGCATTTTGGGCGACTTCGGTCGCCCTTTTTTTTGCAAAATTTCCGCCATACACAAATTCCCTTGTGGGAGCAACTGTCTT
>NZ_JAGGOF010000113.1 GCF_018614775.1 Pseudomonas fluorescens
TCAGGATCGTTCCCTCGCTCTGCGTGGGAATGCCGCTCGGGACGCTCCGCGTCCCATGACGCAGAGCGTCATTGGATGCATTCCCACGCAGAGCGTGGGAACGATCATGTGTCGAACACAAGATTTATGTGACCACCAGATCAGAGCGAGATTGGATGTGAGCAAGAGAGCCTATAACTTCTGTGCCGGCCCGGCGGCGCTTCCTGAAGCGGTCCTGAAGCGCGCCCAGGGTGAACTCCTCGACTGGCATGGCAAGGGCCTGTCCGTCATGGAAATGAGCCATCGCAGCGATGAGTTCGTGTCCATTGCCACCAAGGCCGAGCAGGACCTGCGTGATCTGCTGAACATCCCGTCCCACTACAAGGTGCTGTTCCTGCAGGGGGGCGCCAGCCAGCAATTCGCCCAGATCCCGCTGAACCTGCTGCCGGAAAACGGCAAGGCCGACTACATCGACACGGGTATCTGGTCGCAGAAAGCCATTGAAGAGGCTTCGCGCTATGGTCACGTCAACGTTGCCGCCACCGCCAAGCCCTACGACTATTTCGCCATTCCCGGCCAGAACGAGTGGAACCTGTCCAAGGACGCGGCCTACGTTCATTACGCGCCGAACGAAACCATCGGCGGCCTGGAATTCAACTGGATCCCGGAAACCGGCGACGTGCCCTTGGTTGCAGACATGTCCTCGGACATCCTCTCGCGTCCGGTGGACATCTCCCGTTTCGGCATGATCTACGCCGGCGCCCAGAAGAACATCGGCCCTAGCGGCATCCTGGTCAGCATCATCCGTGAAGACCTGCTGGGTCGCGCCCGTTCCCTGTGCCCGACCATGCTCAACTACAAGCTCGCGGCGGACAACGGCTCGATGTACAACACGCCACCGACCCTGGCCTGGTACCTGTCCGGCCTGGTGTTCGAGTGGCTGAAAGAGCAGGGCGGTGTCGAAGCCATCGGCAAGCTCAATGAAGTGAAGCAGCGCACGCTGTATGACTTCATCGATGCCAGCGGCTTGTACAGCAACCCGATCAACAAGACCGATCGCTCGTGGATGAACGTGCCTTTCCGCCTGGCCGACGACCGTCTCGACAAGCCATTCCTGGCGGGCGCCGATGAGCGCGGGCTGCTGAACCTCAAGGGGCACCGTTCGGTCGGTGGCATGCGCGCCTCCATCTACAACGCCGTCGACATCAATGCGGTCAACGCGCTGATTGCCTACATGGCAGAGTTCGAGAAGGAACAAGGCTGATGTCTGAGCAAGAACTCAAGGCGCTGCGCCTGCGCATCGATGCCCTGGACGAAAAAGTCCTGGAGCTGATCAGTGAGCGCGCGCGCTGCGCCCAGGAAGTCGCCCGGGTGAAGATGGCTTCCCTGGCCGAGGGTGAAGTGCCGGTGTTCTACCGTCCCGAGCGTGAGGCGCAAGTGCTCAAGCGAGTCATGGAGCGCAACAAAGGGCCGCTGAGCAACGAAGAAATGGCGCGCTTGTTCCGCGAAGTCATGTCGTCGTGCCTGGCACTGGAACAGCCGCTGAAAGTGGCGTACCTGGGTCCGGAAGGCACCTTCACTCAAGCCGCCGCGATGAAGCATTTCGGCCACGCGGTGATCAGCAAGCCCATGGCAGCCATCGACGAAGTCTTCCGCGAAGTGGCGGCCGGCGCGGTGAATTTTGGCGTGGTGCCGGTGGAGAACTCCACCGAAGGCGCGGTCAACCACACGCTGGACAGCTTCCTCGAACACGACATGGTGATCTGTGGCGAAGTCGAGCTGCGCATCCACCACCACCTGCTGGTGGGCGAGAACACCAAGACCGACAGCATCAGCCGGATCTATTCCCACGCCCAGTCCCTGGCCCAGTGCCGCAAGTGGCTGGACGCTCATTACCCGAACGTCGAGCGCGTGGCGGTATCGAGCAACGCCGAAGCGGCCAAGCGGGTCAAGGGTGAGTGGAACTCGGCGGCGATTGCTGGGGATATGGCGGCCGGCCTCTATGGGCTGACACGCCTGGCCGAAAAGATCGAGGATCGTCCGGACAACTCCACGCGATTCCTGATGATCGGCAGCCAGGAAGTACCGCCGACCGGTGACGACAAGACCTCGATCATCGTTTCCATGAGCAACAAGCCAGGCGCGCTCCATGAGCTGCTGGTGCCGTTCCATGACAACGGTATCGACCTGACCCGGATCGAGACCCGTCCGTCGCGCAGCGGTAAATGGACCTACGTGTTCTTCATCGATTTCGTCGGCCACCACCGCGATCCGCTGGTAAAAGGTGTGCTTGAGAAAATCAGTCAGGAAGCAGTGGCACTCAAGGTGCTGGGTTCCTACCCCAAGGCAGTTCTTTAAGGGCGGATAGCAAATGAGTGGCAACTTCCTCGCACTGGCACAGCCAGGCGTGCAACAACTCTCGCCTTACGTTCCCGGCAAGCCTGTGGACGAACTGGCCCGCGAGCTGGATCTGGACCCGGCCAGCATCGTCAAGCTGGCGAGCAACGAAAACCCGCTGGGAGCGAGCCCAAAGGCGCTGGCGGCGATCCGCGACGCGTCGGCCGAGCTGACCCGTTACCCTGATGGCAATGGCTTTGCACTGAAAAGCCTGCTGGCCGAGCGCTGTGGTGTCGAGCTGAACCAGGTCACCCTGGGCAACGGCTCCAACGACATTCTTGAGCTGGTGGCGCGCGCCTACCTGGCGCCGGGCCTCAACGCCGTGTTCAGCGAACATGCGTTTGCGGTCTACCCGATCGCGACCCAGGCCGTCGGTGCTGACGCCCATGTGGTACCGGCCAAGGATTGGGGGCACGATCTGCCGGCCATGCTGGCCGCCATCGACGCCAACACCCGGGTGGTCTTCATCGCCAACCCGAACAACCCGACCGGCACCTGGTTCGACGCCCAGGCCCTGGACGACTTCCTGCAGGACGTGCCCGAGCATGTGCTGGTGGTGCTGGACGAGGCCTACATCGAATACGCCGAAGGCAGTGACCTGCCCGATGGCCTGGACTTCCTGGCGGCCTACCCGAACCTGCTGGTCTCGCGCACCTTCTCCAAGGCCTATGGCCTGGCGTCGCTGCGGGTTGGCTACGGCCTGTCCACCGCTGTGGTGGCCGATGTCCTGAACCGCGTGCGCCAGCCGTTCAACGTCAACAGCTTCGCCTTGGCCGCTGCCTGCGCCGCGTTGCAGGACGAGGACTACCTGGCGCAGAGCCGTCGTCTCAACGAGGCCGGCATGCAGCAGTTGGAAGCCGGTTTTCGTGAACTGGGCCTGGGCTGGATTCCATCGAAAGGCAACTTCATCTGTGTCGATCTGGGTCGCGTCGCCGCGCCGGTGTTCCAGGGCATGTTGCGTGAAGGCGTGATCGTGCGTCCGGTGGCCAATTACGGCATGCCGAACCATTTGCGCATCACCATTGGCCTGCCTGCGGAGAACAGCCGTTTCCTTGAGGCGTTGGGCAAGGTTCTGGCTCGTGGTTGATGTCACTTCACTGCAACCTGCTGCCCCTATGATCGGTCGCCTGGTGGTGGTCGGCCTGGGGCTGATTGGCGGTTCGTTTGCCAAGGGCCTGCGGGAAAGCGGCCTGTGTCGCGAGGTGGTCGGCGTCGATCTGGACCCGCAGTCGCGCAAGCTCGCGGTTGAGCTGGGCGTGGTCGATCGTTGCGAAGATGACCTGGCGATCGCCTGTCAGGGCGCCGACGTGATTCAGTTGGCGGTGCCGATCCTGGCGATGGAAAAACTGCTGGCACGCTTGGCGACCATGGACTTGGGGCACACCATCCTCACGGATGTCGGCAGTGCCAAGGGCAATGTCGTGCGCGCGGCCACCCTGGCGTTCGGCGGGCTGCCGGCGCGCTTCGTGCCAGGCCATCCGATTGCCGGTTCCGAACAGAGCGGTGTAGAAGCGTCCAATGCCGAGTTGTTTCGCCGCCACAAAGTGATCCTGACGCCGCTGGAGCAGACCGACCCGGCCGCGCTGGCGGTGGTGGATCGCCTCTGGCGCGAACTCGGCGCCGACGTCGAGCACATGCAGGTCGAGCGTCATGATGAAGTATTGGCCGCTACCAGCCACTTGCCGCACCTGTTGGCGTTCGGTCTGGTGGATTCATTGGCCAAACGCAATGAAAATCTTGAGATCTTCCGTTACGCTGCCGGCGGTTTCCGCGATTTCACGAGAATCGCCGGTAGTGACCCGGTCATGTGGCACGACATCTTCCTCGCCAACCGCGAAGCTGTCCTGCGCACACTCGATACATTTCGCAGCGACCTCGACGCCTTGCGCGACGCGGTCGATGCAGGGGACGGGCACCAATTGCTGGGCGTTTTCACACGCGCCCGGGTGGCCCGCGAGCATTTCAGTAAAATCCTGGCCCGTCGGGCCTATGTGGACGCTATGAACTCCAACGATCTGATTTTCCTGGCACAACCTGGTGGCTCCCTGAGTGGGCGTATTCGTGTACCGGGTGATAAATCGATTTCCCACCGTTCGATCATGCTCGGCTCCCTGGCCGAAGGCGTGACCGAGGTGGAAGGCTTCCTCGAGGGCGAAGACGCCCTGGCGACGCTGCAAGCGTTTCGCGACATGGGTGTGGTCATCGAAGGCCCCCATCATGGTCGCGTGACCATCCATGGCGTTGGCCTGCATGGCTTGAAGCCGGCTCCGGGGCCGATCTACCTGGGCAACTCCGGCACGTCGATGCGTCTGTTGTCCGGCCTGCTGGCCGCGCAAGACTTCGACAGCACCCTGACCGGTGACGCCTCGCTGTCCAAGCGCCCGATGAACCGTGTCGCCGACCCGCTGCGGGAGATGGGCGCGGTCATCGAGACGGCTGCCGAAGGTCGCCCGCCGATGACCATTCGCGGTGGCAACAAGCTCAAGGGCCTGACCTACACCATGCCGATGGCCAGCGCCCAGGTGAAGTCCTGCCTGCTGCTGGCCGGTCTTTATGCCGAAGGCAAGACCACCGTCACCGAGCCGGCGCCGACCCGCGACCATACCGAGCGTATGCTGCGTGGCTTCGGCTATCCGGTCACCGTCAACGGCGCCACGGCGTCGGTCGAGTCCGGCAGCAAATTGACTGCAACCCACATCGAAGTGCCGGGCGATATCTCGTCGTCGGCGTTCTTCCTGGTGGCGGCGTCCATTGCCGAGGGTTCCGACCTGGTGCTCGAACACGTCGGCATCAACCCGACCCGCACCGGTGTGATCGACATCCTGCGCCTGATGGGCGCTGACATCACCCTGGAAAACCAGCGTGAAGTGGGCGGCGAGCCGGTGGCAGACCTGCGCGTAAGAGCAGCTAAACTCAAGGGTATCGAGATTCCGGAAGCGCTGGTGCCGCTGGCGATCGACGAATTCCCGGTGCTGTTCGTGGCGGCAGCCTGTGCAGAAGGCCGCACGGTGTTGACCGGCGCCGAAGAGCTGCGGGTCAAGGAATCGGACCGGATCCAGGTCATGGCCGATGGCCTGTTGGCCCTGGGCGTGAAGTGCCAGCCGACGCCGGACGGCATCATCATCGACGGCGGCCAGATCGGCGGCGGCGAAGTCCATGGTCACGGCGATCACCGTATCGCCATGGCCTTCAGCGTTGCGTCGTTGCGCGCCAGCGCGCCGATTCGCATCCATGATTGTGCCAACGTCGCCACGTCGTTCCCGAATTTCCTGGCGCTGTGCGCACAGGTCGGCATTCGAGTCGCACAAGAGGCACAATCGTGATCATCAAGGCACCGGTCATCACCATCGATGGCCCAAGCGGCTCGGGCAAGGGCACCGTCGCCGGGATCCTGGCCAGGCAGTTGGGCTGGAACCTGCTCGATTCGGGTGCCTTGTATCGCCTGTTGGCGTTCGCCGCCGCCAACCATGGCGTCGACCTGACCAACGAAGAGCTGCTCAAGGCATTGGCCGCGCACCTGGATGTCCAGTTCATCGCGGCGACCGACGGCCAATTGCAGCGCATCATTCTGGAAGGCGACGAAGTCAGCGATGTGATCCGCACTGAAAGCGTTGGCGCCGGGGCTTCCCAGGTTGCCGCGCTGCCGGCGGTGCGCGAGGCATTGTTGCAACGCCAGCGCGCCTTCCAGGAGCCTCCGGGATTGGTGGCCGACGGCCGTGACATGGGCACCGTGGTCTTTCCCGATGCGCCGTTGAAGATTTTCCTCACCGCCAGCGCGGAGGAGCGGGCTCGTCGCCGATATTTGCAGTTGAAGGGCAAAGGCGAGGATGTTAGTCTGTCGAGTCTGCTAGATGAGATCCGTGCACGCGATGAGCGTGATACCCAGCGCGCAGTGGCCCCGCTCAAGCCGGCGGCCGATGCAATTCAGCTGGATTCCACGGAGTTGTCCATCGATCAGGTGTTGCAACGCATCATGAGCGAGATCGCACTACGCGATATCGCCGGGTGACCAGGAAGCTCCGCAGGGGACCAGGCATAGTCCTGCGGTGCTTCTTATTATATGAAACTAACCCACACCGTCTGGGGTGTGGAGCTGGGCGTATACTTCGCCCCAATCATCAGGAATTAAAATGAGCGAAAGCTTTGCGGAACTCTTTGAAGAAAGCCTAAAAACCCTGAACCTTCAGGCTGGCTCCATCATCACCGGTGTTATCGTTGATATCGATTACCAGGCTCGCTGGGTAACCGTTCACGCTGGTCTGAAGTCTGAAGCACTCATCCCGCTTGAGCAGTTCTACAACGACGCTGGCGAACTGAACATCAACGTCGGTGACGAAGTTCACGTTGCGCTGGACTCGGTTGAAGATGGCTTTGGTGAAACCAAGCTGTCCCGTGAGAAAGCCAAGCGTGCTGAATGCTGGATCGTTCTGGAAGCGGCTTTCGCAGCTGAGGAAGTGGTCAAGGGCGTTATCAACGGTAAGGTTAAAGGCGGCTTCACTGTCGACGTTAACGGCATCCGTGCGTTCCTGCCAGGTTCCCTGGTTGACGTCCGTCCAGTGCGCGACACCACGCACCTGGAAGGCAAAGAGCTGGAATTCAAGGTCATCAAGCTGGACCAGAAGCGCAACAACGTTGTCGTTTCCCGTCGCAGTGTCCTGGAAGCCGAGAACTCCGCCGAGCGCGAAGCTCTGCTGGAATCGCTGCAGGAAGGCCAACAGGTCAAGGGTATCGTCAAGAACCTCACCGATTACGGCGCATTCGTCGATCTGGGTGGCGTCGATGGCCTGCTGCACATCACCGACATGGCCTGGAAGCGTATCAAGCATCCTTCGGAAATCGTCAACGTTGGCGACGAGATCGATGTCAAGGTTCTGAAGTACGATCGCGAGCGCAATCGTGTTTCCCTGGGCCTCAAGCAACTGGGTGAAGATCCATGGGTTGCTATCAAAGCCCGTTACCCTGAAAGCACCCGCGTCACCGCGCGTGTTACCAACCTCACCGACTACGGCTGCTTCGCTGAGCTGGAAGAAGGCGTTGAAGGCTTGGTACACGTTTCCGAAATGGACTGGACCAACAAGAACATCCACCCTTCGAAAGTCGTACAAGTCGGCGACGAAGTGGAAGTCATGGTGCTGGACATCGACGAAGAGCGTCGTCGTATCTCCCTCGGCATCAAGCAGTGCAAGTCCAACCCGTGGGAAGACTTCTCTGGCCAGTTCAACAAGGGCGATAAAATCTCCGGCACCATCAAGTCGATCACCGATTTCGGTATCTTCATTGGTCTGGACGGCGGCATCGACGGCCTGGTTCACCTGTCCGACATCTCCTGGAACGAAGTGGGCGAAGAAGCCGTACGCCGCTTCAAGAAGGGCGACGAGCTGGACACCGTTATCCTGTCGGTTGACCCAGAGCGCGAGCGTATCTCCCTGGGTATCAAGCAACTGGAAAGCGATCCGTTCTCCGAGTACGTTCAAGAGAACGACAAAGGCGCAATCGTTAAGGGCATCGTGAAAGAAGTTGACGCCAAAGGCGCCATCATCACCCTGGCCGACGATATCGAAGCGACTCTGAAAGCCTCCGAAATCAGCCGTGACCGCGTTGAAGACGCGCGCAACGTTCTGAAAGAAGGCGAAGAAGTAGAAGCCAAGATCATCAGCGTTGACCGCAAGAGCCGCGTAATCCAGCTCTCCATCAAGTCGAAAGACGACGCTGAAGAGAAAGAAGCAATCCAGAGCCTGCGCGACAAGCCAGCTACTGACATTGCTGCTGGTCCTACCACTCTGGGCGACCTGCTGCGTGCACAGATGGAAAAACAGAACTGAGTTCTGTCTGACCATGAAAAAGGGCGACTTCGGTCGCCCTTTTTTGTGGGTGCGATTCAGGGGGGGGGCAGAATGGCTGGGATCGCCGTTGTGCGCTCAAGGTGAAACCTTTACTGTGCGCTAACTGTTTTTTCCTTTTAACGGATCAATCACTTGTTCAGGTCGGGCTGCTGATGCCCTGGTCTCCCCAGGCCAATGTGGGAGCGAGCCTGCTCGCGATAGCGCCAGGTCATACACCACCCAGTCGGTGCTGCATATTTAAGGAGGCGAATGAACGGACTCATCCTGGTATTCGCGGTATTAGTATTGGCGGGTTGCACCACAAATGCCAAGACCCACGCTGTGCGCGGCATCAGTGGCATCGAGGTCGATTGTTCCGGCCTGGGCTCGGGCTGGGAAAAATGCCACAAGCGCGCTACCAAAGAGTGCAAAGGCGCAGGCTACAAAGTCATCACCCGTTCCGATGACGCCAAGGATGGAGATATCTACCCCTTCGGCTTCAACCCGGCCGGCTACCTGACCCGCACGATGCTGGTGATCTGTCGCTGAGCGTTCAAGTGCAAGGTCTGCTAGCAAATGGGCAAACACGAAAGTGCGCAGATATGTCAATACTCGGGCTGTTCAAATCCCTCCGGTCATGCTAAAACCTTTTCAAGCGATTTTCCTAGCTGCTTGAAAAAGAAGGGAAAAATATGACGAAGTCGGAGTTGATCGAACGAATTGTCACCCATCAAGGGCTGCTCTCATCCAAGGATGTGGAGTTGGCCATCAAGACCATGCTTGAACAAATGTCCCAATGTCTGGCCACGGGGGACCGTATCGAGATTCGTGGCTTCGGCAGCTTTTCCCTCCATTACCGTGCGCCGCGGGTTGGGCGTAATCCGAAGACGGGCCAGTCCGTCAGCCTTGACGGTAAATTCGTCCCTCATTTCAAACCAGGCAAAGAGCTCAGAGATCGCGTGAATGAAGAGGAGGAAGGGGATGGGCTTTGATATAGTGTCTGAGCGGAGGTGCATGAATGCGGAACTTTAAGCGCTTGGCGCTTGTCGTAGCTGCGCTGCTCGTGGCCGTGGCTATTGTGCTGTTCGTGCTCGAAAATACTCAGCCGGCTGCGTTGATGTTCCTTGGCTGGTCCGCCCCACTGCTTCCTGTTTCGGTTTACGTGCTCCTGGCGCTCCTCGCTGGTATGATGCTCGGACCGTTGCTCGCCTGGTCCATGGGGGCGCGTCGACGGTTGAAATAAGGGGTGCGTGAACCCAGTAGTCTTGGTAAGGATCACTGTCTACAATTTTTCTGACTTTGGGTGCGTTTTGTCTGTATTTAATTTAACTCAGTTTAGGGTTGTGCTCGCCAGGGCCTTAGCCGTCTTGCCTTTTAATGCGTTCAGTTTGTCTGTACGTACCTCAAAAAAAGGGAGCGGGGCTTGGTATGCAAAATAAACACATTGATATGCAGGGGTCCGAAGAGATCGACCTGAGTGAGCTTGCCCGAGGGATATGGGTCCAAAAATGGCTGATTCTGGTAATTACGCTTCTGGTCACCATAGGAGCAACGGCCTATGCCTTCCTGAGTAAGCCCATTTACGAAGCCAAACTTTTTATCATACCTCCCACCCAGAATGGCATTGCTGAGCTCAATTACGGTCGTGGGAAAAGCACAGAGCTTGACGCCTACTCGATCAAAGAGGTCTACGATGTGTTCGCTAGAAACCTCCAGGGTGAGTCTCTCCGTCAAACCTTCTTTAACAAGGTATACCTTCCCTCGCTGGATGAGTCTCAGCGAGCTGGCCCCCTTGATCGCTTATATGAGCGTTTCTCTCGAGAGTTGTTAATTCGGGGACCTGGCAGGGATACTCCAGACCGTTTCTCGGTCACTGTTCAAAGCGGCGACCCTGTGCAGGCTACTGAGTGGGCGAAAACGTATGTTCAGCGCGCCAGCGAGGCAGCCGAATCAGAGCTGATCAAGAACGTTACAACCGAAGCTTCGGTGAGGGCTCGTAACCTGGAGCAACGCATTGTTAGCGTGCGAGAAACTGCTCAGCGGATACGCGAGGACCGGATTCAGCAACTGCGCGAAGCTTTGCAAATTGCGAAGGCGATCGGCCTCACAACGCCTGTCGTGAACTCGACAGCCGGGGTTGATATCACGGTGGATACGGGTGATAAGTTGGATTACCAACGTGGTAGCAAAGCGCTTGCGGCCGAAGTTGAAGCGCTGGAGTCCAGACCTTCCGATGACGCGTTCATAGGGGATTTACGGACACTTCAGATGCGATATAACTTTTATCGTCAGTTGAATGTCGATGCTGACAGTATTTCAGTTTATCGTCAGGATGGTGTTGTTGAGGTTCCGGAGAGCCCCATCAAACCCAGGAAGGCTTTGATCCTGATTTTGGGTCTCGTTGGCGGTCTCATGCTTGGCGGCTTTTTAGCTCTGATTCGGTTCCTAATCAATCGAAAAGAGCGGCGCTGAGATAATTGCTGAATTTTGGAGCTTGGTCGGATCATGCAAACGTCTCGATACAGGTGGTTCCAACTACGGATGGTGACTGATATTCGTGGCACCCCATTTTGCGGTGCCAGCCCAGCTGGCGCCGTTGAGGACAGTTTGCTCCCCTAAGTGATCGGCTGATGCTGCATTGGCCGAGTCAGCGGAGAAAACCGATGTAGCATATTTTTCGTATGCATGATTGATCAATGGCAAACAAACAGCTCAACCATGAATGACGATTTCAAAGAAATCATGAGCGTTTGTCGATGATCCGTAAATTAAAGGCTTCGTGACTAAGGGATTCAGTGATGTCAGGCGTTAAACAATCGAGCGTAACCAGGTTCAAAACTAGAGAAGCGGTCATTGGTATCGTGGGTCTTGGTTATGTCGGTTTACCATTGATGCTGCGCTATAACGCGATCGGCTTCAGGGTGTTAGGCATTGATATTGATGTGTTCAAAGTTGATCGTCTTAACCAAGGGTTAAGCTATATTGAGCATATACCTAGCGAGCGAATTGCTGCTGCCAAATCGCAAGGGTTTGAGGCGACCACTGATTTTGCCCGGGTCTCAGAGTGCGATGCGTTGATTCTATGTGTACCAACGCCACTCAATAAATATCGCGAGCCGGATATGAGCTTCGTGATTAATACAACAGATGCCATAAAGCCTTATTTGCGCCACGGGCAGATTGTGTCTCTGGAGAGTACGACCTACCCTGGCACTACCGAAGAGGAGCTTCTGCCTCGCATACAGGAAGGCGGCCTCAAGGTAGGTACGGACATTTTTCTGGTCTATTCCCCTGAGCGTGAAGATCCAGGTAATCCGAATTTTGAAACCCGGACCATTCCAAAAATTATCGGCGGTGATACTCCTGCGTGCCTTGAAGTTGGGATCGCGTTATACGAGCAGGCCATTGATCGTGTAGTTCCGGTGAGCTCAGCCAAAGCTGCGGAGATGACCAAGCTGTTGGAGAACATTCACCGAGCTGTGAATATCGGCTTGGTGAATGAGATGAAAATCGTGGCCGATCGTATGGGCATCGATATTTTCGAAGTGGTTGACGCTGCCGCGACCAAACCCTTCGGTTTTACAGCGTACTACCCTGGTCCTGGGCTAGGCGGTCACTGTATCCCCATCGATCCATTTTATTTGACCTGGAAAGCTCGCGAGTACGGCCTCCATACTCGATTTATCGAACTGTCCGGCGAAGTAAACCAAGCCATGCCCGAGTACGTGCTCAGCAAACTGATGGATGGGCTCAACAACGCCGGCAAGGCCCTTAAGGGGAGTAAGGTCCTAGTGCTGGGCATTGCCTATAAAAAGAATGTGGATGATATGCGCGAGTCGCCATCGGTTGAGATCATGGAGCTGGTCGAGTCAAAGGGCGGAATAGTTGCTTATAGCGATCCGCACGTCCCGGTATTTCCCAAGATGCGGGAGCATCATTTCGAGCTTGGTAGTGAGCCTCTGACAGGTAGCAATATTGCTTCATTCGATGCTGTGATCTTGGCAACTGATCATGATAAGTTCGATTACTCGTTGATCAAGCAGCACGCAAAGTTGATTGTCGATAGCCGTGGTAAGTATCGCGAACCTGCGTCTCATATTATTAAGGCTTAATGTCCAATTGCTTGTTTCGCGTCTTAGTGAATACAGAGGTTAAATGAAGAATTTTGCACTGATCGGCGCCGCCGGTTACATCGCCCCTCGGCATATGCGTGCTATCAAAGACACGGGTAACACGTTGGTCTCTGCCTATGATATCAATGACTCGGTAGGCGTTATTGATAGCATTTCCCCAGGCAGTGAATTTTTTACCCAGTTTGAGCGTTTTCAAGAGCACGCCTTTCAACTCAAGCGTGATGCACGTACAGCGCTTGATTATGTTGCCGTTTGTTCACCCAATTATTTGCACCATGCTCACATCGCTGCTGGGTTACGTTTGGGTTGCGATGTGATTTGTGAAAAGCCTTTGGTGCCGACACCGCAGATTCTTGATGAAATCGCCCTGATTGAAAAAGAGACCGGTAAGCGGGTCTACAATATTCTTCAGTTGCGTCACCACCAGGCGATTCTTGACCTTAAAGCGAAAGTTGCTGAGCAACAACGCTCTACGAAATATGATGTTGAACTGACCTACATCACGTCCCGTGGTAAATGGTACATGGAGAGCTGGAAGGGCGATCCACGCAAGTCCTTTGGCTTGGCGACCAATATCGGTGTGCACTTCTACGACATGTTGCATTTCATTTTTGGAAAGTTGCAGCGAAATGTTGTGCACTTTACGTCCGAGCATAAAGCCGCAGGTTACTTGGAATACGAAAAAGCCCGGGTGCGTTGGTTTCTCTCGATTGATGCAAATGACCTTCCCGAGACTGTCAAGGGCAAGAAGAGCACCTATCGCTCCATTACGGTCGACGGCGAGGAAATGGAGTTTTCCGAAGGCTTCACTGATCTTCATACCGTTAGCTATTCAGAAATTCTCGCGGGTCGCGGCTACGGGATCGAGGACGCGCGTCACTGCGTAGAGACAGTGAACACTATACGATCAAGTGCCATTACACCTGCGCAAAACGACGAAGGTCACCCTTTCCTGCGTGGCCTGTAGGTACTAAGTTTCGTGTCCAGATGGTCTGCGCTTGGCGAGCCCTCTGATTACTTTCAGATTAGCCCTGTCTCCCAAGGACAGGGCTAAGTAATTTACAGGAGCGAAGTGTGAACTATTCGGTTCATAGCAGCGCCATCGTCGACGAAGGCGCAGTCATTGGTGAAAATTCACGGGTATGGCACTTCGTGCACGTATGTGCGGGTGCTCGGATCGGAAAGGGCGTTTCGTTAGGCCAAAACGTTTTTGTGGGCAACAAGGTCGTTATTGGTGATTATTGCAAAATTCAGAACAATGTCTCGGTATATGACAACGTTACTCTGGAGGAGGGGGTCTTTTGCGGGCCGAGCATGGTGTTCACCAATGTATACAATCCCCGCTCCTTGATTGAACGTAAAGATCAGTATCGTAATACGGTCGTCCGCAAAGGCGCTACCTTGGGCGCTAACAGTACTATCGTATGTGGCGTAACGATTGGCCAGTTTGCATTTATAGGCGCTGGTGCGGTAATCAATAGAGATGTACCTGATTTTGCACTGGTGGTTGGGGTGCCGGCTCGCCAAATTGGCTGGATGAGTGAGTTCGGTGAGCAGTTGGAGTTACCATTGGAGGGGCACCTTTCCGTGGTATGCCAGCACAGCGGCGCAATATATAAACTGGATGGTAAGGTTCTCAGTAAAACGGAAGCTGCGCAATGATTGAATTTATAGATCTGAAAAAACAGCAGCTTCGCATCAAGGACCAACTTGATGCCGCGCTTCAGCGCGTATTAGCACATGGTCAATACATCCTAGGGCCGGAAGTTACAGAGCTTGAACAAAAGCTGGCTTCGTTTGTTGGCGCCAAACATTGCATCACGTGCGCAAATGGTACGGATGCCTTGCAAATTGCTTTGATGGCATTAGGTGTTGGTACCGGAGATGAGGTCATCACGCCTGGTTTCAGTTATATAGCCACCGCTGAAGCCGCTGCTGTGTTGGGGGCCAAGGTAGTCTACGTCGATGTTGATGCGAAGACCTACAACATGGATCCGGGTTTGTTGGAAACAAAAATTACGCCCCGGACCAAGGCGATCATACCGGTGTCCTTGTATGGGCAGTGCGCAGACTTTGACGCTATTAACGCCATCGCTTCGAAGTATGGAGTCCCGGTCATTGAGGATGCCGCGCAGAGTTTTGGTGCAACCTACAAGGGTAAGCGCTCTTGCAGCTTAAGCACCATTGCCTGCACAAGTTTTTTCCCCAGTAAACCGTTGGGTTGCTACGGCGACGGCGGTGCGATGTTCACGGATGATGATCAGCTTGCGGTAACGTTGCGCCAGATCGCACGCCATGGGCAGGATCGCAGATATCACCATATCCGCATTGGAATGAATAGTCGGCTTGATACGCTCCAAGCGGCAGTGCTTTTGCAAAAGCTCGAGATATTCGAAGAAGAAGTGAAACTCAGGCAGAGCGTCGCGCAACAATATTCTTCGCTTCTGAATGAGGCTGGTCTGTTGACCACGCCTTACATTTCCGATACTTCCACCAGCGTTTTTGCACAATACACGATTAAAGTACCCGAGCGTTCGCAGGTTCAGGACAAACTTAAAGCACAGGGTGTGCCGACCGTTGTTCATTATCCTATTCCGTTAAATAAACAGCCTGCTGTTGCGGATGCTACGGTTGTACTTGCGGTGGGCGATGAAGTCGCAGAGCAAGTATTGAGTTTACCTATGCATCCCTACCTTGAGAGAAGCGATATTGAGTTGATCGTCATGGCCGTGATGGACGCTGTCGGTCGATGAGGGGCTTTTCGAAAATCTTGCCGATTTATCGTTTAGAGAGAGCATATGCATCTCAATAAAATATTTGATAAATATCGGGCTAATGATTTTTTCAAATCCGTCACCGTCCTGGTAGGAGGAACGGCTGCTGCCCAGCTTCTGCTGGTGCTTATATTGCCATTGCTGACGCGGCTATATTCTCCTCAAGATTTCAACATGTTATCTGTGTATTTGGGACTCTTGAGTATCTTTTCGGTAGTGGCAACACTTAGATTTGAATTGGCTATTTCCTTGCCAGAGGACGATCTAGAAGCCATGCATTTGTTAGGGCTGGGGATTGGGTTCTCTTTTTTGACAGCGCTAGTGGTTGGCGTGGGGCTGCTTATAACCTCAGAGTCCCTGGCTGCCTGGCTCGGACAACCCAGTTTGGCTGGCTGTTTTTTTGTGCTTCCTGTCGGAGTTTTTTTAGCGGGCGCTTACAGTGCCTTGCAGTTTTGGATGGGGCGTAGAAAACGATTTTCGGTGATTGCTAAGACTAAGGTCCAACAAGCTGTATCAGCGAGTGCGGTGCAATTGTCGTATGGCGGTCTGTTTGTTGGGCCATTAGGTTTGATTCTTGGTCAAACCATCAATAATGGGGCAGGTGCTGTTGGGCTACTAGTTAGATGTGTACGCAATGATAGGGAGTTACTAAAGGCGCTCTGTTTCAAACAGCTCGGGAAGACTTTTGCAAAGTACAATAGATTTCCTAAGTATTCTACCTTGGAAGCATTGGCAAACAACGCGTCGATTCAAGTGCCGGTTATTATCATTGCTGGTTTGGCGATTGGCCCTGAAGCGGGCTTTCTTCTATTGGCTATGCAGATCATGCAGGCCCCTATCAGTTTGATAGGCAGCGCGGTGTCGCAGGTTTATATTTCCAATGCGCCAGAAAAAATGCGTGACGGGAGACTTGGTGAGTTTACTGCTAATACTCTCTCCGGGATTATTAAAGTAGGGATTCTGCCGCTCATTATCGGAGGGGTGGCCGCGCCTTATGTGTTTTCCATCGTTTTTGGCGAGGCTTGGGATCGCACTGGTGAAATCATCGTGTATATGATCCCGTGGATTGTTATGCAATTATTGGTTTCGCCAATTTCAATGGTTCTTCACACCACCAACAACCAACCTATAGCCCTGATGCTTCAGGTGTTTGGCTTAATTTTACGCGTGGGTGTTGTATGCGGTGTGGCGGTGACTGGGGCTGGTTGTCTGACCGAGACATATGCCTTGACCGGTTTTATCTTTTATTTCATCTATTTTTTGATTGTTTTGAGGGTCGCAGGTATTAACCTGTCTGACGTGATTAAACGTAATCCCTATGTGCTATTGGTTGCAATGATTATCTACCTTGCCCAATGCCTCATGATGGTAAGCCACTGGTTTCTCCGGTAGAGGTCTTAATGTTTTTCTATACGTTAACAAATACCAGATTTTCGTTGTACCTAGTGGCCTTTGCGCTGTCGCTGGTATATATGGTGATGCCTTTTTTTGTTAATTATATATTTTTGCCCAGTGAATATTTTCTCAAATTGTCGCTGATGACTTTTTTCTCAGTGCTCAGCATGTTTGTTGGCTATTATTTGCCCTTGGTCGATTTTCGCTTCAGGGCCAGTGCACAACGATTGGTTGTGAATGCCAATACTGTGCATTTTTTTGTGTGGGTAATATTTCTCGTCTTCCTTTTTGTGACATTGTATACGGCACCTGCTATTCCTCTTGTCTCAGCAATGTTGGGTGCCAGTAGCGAAGAGTTGAGTGCGCAACGTGGAGCATTCTTGAAAGGGCGTGAAGGCGCTGAGGTTGCTCTTATATATATAAGCACAATTTTCATGAGTGCATTTTTGCCATATAGCTTGGCGCGCATGTTTCTGGATGGGCACCGTTTGCGATATTTGTGTTTGCTGGTGTTTTTTGGCTATTCATTGAGTTTTTTGCAAAAGGCCTTGTTTTTAAACGCGCTATTGCCCCTGCTGTATGTTGCTTCTCAAAGAAAGAAGATAAGCCTTCCGGTAGCATTATTCGTCTTTTCCGGAGGGGCGTTGATACTATATGTTGTTACTTTGCTCGCGATGGGCGGGTCGGAATCCAACCCGTCGGTGGGGGCGGGTGGGGGAGTATTGAGCGCTGATTTCTACAGTGCCAAATACCTTCCAGACAGTGCCGTAGACCATTTGATCTGGCGAGCCGTCTCGGTACCTATGTTTACCGCTTCGGATACGCTATTAGTACTCGATCAGCAATTTAATAACGAGCCTTTGTATGGGGCAACGAGTGGTTTCTTCGCCTCGCTGTTTTCTTTAGATAGGGTTTTTTTGGAAAAGTTGGTTTTTGAACATGAGTGGGGCTGGAATGAGACAGCGAATTCAAACGCTGTTTATTTCACCGAGGGGTTCGCCAATCTCGGATGGTTTGGAGTCTGGCTCTATTCATTTTTTGTTGGGCAGACATTTCGATGGTTCAGGAAATCCGAAGACCACGCCTTCAAGTCCTTATGGTTGATCTTTTTCCTGGGTTTGTTTACAAGTGGCCTTATTGGGACGCTGCTGAGCAATGGCTATATTTTGATGTTTGCAGCTTGTTTGTTTTTAAAGGTTAAGTCACCTAGAGAGATAAGCAATAATAAATGGGCGGGGGGGGTATGAATAATCCAGATGTAAGTGTTGTAATTGCTGTCAAAAATGAAGCGATTTATGTCAGGTCTGCTGTAACAAGTGTGCTCGAGCAGGAAGGCCTGAACTTTGAAGTGATTGTTGTAGATGATGGTTCAAGTGACAGTACATGGAGCATTTTGACGGAGCTCCAGTTGGCTTTTCCGCAACTTCGCCTATTCAAAAATCCCAAGGCAGGTAAATGTTCGGCTTTTAACTACGGTGTGGCAAACGCCGGAGGCCTGTTTGTATGCGTTTATGCCGGTGATGATATTATGCCGGCAGGGAGTTTGGCGGCGCGTTTTTACAAGGTCAAAGAGTCCGCAGTGGACGAACCTGTCGTCGGACTTTGTAAGTTGATTACAATGTCGGAGAATAAAAAATTTGACGGTCATTTGATTCCGAAGCGTCCCGGTAAGGGGGGGCTGACCGGCGTTTCCTATATGATGAGCAGGCCGGTAGTCTCCAAAATATTTCCTGTGCCAGAAAGCTTGCCTAATGAAGACACCTGGATGGAGTTGGCGGTTACGTTTTTTGACTGGAAAATTGTTCACTCTGACATCGTAGGGTGTCGTTGGCGTGTTCATAGCGGAAATAGCATCAATATGCTTGGGGATTATGAGTCCTATAATAAGAAACTCATTCCTCGCATGGCTGCTATCCGTATGTTTTACGATATGTACGGGAGCGAACTTCTACCTAATGCTAAGGAGAAGTTGTATCAAAAGGTTCTTTGTGAGGAGTATCGGGTTAAAGGTGATATCCTCGGGATTATGACGGCCAAGACGGGGTTTGTAAATCGGTTGAGGGCGCTTTCTACATCCAACAGTTTTTTCTACAGTCTACGTAAACGATTGTATGGCCTTCTTTCTGGCTGGTGAGAACGATATGAAGCTTAGCTCGGCTAGTTACAAGATTTGTAAGACCTGTATCATGGACAGTTCTGATCCTAACATCTCTTTTGATGTGCATGGGGTGTGCGAGTATTGCAATAATTTTAGTGGCCGTATTAAGCCAAGTTGGGACACCGGTTCGGTCGGTACGGCAGAGCTAATGAAAATTGCGGAAAAAATAAAGAAAGATGGCAAAGGGCGTGACTTCGATTGCATTATTGGTCTGAGCGGTGGGCTTGACAGTTCCTATTTGGCCTATATCGCCAAGGAAAAAATGGGGCTCCGTCCCTTGCTCTTTCATGTCGATGCTGGTTGGAACACTGATCAGGCGGTTGGCAATATCGAGAAGCTGGTAGACGGATTGGGATTGGAGTTGTATACCGATGTTATCAATTGGGAGGAAATGAAAAGCCTGCAAGTGGCTTTTTTGAAGTCTCAAATTCCGGACCAAGACATTCCTCAGGATACCGCTTTTTTTTCCGGGCTTTATAAGTTTGCCAAGGCCAACAAAATAAAGTATGTACTGACGGGCGCCAATTATTCCACTGAGTGTTGTCGTGAACCTGAGGAGTGGGGCGCTTACCCAGGTATCGATAAAACATTGATCAACGATATTCATGGTCAGTTCGGTACAAGAGCTTTGAAAACGTTTCCTCTTGTAGATGTGTTGGCTTATAAGATTTATTATCGCTACGTCTTAGGCATGGAGGTTGTACGCCCTCTGAATCTAGTGCCCTATGTAAAAAGCGAGGCCGAAGAAACGCTGGAGCGTCTGTTTGGGTGGAAGCGTTTTCAGCACAAACACCACGAATCCAGGTTCACGCGTTTCTACGAAGATTATTGGATGCCACGCAAGTTTGGCTATGAGAAACGCCGTGCTCATTTCTCCAGCCTCATCATGACTGGACAGATGACTCGCGAGGCCGCTCTGGAGCGTATCGCCAGGCCCGAGCTGGATGAGAATTTTCTGACATCCGAGTTTGAGTATGTTGCGCACAAGTTAGACTTGACTGTTCCTGAACTTCAGCGCATTTTCGACGGCGAAAATAAAACCTTCCATGATTACAAAAACAAGCGCTTCCTGATTGGAATAGGTGCTCGGGTTCTCAGTGCAATCGGATTGGAAAGACGGCTTTTCAGATGATTACCATCATTGACTATGGTCTGGGGAATATCCAGGCTTTCGTGAACGTTTATCGACGTTTGCACATCCCGGTTGCCGTCGCTCAGACGGCTGCGCAGCTGGATGGCGCGACCAAGTTGATCCTCCCCGGGGTCGGCGCGTTCGACAATGCTGTCCAGAGGCTTGATGCCTCGGGCATGCGTCCCGCCCTCGAAGAATCGGTTCTGGGACACAAGGTCCCGGTGCTGGGCGTTTGTGTTGGCATGCAAATATTGGCGAACCGCAGTGACGAGGGCTCCATGCCTGGTCTTGGCTGGGTGCCCGGATGCGTTCGGTCTTTCAAGTCCGTACCAGGCCTGACTGACGTACCTCTGCCGCACATGGGCTGGAACGATGTCACCCCGGCTGCAGACTCCGTGTTGTTCAAGGGCTTTGAGAACGACGCGCGCTTTTATTTTCTGCATTCGTTCTTTTTTGAATGCGAAGATGCCCGGCACAGCGAGGCTACATCCTCCTACGGCTTGGAGTTCAGCTGTGCCGTGCGCGCTGAAAATGTGTACGGGGCCCAGTTTCACCCTGAAAAAAGCCACCATTTCGGCGTGGGATTACTGAAAAACTTCGCGGAACTATGAGATGTTGAGACCCAGGATCATTCCTTGCTTGCTGATACAAGACGGCGGGCTGGTGAAGACAGTGAAGTTCAAGGACCCCAAGTACGTTGGGGACCCGATCAATGCGGTGAAGATTTTCAACGAGAAAGAAGCGGACGAGTTGATCGTGATCGACATCGACGCCACCGTGAACGCGGTCGAACCTAATTATGCTCAGATTGCCAAACTGGCGGCTGAGTGCCGCATGCCGTTGTGCTATGGCGGGGGCATTCGTACTGTGCAGCAAGCCAAGGACATTATTTCGCTGGGCGTCGAAAAGGTCGCCATCAGCTCGGCAGCTTTTGAAACCCCTGAGTTGATCAGCCAGATCGCGGAAGAAATCGGCAGCCAGAGCGTTGTCGTGGTCCTGGACCATAAGGCGCGCCTGTTGAGTAAGCAGCAGGAGGTCTGGACGCACAACGGCACGCGAAACACCAAGCGCAGCGTTCTTGAGGCGGCTCAAGAGTTCGAAAAGCTCGGAGCCGGGGAGATCGTGCTCAATTCCATCGAAAACGACGGCAGGATGAAAGGCTACAATGTGGAGCTTGCCGTTAAGCTCCGTGAAGCCGTGCGCATCCCCATTACCATCCTGGGCGGCGGTGGTTCACTCGAAGACATGCGTAGCGTCGTGGCAGCTTGTGGCGTGGTGGGTGTGGCTGCAGGCAGCTTCTTTGTGTTCAAGGGCGCATATCGGGCTGTGCTGATCAGCTACCCGAGCGCTCAGCAGAAAGACGACATAATTTATTCAGCTCTACGAGCCCGGTAATTCTCCGGGTTCGCGGCAAAGGTCAGATCATATGTTCAACGGCAAGAAACTTCTTATTACTGGCGGTACTGGTTCTTTCGGTAACGCAGTGCTCAAACGTTTCCTGGATACCGACATCGCTGAGATACGCATTTTCAGCCGCGATGAAAAAAAACAGGACGACATGCGCAAGCGTTACGGTAACGCCAAACTGAAGTTTTACATCGGTGATGTGCGTGATTACCAAAGCGTGCTGAATGCAACCCGCGGTGTTGACTATATTTTTCATGCCGCAGCCCTCAAGCAGGTTCCGTCCTGCGAATTCCATCCCATGGAAGCGGTGAAAACCAACGTGATCGGCACCGATAACGTGCTCGAGGCTGCTATTCAGAACGGTGTCCGACGGGTGGTTTGCCTGAGCACCGACAAGGCTGTCTATCCCATCAATGCCATGGGTATTTCGAAGGCGATGATGGAAAAGGTCATGGTCGCCAAGTCGCGTAACGTCGACGAGAGCAAGACGGTTATCTGCGGCACACGCTATGGAAATGTCATGGCTTCCCGAGGCTCAGTCATTCCCTTGTTCGTCGAGCAGATCCGTGAAGGGAAGTCGCTATCGATCACCGATCCGAATATGACCCGGTTCATGATGACCCTGTCCGATGCAGTGGACTTGGTGCTCTATGCCTTCGAACATGGCAACAACGGCGATCTTTTTGTCCAGAAAGCGCCTGCGGCTACCGTGGAAACCCTGGCGCTAGCGCTGACGGCCATGCTCGGACTGCCCGATCACCCCATTCAGATCATTGGCACGCGCCACGGCGAAAAGCTATATGAAGCATTGCTCAGCCGTGAAGAAATGGCCTGTGCAGAAGACATGGGTGCCTATTTCCGAGTCCCGCCGGATTTGCGCGACTTGAACTACAGCAAGTTTGTCGAGCAAGGCGAGGAGAAGATCTCCCACACCGAGGACTACAACTCGCATAACACCGAACGCCTGGACGTCGAAGGCATGCAAAAGTTGTTGTTGAAGCTGGAATTCATGCGGGCGATCCAGCGTGGCGAGCATGCCACTCCAGAGGAGTGAGGCTCATGAAAGTTCTTATTACCGGCGTCAACGGCTTTGTCGGCAAGAACGTTGTGGCGCACCTGCATGAGCGCCAGGACATTCAGGTAGTCGGATTTGGTCGTGAACACGCCTCTTCTGATCTGTTGTCGATGCTTGAGGATGTGGACTTTGTGTTTCACCTGGCCGGCGTCAATCGACCGCAGCGTGTCGAAGAGTTCAGCGAAGGTAATAGTGGCCTGACCTCAGCGCTGTGCGCAGCCATCAAGGCTACCGGTCGATCGATCCCTGTGATCTACACCTCGTCCATACAGGCCGAGGTGGATAATCCTTATGGAACGAGCAAACGGGACGCTGAACACGCATTGATCGAGCTTTCGGAACAGCAAGGCTCACCGGTTTATCTCTATCGTCTGCCCAACGTTTTTGGAAAATGGGCGCGACCTGACTACAACTCGGCGGTAGCGACCTTCTGCCATAACATCGTCCGTGACTTGCCGATCACTATCAATAACCCGGCGGCTCCATTGCAGTTGGTGTATATCGACGATGTGGTCAAAAGCTTCATCGAAGTCATGGATGGCAATGTCGCGAAGGGCCCCTATCTGGATGTCCAGCCGGTCTACGACACTACGGTCGGGGCGCTGGCAGATCAATTGCAAGCGTTCAAGCGCAGCCGGGAAACCATGGTGATCGAGCGGGTCGGAACCGGATTGGTCCGTGCGCTGTATTCGACGTATCTAAGCTACTTTCCTCCTGAAGTATTCACCTACGAATTGCCCAAGCATGGTGATGCTCGGGGCGTATTCGTCGAAATGCTCAAGACCCCGGATGCGGGACAGTTCTCTTACTTCACTGCCCATCCAGGTATTACGCGGGGAGGGCATTACCATCACAGCAAGACCGAAAAATTCCTGGTTATCAAAGGGCATGCCTGCTTCCGTTTCCGGCATATCGTCAGCGGTGAGTTCTACGAGCTCTACACGGACGGCGACACACCACAAGTGGTCGAAACGGTACCGGGTTGGACCCATGACATCACCAACACCGGCGAAACCGAAATGATCGTAATGCTGTGGGCCAACGAGATCTTTGATCGTGAACGGCCAGACACCTACACCATGGCTGTTGGCACCCGGGCCTGAAGGATTAGCAATGAATACCGCACTGAAAAAGCTGAAAATCGTCACCGTCGTAGGAACGCGTCCGGAAATCATCCGCTTGTCCCGGGTCATGGCTGCGTTGGATAAGTACTGTGAGCACGTATTGGTGCACACCGGGCAGAACTACGACTACGAACTGAACGAGATCTTTTTCCAGGACTTGGGCATTCGCAAGCCTGATCACTTCTTGAACGCTGCCGGAAGTACCGGTGCCGAAACCATCGGAAACGTGATCATCGCGGTAGATCGGGTGCTGGCGACCATTCAGCCGGAGGCATTGCTGGTACTGGGCGATACCAACAGCTGCATGGCCGTGATTCCGGCCAAGCGCCGCAAGATCCCTACTTTCCACATGGAGGCTGGGAACCGCTGTTTTGACATGCGCGTCCCCGAAGAAATCAATCGACGCATCGTCGATCATACGGCAGACATCAACCTGACCTACAGCGCCATCGCCCGTGATTATTTGCTGGGTGAAGGGTTGCCTGCTGATCGCGTGATCAAGACGGGCAGCCCGATGTTCGAAGTGCTCAACTACTATCGTGACAGCATTGTGGCGTCGGACATCCTGGAACGGCTTGGCCTGGAAGCGGGCAAGTTCTTCGTAGTCAGCGCACACCGGGAAGAGAACGTCGACTCGGACAAGAACTTCCTCAAGATGGTCGAGGTGCTTAACACCGTAGCCCGCACATTCGGACAGCCCGTTATTGTCTCTACCCATCCGCGTACTCAAAAACGTGTGGATGCGATGGGCATCGTGTTCCATGAAAACGTCCGACTGCTCAAACCCTTGGGTTTTATGGACTACAACAAACTGCAACTCGAATCCCGTGCCGTCCTATCTGACAGCGGTACCATCAACGAAGAGTCGTCCATCCTCAATTTCCCGGCCTTGAACCTGCGCGAAGCCCATGAGCGGCCTGAAGGGATGGAGGAGGCGGCAGTGATGATGGTCGGCCTGGAAGTCGAGCGCGTCCTGCAGGGGGTGAATATCCTCCAGTCACAACTATCCGGTACCGAGCGCAATCTGCGTCTGGTGGCGGACTACAGCATGCCCAACGTTTCCGAAAAGGTTGCCCGGATCGTGCACAGCTATACCGACTACGTGAACCGTGTCGTCTGGAAGCGGTATTGAGTCGAGTTGTGAATATGCCTGAGAGCAAACTGAATATTTTGGTGGTCACGCAGTATTTCTGGCCGGAAAACATGCGGATCAACGATCTGGTGCGGGACTTCACCGAAAAAGGACATTCGGTCACGGTGCTCACCGGCGTGCCCAACTATCCGGAAGGAAAGGTATTCGAAACCTACAAGTGCGCGCCGCACGAATTCGCCAACTATCATGGTGCGAGCATTGTCAGGGTGCCCATGATTCCGCGTGGAAAGCGCAGCATCCAGTTGATCCTCAACTACCTGAGCTTTTTTACCAGCGCTTCGACCGTCGGTACCTACGCGTTGCGGGGGCGAGCTTTCGATGCCGTCTTCGTCTACGCCGTGTCCCCCATCATGGCGGCGATCCCTGCGCTAGTCATCGGTCGCCTGAAAAAAGCCCCGGTATTCATCTGGGTCCTGGATCTGTGGCCGGAAACCCTGAGGGCGGTCGGCGTATTGAAAAAGCCGGCGTTGTTGGCCCTAGTGGGGCGGATGGTATCGTGGATCTACAACCGCGCGGACTATCTGCTGCTGCAATCCAATGGCTTCCTTGAAAACGTAAAGAGCTACTGTACGCGGTCCATGGATCCGCAGCGCCTGGTCTATTTCCCCAGTTGGGCTGAAGACGATTTCTCGACGGCAGCAGACACCTCTACTGCGATACTTGCACGCGACGAATCGGTATTTACCGTGGTGTTTGCCGGGAATCTGGGCGAGGCCCAGGATTTCCCTGCCGTGCTGGATGCGGCTGAGCAGCTGCGTGGAAAGGTGGCCGTGCGTTGGGCCATCGTGGGTGATGGCCGGATGAGTGAGTGGCTGGGCCAGCAGGTCAGAGCACGCGGTCTGGACAACGTATTGCTGCTGGGGAGGCACCCATTGGAAGCCATGCCTGCACTGTTCGCCAACGCCGATGCGCTGCTGGTCTCATTGAAAACCAACGATGTATTTGAAAAAACCATTCCGGGCAAAGTCCAGGCCTACCTGGCTTCAGGCAGGCCCCTGCTGGGCATGATCAATGGTGAAGCCGCACGCGTCATCAATGAGTCGGGGGCGGGTTTCACGTGCGCATCCGGAGACGCAGAGGGGTTGGCACGCATCACTCAGGCGCTGGCCGACATGGCGCCGCTTCAACTCAAGGTGATGGGCGAGAGTGGTCGCAACTATTACCTCCAGCAGTACTCCAAACAGCGTTTGCTGGCACGCTTGGAAGACATCTTCAGAAACGCCACGCTACGGAAGGTAGACCGCTGATGCAGCACAGTATTCTTATGACCGGTGCGAGCGGGTTTGTCGGTGGTGCATTGCTCCAGCGTCTGCAAGCGGAACCCGGGAAGTCGGTGACTGCGGTGGTTCGTGGCGACAGGCATTTATTGACGCCGGCAAACACGGTACGGGTCGAGGCATTTTCTCCGCAGACTCAGTGGCAGCCGCACCTGAGAAATGTGGATACGGTCATTCATTGCGCCGCGCGCGTGCATGTGATGAATGATACGGAAGCGGATCCGCTGGCCGCTTTTCGGCGGGTCAACGTGGAGGGCACGCTCAACTTTGCTCGGCAGGCGGCTGAAGCCGGCGTGCATCGCTTCATTTTCATTAGCTCCATCAAGGTCAATGGGGAAGGCACTGCACCTGGCCATCCTTTTCGTGCGGACGATCTGCCTGCGCCGGCCGATCCGTATGGCGTGTCCAAGCAAGAGGCTGAGGAAGGCCTGCGCCAGCTTGCGCAAGCCACAGGCATGGAAGTGGTCATCATCCGGCCTGTCCTGGTATACGGTCCGGGCGTGAAAGCGAATTTCCTGAACATGATGCGCTGGCTGGACAAAGGTGTGCCGTTGCCATTCGGCGCCATTGATAACCGGCGCAGCCTGGTGAGTATCGATAACCTGATCGACCTCATCGTCACGTGCATCGACCATCCGGCAGCGGCGAATCAGACCTTCCTGGTCAGTGATGGGGAAGACCTGTCGACAACGGCGTTGCTCAACCGGATGTCCCACGCGCTGGGTAAACGGGCCCGATTGATTCCGGTCCCTGGCCGGTTGCTCGAGCGCGGTGCCAGCCTGTTGGGCAAAAAAGCACTGTCCCAGCGCTTGTGTGGTTCGTTGCAGGTCGATATCGGGAAAACCCAGACACTGTTGAGTTGGGTCCCACCCGTGAGTGTCGATGACGCCTTGGCCCGGACCGCACGGCATTTCAGGATGAATCAAGCGAAATGATGTACTTTTGGTTATTTCTCTCTGTTGCGATGGCTTCGCTGCTCATGACGGCGGGCCTTCGTCGTTATGCGCTGGCGCGTAGCATCATCGATATCCCGAACGCACGCAGCTCACATAGCGTCCCGACACCAAGGGGAGGGGGCGTGGCGATCGTGGTCGCGTTCCTGGTGACACTGCCGTTGTTGGGCCAACTGGGTCTGGTGTCGCTCGATTATTTGGTGGCATTGGGTGGTGCTGGCGCATTGGTCGCCATCGTGGGGTTCATGGATGATCACGGCCACATTGCCGCGCGATGGCGGTTGCTCGGGCATTTCAGTGCAGCTGTCTGGGCTTTGGCGTGGCTTGAAGGGCTGGCGCCCCTGAACCTGTTTGGCGTGAGCTTCGACCTCTCTTGGGTAGGGCATGCTCTGGCTGCTTTTTACTTGGTGTGGCTCCTCAACCTGTATAACTTCATGGACGGCATTGACGGTATCGCCAGTGTGGAGGCGGTGTTGGTCTGCGTCGGAGCAAGTGTGCTCTACATTTTTTCGGGTTTCACCGACCTTATCTGGCCGCCGTTGATACTGGCTGCTGCGGTGCTAGGTTTTCTGTTCTGGAATTTTCCACCGGCGAAGATTTTCATGGGGGATGCGGGCAGTGGCTTCCTGGGTATCGCGCTTGGGATCATGTCGCTTCAAGCGGCCTGGGCCTCTCCGGCCTTGTTTTGGGCCTGGCTGATCCTGCTGGGGGTATTTATCGTCGATGCGACGGTCACGCTGATTCGTCGATTCATGCGCGGTGACAAGGTCTACGAGGCACATCGCAGCCACGCTTATCAGTTTGCCTCGCGTCGCTATGGTCGCCATCGTCCGGTGACGCTGGCGGTGGCTGCAATCAACGTGCTGTGGTTGTTCCCGGTGGCGTGGTGCGTTGTGGTGTTGAAGCTTGATGGGGTGGCAGGTCTTCTACTGGCTTACGTACCGCTGGTGTTATTGGCCTTCAAGTTCAAGGCAGGTCAGTTGGAGAGCGTCTGAGTACTCGAGTAAAAGGCCAGATGGGTGGTAATGGAAGGCCGTAGCTGTACAGCCTTCATTAGAATGGGTAGAAACGACAGGTGTTGGAAACATTCATGGATAGACTTCGTGTCGCATTGCTGGGGCTGCCACGTCGGCAGAAACGCCTGCTTCAGGTCATGACCGATGTGCTGCTGGTTTGGCTCGCCTTGTGGTTGGCATTCGTGGTGCGCCTTGGCTTCGACGAAATGGTCAACCCGTTCATCAATCACCCATGGCTTCTGATCAGCGCTTCGTTGATTGCCATCCCCTTATTCGTTCGATTCGGTATGTATCGGGCGGTTATGCGCTACTTGGGTAATGATGCCTTGATCGCAATCATCAAGGCCGTCAGCTTGAGCGCATTGATATTGGCACTCGTCGTCTATTGGGGCGCTTCTTACATGGCGCCGGTGCCACGTTCAGTCATTTTCAATTACTGGTGGCTTAGCCTGGTGATGATCGGCGGTCTGAGGCTGCTCATGCGTCAGTACTTCATGGGCGATTGGTTCATTCCCGCCCAACATGTACCTTTTGTAAACCGTAATACCGGTCTTACCAAAGTGGCGATCTACGGAGCCGGTGCTGCCGGTAATCAGTTGGTGGCGGCCTTGCGTATTGGTCGAGACATGCAACCAGTAGCTTTCATCGATGACGATGCCAGTATCGCGAATCGTATGATTTCCGGCTTGCAAGTATTCAAGCCGAAACACATCCAGAAGATGATAGAACTTACCGGGGCTCAGGAGGTGCTGTTAGCCGTTCCTTCGGCGAGCCGTGCGCGTCGACGTGAAATTCTGGGATATCTCGAAGGCTACCCCCTGCACGTACGCAGTGTTCCGGGCTTCATGGATCTGGCCAGTGGTCGCGTGAAGGTCGACGACATCCAGGAAGTGGATATTGCCGACTTGCTGGGACGGGATGCGGTACCTGCACAACCTGCCCTGCTGTCGCGCTGCATTCAGGGTAAGGTAGTACTGGTCACGGGAGCGGGTGGGTCGATTGGTTCTGAACTCTGCCGCCAGATTCTCACCCTGCAGCCGTCAACGTTGCTGCTGTTCGATCACAGTGAGTTCAACCTTTACAGTATTCTGACCGAACTGGAGGAAACCGTCGCCCGACAATCGATCCCGGTAAATGTATTGCCGATCCTGGGGTCCGTGCGCAACGCCGATAAATTGTTCGACACCATGACCTCGTGGAAGGTCGAAACGGTGTATCACGCCGCAGCCTATAAGCACGTGCCCCTGGTCGAGCACAACATCGCCGAAGGCATGCTCAACAATGTCATCGGAACGTTGAACACCGCGCAAGCGGCGCTGAAGGCTCAGGTTGAGAATTTCGTGCTCATTTCCACGGACAAGGCCGTGCGCCCGACCAACATCATGGGCAGTACCAAGCGTTTGGCGGAAATGGTCTTGCAGGCCCTGAGCCAGGAGCTCGCCCCGGTGCTGTTCGGGGATAGCGGGAATGTCGCACGAGTCAACAAAACCCGTTTCGTCATGGTGCGTTTCGGTAACGTGCTGGGATCGTCCGGCTCGGTTATCCCGCGCTTCCGGCAGCAGATCAAATCCGGCGGGCCCGTCACCGTTACGCATCCCAATATCACCCGTTATTTCATGACCATTCCAGAGGCCGCTCAGTTGGTGATCCAGGCGGGTTCGATGGGGCGAGGGGGGGATGTATTCGTATTGGACATGGGCGAGCCGGTGAAGATCGCTGAGTTGGCGGAGAAGATGGTCCTCCTGTCAGGCTTGAACGTGCGCTCTGAGAAAAACGTGTACGGCGATATCGCGATCGAATTTACCGGGCTGCGGCCGGGTGAAAAGCTCTATGAGGAACTGCTGATCGGGGACAATGTGGTCGCAACCCCGCACCCGATGATCATGAGTGCCCATGAAGACCATCTGCCCTGGGAGCAACTCAAAGTTAAATTGGACGAACTGATGGTTGCCGTTGCCAAGGATGAATATCCACGGGTTCGCATGCTGTTACGCGAAGTCGTCAGCGGTTATACCCCGGAGGGAGAAATTGTCGATTGGATATTCCAACAGCAGCGTCTGGTCCCCAAGCAAAAGGATCGTTGAGCGCTCGTGGAGAAGGGCCACAACAACCAGCAAATGGGCGGTTGACGTGATGACTTCGCCGATGGCAGCGGGTAACGCCCTAACCTGCCAGGATTTTCGATTTAATAAGCGAGCAGAACCCTGTGCTTCCAAGTGAAAAATCTATACGTCCGGTTGTTGCGGTATCGCGTCAAGTAATGATAACGCTTTCGTTGATGGCAACACTCCTGACGCTTGGCTGGCTCCTCACATACAGCGCCTATGGTATCGAGTTTACCGATGAAGGCTTTTATCTGGTGTGGATTTCCAATCCATTTATCTATGATGTTTCGCTTACGCAATTCGGCTTTATTTATCATCCCCTTTATTTACTGCTAGGCGGTGATATCACCGCGCTTCGACAGGCGAACATATTGATTACGTTCGGCTTGGCTTGGGGCGTGGCATACAACCTTTTGGCTTCGCTAGCCTCCGAGGCCAGAGAAGACCGCGTTGTCCTGCATACGGCTGCTCTCGGTTTGGCCGGTTGTGCTCTTGTTTTCTTCGAAACGTGGTTGCCCACGCCTAGCTACAACAGTCTTGCGCTACAAGCGTTGCTGCTAACCAGTATCGGTCTGCTTTTAGCTGGAAAGGACATGACTCGTAAGAGCGTCTATGGCGGGGTGGCCATTGGTGTCGGCGGCTGGTTAGCGTTCATGGCCAAGCCAAGCACGGCACTCGCATTGGCTATTGGTGTTTTCATTTATCTGTTGTTGTCGCGCAAGCTGTCTATTCGTCCGCTTTTGCTCATTGCCGGGAGTGCCATTGTGCCGCTCTTGGCAAGTGCATTCTTGATTGATGGCTCGCTGCCGCACTTTATAGAACGGATTGAGCTGGGCATTGAATTTGGTGGGTATTTGGGGGGCGGCCACACGCTGATGCAGATCCTGCACATTGACGACTTCCTGCTCAGTGAAAAAGCCAAGTGGGCCATCCTTGTCGTATTTGCGGCCTCCTTTATCGCCACATTGGGGGCGTGGAGTGAAAAGAAGCTTGGCCTGCTCCTTTGCCTGGCGATATCGCTCGGGTGGATTGCGCTGGTCGTGTTGTTGGTATCAGGTCGGACTTCCAAGGTTGCCGAACTTGGTAATTTTCAGGGCTTGCTGATTTTCGGAGTGGTATTTGCCGGTGCACTGGCCGGGCTGACAGTGGGGGGTATCAAGGGCCTGAAACGCGTGAGCGCATCACACTGGGGGTTTGCGCTGCTGTTTTTGGTGATGCCTCACATCTACGCTTTTGGAACCAACAAGAATTACTGGGTGGGTGGCGCCTCGGCCGGTATTTTTTGGCTGTTTGCCGGATTCATCCTGTTAGGGCCGATGGCTCGTGGGCGTGGCAACTGGCTGTTTGCGTTGCCGTTGTTGCTTGCCGCTCAGGCCGTTACCGCGACCCTTCTGCAAACAGCGCTCGAGCAACCCTATCGTCAGCCCCAAGCCCTGCGACTCAACACGTCTTCCTTGGACGTTGGCCCCCAGAAATCGACCGTGATTCTCTCGCAAGGGTATGCGCACTATATCGACAGCGCTATCAAGACCGCACGCGCGGCAGGTTTTGAGCCGTCTACTCCGATGATCGATTTATCGGGTCAGTCCCCTGCAATACTTTACGCAATCGGGGCTCAGAATATTGGCCAGGCCTGGACTATTGGCGGCTACCCCGGCAGTCTCGATCTTGCCCGGGCAGCATTGAACCGTACTTCTTGTGAGAAAATCGCGAGCGCCTGGCTGCTGCTGGAGCCCGAAGGCCCGCGCAGTATTTCGCTTGAACTCATGTCCGGCCTGGGCTCTGTTTTCCCTGAAAGATATGAGCAAGTAGGCAGCTGGCAGACCGCAGAGGGAGCAGGCAGTTTCGCCGTCAGCCGTACACAGGTGATTTATAAACCGTTGGCATCGCACGAAACATTGCTTGCTTGCCGGGCGCTGCGTGAGAAAAGTAGGCAGTAGGTTTGCCCAAGAAAGCAATTATTCTGCCTGGCGGCCCTGATTCGCTTCGTCACCCTGTGACTTAGGTGGCGAATAAGCGGCGGCAGGTGGTTTCGATAACTGATAATTGAAGCCCTGATCAAGCACCTGTCGATACGTGAGACCGCAGGTACCTATGCGGCGCCCGCGAGTGGCTGAGGCTGCTGGAGAAAAACAATGATTCAGAAGATCCAGTTCAACCGACCGTTCATGACTGGCAAAGAGCTGGGATACATTTCCGAAGCCAAGTCCGGCAACATGCTGGCTGGCGATGGTCCTTTTACCAAGCGCTGCCATGAATGGTTGGAGAGCGAAAGTGGCTGCGCCAGGGCACTGCTGACGCATTCGTGCACCGCTGCGCTGGAAATGGCCGCGCTGCTGCTGAACATCGGGCCGGGTGACGAGATCATCATGCCTTCTTACACCTTTGTGTCGACTGCCAACGCTTTCGTACTGCGAGGTGGCGTTCCGGTGTTCATCGACATTCGGGAAGATACCTTGAATCTCGACGAGCGCCTTATCGAGGCGGCGATCACCGCACGCACACGCGCTATTGTCCCGGTTCACTACGCAGGGGTGGCCTGCGAGATGGACACTATCATGGACATTGCCAAGCGGCACAACCTGAAGGTCGTGGAGGACGCCGCACAAGGGGTAATGGCCACTTACAAAGGGCGAGCGTTGGGCAGCATCGGTGATTTGGGTGCCTACAGCTTCCACGAGACCAAGAACGTGATTTCTGGTGAAGGGGGCGCCCTCCTGGTAAATGAGTCTTCACTGGCGTTGCGTGCCGAAATCATCCGAGAAAAAGGCACCGACCGTAGTCGTTTCTTTCGAGGGGAGGTGGATAAGTACACTTGGCAGGAGGTGGGTTCTTCATTCTTGCCAGGAGAACTGATTGCGGCTTTCCTATGGGCACAGCTCGAAGAGGCGGAGCGTATTACCAAGGAGCGCCTGGCGATCTGGCAGCACTATCACGGGCTTCTTGAGCCCCTTGAAGCCAACGGTTTATTACGCCGGCCCATCGTGCCTGATAGCTGCCAACACAATGCACATATGTACTACGTTCTGCTCGCGCCAGGAATCGATCGACAGAAAGTGCTCGGCGAACTCAAGCGACACGAAATCTTCTCAGTGTTTCATTACGTACCTCTTCACTCGTCACCTGGCGGGAAGCGATATGGGCGAACGGAGGGTACGCTTGAAGTCACCGACAGGCAGGCTGATCGATTGCTACGTTTGCCACTGTGGGTTGGCCTGAGTGCTGAGCAGCAACAGCGTATTGTCAATGTGTTAAGTGATGCTATCGCTGACTAGGGGATAGAAACCCCGCAAGATTTTTGGTTACCCATGGTAGCCGTCAGCGTTAGTGCCCTCGACCATATGCCGATTCAAGTACAGTGCCGTCGGCTTTGCAGCCGACGGCTTGTTTTTCATTTATTCAGAATCCCTGGTGCGTTAATCTCTGCCCATTGGATGAATAGTTTTGCGACTTGGCTGCTTGCGTACTCCGAGTAGTGGGCGTACTGGTCGCGAAAAATAGGCATGCCGTTCAACGTCAACGAGCAGTTGAACAGTCCACAAAACAGTTCGTTTTGATCAAAAAATTTGACGTCCGGATGAACTGCGGAAATCCTAGTTATAAGAGGGGCGAAGCCTTCGTCGATTTCCTTTTTTGCATCCAATCCCAGAGTGCAATCAGCTGCCTTCGTCTTGAGCGGCCTTGAGTAGCAGCCCTTCAACTCACGTTTTTTCACGATGTGAGGGATGAATACAATGACTTTTATACCATGTTTTTCAAGGTGGGTGATGCGCTCGTCAATACGTTTTATATAAGCATCATCGACAACTTTATTGAGGCCATCAATGATCGAATATTTGATCGTTCCACTGTTCTCAATAATGCCATTGATCAAAAGCTTCTGATGATACGCGCGGCTGCCGGAACAGGGGTTCGTGTCGGTTGTTGCATTGGGGTCAGTGATGTCGATCATGTCCGGCGGGCATGCACCGATGGACAAGATGCTGCTGTCCTTCGTCTCTGCGGCGGCGGCCAGTCCAGGAAACAGATGATTAGTGTAGCTGTTACCGAGGAGCAATATATCGGGTGCCCGATCCTTGTTGGTTATGCAGAACCACCACCCGTAGGTTGCAGCCTCTTTGAAAGGGTATCGATTGATGCATGTGTCGTTTTTTGCGTACTTCCAGATCGGCCCAACAAACTGACTGTTGAATTCTTCCGCGCTTTTAACCGATGCGCGCTGTGGCAGTCCTGCGTTGTAGAAGGTGGCGTACCCCATGACACCAACGACGACCATTACCAGCAACAGTGTCGGGGTTTTCAGCTTGCTATTGGATTTCCGAAGAGGCTTTTCACACAGCTGATAGGTAGCCCATGCGAGCAACATGGCGAGGATGACGGCTGCAATCCGAATTTCCAGGGCAGGGGTTTCACTTTCGATGATCCGCGCGAATGACAATAGGGGCCAGTGCCATAAGTACAGCGGGAAGCTGATCAATCCAATCCACACAAACGGGCGAAACGACAGTACTTGTTTGTTGAGCCATGCTTCAGGGCCGGCGGCAATGATGAGCGCTGTTCCGAGCGCAGGGATTAGTGCCCACCAGCCCGGGAATTCGGTCTTGCTGGTAATTGCATAGAATCCGTAAGACAGAGCAGCGATACCGAGTAGCGCGCTGATATTGCGAAGGGCTGGCCTTTGCAAGGGGTGGCTTGGACGGTACAGGCTGAAGTAAGCAAGGATGGAGCCGATCAGAAGCTCCCAAACCCGGGTGTGTGGCAGATAGAACACAGCTACTGAGTCACTGGCAACATGGGTGATGTTCCAGCCGAACGAAAGGCCGGCTGCAATCAAAGCCACCAGCAGAATATTTGCCCGTAATTTCCAGATGGCCCAGAGGATGACAGGCCAAAAAATATAAAACTGCTCTTCGATACCCAGTGACCAAAGATGCAGCAGCGGTTTGATCTCCGCGCTTGTATCAAAGTAGCCACTCTCATCCCATAGCAAGATGTTCGAAATAAAAACCGCACCACCGGCAAGGTGTTTACCTAGCTGTTGGAACTCGTCTGCGAACAGCGTAAACCAGCCGAAGGCAAAACAACTGAGGAGTACCAGAAGTAAGGCGGGAAATATTCTCTTTATTCGGCGAGCATAGAACTCTCTGAAGCTGAATACTTTATCATCCAGGCTGCCATAGATGATGGTCGATATGAGATAGCCTGAAATGACAAAAAATACATCCACGCCAATAAAGCCACCGGGTACCATTGAAGGGAGCGCGTGAAACAGAACAACTGAAAGTACAGCGATGGCGCGAAGTCCATCGATATCAGCGCGATATTTTGGGTGGCTGAGTCGATGTATAGGCAGCAGGGTTTCCTGCTGAGCTAGAGACGTCATTGTGGGTCATGCTCCATTTTATAATCGGGCCTTGCTGGCGCGCGCGTATCGTACTGGGTACAAGCCGGATACAGAAGCGTAGAAAGGAGCGTTCGATCATAAGTATTCAGCCAGCGCACCTCGGTCGGTGGGCGGAGATCACGGTTAGCGCCTCACTCAGCCATCATCAGCTTTGACGCCTTCCGAATGAAGATTTCTCGTCGTACTATGGCAGGTTGCTCAGCGCTGCCAGTAACATACGGGCGCATGCGCCTGAACCTCCTCATGCCGGCCCGTTCGGTTGCTCTAGGATCGGTTGATCCAGGGCAGCGAGGTGCACGTGCCTTAGCTTTTCGCCAATGCGGTTAACGCCATATTCACACGGACCAGCAGAGAGGGACTAATCTTGGATGCTGGTACGGACATGTTCTTAATGATTGTTTTATCAGTGATGCATGAAGCGCATGCCCCCAGTAGAAGCGGATTTGCGACAGGAGCAGACCACGGTGCGTAAAGAGATACTGGATACGCTGAGGATCACCTTGCTGGGATTGCCTAGGCGCCACAAGCGAGCACTTCAAGTGGCGACAGATATCCTGCTAGTCTGGTTTGCCCTATGGCTTGCGTTCGTTGTTCGGCTCGGTGTCGAGGGGTTGGCCAATCCGATAAAAACTCATCTGTGGCTTTTCGGCTCTGCCCCCCTGATCGCTATTCCGATTTTCATCCGCTTCGGTATGTATCGCGCCGTCATGCGTTATTTTGGCAATGATGCGCTGATCACAATCTGCAAAGCGGTCAGTCTCTCGGCTTTGCTGCTGGCTCTCGTAGTGTATTGGTACAGCAACCATAAGACCGTCGTACCGCGCTCTATCATTTTCAATTATTGGTGGCTCAGCCTGATCATGATTGGCGGCCTGCGCCTGATGATGCGGCAATACTTCCTGGGGGACTGGTTCTCTGCAGCGCAGCATGTACCCTTTACCAGCCGCGACGATGGCCTACCAAGGGTCGCCATCTATGGCGCCGGGGCCGCCGGTAACCAACTCGTGGCTGCCTTGCGCATGGGGCGCGCCATGCGACCGGTTGCATTCATCGATGATGACATCAGTATTGCGGACCGTGTGATTGCAGGATTGCAGGTCTACGAGCCGAAGCATATCCAGAAGATGATCGATACAACCGGTGCCCAGGAGATCCTGCTGGCTGTCCCGTCATTATCTCGGGGGCGTCGTCGGGAAATATTGACGTTGCTCGAAGGGTTTCCGCTGCATGTGCGCAGCGTTCCCGGTTTCATGGATCTGGCCAGCGGGAGGGTCAAGGTAGATGATATCCAGGAGGTGGATATTGCGGACCTCCTGGGACGTGACTCGGTCCCTGCGCAAGCTGATCTGCTTGAGCATTGTATCGCGGGCCGGACGGTGCTCGTTACCGGGGCGGGCGGCTCGATCGGCTCCGAACTGTGCCGGCAGATCCTGATGTTGAAGCCCACGACGCTGCTGCTTTTCGAGCATAGTGAATTCAATCTCTACAGCATTCTTTCCGAGCTGGAACCTCGGATCGCCCGGGAGTCCCTGTCAGTTCGCCTGTTGCCTATCCTCGGGTCGGTGCGGGATCAGGACAAGCTGCTGGACGTGATGAAGACGTGGAATGTCGACACGGTCTATCACGCCGCTGCCTATAAACATGTGCCTATGGTCGAGCACAATATCGCCGAAGGCGTCATCAACAATGTGATGGGTACGCTAAACACGGCGCAGGCAGCGTTGCAGGCGGGCGTGTCGAACTTTGTGCTGATTTCAACGGACAAGGCCGTGCGACCTACCAATGTGATGGGCAGCACCAAACGCCTTGCGGAGTTGACCTTGCAAGCTCTCAGTCGGGAGTTGGCGCCTGTGCTGTTCGGCGATCAGGCTAATGTCTCGCGCGTCAATAAAACCCGCTTCACCATGGTCAGGTTTGGCAATGTACTCGGCTCGTCCGGTTCGGTTATTCCCCTGTTCCATAGGCAGATCAAGTCTGGCGGTCCATTGACCGTCACCCATCCCAAGATCACACGCTATTTCATGACCATCCCCGAAGCAGCCCAGTTAGTGATCCAGGCCGGCTCCATGGGCTTGGGAGGGGATGTCTTCGTGCTGGACATGGGCGAGCCGGTGAAGATTGTCGAGCTGGCGGAAAAAATGATCCACTTGTCCGGCTTGAGCGTGCGTTCGGAAAAGAACCCTCATGGTGATATTTCAATCGAGTTCACGGGCTTGCGTCCGGGCGAAAAGCTTTACGAAGAGTTACTGATTGGCGACAACGTCGTTTCGACCCAGCACTCGATGATCATGAGTGCCAACGAGGATCATTTGCCTTGGGAGGTGCTGAAGCTCAAGCTAGGCGAGTTGCTGGTCGCCATTGAAAACGATGACTATGCGAGAGTCCGTCAATTGCTTCGGGATACTGTCAGTGGTTATGCCCCGGATGGGGAGATAGTCGACTGGATCTACCAGCAGCACCGCCTCGAACCCTGATTTCTACACACGCCGTAACGTACACATTTTTGACAGCCATTCATCATCGCCTAAGTTTCAGAGGCAGCTTGGGAAAAGCTGCTTCTCTCTTAACGATCTGATGGAGCGTCACGTATGCGTACTGGCTATTTCTACTCTCTGATTTTTGCCCTTCTGGCCTCTACAGCGGCGATCGCCGCGCCTGTGGCCAAGCCCGAAGCAACAGCTACACCGCACGTGGTAGAAGTGTCGGCCAACCCGCAAGGCGCCAAGGTGGACCTCAATAGCGCGGATGCCGCTACATTGCAGCGCGATTTGGCTGGAGTAGGCGAGGCAAAGGCCAAAGCCATTGTTGCATATCGCGACAGTAATGGAGCTTTCTCTTCGGTAGACGAACTTCTGGAGGTCAAGGGGATTGGCAAGGCGATCTTGGACAGGAATCGCGACAAGCTGGAACTAAACTGATGTAGCAATGAGGGGAGGCCGTTCGAGTTGATTGGCCTCTTCCTGTTCTGGATGGCGGGAATCACCCGCGGGCGGCCACGACAGTCCCAAGAACAATCAACGCCACGCCCATAGCTTTCTGAAGTGTCATGGGCTCGCTTAAAATCCATCCACTTAACAGCAAGACCACAACGAAATTGAGGCTCATGAATGGGTAAGCGTGACTAAGATCAAATTTCGTCATCGCTGCCATCCAAGCGAGGGAGGCTAGGAAGCCAGCTGCGAAACCCGAAAAAATACCCGGGTCTAATAGAAGTAATAACAGGAATTTTATTTTTTGGAGGGGGTCGGCAGGAAGTGGGCCTAATTTAGATATTCTAAGTTTTAGAATAAGCTGTCCGTAAACTGTAAAAGCGATGGTTGCAAGTATATAGATATAATTGAATGCGTTGGCCATTAACGCCTCTCCAGTACAGCCAAGCCGAAACCGGTTTTACCATAACTGTTACCGTTATAAAGCATGTATCTCTTACCTCTATGATCAAATACAAATGGGTATTCGATCATTTCCGAATCCCATCCATCTGGGGATACATCAATACCGCTTTCCTCCAGTGCCAATCGCCATTGTGTACCACCATCGGTGGTAGCGTAGCCGATGCGATAGGTGTCCCCGACACCGCTGCGGTATGAAAACCACATCTCCAGACCGCCCGAAGGATTCTCTGCAACGGTGGGACGTGAAAACGCCTGGGCTACACCCAGTTTGAAGGGGATCGCCAGGCCGTTACGGTGCCAATGGTTTCCGTCATGGGAGTGTGCCGAGTTGATGACGTGGATCATTTCACCGTTTTCGGAATCCCAGGAGAGAGTCGATCCATACCACATCTCATAGCCACCGCTTCCATTCTCAAGTACCCATGGGTAGGAAAGGCTGATGGGATCGATCTCGTTAGCGGCCATGAACGGAACTTCGCTATCGAGTGCCAGCGTGGCATCTCCGTTGACGATCAGCCTTCCGACGTCTCCTCTCCAATGCTGATTATCGGGTGATTGCCATCCCATGAAAAGCATGTAGTGCACGTCGCCGACGGTATAACAATTACCAATGCTCACACCGTCGGCGTAAAAACTGCCTTTGGGACCGTGTTCCAGGAACGGCTGGGGGTGCTCCTTGATGATCCTCCTTTGTTCAATGTCGATGTCCACGGCGCCAATGGAGGAGCGATTGTTACAATCCCTGCCGCTGAAAAAAACGCGAAAGACATCATCGTGTAGATGCACCGGCAACGGGTTGGCAGCATGAGATATCAACTTGGGATGGGGGGGCACACTCTTAGCGGCGTACAATTGGCCAAGTTTCTTCCACCGAGATCTCATATTTTTCTCAATTTACTGCTTGGCACTTTTGAACGTTCAGTTGCCGTCCCAATAAATACGCCCTCCTGCTCGGCGTCAGCCAACAGTAAGGTGCCGGCACCAATGACGCATCTGTCCGCCACCTTTATATGATCACGTAGTGTGGCATTGACCCCGATAAAGCACTGTTCGCCGATGTGAACGCCGCCAGAGATAACCACATGAGACGCTATAAATGTATGGTCGCTGATCGTAGAGTGATGGCCTACATGATTGCCGCTCCACAAGGTGATGTTATTTCCTATGGTGACAAAGGGTTGGATGGTGTTGTCTTCAAGAATGAAGCAATTGTCCCCGATCCTTCCCTCATTTAGTACGGTTGCATGACTGCTGACATAACTGGCAAGTGTATAGCCGAGCGCTTTTGCGACACTGTATTTTTCCTTGCGTACCGCATTCAACTTTGAGTAGCTCAGGGCTATGAACATTTCGTGATGTTCCCTAGAGTAGTGGTTTGCAATGCTCTCAAAAGCAATGACAGGTAGTCCACAGAAAACAGGGTTGGAGATATAGCTAGCGTCCACAGTAAAAGCCACGACTTCGTACGTGGAGTCGGTATTGAAGTAGAAGTAGGCTAGTTCTGCGATGTCGCCTGAGCCAAAAATGACGAGCTTTTTTTTCATCACATTTTCCTCACCAGCAGCGTGAACTCATACAGGCCGTAATCATGCAGGAGCGCAACGTGTCGAGAATAGCGTCGCTTGCATAAATCAAACAGTCGACAGGGATCCGCGTAGTATAAGTCATCCCGTTTCTTGTCTTCATCAGAATAAGAAGTCAGACAATTAAAGGCGAACCCCAGGCGGCTCGTACGCTCCAGTACATCCAGGGTGTTTTCGAGGTAAGCCAGCCATTCCGCGTCCGATCGACCCAGGCGAACATTGAAAATACCGCTGGCGACGCCGTAATCTGCTATCGCGTCGGGCTCGGAAGCCGCAATGAAGCGAGCGCCAGAAAACCCGATATAGCGCTTCGTCGCGGCATCGATCATGGCTGTCGAAACATCCGCGCCCAGATAAGAAAAATCGTGGTTGTTTGTATTCAGGTAATCGACCAGCGCGCCATAACCGCAACCCAGGTCATTAATAGAAAATGGCTGTGTGCCGTGAAAAATTTTGCACAGTTGATCGAAGCGTAGTGCTTGGCCTTGCTCGCTGTTCCAGTCCACACCGCTCGGCGTTTCGCCATGTTGCTTGAGCTTTTGTGAATAATAGCTTGCTACTTCGTCAAGCAGTTCAGTCTTGGCGCTGTGCATAAATCTGCCTCACAATGGTGTAGGGGCGTTGTTTGGTTTCGGAAAATATCTTGGAAAGATAAATACCCACTACTCCGATAAACGAGATGATCATGCCTCCTAACAGCCAGATGGAAGCCATGACTGATGTCCATCCGCTCAGGGGCGTTGCCAGAAACATCCAGTGCGCGATTAAATAAGCAATATACAGCAGTGCGATAAAAGAAATGGTGATGCCAATGTAGAATATGCCGACCAGCGGTGCATTGCTGAAGGAGGTTACCGAATTAACCAGTACCGACATTTTTCTTCTGAGTGTGTAGGTGGTTTGGCTGGTATTGTTCTTCTGGATGCTTTGCGGCTGCTGATCGAATCCAGTGATGTGCCAAAGTCCCGCAAGGAACACTTCCCGCTCTTTATGCTGCAGTAAGGCGTCTACGTAACGGCGTGTCATCAATCTGGCTGTGACGATGTTCTCAGGTAATGCCATCCCTGTGAGGGCCTGAAAGAAACGATAGAACCAACGACCGCTCCAGCGTTCGAACCAGCCTCCCTTGCGGGTCTCCTGAACGCCATAGACAACGTCGCAGCCCACTTGATGGAGTTGTTCGGAAAAGCTGAGCAGGCATTCCGGTTCTTCTTCAAGATCGCTGTCTATTAGAAATACCTGATCTCCTTTCGAGTGGGATAAGCCGGTCATCATGGCCTTATGGTGGCCAAAGTTTCGCGAAAGGTCTACCAGCACCACGCGATGATCTCGTTCGGTAAGCGAAACGGCAATATCCAGGCTATTGTCAGGGGAGCCGTCGTTCACGAGTACGATTTCGTAGGCGTCTCCTACATACTCCATGGCGGCGGCGCTCACTCGCGAATGAAACTCCTCGATATACGAGGCCGACTGATAAAGGGTCGCAACGATGGATAGTTTCATTGGGTAACATGCCTCATGTGGCGATGAGCATCTTTTCCGCAGTTGAAAAGGAGATCAAGAATGGTGACGGCATGGGTGAATTCTCCCCATAGTTGCGGGTACTCCGGATAGCCTGCATAGTCAAACCAAGTCAGTTGTATATTCATTGTTTCGAATATTTTTTCGTCTATGTAATTTTTTGCTGCTGGACCAGAGACATATTCAGTGCCCGCTGCCTGCGCGCATAAATCTGCAAGGCGTTCAGTTTGACCGTCGACCAGGTTGTAGTCCCACGAATGACTGATAGAAGTAGTGATTCCCAGGTAATCGCAAACTGCTTGGATGAATCGCTGATTTAGCACTGTAAGGTGGCTGTAGGACTCTTCCACGTAGAGGGGTTCGAGCCATTTTGCAATTTCATGGAAATGGGGCGCACGACTATAATTTTGAATCAATGCTCTCCAATGGGCTGCGGCCCATTCCGTACCATCGATTTCAGTGTCTCTGATTTTCTGATGGTACTTGCCTTTCACTAGAACAGGGACGGTCAGCCATTGTAGACCCTGTGGCGTTTTAATTTGATTCCGGTTTCGCCAGTCACGCCGCGTGTATTGCATGTCGTCATATAAAACGAACTCGTCGACTGAGGCGATGATGTCAAAATACCCTTTCCAAGGGATGTAGTTGGATTGAAGTATTGCGACTTTTTTCAAGTGTGCTTTCCTATGACGCTAAATCGATTTGAAAACTCTAATAAAAATACGGGTCTGTTTATCTTTGGCGTGTCAGGAAAGGGGAGGGGCAACTACTGCACAACGCCTATGCCATTGGCATATTAATCTGCGCGGGAGGAAGCGTCACCCTTTTCGTGGAGATTTATCCATCGGTGGGCGCAGAAGCGGTTGAGTGTTCGCCCAACCGGTTTCTCGACCTCTGGGTACGCTGTACCCTTTGTAGATCTTTTAACAATTAAGTTTGGGATTGAAGGGCTAAGCTGGTCGGAGGTAATTGGGTTCCCGTGCACGAACGGGCCTGATTTCGATCACGCGAGTATCCGCATTTGCAAAATGCTCATCCCGTCACTCCCACCGCGAGGCGTCTCCGATGTACAAAGACTACCCACCCGCCTACCAAGTCAGCAAAGGCTCAGCCCTGCAGATAGACAAGCCCTTCTACGACCGCATCCGCACCCAGCAGGACCAGCGCACCCTGATCGAACAGTTCGAAATCCCCATCCGCACCGGCCGCGCCTGGCACGTTCCAGCCGGTCACGTATTCCGCGTCACCACCCCGGTGGGCCCGCAGGTGGGCGACTTCAACGTCTGGAACGCTCACGACCCGCGGGAACGGCTGTGGGCGGCGCGCACGCGTCAGCTTCAGGGCGCGCATGTCAGCACCCATGATCGGTTGTGGTCTAACCTGCCGTTCCTGCGACCGCTGGTGACCATCACCGATGACAGCCTCGCCGGTTATGGCATCGACGAGCACGGCGGGCGGTTGCACGATCTGCTGGGGACGCGCTGCGATCCTTACGTGAACAAGATGCTGACGGGGGAGGATTTCCATCATCACTGCCACTCGAACCTGACGCGTGCGGTGCTGCCTCATGGCTTGACTGAGTTCGATGTCCACGATGTGCTGAATATCTTTCAGTGCACCGGGCTCAACCATGACGACATGTATTTCATGAAGGCCTGTCCGGCGCAGAAAGGCGATTATCTGGAGTTTTTTGCCGAGATTGATTTGCTGTGTGCGCTGTCCACTTGCCCTGGCGGTGATCTGTCGCTGGCGATGTGGGGGCCTGAGGCTCAGGATCCGCTGAGTGTCTGCCGTCCGTTGGGGGTCGAGATCTATCGCTTGGAGGATTCGTTGCTGGAGGGTTGGAGCCAGCCTGAGCGGGCGGCATACAAGGGGTTGCATGGCTTGCACATTGCCAAGGCGGATTGGGAAAAGTGATGCAGTAGACGCCGGCTTTCTGCGGCGCGGGAGCAAGCTCCCTCGCCGCAAAAGCAGCTCAGCGATCCTTCGCTTCCTTCGCATCCATCTCGGCATTGCGTTCGGCAACGCGCTTGCGCTGTTCATCCGTCAGTTCGACCTTGTTGGCGGTGTCACGCAGCATCATCAGACCACCAACGATCGAGCCGATTGCAACAATCAGAATCAACCAGGCATACCAGGGCATAGGGCTCTCCTTGAGGGCGCGGCCAGTGGGCGTCTGTTCGCCAATCTGCCGCGCTTACCACTTATGAGCGAAGGTTGTTCGCAGTGGTTCCATACTACGCCCGTTCGGCCTGGGTCCTCAAAGCCCGGTCAGCATCGCATCAGCCGGCGCATCGGCACGCAGTTGGGCGGTGAGCAGGAAATACAGGAATCCCACCGCCATGAATCCGAGGAAGATCGCCCCGATCAATGCGTTGAACCAGGCCATCGCCACCAGGCACACCACCGCGAGCACCAGGGCGATCCCCGGCACGATGGGGTAGCCCGGCGCGCGGAAAGTACGTTCCAGGTTGGGTTCGGTTTTGCGCAGTTTGAACAGGCTGAGCATGCTCATGATGTACATGACGATGGCGCCGAACACGGCCATGGTGATCATCGCCGCCGTCAGGGTCATGCCGCCGAGGTTGATCAGGCCGTCGCTGTAGATGGCGGCGATGCCGATCACGCCACCGGCGATGATGGCGCGGTGCGGTGTCTGAAAGCGTGACAGTTTGGCGAGGGAGGCGGGCAGGTAGCCGGCGCGGGCCAGGGCGAAGAATTGCCGCGAGTAGCCGAGGATGATGCCGTGGAAACTCGCCACCAGGCCGAACAGGCCGATCCACACCAGCATGTGCAACCACCCGGAGCTGTCGCCGACCACGGTTTTCATGGCTTGGGGCAGTGGATCATTGATGTTCGACAGGGTGCGCCAGTCGCCGACGCCGCCGGCGAAGAACATCACGCCCATGGCCAGCACCACCAGGGTCAGGATGCCGCTGATGTAGGCCTTGGGAATCGTGCGTTTCGGGTCCTTGGCTTCTTCGGCGGCCATGGCCGCGCCTTCAATTGCCAGGAAGAACCAGATGGCGAAAGGGATGGCAGCGAACATCCCGGCGATGGCCGGTGCGCCGAACACGTCGGAGCCGGCCCAGCCGTTCAAGGCGAAATGGCTGAAGCTGAAGGCCGGGGCGACGACGCCCATGAACACCAGCAATTCGGCCACCGCCAGAACACAGACAATCAGCTCGAACGTCGCGGCCAGTTTGACCCCGAGGATATTCAGGCCCATGAACACGATATAGGCACCGACCGCTGCGTGTTTCGGGTCCAGGGCCGGAAACTGCACATTCAGGTAGGCCCCGATGGCCAAGGCGATGGCGGGCGGCGCGAAGACGAACTCAATCAGCGTTGCCAATCCGGCGATCAGTCCGCCTTTCTCGCCGAAGGCGCGACGGCTGTAGGCAAACGGCCCACCGGCATGGGGGATGGCGGTGGTCAGTTCGGTGAAACTGAAGATGAAACAGGTGTACATGGCCGCGACCATGAATGACGTCACCAGAAAGCCCAGCGTCCCGGCAACGCCCCAGCCGTAGCTCCAGCCGAAATATTCGCCGGAGATCACCAGCCCGACGGCAATGCCCCATAAGTGCAGGGTGCCTAGTGTGGGTTTGAGTTGGGTGTTCATGGGTGGTTGCCCTCGATCCGTAGCAAAAGCGCTGGCGAGGGACAGTGCAGTGGGCGTGCCAGTGTGGCTGGGGCGGTCGTAATGGGTGAAATCCTGTCGTATCGGGGATGTTCGCTACCGGATGGCTTAATTTTGTGCTCCAGTTCAGAGCGTCTGCGCCTGGGCTGGCCCCATCGCGAGCAGGCTCGCTCCCACAGAGGAGCTTTTGAGCGAATCCGGACTGTGTGGTCACAACAGGTCCAGATGTGGGAGCGAGCCTGCTCGCGATGGGGCCAGCCCAGCCACCCAGAAAACCTGTTTTTTACACTTTCTTTATCCCCTAACCCCTCTCTCGATCTCGTTCCTTTACACCCTTCCTGCCGACAATCACTCCACACACGGCACGACGCCGTATCACGGAGAAATCCCATGAATGTCCTGGACGGGGTGTCGCTGCTGCTCGCAGTGGCGCTGTTCATTTATCTGCTGGTTGCGCTGTTGCGCGCGGATCGGAACTAGGAGCGGCTATGCACGGTTATGACTACGGGCTGATCCTGGCCTTTTTCGCCTTGGTGCTGATTCCCGCACCGTTGCTGGGGCGTTTTTACTACCGGGTGATGGAAGGCCAGCGCACTTGGCTTTCACCCGTGCTTGGGCCGGTGGAGCGGGGTTGTTATCGGCTGGCGGGGGTTGATCCCCAGGCTGAGCAGAGTTGGCAGAAGTACACCCTGGCCTTGCTCGCGTTCAACCTGGCGGGGTTTGCGCTGTTGTTCGCGATTCTCCTGCTGCAAGGGCATCTGCCGCTCAATACCGAGCAACTGCCCGACATGGAGTGGCCGCAAGCCTTCAACACGGCCGTGAGTTTCATGACCAACACCAACTGGCAGTCCTACAGCGGCGAAGCGTCGCTAAGTTACCTGAGTCAGATGATCGGCCTGACGGTGCAGAACTTCGTCAGCGCTGCCACTGGCCTGGCTGTGCTGGTAGCCCTATGCCGGGGGATCGGGCGCAAGAGCGCCGCGACGCTGGGCAATTTCTGGGTCGACATGACCCGCGCCACCCTCTATGGACTGTTGCCGCTGTGCCTGTTATTGGCGCTGTTCCTGGTGTGGCAGGGCGTGCCGCAGACCTTCGCCCACTATGTGCACGGCATGACCTTGCAGGGCGCCGATCAGGTCATCCCTTTGGGCCCGGCGGCCAGCCAGATTGCGATCAAGCAATTGGGCACCAACGGCGGCGGGTTCTTCGGCGTCAACTCGGCGCACCCGTTCGAGAACCCGACGGCCTGGAGCAATTTGTTCGAACTCGCTTCGATCATCCTGATTCCCGCCGCCCTGGTGTTCACCTTCGGCCATTACGTCAAGGACCTGCGCCAGAGCCGGGCGATCATCGCCTGCATGCTCGTGCTGTTCCTGATCGGCGGCGCCACCTCGATGTGGGCCGAATACCAGCCCAACCCGGCGCTGAACAACGCCGCCGTCGAACAGACTGCGCCACTGGAAGGCAAGGAAGCGCGCTTCGGCACCACCGCCACGGTGTTGTGGTCGGTGACCACCACCGCAGCCTCCAATGGCTCGGTCAACGCCATGCACGACAGCCTCAACCCCCTCAGCGGCATGGTGGCGCTGGTGAACATGATGGTCGGCGAAGTGATCTTCGGCGGCGTTGGCGCCGGCCTCTACGGCATGTTGCTGAACGTGTTGATTGCGGTGTTCCTGGCCGGGCTGATGATTGGTCGCACGCCGGAATACCTGGGCAAGAAGCTCGGCGCCCGGGAAGTGCAGTTGTTGGTGATGACGCTGCTGGTGATGCCGGTGAGTGTGCTGGTGCTCGCTGCCATCGCCGCGAGCCTGCCCGGGCCGGCCGCGGCGGTGAGCAACCCAGGCGCCCACGGTTTCAGCCAGTTGCTGTACGCCTACACCTCGGCGGGGGCGAACAACGGCTCGGCCTTTGGCGGTTTCGGCGCCAATACACCCTTTCACAACCTGATGCTCGGCCTGGGCATGTTGATCGGCCGTTTCGGCTACATCCTGCCAGTGCTGGCATTGGCCGGCAGCCTGGCGTTGAAGAAAACCGCGCCGATCGGGCAGAACAGCTTTCCCACCCATGGCCCGCTGTTCGTCACCCTGTTGACCGTGACCATCCTGCTGGTGGGCGGCCTGACCTTCTTGCCGACCCTGGCCCTGGGGCCGATTGCCGAACACTTGAGCATGGGCTTCTGAGGAACTGATGATGAATATGCCAATGAGCAAAGCCGTCGTCGCCAAGGCGCCGGAGCAACCCAAGACAAACGTTTCGTCGCTGTGGCGCCTGGCCTTGTTGCAGGCGTTCGTCAAGCTCGACCCGCGCCAGTTGCACCGTGCCCCGGTGATGCTGGTGGTGGAACTGACGGCGATCCTCACCACGGTGTTGTGCTTCGTACCCGACAGCGCGGTGCCGACGTTCGTGGCCGCGCAGATCGCGCTGTGGCTGTGGTTCACCGTGCTGTTTGCCAACTTCGCCGAAGCCCTGGCTGAAGGGCGTGGAAAAGCCCGGGCCGACAGCCTCAAGGCCGGCAGCGAAGGCTTGAGTGCACGCCGCCGCACCGCCAGCGGATTCGAAGTGATCCCCGCTACCCGGTTGCGCAAGGGCGATGTGGTACGCGTCGTGGCCGGGGAGATGATCCCCGGCGACGGTGAAGTGATCGAAGGCATTGCGGCGGTCAACGAAGCGGCGATCACCGGTGAGTCGGCACCGGTCATTCGCGAATCCGGCGGCGATCGTTCGGCGGTCACCGGCAACACGCGGCTGGTCTCGGACTGGCTGCTGGTGCGCATCACCAGCAACCCCGGCGAATCCACTTTGGACCGCATGATCGCCTTGGTGGAAGGCGCCAAGCGCCAGAAGACGCCGAACGAAGTGGCGCTGGATATCCTGCTGATCGGCCTGACGCTGATCTTCTTGCTGGTGGTGGTGACCCTGCAACCCTTCGCTCATTTCGCCAACGGCAGCCTGCCGCTGGTGTTTCTGGTGGCGCTGCTGGTGACCTTGATTCCCACCACCATCGGCGGGTTGCTGTCGGCCATCGGCATCGCCGGGATGGATCGGCTGGTGCGCCTGAATGTGATCGCCAAGTCCGGCCGCGCGGTGGAGGCGGCGGGGGATGTGCACGTGCTGATGCTGGACAAGACCGGCACCATCACCTTTGGCAATCGTCGTTGCGCAGCGGTCCATGCCGCCCCCGGTGTAGGCGCCAACGAGCTGGCCGAGGGCGCGCTGTTCGCGTCGTTGGCCGACGATACGGCCGAGGGCAAGTCCATTGTCGAGTACTTGCGCGGTTTGCACCCGCTGCCCGAGCCCGGCGTCGACACGCTGACTGCGGTGCCGTTCAGCGCCGAGACCCGCTTGTCCGGTGTCGACTATCAGGGCCGCATCTACCGCAAGGGCGCCGTTGATTCGTTACTGGCTTTTATCGGCCTGTCACGCGGTGAGTTGCCGCCCGCGCTGGCCCGGGAAGTCGATCAGATCGCCCAGAGTGGCGGCACGCCGTTGCTGGTGTGCGTCGACAGCAGGCTGCTGGGCGCGATTCATCTCAAGGATGTGGTCAAGCCGGGCATCCGTGAGCGCTTTGCCGAGCTGCGCAAGCTGGGAATCCGCACGGTGATGGTGACCGGCGACAACCCGCTGACCGCCGCTGCGATTGCCGCCGAAGCGGGCGTCGACGACGTGCTGGCCGAGGCCACGCCGGAGAAGAAGCTGGCGCGTATCCGTCATGAGCAGAATGACGGTCGGTTGGTGGCGATGTGCGGCGACGGTGCCAACGATGCTCCAGCCCTGGCCCAGGCCGATGTCGGCATGGCGATGAACGACGGCACGCAAGCCGCGCGGGAGGCCGCCAACATGGTCGATCTCGACAGTGACCCGACCAAACTGCTGGATGTGGTGCAGATCGGCAAGGAGTTGCTGATCACCCGTGGCGCCCTGACGACGTTTTCCATTGCCAACGACATCGCCAAGTACTTCGCAATCCTGCCAGCGCTGTTCGCCTCGATTTATCCACAGCTCGGCGTGCTGAACGTGATGCACCTGAGCAGTCCGCAGAGCGCCATCCTGTCGGCCATCGTCTTCAACGCCTTGATCATCGTGGTGCTGATCCCGCTGGCCCTGCGCGGCGTGCGGGTGCAAGCGGCGAGCGCGGCGGCGTTGCTGCGACGCAACCTGCTGATCTATGGCCTGGGCGGAATTTTGGTGCCCTTTGTGGGGATCAAGGTGATTGATATGGCGTTGACAGCGCTGAGGTGGGTTTGAGGTGGTGGCTGCGGTTCGCCACAGATGTGTTTTCCAACTGAGGATTTTGGGATGTTCAAGTCAATTCGCCCGGCCCTGAGCCTGTTACTCCTGATGACCCTGCTCACCGGCGTCGCCTACCCCCTGCTGGTGACGGGCATCGCGCAAGTCGCCTTTCCTGCCCAGGCCAACGGCAGCCTGGTGGTCGATGCCGACGGCAAGGTCCGCGGCTCACTGCTGATTGCCCAGGACTTCACTGGCGATGCCTGGTTTCATCCACGACCATCGGCCGGCGCTTTTGCCACGGTCGCCAGCGGTGCGAGCAACCTTTCCCCGAGCAATCCAGCCTTGGCTGCTCGGGTGATCGCTGATGCAGACCGACTGCAAGTCCCCGGCCAGGGCCCGGTCCCGCTGGCGCTGCTGACCACCTCCGGCAGCGGCCTGGACCCGCACTTGCCACCGGCCGCGATTGCCTATCAACTGGCGCGTGTCGCCGCAGCGCGCAACCTGCCGGCCTTGACGTTGCAGCAACTGCTTGATGCCCACACCGAGCAACCCCTGGTGGGGCCGCCGGTGGTGAACGTGCTGGCGCTGAACCTGGCGTTGCAAAAGCTGTAACCCCTGTGGGAGCGAGCCTGCTCGCGATGGCGGTGTATCAGTCACACACTTGCACACTGACCCACCGCCATCGCGAGCAGGCTCGCTCCCACAGGGTTTTTTCATGGTGGTTTAGAAATCCCCCCACAACTGCTGTGCTACCGCCAGCGCCACCACGGGCGCGGTTTCGGTGCGCAGCACCCGGGGGCCGAGGCGGGCGGCGTGGTAGCCGGCGGTCCTGGCCTGTTCGACTTCCGCGTCGGACAAACCACCCTCGGGTCCGATCAGGAAAGCCAGGGACGCTGGCCGGGCATGGCTGACCAA